>NASX01000054.1 GCA_002085155.1 Sorangiineae bacterium NIC37A_2
GCGGCCGTCGGCGGGCGCGCGTCGGGGACCTTCGCGAGCCAGCGATGCAACAGATCGCCGACGTGCTCTGGGAGGCTCCGCACGATCCAATCCACGCGAGCAGGCTCTTCCGAGATGTGCGCGAGAACGAGCTCATGGGGCTCTTTCACGTGCGAGAAAGGGCTCCGTCCGGTGAGCAGCTCGTAGAAGACGAGGCCGGTTGCGTAGATGTCGGAGCGGCCATCGATCGGCTGCCCCGCGGCCTGCTCGGGGGACATGTAGCGCGGAGTCCCCACGGTCAGACCGGCGGCGGTGACGACGCGGCTCCCTTCCGTCAGCTTCGCGACGCCAAAGTCGAGGACCTTCGCGTCGCCGCCCGAGATGAAGATATTTTGGGGTTTGATGTCGCGGTGGATCGCGCCGAGCGCATGGGCGGCCGCGAGTCCATCGAGCACGCCCGCGATGTAATGGGCAGCGCGCCGAACCGGCAAAGTCCCTTCCCGCCGGAGCAAGTCTGCGAGGGTCTCCCCCTCGAGCTTCTCCATGACGTAATAAGGGATCCGATCGGAGGTGTAACCGGCGTCAGTGACCGCGACGATGTTGCGATGGTTCAAGGCACCCAAGGTGCGCCACTCGTTCGCCATCCGCTCGACGAGATCCGCCCTCTGAGCGAGCTGCCCATGGAGCACCTTCAAGACGAAATGGCGGCCGAGCACGCGGTGCACGACTTCGTACACCCGGCCCATGCCCCCCTGACCGAGCAGGCCGATGACCTGATAGGGCGTCCCCGGAACGGTCTGTCCGGGAGTCAGCTCCTGTTTCCTCGCGTCGCCCACGTCACCCTCTTGTTCGTTCACCCTTGCTAGAGCTGCCCCTGTCGTCAAGTCGGGTTCCCCCGAGTGGACGCGCGCCGATCCTCGGCCTGAAGATCGCTCCGTTGCGTAACAGATCGAGCGCGCGCTCCCCAGAAGAGCTCTACGCAGCCTCCGGCCGGAATCTGCCGCGCTCGGTAGAAGGATCTTCTGTGACCGGGAGCCGCACCTACGGTGAAAGGCGCATTTTTCCGCCGGACTCCCGGGTGACGCGTTCCCTCAGCCTTGTCGGCAGTGAGACAGGACAACCGTCAGAGCCAAGAGCGACCGGCCCCAACACGCTCCGTGCCCCAAGAAATGCGGACGCTGCCACACGTAGTCAAACTTCAAGTTCGTCCGCCGCAAAGCGCCTGCGCCCATTGCGCTCAGGAGTCGTCGCTTGTCACAGCCCGTCGCACCACCGGATAGGGGCCGAAGTCGTGCACGACGGCGTAACCCTGCTTCTCGAAAAGCCCGAGGGGTCCCGTCCAATATTCTTCGTCCATGCCGCCGGTCGTACCCCGCGGCAGAGCTTCAATCTCCTCGTAGCCGAGCGCCTGAGCCCCCTTCTCGAGGGCTTCCACGAGTGCCCGCGCTACCCCCCGTCGCCGAAGCTCAGGAAGCACGAGCATGCAAAAGATGCTCGCTCTTGCCCGAGGCGGTCCTGAGAAACAAGGCAGATCGCGGTAGATGCGCTGGGTCATCTGCTTGTTCCGCTCGGGAGGGCCAAAACGCAAAAAGCCTACGATGCGCTCGCCCTGCCAGGCGACGAGGGCCTCGAAGCGGCCCGACTCGAGCTTTTCTCGGAGAGCCTCCTTGTGGGAGACGGAGTTCGTCGCGAGCGAGTACTGAAAGGCGCGCGCGTCCCCTTCAAACTCATGATAGTGGCAAAAGCAGGACGAGCCCGCTGTCTCGAAGAACTCGACGAGCGCCGGGTGATCAGCGCTCGTTGCCGCCCGGATGATGAGGTTCAAAGGCCGAGTTCCCGGACGAGCTCCTCGAGGGCCGAGGAGATACGGAACATGGATTCTTCGGCCAAAAATGGGCTGAGGACCTGGAGCCCGACCGGAAGTAGACTGCCTCCCTCTTCGATGCGCCCGATCGGCAGGCTGAGGGCAGGAATGCCTGCGAGGCTCGCCGGAAGCGTGTAGACGTCGGCCATGTACATCGAGAGCGGGTCTTGGTTGCGCTCGCCGAGCTTGAATGCGGGCGTCGGGCTCGTCGGCGTGAGGAGACAATCGACCTCGGCAAATGCCTGGTCGAAGTCGCGCCGAATGAGCGTGCGAACGCGCTGCGCCTTGCCGTAGTAGGCGTCGTAGAAGCCAGCGCTGAGGACGTAGGTTCCGAGCAAGATGCGCCGCTGCACCTCAGGACCAAAGCCGGTGCCGCGGCTCTGGGCGTAGAGATCTGTGAGTGAGGTGCCGCTCTGCTCGACGCGACGACCGAAACGAACTCCGTCGAAACGAGCCAGGTTGCTCGAGGCTTCCGCGGTCGCGAGCACGTAATAGGTGGCGACGCCGTAGTGCGTGTGCGGCAGGCGGAGCGGCCGGAGCTCCGCGCCCTTTTTCTTTGCGCTCTCGAGGATGAGCTCGATGCGCTCCCGGACGCGCGGATCGAGGCCCTCGCTGAAGTACTCCTCGGGCACACCGATGCGCACGCCCTTGAGCCCCTCTTTCCGCCCCAAAAGGCAGGCCGCCTCGTAACCGGGCACAGAAGCGCCGTTGACGGTGCTGTCTCGGCCATCCGGACCCGCGATGATCTCGAGCACTCGCGCCGCGCTCTGCACGTCGGGGGTCATGGGACCGATTTGGTCCAGGCTCGAGGCGAAGGCGATCAGGCCATAACGGGACACGCGCCCAAAGGTCGGCTTCACCCCGACGATGCCCGTAAAGGCGGCAGGCTGGCGAATCGAGCCACCCGTATCACTTCCGAGAGCCACTGGGACAATGCCGCCCGCGACGGCCGCCGCGCTGCCGCCGCTCGAACCGCCGGGAACCCGGGTCGGATCGACAGGATTTTTGACCGGTCCGTAGGCGCTCGTCTCGTTCGACGAGCCCATCGCGAACTCGTCCATGTTCGCCTTGCCGACGATCACTGCGCCTTCGGCGAGGAGCCGCTCGGTCACGGTTGCGTCGTAAGGGGGGCGGTAAGGACGCGGCCCTTCGCTCGTCATGCGCACGAGCATCTTGCTGGCCGACGTCGTCGGGAGCCCACTCGTACAGATAGCGTCTTTGACAGCGATCGGAACCCCAAAAAGGCGCCCTTTTCGCTCAGAGGTGGGCAAAGCGTCGAGGGCGCGGGCCCGCAAAGTCGCTTCCTCCGCCGCGATGTAGGAGAGGGCGTTTTCGCCCTTTCGAGCCTCGGCCGCTTGAAGGGCCTCGGTCACCGTATCGATAACTGTGCGCTCGCCCCGGGCGCAGGCTTCTCTGAGCTCAATAGCAGTTTTCAAGCGCCCCCCTTTTTCCCGGAGGACTCATCCACGAAGCCCGGCACCAAGAAGCCATCCGGACTCGTCCGCGGCGCCTCTCGATAAGCCGCAACGGCCTCCAGCCCCGGCCGGACCACATCCTCGCGGAGCGGGGCGCTCAGGGTGCCGACCTGGAGCGTCGGTTCGACGTTGCTCGTGTCGAGCTCATTGAGTTGATCGACATAACCGAGAATCTTCCCAAGTTCATGCGCCAGCTCTTCAACACGAGCCTCGTCCAGAGCGAGCCGCGCGAGCCGCGCCACCGTCCGGACCTCATCGACCGAAATCGCCATGGGCGCGGCGTTAACAGGCCCCAAGGGCCAGGGCAAGCAGGAAAACTGAGCCCCTGGAGCTTGAGCCAGAGGGTCAGGCCCCCTAAAAGTTGACGAGGGGAGGCTCGTTGAAGCTTCTCTTGAGTCCGAGCTCCAACGTCGTGAACACCCAACCTCTGCCGCCTTCCCCCCTCGAGCGCGTCGCTCAGCTCGTGCAGGCTCTGACCCAGCGCTCTGCGCGCCAAATTCTCGGGGAAGTGCTCGACGTTCTCTTGGATGTCCTGCCGGCCCGCGCCGGCGCAGCCATCGTCGACGGCCAGGTGGTGACCGAGGCAGGCTTCGCCCTCGAGACCCAAGCGGCGCCCTGTCGCGATCCCTCCTTTGAGCTCACCACCCTCGTCGAGGACCAGGCAGAGGTGACCTACGTCCCTGACGTCCGCCGTGGCCCCTTCCGTCAGCCAGAGACCGGCGCCGAACTCTACCGGACCGGGAACGTTGGCGCGCTCGTCCTCCCTCTCCTCGCTGGCTCTCGCTTCATCGGCTCCATTTGCCTCTGGCTCGACGAACGCTTCGAACCCACGGCGGAGGCAAGCGCCCTGGTCGAGACGATCGCCTCGGCGGTCAGCCTCGCTTTCGAGCGCGATCACCGCCCCGAGACCGCTGAAGGGGGCCTGCTCGCCCTCGGCGAGATGAATCGGCTAGCGTCCCTCGGGCTCCTGCTCGATTCCTCCCTCCACGCGCTCCGCACGCCGTCTTCTTCGCTCGTCATTCAGCTCGACGAGCTCCGCCGCCAGGCAAGTGAACTCGCGCTCCTGCTCGATCCGAACGACTCGCTCGCCGTCGACGCGCTCCGCGATCTCCAACAAACCCTCGACGACATGACCGTCGCGGCCACCGTCGTGCGCAAGGAGCTCACGCGTCTGCTCGACGTCACCGAGCCCACCAGCGAAAAGGGCGAAATTGAGCTGAACCGCTTGGTCCACGAAGCGGTCGCCATCGCGCGCCCCGAGCTCGAGCAGCGGGGCTTCACCGTCGAGGAGTCCTTCGGCCCCGATGGGCGCGTCGCCGGCAACCGCCAAGAGCTCTTGCACCTCATGCTCAGCTCACTTTTCTCCCTCGGTCGCGGCGAACACGTGCTCGGCAGACTGCCGGTGATCGAGGTCAATGTAGGCGGGGGCGAAGGAACCCGGCGCATTTCGCTCCGCTGCCGCACCCAAAGCGGCGACGTCGCCACCCGCCCGCCGCAGCTCGACGAGTCGACCGAGGCCCTGGCCCAGAAAGTCGGCGCCTTCCTCGAGCTGAAGCCCGGCAGCGTCGAGCTCACGCTCCACACCACCAAGAGCGAAGAGCCCGCCGCGCCGAAGGTCGAACAGAAGGTCCGGCGCATCCTGATCGTCGATGACGACCCGATGTTCGCGCGCGCGCTGCGCCGTGCCCTCACGCCCCATGAGGTGCGCGTTTCAGGAACCGCTGGCGAAGCGGAGCTCTTGCTCCTGGAAGGGAGCTTCGTTCCTGATCTCGTGGTGTGCGATCTGTGGCTGCCGGGCAGCAGCGGGCGCACCTTGCACCAAAGGATCCAGGCGAGCCTCCCCGCCATCGCCCAGCGTTTCGTGTTCGTGAGCGGCGCCCCTCTCACCGAGCGCGATCGAGCCTATTTCCAGGAAGCCGGCTGCCGCACCATGACCAAACCGGTCCAGGTCGAAGACCTCCTCGAGCAGGCCCGCTTCACATAACCCCTTTTTTTGGCCCCGGCCCATCACCTCCGCCTGGGCTCAACCGAGCCTTCGTCCTCCCTCACCTGCTCAGCCGCTCGCACAGGGAGCGCTCCGCGCGCGCTGCTTCCCGCAAACGTGACCCACCTTCGCCCCACCAAGCTCAACGCGCGCACCCCGCGCGCTCGGCTCTCCCTCACTGAGCACACCTTCGCCCCACCAAGCTCAACGCGCGCTCAGCGCTCGGCGAAGCCGGGCGCCTGGATGAGCCCGGCAGAAAGACCAATCAAAATCGCAAATTGCGCCTCGCGCTTTCGCGCGAGGCGCTCCTCGACGATGATCGATAGAGCGCGGCCGATGCTCTTTCCCTCGAGCGCGCCGTCCGGAAGAACAGTGCGCAGCGCTCGCCATTCCCCCGGCGAAAACCCGTAGGCTTCGGCGTTTTCCACGCTGCCTGCGGGCAGACAAATCGACTCGAGCACCGGCTGGAGCCGTGCCTCCATGTTCTCCGTCGACCAAATTTCGCGGAGCGCTTCGACAACTTGCGCGATCGATTCCGGCGGATCGAGGGAGATATCTCGAGCGTGCCCGTCGTGGGAGAGCGCCGAGATGCGCCCGTCCATCGTCTTCATCCAAGCGGACAAGCGCAGCCGAAATTGCCGTGAAAGAACGCGCCCCAGCACTCCTTCCCTGAGCCGATCCGCGCTCGCGAGAGACTGACCGAGGCGCTGGCCCGTGGTCCGGCTCGCCATCAGCACGGTGTCGAGCTCTCCCTTACTCATCACGTTCTCTTCGATCAGAAGGCGTCCGAGCTGATAAGGAGACGACGAATCGTGGGCGGCGATGATACGCCCCTCGTGGATCTCGAGGTACAGCGACCGGTCGTCTTGCTTGAGCTCGACGCCGCCATTTGTGACCCGAGAGAGCGCAGAGAAGAGGTGCAACGGGAGGCTCGCCTCATGATATTCCGCCCGCCAAACGGAGCGACCGCGGCGGAAACTCTCCGGCGGGACCCACCTCTGGTCTCGCTCAGAAGGGGGAGCGGAAGACCGCGACCTGGGCGCGACGCTCGGTCCGAGCACCACGCGGGGCCGCTCGCCGGAGCCGAGCTCCGGGTGCGCGAGGAGCCCGGTGCGTCCGAGTTCTTTGGCGACCTCGTCACGCCCAATGGGCACGCCCGACTCTTCCGCCGCTTCTCGCAGCGCGCGCATCATTTCGTCAGCGCTTTGATAGCGCTCATTCACGTCACGGCGCAGAGCCTTCTCCGTCACCTCTCGCAGCGGCGGCGGCACCGAATGGTTGAAACGATGCCAGGTGCTGAGATCGGAGCGCACGGTGCGCGTCAGCGTGTCAAACTCTGACTTTCCGAGAAAAAGCGGACGCAAAGTGAGCAGCTCCGCCAAAATGATGCCCGCCGAGAAGAGGTCGCTCCGGCGATCGACCTTGAAGCCCTCCGCCTGCTCCGGCGACATGTAGCCCATTTTGCCCTTGAGCTCGCCCGGCTGCGTGCGGCGCGCGAGAAACTCCGAGCGCACGATGCCGAAATCGCCGAGCTTCGCCTGACCGAGCTGCGACAAGAGCAGATTGCCGGGGGAGACATCACGGTGCACGATGTTGAGCGGATCGCCATCGCGATTCACGGCCGCGTGCACGTACCCGAGCCCCGCGAGGAGCTGGACGATGATGGACACGGCGGCGCTCGGCTTCGGCGCGAGTTTGTCGCGGGCGGCTTTTCGAAGATACCGCGCTACGCTCGGTCCATCGACGTACTCGAGGGCGAGATAGAGCGTGTCCTTGGTCTGGCCGTAGTCGAAGAGGCGCACGATGTTGGCGTGGTTGAGCTCGGCCATGATGCACGCCTCGTCCCAGAACATGGCCCGGAACTCCTCGTCGACGGCGAGCGCAGGCAAGACGCGCTTGATGGCGACATTCCGCCCGTCAGGAGCGGTCGCGAGGAACACCTCAGCCATCCCCCCCACCCCGAGGCGTTGCCGGAGCACATAGCTCCCGACCATGTCGGCGTTGACCGTGCGCGCCATTGACCGATAAGAGTAACACACTCGGGCGAGGCTTCGGCAAGCCGGCCAAAACCCGCGACAATCCCGCTCACTCATGCAAGCACTTATGGACGGGACGGAAGGGGGGCTGCCCGGCGCCTCACGCAGGCTCGAGCTTCGTCCCTCACGCGCGGGTGGCTCCCCTGAGCGACAGGAAAGGCGCATCTCGTGCACAAGGGACAATCAGACGCGCAAAGTCGTTCAGCGTGGGGCAACTCGCCCCATGACAATCGGCTCTCCTGCCAATTGTGCCAGGCCGGGGCTCGCGGTACGAAACATCAGTCATGTTCGAAGGAATCAACGAGATCCACGGCGTCGATCCGCGCAGGGGCCAAGCGAGCGGCCCTCCGAGGCGTGTGGCCATCACGGGAAGCGCTGGCTTCCTCGGGGCCAACCTGATCGGTGTGCTCGAGGACTCGCCCCGGATCGAGCGCATCCTGAGCCTCGATGAGAAGCGCCCCGAGAGCGCACGCGACAAAACCGTCCATCACGACATCGACCTCACGGATCGCAAGATCGAACAGAAGCTCGCGGAACTTTTGAGCGGCGCGAACATCGATACCCTGGTCCACCTCGCATTCCACGACAGCCCGACGCACCACCCCGACCGGAGCCACTACCTCGAGAGCGTCGGCACCATGTACGTCGCCGGAGCTTGCCGTCGCGCGCAAGTGCGCAAGCTGATCCTCACGAGCCACACGTTCCTCTACGGCGCGAACCCGAAGAACCCCTCACTCATGACCGAGGATCGCCCCCTCTACGCGAGCCCGTCGGAGCCATTTTTTCGCGACAAACTTCAGGCTGAGCGTGACGCTCTCGAGTTCGGGCGCCCCGGCCGCGGTCGCATCGTGACGATCCTGCGTACCGCACCGATTCTCGGTCCCGGCATCGATGGATTCGCGACCCGCTACCTCAGCCAAGATCGAATCCCAAGCATCCTCGGCTTCGACCCCCTGTGGCAGTTCTTGCACGAGTCGGACGCCGTGCTCGCGCTCAAGCGCGCCATCGATGCCGACGCTCCGGGCGTCTTCAACGTGGCCGGCGCGGGGGTCATCCCCCTCAGCAAGGTGATCCGGCTCGCGGGCGGCCGCGCGCTCCCTTTGACCCGCACCATGACCCATTTCACCCTCGGAGCGCTCTGGGTGCTCCGCAAGTCGCCTCTTCCCGCCTCTTTTACGGACTATCTCCAGTATCCGTGCATCGGTGATACCGAAAAGAGCCGGCGATTGCTCGGCTTCATTCCGATGTTCACGAGCCACGAAGCGCTCCTCGACTTTGCAGCGCGGCGCAATATGCGCCAGGTTGAACTTCTCTCGGAGACCCCTGCCACGTGAGCGGTCAAACATTCGATCATAGTGAGTCCATTCAAGGAGACATCGACGTGAGCGCCCTGCCCGAAAATGAAAACAACGGCGCCTCGGAAGGCGAGGAGGCAAACGCCCCGGATTCGCTCGTCGAGGACGTTGGGATGCTCGGCATCGCGGCGCGCGCCTTCCCGCCGGATATGGACTTCGAGTATCCGGATGAGCCGATCAACCTGCCGCCCCTGTCTCCGGAAGAGCTCTCTGTAGAAGCCAAGATCCGCGAGCTCGAAGAGCGTCTCGACGGCATGATGGCCGAGCGGATGCCCCTCGGCGGCGGCGGACTCGATCGCGAACCTGAGCCCGTCCCCGAGTCGACGGAAGGCGACCGAGCCAGCGACGAAGATGTCCTCGTCTCGGCCCAGGAGCTTCTCACGAGCGACTACTATCGGAAGCATTGGGGCCGGCATGCCCTGCGCGCCGTCGCGAGCAGCGTCGACGACTTCGGCTTTGATTCGGCCTTCGAAGCCCGCGTGAAGCCGTACCTCGAGTTCCTGCTCAAGATCTACTTCCGCACCGAGGTCATCGGGGTCGACAACATCCCGAAGAGCGGCCGCGCCATCGTCGTCGCGAACCACTCGGGCGCCCTGCCTTTCGACGGGCTCATGCTCCGTCAGGCCGTCCGCCTCCATCACTCGGCCCAGCGCGATCTCCGCTGGCTCTCCGAAGATTTCACCTTCTACCTGCCTTTCATCGGCGTCGGCATGAACCGACTCGGCGCCGTGCGCGCCTGCCAAGAGAACGCGCAGCGCCTCCTCAACCGGGACCTCGTCGTCGCGGCATTCCCGGAAGGTACCGAAGGCATCAAGAAGCTCTACCGCGATCGCTACAAGCTCCAGCGCTTCGGCCGCGGCGGCTTCGTCCGCTTGGCGCTCACGACCGGCAGCCCGATCATCCCCTGCGCGGTCATCGGAGGCGAAGAGACCAACCCGATCCTGCGCCGCTTCGACAACCTCTCGAAGCTGGTCGGCCTCGAGTACCTGCCGATCACGCCCACCTTCCCGCTGCTCGGCCCGCTCGGTCTGCTCCCCGCCCCCACCAAGTGGCGCATCCTGTTCGGAAAGCCAATTTCGGTCGAGGAATATGGGCCGGAGGCCGCCACGGATCACATCCTGGTCGGTCAGCTCTCGGAGCTGGTTCAGAGCTCTATCGAAGAGCTCATCGCCGACGGACTGAAACGGCGCAAGAGCATTTGGTTCTGAGCGGAGCCTCCCTTGAGTAAGACTCAGGCGCCGAGCGGCGTCCTCATCGTGGACAAGCCCAAGGGACCCACGAGCCATGACGTCGTCGCCCAGGTCCGCCGCGCCTTCGGCACGCGCAAGGTCGGACACGCGGGTACCCTCGATCCGATGGCCACCGGCGTGCTCGTGGTCCTGCTCGGGGAAGCAACCAAACTCTCGAGCGTGCTCACCAGGGAAGACAAGTCCTACGTGGCCCGCGTCCGCTTCGGGATCGGGACCGTTGCTCACGACGCGGACTCTCCCATCACAAAAAAAATCGACCTCCCCGAGGATTTTCTCGAACGAAAAGGCGCGGAGCTCGAGCGAGCGCTCGACAACGAGCGCGTTCGGAGGCTCCAAATCCCCCCCGCGGTCAGCGCCCTCAAGGTCGACGGTCGGCGCGCCCACGCGCTCACTCGCGCCGGAGCTGAGCCGGACCTCAGGCCCCGCGACGTATCTGTTCGTGAGCTCCGCGGCCGCGTCGTCAGCGGTCAGGAGCTCGAGGTCGAGCTTCTTGTCTCGAAGGGATACTACGTACGAGCGCTGGCGCGTGATCTCGGTGATGCCCTCGGGGTGCCCGCGCACCTCACGGAACTCCGCCGGCTCAAGAGCGGCGCCTTTAGGATCGAAGAGGCAGTCCCCCTATCCGAAGTGGCCCGTGCGCGACTCCTGCCCCTCGTCGAAGCCACCGAGCGCAGCCTCCCGAGCCTCGAGCTCAGCGCCGCCGAGGCCGAACGAGTCCGTCAGGGGAAGCTCCTGCTCGTCAGGCAGGAGCGCCTCCCGCCCCTTTCAGGCCCGGAGCTCGTCGGGGTCGAAGGCGACTCCCTCGTTGCGCTCCTCGAGCCTCTGCCCGCCTCGGAGGCGGAAGCTGCCCGCAGCTTTTTCGGTGAGACCAATCCCGAGACCGCCGTGCTCCGGGTGCAGCGAGGGTTTTCGGACCACCCTGGCGCCTGAACTGGGTCCTCCGAGGCCCACTCGGGCGCTCTTGCCCCCTCCCCCGGTCCCCGGAATTTTGACCACACGGCAAATCGACACTCTCAGGGCGGGTTGTATTTGCATCCCCAAGGGATCTCGGGCTATCTTTTTTGCTCCCACCGTGGATCCTGACCCAGAACAGCCCGCGCTGTCCGTTGCCCTCGCGCTGATCCCAGCGCTCATTTCGGCTCTGTTCGGTGTCGCCTCCGTCGCAGTCGGCTCTCTTTCTGGTGCGCGCCGCGCGGCCCTCCGGGAGACACTCCGCCCGAGCGTGAGCCAAGCCCTCGACCGCTACATTCTCGGCTCCGAACGGGTCGAAGCCCGCTGGCTCTGGCTCAGAGTGCTCGGCATCGCCACCACCGCCGGCCTCATCACGAGTCAGATGCCCCCGGGAACCCGACTCCCCTGGCTCATGGGGATCTTGGCGGCGGTCGCCGCCTACGCGCTTCCGACCCAGCTTCTTCGCCCTCTCGCCGTCGCTCGCTCGGCGTCCTGGGCTCCCCGGCTGCTTCGCACCCTCGCCCCCTTCGAGCTCTTGGTCGCTCCCCTGGCAGATCCGATCTCGTGGCTTGCCAGAAAATGGGCTGGAAGCGCCAGCCCGGCGCCGAGCGCCGAGCTCGCCGAGACCGAAGTCGAGATGGTCGTGGCCGAAGGCGAACAGAACGGCAGCCTCTCCGCCGATGCTTCGGCCATGATCCGCAACGTCCTCGAGTTTCGCGACGTGACCGCGGAGGACGTCATGGTGCCTCGCATCCACGTCGACGCTCTCGACGCGGCGCTCTCTTTGTCCGAGGCGATCGCCCGCGTGGCGGAGTCGCGCCATTCCCGTTATCCGGTCTACTCGGAGTCCGTCGACAACATCGTCGGCATCCTCCACGTCAAAGACCTCTACATTCACGCGAGCGGCGCCCAAGAGAAGAACGCAAGCGCGAAATCGCTCGGCGACCTCGCCCGCCGGCCCGTCGCGTTTGTGCCCGAGACGCAGCCGGCGTCGACGGTTCTGAAGGATATGCGCGCTGGCCGTCATCACCTGGCGGTCGTCGTTGACGAGTTTGGCGGCTTCTCCGGGATCGTGACTCTCGAAGACCTACTCGAAGAGATCGTCGGAGATATCCAGGACGAACACGACGTCGAAGACGCTGAGCGATTCCAGACCCTCGAGTCCGGGAACTACCTCGTCGACGCGAGCTTGCCGGTCGCTGATGTGAATCGGTACCTTGGAGTCGAGCTCCCGGAAGGAGACTACGTCTCGATCGGCGGCCTGCTCATGGAACACCTGGGAGAGATTCCGCGCGCGGGCACGGAACACGAGCTCCATGGCCTCCGCGTGAAAATCAGGGAAGCCGATGCCCGTCATATCGCGCTCATCGAGATCGAGCTGATCCCGCCGGCGACCGAGTCGAGCCGCCTCCTCGAGCGCTCCGCCTGAGCCTCTCTGCCCGGGCCTTGAGCTGCCCGCTCGGGAGCCCCATAGGGTCGCCGCGGGTCCGCTCGAACATGAGGATCCCGCTCACGGCGAGCCACCTTTTTTGCGCTCCTTCGCCCCGAACCGCCGCTGAGCGAGCCGCAACCCAAGGCACAACAAAAGAAAAAGGGCGGCGACCTCTCGGCCACCGCCCTCTCTTGTCGCGATGCTCACAAGAGCATCACTGGATCGCGGCGCTCACTGTCCGACCGACTTCAGCTTCTCGCGCAGAGCGTTGCCCGTGTCGACGAGACCGCTGCGCTCGTTCGCCGGATCGCTCTTGTCGCCGCGGAGGGTCGTCTCGAGATCACCGAGCTCACGGCTCAGCTTCACGAGAGTATCCGAGGGACAAACAGCGCCTTGGCTTCCGGGATCGACAGGGATGATCGGAGAGGTGCTCTCGATCGGGTCACCCTTCTCATAACGAGAGATCTTGACCGTCTTGTTGCCTTCCTTGAGCTCGAACTGAGAAGGCCACTTGTAACCCGCGGTCTTCGAGGTCACGAGGAAGGGCTCAGGCAGCAGGACCATCGAAGCGAGCGGGCCTAGCTGTCCGCGGCCGACCGCAACACCCCAGCGAACCTTGGGCTCATCCTTTTCCTGCAGGAGCTCGGTCACCGGCTGACGCATGCCAGTGAGCACGCGCTGCAGGCGATCCTTTTGCTCGTTCGCGCGCTCGGAGTCGCCCGCGAACTTCACGAGCAAACGGTTCACATCCGTGCTCATGAGGCCGATGCCCTTGCCAACCAGGTACGTGCCGTCGAAGGGAATCGAGATTCCGCCGAGAGCCTTGACCTCTTCCTCCGGGAACTTTCCTTCACCGAGGGAGATCTTCGCCTTCTTCAGGACGTCAGCGAGCTTTTCCACCTCCTCGTTCGCCTTGTCGACTTCACCAGCGAGGATCTTCGCACCCTCGAGGGCGATGTTGTGGCTCTTGCGGCGTTCCATACCACCACCGACCACGATGCCGATGATGGCGCCGACGATGGCGGTACCGATCGCGAGAACGCGGAACTTGCTCCGCTCCTTCTTCTGAGCCTGGAGGACTTCCTCGCCCATTTCGATCTTGATCGCCTGGGGAGCTGCGACCTGGACGGCGGGGGCCGCGAAAGCAGCAGGCTGCACCGGGGGGACCGACGGGTTCAGACCGAACGGAGGAGCGGGAATGCTCGTGGGGCCGCCGAGATTCGGCGCGGGACGCTGTGCCGGAGCGGGTCCAGCCCCGGGAGCCGGGAAGCCGGAGGGACGCTGGGGCCCTGCGCTCGGAATGGGACCTTGGGGACGCTGACCGGGGACGCCTGCGGCAGGAGCAGGGGGGGCCTGGCTCGGCACGCCGGCGATGGGCGGAGGAATCGAGGGCCCCACACCAGCGACAGTCTTCTTTCCGAGGCGGGCCTTCAGGTCGATCTTGGGCTTATTATCTTCAGACATGGAGTCTCGTGGGGGAAATCTCGGCTCGCGGTCCGACCGAGGGCGGACNGACACTAGCGGCGCCTTTACCGCTGAGCAAGAATGAAATTACCGCTTCGCCACAATGACGTCTCACTCCCCCCCCGTCTCCCCTGAGCCGAAAACTCTCGCCACACCCGACGGAGTTCGCCTCACCTACTTCGACACGGGGCAGGATCGGCCCGGGCGTCTCCCGATCATCCTCGCCAACGGTCTCGGAGGCCCGGTGTCGGTGCTCCGAGCACCGATCCAGGGTTTCGCCTCCGACCGGCGTGTATTGACCTGGGATTACCGAGGCCTCTACGGCTCCCGCTTCTCGGGACGGCGGGACATTAGCGTGGCCGCCCACGCCCGCGACGTCGTCAGCATCTTGGATGAGCTCGGCATCGAGCAGGCGATCTTTCTCGGTTGGAGCATGGGGGTCCAGGTTGGATTCGAGTTCGCGCGCATCGCGCCCTCACGCCTCGGAGGCCTCGTGCTCCTGAACGGCGTCGCTGGCCGCCCCCTCGAAGGAGTTCCGCTTCCGGGAGTGCCGCGGCTCGGTCCGGGTCTGCTCTCGCTCCTCTCTGCCTACCCACAGCTCGCCGGCCGCGCCATCGAGCTCGCCCTATCGGCGCCTGGCCTCGAGCGTGCGCTCAAGACCGTCGGCTGGATCCAGCGCGGTTTTCCGAGCACCGACCTCGACGCCTTCCTCAAGGACTTTCGCACTCTCGACCTCTCCCGCTATTTTGAGCTGTTTGAGGCGCTCATCGAGCACGACGCCCGCGACGTGCTCCCCGAAGTGAGCGCGCCGACCCTGGTGCTCGGCTCCGAACGCGACGTGATCACCCCCGCACGCAGCGCACGCACGCTTTCCCAGAAGATCCCGCGGGCCCGTTATCGAGCGATCCCCGGCGCATCCCATTATGCCGCCGCCGAAGCGCCGGAGCTCGTCGTGAAGTTCGTGAACGAGTTCTTGGCGGAGGAAGTCGAGCGAAAAGCGGGTGCCCTTTCGCGCGCGGCAGACCATGGTTATGACACAGCCGAGTTCCTTAGGGCGTGACCCGAGAGCACCATGCAAGCCCCCATCGCCGTCATCGATAACTACGATTCATTCACGTACAATCTCGTTCAATACCTCGAGACGCTGGGTGCGAAGTGTGATGTCTTTCTCAACGACGCCATCAGCGTCGACGAGCTCCTCGCGCGCCGCCCCCGCGGGATTTTGCTGTCGCCGGGCCCCGGAACCCCCGATGATGCGGGCATTACCCTCGAGACCATCCATAAAGCGGGCGGCGTGATTCCGATCTTCGGCGTCTGCCTCGGACACCAGTCGATTGGCCAGGCCTATGGCGCTTCCGTCGTACGCGCCCCGCGCCTCATGCACGGCAAGACGAGCCCCATTGTTCACGAAGGGCTCGGAGTCTTCGAAGGGCTGCCCTCCCCTCTCACAGCGACGCGCTACCACTCGCTCGTCGTCGCCCCCGAGACCGTCCCGCCTGAGCTCGAGGTAACAGCTCGCACGGAAGAGGGCGAAATCATGGGTATTCGCCACCGCACCCTGCCCATCGAAGGGGTTCAATTCCACCCTGAATCCATCCTCACCGAAGAGGGCATGTCCCTCCTCGGCAACTGGCTCCGGAGACTCTGAGCGTGCAATTCCAAGAAGCCATCAAGCGCCTGCTCGAAAGCGAGCGGCCTGACCCCGACCTCGTCTCGGCCGCGTTCCGTTCGATCCTCGCCGGCGAGTGGAACCCGACTCAAGTGGCAGCTTACGTCGTCGGACAGGAGCTCCGCGGCGCGCCCGGAGCTGTCCTTGCGAGCGCCGCTCGCGAGATGCGAAGAGCCATGATCCCGCTCCCCGGAGCTCGCTCGGGCCTCATCGATACCTGCGGGACCGGCGGAGACGGCTCCGGAAGCTTGAATCTCTCGACGGGCACCGCGATCCTGCTCGCGGGGGCCGGCAGCAAGGTCGCCAAACACGGCAACCGAGCCGCCTCGAGCCAATCCGGAAGCGCCGACGTCCTCGAGCGCATGGGGGTCCCCCTCACCGTNCCCATCGAACGGCTCCCGGAGGTGCTCGACGAGACGGGGCTCGTTTTCCTCTTCGCCCAGCACCATCACCCGGCCCTGCGCCACGTGGGGCCGGCTCGGCGGGAGCTCGGGGTCCGCACCATGTTCAACTGTCTGGGGCCCCTGGCGAACCCCGCCGGCGCCGAATATCACCTGCTCGGCGCCTACGCCGATGACCTCCGGGAAAAGCTCGCGCGCGCCCTGCTCGAGCTCGGGGTGCGCCGCGCCTGGGTCGTTCGGAGCGAGGACGGCATGGACGAGATGAGTCCTTACGCGCCGACGCGCGTGACCGAGGTCGCCGAGGGACGCATCCGCGAGTTCGTGGTAGCCCCCGAAGATTTCGGTCTCAAGCGCAGCCCTCCGGGGGCCATCGACGGTGGCACACCTGAAGAAAACGCAACCATCTTGCTCGACGTCTTGCGCGGCGAACCTCACCCTTCGCGCGACGCCTTCATTCTGAGCGCCGCTGCTGCGCTCGTCGTTGAGCGGGGGCTCTCCTTTACGGACGCTGCCGCCCTCGCTGAGAAAAGTCTCACAAGCGGCGCCGCGCTCTCCGCTTTTGAGCGTTTCCGCGACAAGACCAAGAGCCTGCTCCCCGCCTCCCCATGAACATCCTCGGGAAAATCCTCGAAAACAAGCGGAGCGAGCTCAAAGAGCTCCGCAGCCGCGCGCTCCCTTCGCCGCCGCCGCTCCGCCCGCTGGAGCTGAAGCGCGGGCCCGGCGAGCCCCTTCGGCTGATCTGCGAGTTCAAGCGGCGCTCTCCCTCGGCGGGGCCGCTCTCGGATGCGCTGAGCCTCGAAGAGCGCGTCCAGCGTTACGAGGAAAATGGCGCCAGCGCCGTGAGTGTTTTGTGTGACAGGGAGTTCTTCGCGGGCGGCTTCGAGGACCTCGGTCGCGCGTACCTTGCGACGAATTTGCCGCTCTTGGCCAAGGAGTTCGTGATCGACGAGGTCCAGCTCGATCTCGCTCGCGCCTACGGCGCATCCCTCGTCCTGCTCATCGTACGCTGCCTGGACGATCGAGCCCTCGAAGCCCTCGCCCGCGGTGCGCGCGAGCGCGGCCTCGTCCCCTTCTTCGAGGTCGCGAGCGTCGAAGAGCTGCGCCGAGCCTTGGACCTCGGCGCCGACTACATCGGAGTGAACGCCCGCGACCTCGACACCCTGAAAATGGACGCAGCGCGCGCCGAGGCGGTCCTCGCTGCGATGCCCGATTCCGTCGTCCGGGCCCATTTTTCGGGCATCAAGAGCGCCGAAGATGTCTCCGCCCTCCTCAAGGGCCCGGCCGACGCGGCCTTGATCGGAGAATGTCTGATGCGACAGGCGGATCCGAGCGAGCTGCTCGCGAGTTTTGCCCGAGCCGCTCGAGGCGCCGTAGACTAGCGGGCGTGGCCGCCGCCCTCGAACGCAATGTCCAGGCTTTCCTCGGCCACTTGAGGCTTTCCCGCCGGCTCGCCAAGAACACCGAGCTCGCTTACGGTCGGGACTTGGGCCGATTTTTGGCTCATTGTGAGGCCCGAGAGGTCCGGCGCGGCGACCAAATCACCTCGGACCTGCTCAGGTCCTTCATCCAAGAGGAGAGCGAGAGCGGACTCGGTCCCCGCTCGCTCCGCCGGCGCATCTCTGCGCTCCGGGCCTTCTTTCGCTATCTCGAGGAGGAGGAACGCTTCGATCCGACGATCGCCACGGCTCTGGTCGCCCCCCGCATTGGACGCCGCCTCCCTCGCACGGCGAGCTCCGACGAGCTGTTCGAAGTGCTGCGCGCCCCCGATCCGAAGACCCTGCGCGGACTTCGGGACCGGGCCCTTCTGAGCCTCGCTTATGCCGGCGGACTGAGGGCCAGTGAGCTCGTCTCCCTGCAGCTCGGGGACCTCGACTTCGACCGGGGTGTGGTCATTCCGCTCGGGAAGGGGAACAAACGAAGGATTGTACCGCTCAGCGCCCTCACGCTCAAGCACGTGAGCGAATACCTCGCGCGGCGGGCCGAGGAGCCGCGCCTCGCGAGCAGCCTCGTCCTCTTCGCGGGACCACGGGGCCAAGCGATGACGCGGCAAGCGGTCTGGAAGTTGGTTGGACGTTACGCCAAGAGCGCCGGCCTCGAGCGGCACCTCCACCCTCACATGCTCCGGCACTCCTTCGCGACTCACCTCGTCCAAGGGGGCGCCGATCTCCGCAGCGTCCAGAAGCTGCTCGGTCACCGAAACATCACGACCACCGAAATCTATACCCACGTCGGCCGTGACCACGTCGAACAGGCGTACCGGGCGAGCCATCCGCGGGCGAAGCTCCGTCGTCCGAGCGGCGCCTAAACCACCAAAACCTCGGGCTCGGTGGCACTCGCCCCTGTCCAATCCGGAAAATTCCCGTAAGGTCTCCGAGGTGACGTTCCGCATCGAGCGCGGCCAAGGTGAGGCCACGCCTCTCATCGTCGAGATCCCCCACGCCGGGCTTCGCGTCGACGCCGAGAGCTTGGCCTTTTGCATCGCGCCCGGACGCGCCATCGGTCAGGACGCCGATCTCTACGTCGACGAGCTCTACCAAGACGCCACGGCCCACGGAGCGACGCGCATCGTCGCGGAGATGTCCCGTTACGTCTGCGATCTGAACCGCCACGAGGCCGACTACGACGCTGACACCGCCGTCGGTGGCCGCAGCGACGCAAGCGCCTTTGGAGTCGTCTGGCGCCGGACGACGGAAGGTTATCCGGCTCTTCGAGCTCCTCTGCCCAAGAGTGAGCTCGAGCGCCGCCTCTCCCGCTTCTATCACCCCTACCACAAGGCCCTCCGCGAGCTCATCGACGAGACGCGCAGGCGCTTTGGCTACGCGCTCGTCCTCTGCGCCCACTCCATGCCCTCCCTCGGACGAGGGGGCGAAGCCCGAGCCGACGTGGTCCCCGGGACTCGCGGGCGCACGAGCGCCTCTCCGGCGGTCATCGCCTTGGTTGAGCGCGTCTGCGAGAATTTCGGGTACACCTGGGTCCACGACCAGCCCTACCGCGGGGGCTTTTCGACGGAACACTACGGACGGCCCGCCGAAGGGGTCCACGCGGTCCAGGTCGAGCTCGCGCGCCGGCTCTACATGGACGAGGGGACTCTCGCGAAAAATAGCGGCTTCGAGGATTGCCGACGGTTCTGTTCCGAGCTCGTGCACAGTCTCGCGGCCTTCCCCCGGCCCTAGCGCGAAACTCCTGAGCTTTTTCGGCTCAGAAACCCTCAGAAGAGGGCGCCCCCGCTCGACGAAACGCCGGCGCGATCCCACATCTCTTGGCTTCGGACAGCCTCAATCCCAGGCCTACGAGCCTTTTTCGGCACTTTTTGTTTGAAGGTATCGAAGTCCTAGGCTAGGTTCCGCGCCCCCATGGCCAAGAGTCAGATCACCGGCAAGCGCCAAATGAGCGCGCACCACGTCTCCCACTCCAACATCAAGACCAATCGTTGGCAGAAGGTCAACGTGCAGCGCAAGCGCCTCTACGTTGCCGAGCTCGGTCGCTACGTGACGGTCCAGGTCACGACGCGGGACATCCGCACGATCACCAAGATCGGCCTCCTCGCGTTCGCCAAGCAGCACGGCTACAAGGTCGCCTAAGACCCGAGCCTCGCTGGCTTTTCGACAATCTTCCTCGCGAAAGGGCACTCGTCGCCTCCCCTCCGGAGCGGACGTGCCCTTTTCCCGTTTTGTTCGCTCACCCCGGGGAAGCCCGGCGTCGGGCCCCGCGTTGATGGGACGGCTCAGGCGGAGCCGTGACGCCCCGGGGACCTTCAGACCGGAGGGAGCCCGCGCTCGTCGAAGGCCGAACTGACGCGCACCGCGCGCGTTCTTCGATCCTGACTCAGCGCGATGCGCACGTCAGCCGCTGAGCCGCGCGCGGCCACGCGATCCCAGCCCCCTTCGTCACCTTCTTCGAGGGTGAGCTCCATGGGGGTATCGATCGGCGTGCCCGGTTTGGCGCGCGGAACGCCGCGGAGCACCGGGCTCGCGAGGGCCGGCAATTCGATTTCGAACTCACGCACGGGCACGCCCGGTCCGTCGAAGAAGCAGAGAGCGGCCAAGAGGCCGGTCGCGTCGATGGCGATGATCGAGTGCCGCCGGAGGCCGTCCGGAAGGCTCAGCGAGCTCTCACTGACCGCCCACGGCAAAGTCGATAACGTTTCACTCACGCGAGCCGGGTGTTCCGGGGCGAAGCGCATCTCGAGATCCGCCGCGCTCAAGTTTCCCCCGGCCGTAGGTCCCGCCGCGGCCAAAAAGGCGCGCTGGATCGCGGGTTGCTTGAGTCCCAGGCCTCCAGCTCCGAGCGCAGTCTCCATGAAGCGGGCGCGCTCGGCGGCGCCGCTGCGCTTGGCCGCCTGAATGCCCGGGCGTCCGCAGGCGAGGAGACTCTTGCCCCCGAGGTAGCTGAGCGCGACGGTCAGCGCCGCGAGGGACCCGGGAGCCGCAGCGTAGGCTTCCTTGGGGGGCTCGTCATTCGTGAATCCCCGCGGACGGCGCGCATCGAGCCCCGGCTGACGGGCGCGTCCGTCAAAGGCCTTGGCCCCGTGGCCAACACCCCCATACAGCAAGCCGACGGGTCCGAGCAGCGGGCTCGGCGAGAGCCCTGCCGCAAACAGGAAACCTGTAATTACGGCATGGAGCGCCGAACCTCCCTCGGTCAGGGCTTCTTCGGCGGCGTCTTGTGCTTCGGAGTGCGTGGAGAGCGCGGCGCGTCGCTTCAAGCGTTCTCCTCCTCCTCGCCGTCGTCCTCGTCTTGTGCGAACGACTCGAGATCGAGCTCTTCCCCCTCGTCTTCTTCGTCCGGCCATTCGAAGGCTGCCTCTTGGCTCCCGAGCGCGCCGGTCAGCTCCTTCTTGAAGCGGAGCGCTCCGGAGCCTTCGACGATCACGTATGCCTCCTCGTAGGCGGTCAGAGCTTCCGCTAACAGATCGATCCGATGCAGCGAGGGGCGCGCGGAGGTTCCGAGCGAACGCAGCCTGGTGTAAACGATAGATCCTTCTGGCGGCGTGGCGCGCGTCAGGTCGCGCACCAAGAGCACATCCGCCTCCTCCGCCCAGCGTTCTTCCTCTTCGGGCTCGAAAATGCCGTGGGGCTCCCAGGCGACCCGTGTCGTCTCCGAGCGCAGACGCTGAGCGAGCTCCGTGAGGCGCCTCAAATTCTCTTTAGTGGGGCCGGTTCGATGAGTCGTCGGCAAGACAACAAACGCCGCGCGCTCGGCCGCGAGCGTGAGCTTCTCGAGAACATCCGAGGTCAGAGTGAGCGCGAGGTCGGGAGCGACGCGCAGGGAAAGAACAAGGTCCGAGCGCGCCTCTTGGATGGTCCGGAGGACGCGACGCCTCGGAATCGAGCGGCCAGCCTGGATCTCGGCGAACGAGAAGGGGAAGCGCTCGAGTTTTCCTCGGAGCTCAGGCACGCCCACGTGAAGTTTCATGGCGCCCCTTTTGCCAAATGGTTCTCGCCTGCGCCACGCCTTTCTCTCTCCTCGGAGCTTGTCTCCTGAGGGCGACGGGCAAAGTTGTACCACTGCGTCGGAAAACGCCGGAGGTAATCCTCGAAACCGCCGAGCACCACGCTGGCATCTCGGACCAGCTCCTCTTCACTCGGGCGCCTGGGGATCACGAGCGGCTGTCCGGCGATCGTCTCATAACTCCCGTCCTCCCGGCGCCCCACAAACACGGCCGCAAGGGGAACTCCCGCGAGCCCCGCGAGCACGAAGGGCCCCCGCGGCACCAGGAAGTCCCGTCCAAAGAGCTCGCCCCGGATCGCCTCTTGGAGCTCAGGGACCCGATCGATTTGGGCTGCGACGATGCCTCCCGCGGCCAGATGCTCGAGGGCGGGCAGCGCATCGAGAGGGTGCCGGCCGAGCCGCAGCACCCGCACCTGAAAATCGCGCCGGATCTGGTCTTGGAACGCGGCGGCGCGCTCGTCCTCTTCGTGCCCCATGAGGAGCATGACCCGCGCGCCGAGATCGGTGGAGATGAGCTGGGCCGCCCGATCGTAGGGCCCAGCATGCGCCGTCACGAGCACCAGTCCTCGGCCCGAAGAAAGCAGAGCGCGGAGCTCGTCCGCCCCGTGGACCTCCACGGGGCGCGCGGATTGTTCCGCTTGCATCCCTTCGACAAGGGAGTGGGCAAAAGAGGCAAAGGTCCGAAAGACGTCGGCGAGCTCGCGCCCAAGCGATCGCCGCCCGAAAATCAGGCGCAGATTCGCGCGCACCGCGCGCCGCGCCGAGCCCAAGACGACCGCCATGAACCAGCCGATCCACGTCGGAGCGTAGCGCACGAACCAATCGGGCCCCTTCTGAACCCCGAACGCGGCCGCGCGCCGCCACAGCTCCGCCTTATGAAACTCCCGCTGCATCCCCGAACGAGCCTAGCGGCGCTGAGCCTGACTGAGCTCGGGTCGACGCGCCATCGTCCGAGCGCGACTCTCGGCTTTCCGCCAGGCGTCCACCTTCGCGTGGTCGCCGTTCTTCAGGACGTCAGGAACCCCGAGCCCCCGAAATTCCGCGGGCCGGGTATACTGGGGATATTCGAGGCCGCCGTCGAGGGCGTCGCTGAAGGATTCTTCCCCCGTCGACTCCGGGTTGCCGAGAACCCCGGGCACGAAACGGATCAGCGCTTCAATGGCGGCCATGGCCGCGATCTCGCCGCCAGTGAGGACGAAGTCCCCGAGAGAAAGCTCGAGATCGACAAAGCTCCGCACCCGCTCATCGAACCCCTCATAACGGCCGCAGATGAAGATGAGCGAGGAGTGCGTGGAGAGCTCTTGAGCCACCGCGGTCTTGAGCACCTGCCCCTGCGGCGTGAGAAGGACGCGGTGGGCCCGCTCGCCCCAGCGCGCTTCGAGGCTTTCCATTGCTTGTACGATGCAGTCAACGCGCATCACCATGCCGGAGCCCCCGCCATAAGGAGTATCGTCGACACTTCGGTGTTTGCCGAGGCCGTGCTCCCGCAGGTTCTCCAGCTCGAGCTCGAGGAGCCCCGAGCTCCGAGCCCGCCCGACGAAGCTCGTCTCGCTGAAGGTCCCGAAGAGCTCGGGGAATAGCGTGATGATCCCGACCTTGATGCGGGCACCGGAGACCTTTGCCTCGCTCACGAGACGAAGCCCTCCGTGTTTGCGAGTTCGACGCGCCCTTCGGCGACGCGCACGTCCTGAACCCAGACGGGCAGGATCGGCTGTTCGACGACCGTGCCGTCGGTGAGCTCGATGATCATCGTATCGACAGTCGGATCGCCCCGAACCGCACTCACGCGGCCCAGCTCTTCTGCTCCGAGGTAAACGCGACAGCCTATGAGATCCATCAAGTAATATTCGCCCGGCGCGAGAGCGGGGAGCTCACTTCGGAGCGCAAACACTCGCCTTCCCGTCAGTGCTTCCGCCTGCTCCCGGGTCGTGTGGCCCTGGAACGTCAAAACCCAGCTCTTCGGGCGCGCCTCAACGGTGGCGATCCGGAGCTCTTCCCGGCCTCCCCGCTCCGTCTCAACGAAGAGACGCTTCAGCGTGTCGAAGGCGTCACTGTTGGGATTGTGCAGCCGCACGTGGATGGCGCCCCGGACCCCGTGAGGGCGGCCCAGGACGCCGAGCTCCATTTCCGCGCCCGCCTCCGGGCCTCCCGGCACCTGGATCGGCGGGCTCGTCGACGATTTCATCAGCCGTCGATGATCTCGAGCTGAGCTCGGCAGCCTTGACGCGCTGCGGCCGCGTTCAGGAGCGCGCGGATGCTCTGGGCGGTGCGCCCATCCTTGCCGATGACTTTCCCCATGTCGCCCTTGGCGACGCGAAGTTCGACGAGCACACCACGCTCATCTTCGATCTCCGCGACTTCAACGCCATCGGGATCGTCCACGAGCGCCTCGGCCACGGTGGCCACTAAGTCTTTGAGCGCCATGATAAGGACTCCTGATTGTCTGGTTTCGCCGCGCGAGGAGGGCGAACTTACGCCTTCGACGCGATCTTGACGAGACGGTCGAGGGTCGGGGACGCCTCGGCCCCCTGCGAACGCCAGTAAGCGATGCGCTCGAGGTTCAGGGAAAGACCCTTCTCAGCGTTCGGATCAAAGGTCCCGAGCCGCTCGATGAAACGGCCATCGCGGGGGTTACGCTGATCGGTCACGACGACGCGGTAGAAGGGACGCTTTTTCGAGCCGTGACGGGAAAGACGAATGTGAACTGCCATGTTCGATGATTCTCAGAATCTTTGATCTGAATTCGATGGGTCGAAAGGGGAATTGAGCCTTTTCTCTCGACGATCGACCGAAAGGGCCCAGCGGGGCGTGGCTCTTACCATCTTTCGCCCTGAACGCAAACGGCTTTCTACTCTCGCTTCTCCGGGTCTGTCGAGGTAGGCTCTCGAAGTTTCTCCCGTGTCGAGCCCCGATTCTTCCCTCTTTTCGACCCTGCGCGACGTTTTGGCCCCGATCATCGAGGCCGACGGCGGCGAGCTCTACGTTTTCGGCCTCGGCGAAGGCAACTCTCCCCTCCGGTTGCACCTCGGGGGACGCTTCGCTGGCTGCCCGGGGAACTCCCTGGTCTGCGAGCACATCATCCGCCCGACCCTGGAGCCCCTGCTCGGGGAACGGGCCATCGAGGTCTCCTCCGGACGCCTGGTCCCCCAGGGTGCCGAGCGCATCCGCCCCGGGACCGCTCAATAAGTTCTTCCTGAATCGAATCCCGAAAAGGCCATGCTCCGCTTCCGTAGCTCGACCATTGAAATCAAGACCCCTGCCGAGATCGAGGCCATGCGGGTCGTCGGTCGGATGGCCGCTGAGACCCTGGAGCTCGTCGACGGTATCCTCCGCCCGGGGATCACCACCGAGGACATCAATACCTTCGTCCACGAGGACACCATCCGTCGCGGCGCCGTCCCTGCCCCGCTCAACTATAAGGGCTTCCCGAAGAGCGTCTGCACCTCGGTGAACAACGTCGTCTGCCACGGCATCCCCGGCCCCCTGAAGCTGAAAGACGGCGACATCATCAACGTCGATATCACCCATAAATACAAGGGGTTCCATGGTGATACTTCAGCTACTTTCTACATTGGTGAACCCTCCCCTGACGCGATCCGGGTGACCGAGGTCGCCCGCCGCTCCCTCGAGCTCGGCATCGCCCAGGTCAAGCCCGGCGGCCGCATCGGGGACATCGGAGCGGCCATCCAGGAGTATGCCGAGGCCCAGGGGTGCTCGGTGGTGCGCGACTTCGTGGGACATGGCATTGGCCGCGTCTTCCACTGCGAACCACAGGTGAGTCATGTAGGACAGTATGGGAGAGGACCCCGCATGAAGCCGGGTATGATCTTCACCATCGAGCCCATGATCAACTTGGGTAGTTATGAATGCGAGATCCTCGACGATGACTGGACCGCTGTGACGCGAGACGGCAGTCTTTCGGCTCAATTCGAACATACCATCCTCGTCACCGAGACCGGTCACGAAGTGCTCACTGCTCGTACCAAGCCGCTCCTTCTCTCGGAGCGCTTCCCGAATTTCCCACAGATCTGATAGAGCGGTCTACAGGTCCCGAGCTCCCCTCTTGCCGCCTTTTCAGCCTTTTTTGGCTGCGAGCGGCGCGAAGTCCTTTCGCCGCTCGGTGCTATGACCATCTCAGATGGTCACCCGATCGCCGTGATGTTCCACGGGATAGTTGACGAATCTGATCCGAAACGACTACGTTCGGAGCAGATTTGAGGAGCGCCGGGGGCGGCTCCAGACCCGATTGGACGGGCCCGAAAACGCCGCCCCCTCGGGCGCAGGCATCGTCCCTCCGAGATTTCAAGGGCTCCATGGCGGCTAAAAAGAAAACGTCAAAACCAAAAGCGCGCAGCGTCCCCCGCTCGACATCGAAGGGGAAAGTGAAGCCGCCTGCTGGGAAGAAGAAGACCGCAGCCAAAAAAGGCACCGCGAAGAAGACGACGACGGCAAAGGCCAAGAAAAAGTCCGTAAAGAAGGCGCCTGCCCCCCGGACCCTCAAGAAGAAGCCGACGAGCTCCGCTCGCCCCGCCACCAAGACCAAGACATCCTCGAGGGCCCCATCGGCTCCTCAGAAGAAGGTCCCGACCGCCAAGCGCGCTGTTCCGAAGAGCAGTAGCCCCCGCCTCGCCGACAAGGCGCGGAAGGCCAAGGAGCGCGCCGAACTCGAGGCCGAAAAGAAGAGGGCACAAAAGGAACGGGAGCGGGAGCGCATCGCCGCCCAGAAAGCCAAAGAAGCCGAGCGCCGCCAGAAGGAAAAGGAAAAGGCTCGTCTCGCCGCTCAAAAAGAGAAAGAGCGCAAAGAGGCCGAGAAAGAAAAGGCCCGCATCGCCCTCGAAAAGGAGCGCGAAAAAGCTCGCATCGCCGCCCAGAAGGAAAAAGAGCGCAAAGAGGCCGAGAAAGAAAAGGCCCGCATCGCTCTCGAAAAGGAGCG
>NASX01000055.1 GCA_002085155.1 Sorangiineae bacterium NIC37A_2
CCGCTCTTCCGCCAGACCGCTCTTCCGCCAGACCGCTCTTCCGCCAGACCGCTCTTCCGCCAGACCGCTCTTCCGCCAGACCGCTCTTCCGCCAGACGTCTCCTCGCAACGTGCCTCCCCCTCTTGCCGCGCGCCCCAACCTCCCCCCGTGCCACGCCTCCCACCTACCCCGAAATCGCCCTGAGCGGCCTCCCCCACCGGACAGGCACAACCGGAAAGTGTGGGCCGGCAGTGGAGCTTCTTTTGGAGTCGCCGATCCGCCTGGTCCCAAGTGAGCCCCCACGGCGAGTGTCCGGGATACCCCGCCGCCCTCCCCAGTCCCAAGCCGGGTTCACGGGGTCCCTCTCAGCACAAGCTGTCCCAGCCGCTGAGAGTGGCCCCGTAAGCAGCCCGCGATCGCACTTCCGCATCGCTTCAAAACAGCCAGCTGCGTCCGGAAGGGCCCCGGCGCCCGCGCAACTGCCCGCTTCCGCTCGCCGGGTCCTTCCTTAAGAAAAAGGACGACGGGCGATTCAGCATCACAGCATAACTATTGGAAACGATTCATGCTGCGCGCAGTTTTTTGCATCATTCGTGCAGTATGCGAGGATGCTGCACGCGCTCCGGGCCGCGGGCGCCCCCCGCCCCCCGAACTCACTCCAGACTGACCACCGAAGAAGGAAACGACACTCATGGGCTGGCTCCGAGATCTCATGGCGCGCTCCACGCCCCCCATCGCCAGCCTGGGCGAGCTAGCCCGACTCTCCCTCGCACACCGGGACTGGCCCGACCGTTCCCGCATCCAGGAGCGCTCTCTGAGCGCGCTCTTCAGTAAGCTCGACCGGGGCCAGGAGCTCGACTGGCTCCGGGACCGTCCCGAGGAACAAGTCGTCATCGCCGAGATCCTTCGGCTGCCCCTGCTCGATCTGAAGACCCAGCTCGGCGAAAAGCCGGGGACCGTCGACGTGCGTCGCATGCGCCTGTGGGACGTGCGCTTCGCCCGGGAGCTCGACCTCGCCCGGGAGGACCTCCCCCCGGGGCTCCCCCCGGAGCTCACGGCGCGGACCGAGTGGTCCCCGCTCGTCTGGGTCACCTCGGACGGCGCAGGTCGAGGGCTCGTCGGCAAGTGGCTCACGGCTCGTGGTCTAGCACACTTCTGCCCCGTCTCACAAACCACTGAGCTTCGAAAACTCCCCACGCGCGGAGCGCTCCTGCTCGATCTCGATCCTCGCGTCGAGCTCGACGAGGCCGACTTTGAAGAACTCCGCGTTTCCCAGAGACCCGTTTGCTTCGCTGCCCGCGAAGGCCAACTCGGTGTGCTCCCTCCGGGCGCGCGCATCGTACGTTCGGCTCCCGCGAGTTCGTATCTCAGTCAGCTCATCGACTGGATTCGGGAGCGACTCGGCGCCGACTCGAACCTCGACCCCGACCGCTCGGAAACTTGGATTAGGCGGCAGCTCGGACCTGACGCGTCCCTCGGTGAGCTGCTCGGTATGATCGGGCTCACAGACGAGATCCCCCACGCCGAACTCCATCGCTTGAACCTCGAAGCAGCTTTGAAAAAGCTGCTCGAACGGCGCCTCCGCGAGGCAAACCCCGAAGAATCCGCGCCAGCCCGCTTCGCCGCCGTCGCTTTCGACGCGCTGACGGAGGCCGCTGCTCGAACGCTCGTCGACACAGGCCTTTCTCTCCCAAGCGCCCTCCCACTCGACGCCTGGTCGCGCCTCCTCGACTCTCGCGCGGCGGAGCTCGCCGATCCCGTGTGGCTCGAGAGTGCTCTGCGCGGCGTCGATCTCACGGCCAAAGAGCTCAAGCGCATCACAGGAGCGCTCCCTCCCCGCGGCCATAAACTCGCGCGCGCACTGATCTCGGCGTCGCTCTTGCACCCGAGCTCACCCGGCGAGTCGGGCGCCGAGGAACTCTATACCCTCACGCCCTACTGTCTCCTGCCGGTCCTTCGCAAACGCGCCGCTCGGGAAGCGCTCGGGCTCTCCCCGAGCGCCTGGGGCCAAGGGCTGCTCCGCGAGCTCCCGGAACGAGGCCATAGTCCGCTCCAGGAAGAGCTCGAGCGTCTCGCTTCCGAAGAGAACTTCTCGGCTCACGAAGAGCTCCTCGAGTCCTTTGACGAGTCGCTTCCCGAGCACGGCGCTGCTCTCGAGGCAGCTCTCGAGAGCCTCGGGATCTCCACGCTCCACGGGCACTCGGTCCCCGAAGAGCTCGCCCTCGAAACCTTGCGCTCCTTTCGGCGTGTCGGCGTGTACCTCGAGGGACTTTGGGAGCCGCGCTTTCGCCCCGTGGGGCGCTTCAGCGCCGCCCTCCTCGCGCTCATCGAACACCACGCTGCCTTCCCTCCCGCTCTGGATCCTTTGCGCTCCGAGCGATCCGACGCGCTCGCTCCCTGGATTCCGCGCATCGTCAGCTGGCTCCCTATGGAGAGTGATGGGGAGCTCCAGGGGGCCGTCTGGGCGCTTCTTTTCCGCCTCTCCGTCGCCAGCTCCCACGAAACGCTCATCGACGACCATCCCGTCCTCCGGCTCCTGCGCGCCGCGAGCATCGGGCGACCGGAGCTCGCCTCTCTCGAAGTGCTCCAGCGCGTCCCCTGGACCGTTCTCACTTCAGCCCTCGAGTCCCTCGAGATGCCTCCGCGCACTCTCTTCGTCGATGCGTGGAACGTGCTCCGCTCTCTGCCGCCGAGTGAGATCCCTGGGTGGGTCGAGGAGCTCACTGACAAAGCAGGAGACCATCTCGAAGCATTCTTCCGCGCCGCCCCTGACGCTGTGCTCGCCGCGCTCGAGCCTCGCCTGATCCCCTTCGAACACCTGCTGCCTCATCAGCTCGACGCTCTCGCCGACATGACGCCCGCGCCATTGCCGCGAGCCCTCGCTCTTCACTGTCCTCTCACGACAGCTCAGAGGTGCGTGCAGCGAGCCGGCCTTGGTGCGTTTTCCCCCGATGCGCTCACGACCCTCGCCGCCCGTTTTCCCGTCGCTTTCGGCCGCATCTGCCTCTGGCGCGCCCTCACGGACGGCGAAGCGGACGGCCTCGAAGCGCTCCGGCGCGCACGCACCTTCCACGCCGTACTCGATGAACTCCCGAGCCCGCGCGATCTCGTCGGACTCCCGGAGCCTATTCGCGATGGGGTGCGCCGGGCTCTACTCGACGAGGTGCGGGCTCCCGGTGCTCCGAGCGCCCGCGAGACCGCCTACCGGATCCTCAGCGAGCTGGATCGCGCTCTCTGGCCGCTCCTGAAAGCATCATCATCGCTCCGCGTCACCCGCGGCCCTGGAGACGACGGCACACAATGTCCCACTTGAAGAAGCGGCTCTCGTCAGCCATTGTCCCGCTCTCCGCTCGACCTCTTCGAGCGCCCGTTTCTTGAATGACTGGATGTTCACGTCCGGAGCGAATTTTCTCCCCTTCCTCTCGCTCGCCTGCGCTTCGATCGTGGCGTGTGGAAAGGTTCGGTTGCGCCTTCGAGCGGCCGAGTCCGCTCCCCTTGTGCTAGGATTTACGTCGTGAGGCTTTCTCGCTTTCTTGTTCCGCTGCTCGCCTTCTCATGGATAGAGGCTTGCTCGGTCTATCACGATGGACTCCTCGGAGACTCGGACGACAACGCCGACTCGAGCGGAGGAAAGTCTTCGGGTGGAAAGCCGAGCTCGTCATCGGGCGGAAAGGGCGCAGACGACGACGGAGGCTCTGGTGGTCGCGCGAGCGGCGGCGCGAGCACCGGTAGCGGCGGCGGAGGCGCCACCAATACCGGCGGCATGCCGGACATGGGAGGTTCGAATAGCGGGGGCGCGACTCCAGACAGCGGCGGCGCACCTCCAGCAGGCGGTATGCCAGCCGCCGGCGGTGACAGAGGCACGGGCGGAGGGCCTCCTCTGGAAGGGCCTTTCGTGCTCACCGACATGTCCACCCATATCATCTCCAGTAATCCCTTTTTCGGCGAGATCTATCGCTACAACCAAGAGGGCACTACTTGGGCGGCTAAGACTGTTGCGGAAATGCTCGAGCCTCGCGACGCGAGTGACGAGGATGACCTCGCATTGCACGTGGCTGCCACCTTTGACGATGACGACCCTAATAAGGATGACGACTGGGGTATCGACATCGCGCTCACCCTCAAAAGGGGGGATCCTTTCGACCTCAGCCCCTACAAGAAGATCATCTTCGAGGTCAAAGGAGCTATTCGAGGCACGCCTCTACGGGTCGCCCTCGAAGACTATGCCTCCCACCGCGACACCGACCTGTGCTCAAAAATTGGCGAAGGAGACGACTGCGACAAGCATGTTGAAGCTCTCTCGCTCATTCCCGTCTCGTCTTCCTGGAAGGTTCAGGAGGTCGATTTCTCTCTATTCGAGGGTTGCGGCGAAGGGTGCACCCGCAAAAATCCCTTCGACATCACCCGCGTCTACGCGATCCACTTCAAGATGGACCCGCCCGATGGCGAAGCCGTCGATTTCTACCTCGACAATATCTACATCGACGAATGAACCACCCTGGCGCGGCCGCGCATGAGTGGGCCAAAGCACAAGGCACCCGCGTTTCACGCGCCGTGCCCTTGTTCGTTTCGCGACCGGCTGAGCGCCTTCAGCGCGGCTTACCGCTCGCCGTTCCTGTAACGCGCGTGCGGATCGAATAGACGCTGTCGCCCGTGAGGATCCCGCCGCGACCGAGCAGCCGCCCGTTTTGCCAATTGGCGAGGCCGAGCTCCGGCTTCTTGAGCGCATACTGCCCGTCGACCCAGCGCGTGAAACCGTCCCCGACGAACGGCGCGTCGACGCGGCGGTAGAAATGCTCCTGAGCTTCGGGGGAATCCGAAAGCAGACAGGCCACAAAATGCGGACTCTGGGCGTTGAAGAGATCGATCGCTTCGTCGAGGGAGTCGACCAGACGCAGCGTCACCTCGGGGCTATTTTCCCACTCCCACTCGCGACCGAGCTGATCGGGAGCGAGCACTTCCGCCTGCTTCTCGCGCACCTCCCCCTCCGCGCGCGCAATAGGCACCTCGCGCTCAAAGAGTTCCTTCGGCACCGCCGAGACCGACTCCTCACTCACATGGAGCTTGTATTCCGTATTGCGCCGGGCAGCCGCGCGCTTGAGTCCCTCGAGGAACGCCGGCACCAGCGTAGCGGCCGATACTTTCGGCACGCAGATCGTGTTCAAGGTGTTACAGACCTTGCGATCGAGAGAGTCGAAAACGTTCTGCGTGACACGAGCCGGATCGACTTCGGGTCCCACGACCATCCACGCTCCACCGGTCCCGTGCAGGCTGACCGGGACGCCTGCGCTCTGAGCCAGCGCGCCGAGAGTGGCGACCGCGGGACCAGAGCCCCGCGCGACCGCGAGGGCCAGGCGCGTGTCCTGGAAAAGCGCCCATCCGGAGGCATGCGCTTCGCTGTCGACCAGCGAAACCGCACCTTCCGGCAAGCCCGCCTCGCGCAGCGCAGGGAAGGCTGCGCCAGCAAGGATCGCCTTGGCCGTTCCGAGAGCATCCCGCCCAATGCGGAAGACCACCGTGTTGCCGCCTCGGAGCACGCCGGTCGCGTCCGCCACAACATTGGGCCGGCCCTCGAACACGAAGGCCACGACGCCGAGCTCTGCACGAATCAGCTCGGCCTTGAATGAACCGTGATCGACGGTTTCGACGATTTGACCACGGGTCGCCGGGAACTCCGCCCAGCCTCGCAGCCCTTCCATCATTCCGCGCCGGAGAGCCTCACTCACCGCGAGCCGAGTCGTCGAACGGCCCCGAGCCGTCGCTGCGCGGACGTCCTCGGCGTTCACGCGCTCGATCTCGGCCCAAACCTTCGGGTCCTCGAGTCGCGCGGCAAAGGCCAGGAAGAAGCGCGAGATGGCCGCGTCGGAGACCTCACGCATGGCCGAAAAGGCCCGCTCCGCTCGCCCCACCGCCTCCTCAGCGCGCTCGCGCTCCTGCTTCGGGATGTGGAGGATCTTCCCTTGTGGGTCCACGAACACCGAGTCTCCAGGTTGAAACGCGCGGGCGAGGGCCTCATCAACGAGGGCGACCTTGTTCCCGCCGTAGATCAGGGCCATGGCGGGCTCGAGCCGCGTCAGATCTCGGGACATTGCGCGGCAAGGATCCCCACTTTCCGCGACCTGTCAAACGCAAGCGGACCAGGCGGAACGCACCCCGAGGGCACTTTCGCCCCAGACATCTCGAGAGAAATCCAGGCTCTCAGGAGTTTCCGGCTTGCCAGGAGGGAAAGGCGATGGAAAAACCCGGCCCCAAGTTATGCCAAGCATCGATCTTCGCGGAAAACGAGCACTGGTAGCTGGCGTGTCCGACGCAACTGGCTTCGGATTCGCTATCGCCCGAGATTTGGCCGATTGCGGCGCAAAGGTTTCCGTCGCTTCCTGGCCGCCGGCCATGGGCATCTTCGAAACGATGCTCAAGCGCGGGAAATTCGACGAAGATCGCAGGCTGTCGAACGGACAGCTCCTCGAGTTCGAGCGGGTTTTTGCCCTCGACGCCGCCTACGACACGATGGAGGACGTCCCGGAAGAGGTCCGCACGAGCAAGCGCTACGCCGATCGTGGGGATTTCACGATCCAGGGCATGGTCGATCAGTGGAAGAAGGAATTCGGAGAAGGCTCCCTCGACATCCTCGTTCACTCGCTAGCGAACGGCCCTGAAGTCGCCAAGGACGTCATCGACACCTCCCGTAAGGGTTACCTCGCCGCGCTCAGCGTGAGCGCGTACTCGATGGTGAGTATGGTGAGTCGCTTTGGCCCCTTGATGTCGAAAGGCGCCAGCGCCATTTCGCTGACCTATCTCGGCTCCCAGCAGGTCATCCACGGCTACGGTGGTGGCATGAACGCCGCCAAGGCAGCGCTCGAGAGCGACACCAAGTACCTCGCTTATCAGGCCGGTCGCCGTTACGGCATCCGCGTCAACACGATCAGCGCCGGCCCGTACGCTTCCCGCGCCGCCAGCGCCACTGGCCACATCCAAGAGTACGTCGAGCACTACGAGCAGCACGCACCGCTGCGCGAGCGCCTCACTCAGGAGGAGGTCTCGGCCGTAGCGGCATTCCTCGCGAGCCCGCTCGCCTCCGGCATCACCGGCAGCACCATCTACGTGGACAAGGGTTTCCACGCGATGGGCATGAGTTATGGGTGAGAGAAGGTAGTAAAAGGCGTCGGCGTTGGACGCCAGGCCAGTCTAACGGATGATAAACGGGACGCCGCGGGCGTCCCGTCCCGTTTTTGTGGTGGCGCGGCTCTCACTCCTGACGGATTCTCGTGCAGCTACGCGAGGTTCCGGTGCGCGCTTGACCGAGAGAACTTCGGAGACAAGATGCCGAGATCCGGGGGGACCCTCTGCCGAAAGATGGGCCAGTGGGAATCGTGCTCGGGACAGAATTCGAGAACAAGGGAATGGGAGCGGGGGCTCTTTGGTTAGGGGGGTAGCGTGAGGAAACCGGAAAACGAAGCTACGCTGTTGATCGTGGAGCCAGGGGCCGAGTGGCCGACCTGGACGCACCGTCTCGGCGCTCGAGCTCATCTGAATCTCGTCGAGACGGCGTCGCCCGACGAGAGCGCCGACGACCTCGAGAAGCGCGTGATCGCGCGCTGCACTCGTTTGACGAGCGAAGGAATGCGCCTCGTGATGGCAGCCTACGTCGCTGCCCCGAACTCGACTTGGCGCAAGTCGCGGGAACGTCTCTGCAAGACGCTCTTGGGCTGGTTACCGCTGGACGGAGAATTGATGCTCGCCGGGGGAACTTGGCCTCCAGGCAGTGAGGAAGCGGAGGAACGAGGAGCTCTCCTTGAGCTCTGGGGGAAGCTCTCGGAGAGCGGAGCGAAGCAGCGCATGTCGCTCCGCTTCAACGATGATCCGGACAGCACCCCCCTGAATCTCATCCCCGATCCTTACGGGGAGTCGAGCGACAGCTCTCGCCTCTTCGTCCACTAACGAGTTGCCGATAAAAACGCTGCATTGAGTGAAATGGGCGCGGGTGGTCGGGGCGCGCCCTCCCAGCCCTATGCTTATCCGACCGCGCCGGTCGCGCCCGGTTTCGCGCTGACTCGACCGAAGAGCACAGGTGCGCCTTGGACAAGGAGGCTCAGGGTGCCGAAGAACAAACCACAAACCACACCTGCGTCGACGATGCCTCGAGCCGGCTGAGGGAATTTTCGCACGATGAAGATCGCGATCCAGACCAAGATCGTCACGCCCCAGGCGCGCACCTTCTCGCTCTTCGTCGCGTCAAAATAACCGATCACGTAGAGGGGCGCTAAGAGCACGCGAAGAAGCGTCGGTTCATCGAGCAACCGCTCTGTCCGGCCCACGACCCGCGGCACAAACGCCAAATGAAAGCCGCGATAGCCTTCAAAATAGGCGTTCATGAGCGTCCAGGCGACGTAGACGACCCAAAGCAACGGCGTCAGGGCGGAGCTCGCTACCGGCTCCCAGGCAATCGGCGTGAGGCGGACGAGCGCTTGAACGAGAAGCAGAGTGACACCGCCGAGGGCCCACAGCGCGACGAGCTTACGCTTCGCTCCTTCGATCTTCTGGGTGCCCATCAGTCGGGGCTCATTATGGTGAGCACGAGCCCTCTGTCACGCGACAAGCGTGGAACTTCCGAGACCGCTTGAGCTCTTTTTGAGCCCGAGCGGTCCAGACACCCTCGCCCTCAGTCCCCGGAGAGGCGGCCCGGGCACTCGAGCGCCTCGAGGAAGCTCACGAGCTGGTCGATCTCCGTGTCGGTCAGCTTCTTGTCGCTCAGGAGCGGAGATTTGTTCTTGTTGTCGTAACCGCCACTCGCCATGAACATGACCGCTTCGCGGAGCGTGGCTGCGTGACCGTCGTGGAAATATGGCGCGCTACGAGAAACGTTGCGCAGTGTCGGCGGCTTGAACGCAGCCCAGTCGGCGTCGCGCTCCGTGACCTTCATGCGTCCAATGTCGACCTGATCTTCCGGAACGTCCTTGGTTCCGACCCCCGTATTGAAGAACGCACCCGCGCCCATAGCTGCGGTGGTGAAGTGAGGCGGAGCGTGGCACGCGACGCACATTGCCTTGCCCATGAACAGCTCGAGACCCGCGCGGGCGCTGTCCGAAAGGGCGCTCTTGTCTCCCGCCGCGAACTTGTCGAAAGCTGTGTCGTTACAAACGAGCGTCCGCTCGTACGAAGCGAGAGCCTTGGCGACGTGGTCCTTGCCGATCTTTTCGCCGGGGAAGACCTCCGCGAAGGCAGCCTTGTACTCGGGGAGCTTCGCGATCTCCTGAGCCTTCTTGTCGAGGTTATCGGCGCCAACGCCCATATTCGCTCCCCCCCACGCGCCGAGAGCCTGCGCTTCGAGGGAGGCTGCGCGGCCGTCCCAGTAGAGCGCCGGCAAGAAGCCCACGTTCCAGAGGGTCGGACTGTGACGCGGAAGCTGGACGTTCTTCGGGCCCACGGCGCGCGGCGTCGCGCCACCGTTGCCGTTTTCGTCCAAATGGCATGAGTAACAGCTCATGCTTCCGTCGACGCTCAGACGCTTGTCGAAGAAGAGCTTCTTGCCGAGGGCGATCTTTGCCTCGGACTGAGGATTGTCTTCGGGGATCGGCACCTCCGGCACCTTGGGGAGCGGCGGGAGCTGCGTCTCGGTAACGGGCGCCTTCACCGCAGTCGGAGCTGGCTCCGGCGTCGGCTCCGCCTTCTTCTCCTCGGGCTTCTTACAGCCGACGAAAATCGGTGCGAGAGCGACAAGCGTCGAAACAAGAGCAAGTGAACCTCGCCGAACCAGGAGGCGGCGGGCTCCATTCGAAACCTTCGGAAAACTCGTCATATCCTTACCACTCCTCTCCATGAGGATCCGCCTAACGCAAATGACACCGTGCGGCAATGGGAGCGACTGCTCAGTAGACAGGAGTGTCCGACGCGAACCCTCTAGATTCCACTCACTTCACAATCGCTCACGTGAGAGGACCCGGAGCAGCTCTCAATCGGCGTAGGAACAGGCGCGCGCCCCGGCGACTCGTGCGAAAGACACAGCGAGAGCGGCAGGGGCAAAGACAGGCCGAAAAAGAAAAAGGGAGCGCTCACGCGCTCCCCTTCGAACTCCGAACGCCCCTCGGCTTCACATCTGCCGGGCGCGACCGTCAACAGCAAGAGCCGCTTCTCGAATCACCTCGGACAGCGTTGGGTGCGCATGGCAGGAGCGCGCCAGGTCTTCGGATGAGGCCCCGAACTCCATAGCGACGACTGCTTCGGCGATCAGATCGCCGGCCCGGGGGCCGATGATGTGCACGCCGAGGATGCGATCCGTCTTCGCGTCCGCGAGGATCTTCACCTTGCCCTCGGTCATCCCGAGGGCGCGAGCGCGTCCGTTCGGGAGGAACGGGAAAGTCCCCTTTCGATAGTCGACGCTGCGCTCCCCGAGCTGTTCCTCGCTCGCGCCCACCGTGGCGATCTCCGGGTGCGTGTAAACGATGCCCGGGATGGCCGTGTAGTTCACGTGACCGAAGCCAGTCACGATGCTCTCGACGCAAGCGACGCCTTCTTCCTCGGCCTTGTGCGCGAGCATCGCCCCGCCGATCACGTCACCTACCGCGTAGATGCCCGTGACTGTGGTCCGGAAGTGATCATCGACCCGCACGAAACCGCGCCTGTCGGTTTCGACGCCGACCTCATCGAGGCCAAGCCCATCCGTGTTCGGAACGCGGCCAGCCGCGAGCAGCACGCGATCGGCGCGCAGCGGCTCTTGACCCTCGATTTCAACGATCGCCCCGTCTCCATCCTTGCGCGCGGAGGTGACCTTCGAACCCAAACGGAACTCGATGCCCTGCTTCTTGAACAGGCGCAGCGCGTCTCGCGCGAGCTCTGCGTCCATGCCCGGCAGAATGCGATCCTGGTACTCGACGACAGTGACCTTCGAGCCCAGACGCTTCCAAACCGAGCCCATCTCGAGGCCAATATAACCGGCGCCGATCACGACAAGATGCTCGGGAACGGACGGGTACGAGAGAGCCTCGGTGCTGGTTCCGACTCGATCGTAGTCGAGCTCGACACCGCGGAGCGACGCCACATTGCTCCCGGTAGAGATGATGATGTGCTGAGCGGTGAGCTCCGTCTGGGTCCCGTCGTCTGCCGTGACGACCACCTTGCCCGGGGCGGCAATCCGCCCGCGCCCGAGGTAACGGGTGATCTTGTTCTTCTTGAACAAGTAGTCGATGCCCCCGGTCAGACCGTCGACGATCTGAGTCTTGCGGGCCATCATCTTCTCGAGATCGAGGGAGACACTGTCGACCTTGACCCCGAACTCAGCGAGGCTCGAGCGCGCTTCGTCGTACTTCTCCGAAGCCTCGAGCAGCGCCTTCGAAGGAATACACCCCACCCGGAGACAGGTTCCGCCGAGCTTCGGCTCCAGCTCGATGCACGCGGTGTTCAGGCCGAGCTGAGCCGCCCGGATCGCACCCGTGTAACCGGCGGGACCACCGCCGATGAAGATAATGTCGTGAGAGACGGCCATGTCCTTATTAGACCTCGAGCAGGATACGAGCGGGAGCTTCGATCGAGTCCTTGATGCGTTTCAGGAAGCTGACGGCTTCACGGCCGTCGACGATGCGGTGGTCGTAGGTCAGCGCGATGTACATGATGGGACGAATCTCGACCTTGCCGTCGACGGCGACGGGGCGCTCGACGATGTTGTGCATGCCAAGGACGCCCGACTGGGGCGGGTTCACGATCGGCGTCGAGAGCATCGAGCCGTACACGCCGCCGTTCGAGATGGTGAAGGTTCCGCCCTGCAGCTCTTCGAGCTTGATCTGGTTCTTCTGAGCCCGAGCGCCGTACTCGGAGATCGTCTGCTCGATTTCAGCGAAGCTCAGTCGGTCGGCGTTGCGGATGACCGGAACAACCAGACCCTTACCACCGCCCACCGCCACGCCGATGTCGTAGTAGTTCTTGTAGACGATCGAGCGATCGCGGATCTCGGCGTTCACGGCCGGGAACTGCTTGAGCGACTCGACCGCCGCCTTCACGAAGAAGGACATGAAGCCGAGCTTGACGCCGTACTTCTTGACGAACTGATCCTGGTACTGCTTGCGCAGGTTCATCACCGCGCTCATGTCGACCTCGTTGAAGGTCGTGAGCAGCGCCATGGTCTGCTGCGATTCGACGAGCCGCTCCGCGATCTTGCGACGCATCGGGCTCATCGGAACGATTTCCTCGCCGCGTTCGTCGGGGATGATCTGAGCCGCAGGTGCGGGGGCCGGCTTCGCGGCGCGCTCGACGTGCCTCTGAACGTCCTCTTTCAGGAGTCGTCCTCCGGGCCCGGTGGGAGTCACACTCGCCGCCTCGAGACCTGCGTCCGCGAGCGCGCGCTGCGCCGCGGGCATCACGCGAGCAAAGGCCTCGGGGGGCAGAGACTTCCGCACGTCGCGCTCTTCTTCCTCCGAAGCCTGAGCCGCGACAGGGGCGGGAGCGGGAGCGGGCGGCGGGGGCGCGACAGGAGCCGCTGCCGGAGGAGCCGCGCTCTTTTGGGGCGCGCTCGGGCCGGTCTCAGCCGGTGCACCGGGCTCGAGGTAACCGATCACGTCACCGACCGCCGCGTCTTTGCCCGCGCCGACCAGGATCTTCGTGAGCGTGCCGCTTTCGGGAGCCGGCAGCTCGACGGTCACCTTGTCCGTCTCGATCACGACGAGGATCTCATCGCGGCGAACGGTGTCGCCTTCCTTCTTCAACCACTCGCCAATCTGAACCTCGGTGATCGACTCACCGGCGGAGGGCACCTTCAACTCAACAGCCATTTCGGACAGGGCTCCTGTATTTGTTTGCTTTGTGTGAGAACGACTTGGACGATACTCGATCGCGACTATTGCTTCAAGCAAACGCGCTGTCGTGGAGGCGTTGTTCCTCGAGCTTGTGACTCCGAGCAGAGCCGGTCGCCGGGCTCGCCGAAGCGGGCCGGCTCACGACGCTCAGCGGGTAGGCGCCAAAGACATTGTCGCTGAGGAGGTTTCGAATGAAGCGCCAGGGGCCCATGTTTTCAGGCTCATCCTGGACCCAGACCACCGGCGTGCCCGGGGCATAGGCCTCGAGGACAGGGCGAAGCTCCTTCTCACCGAGGGGATAGAGCTGCTCGACGCGCACGATCGCGAGATCGTCGCGTCCACGCTCGGCCCGCTGCCGCACAAGCTCGTAGTAGATCTTGCCCGAGCACATGAGGACCTTGGTGGTCGGGGTTCCCTTCGCGCGATCGTCGGGGATCACGCGCTGGAACGAACCGTTCTCGAACTCCGAGATCGGGCTCGTGGCCTCCGGAAGGCGCAACAGGCTCTTCGGCGTGAAGACGATGAGCGGCTTACGCCACTTGCGGTGCACCTGGCGCCGGAGCAAGTGGAAATAGTTTGCGGGGGTCGTCGGCTGCGCAACCTGGATGTTGTCCTCAGCGGCGAGCATGAGGAAACGTTCGATACGCGCGCTCGAGTGCTCCGGGCCCTGGCCTTCGAAGCCGTGGGGCAGGAGCAGGACGAGGCCGCTCAGCCGCTTCCATTTGTCTTCCGCGCTCGTGATGAACTGATCGATGATGACCTGCGCCGCGTTCATGAAGTCGCCGAACTGGGCCTCCCAGAGGACCAGGGCATCCGGCCAGTCGAGGCTGTAGCCGTACTCGAAGCCGAGCACGCCCGCTTCGCTCAAGGGGCTGTTCTGGATCAGGATCGGGCCCTGATCGGGAGCGATGTTCGAAAGGGCCATGTACTGCCGGCCATTTTCGACGTCGTGCAGGATGGCGTGCCTCTGGCTGAAGGTACCTCGGCCGACGTCCTGACCGGTGAGGCGGACGCGGGTCTTCTCCTTCACGAGGCTCGCGAAGGCGAGGACCTCCGCCGTCCCCCAGTCGAAGGGACGCTCGCCTCGACCCATCTCGGCGCGCTGTCCGAGCAGACGTTGGATCTTCTTGTGCGGATGGAAGTCGGCCGGGACCTTCGACAAGGTCTCCATGAGACTGCTGATGGTCTCGCGGTCGATGTTCGTCGGGACCTCGGGGATGTTGTCCTCCGGACCACCCTGGTACCCCTGCCAGACGCCACCGAGCCAATCGTGCACGCGTACGTAGTCCGGACGCCGCGCTTCGCTCAGCTCCGCCTCGAGATGTGCGCGGCGCTCAACGGCGATCTGGTCCGCCTCCTCCCGCGTCACCTCACCTAAGGACAGAAGATGCTCGAGGTAGCCGTCCCGAACGCCCTTGCGCCGCGTGATGTGCTCATAGAGCAGCGGCTGGGTGAAGGCAGGCTCATCGCTCTCGTTGTGACCATGACGACGGTAGCCGTACATGTCGATCACGACGTCGCGCGAGAAGGTGCGACGGAAGTCCATCGCGAGCAGCACAACCTGCGCGACAGCTTCGGGATCTTCGCCGTTCACGTGGAAGATCGGAATCTGGAGCATCTTGGCGACGTCCGTCGCGTAGGTCGTCGAGCGAGCCTCCGAGGGCGGCGTCGTAAAACCAATCTGGTTGTTCACGATGACGTGAATCGTCCCGCCGGTTCGGTACGCCTCGAGCTGGGAGAGGTTCAGGGTCTCCTGAACGATACCCTCACCTGCGAACGCGGCGTCACCGTGGATGATGATGGAGCACTTACGGGAGCGCGAGGTGTCGCCCGCGCGGTCCTGCTTGGCGCGGCAGCGTCCGAGCACCACCGGGTTCACGTACTCGAGGTGGCTCGGGTTGAAGCAAAGGGAGAGGTGCACCCGGCGACCGCTGGCCGCGATGTAGTCGGAGCTATGACCGAGGTGGTACTTCACGTCACCCGAGCCGAAGAAGAGCTCAGGATCGACGTCCTCGAACTCGCGGAAGATGTTGCGCGGGCTCTTACCCATGATGTTCGCGAGCACGTTGAGGCGTCCGCGGTGAGCCATGCCGAGCACGACTTCGTTCACGCCATGGAGCGCGGCGCGCTCGATAGCGAAGGAGAGCAGAGGGATGAGGCTCTCGGAGCCTTCGAGGGAGAAGCTCTTCGCGCCGAGGAACTTCTTCTGGATGAACTCCTCGAAGATCACAGCGTCCGTCAGCTTGGCCAAAATGCGAAGCTGCTCTTCGCGGCTCAGCTTGACTCGGTTGAGTGTCCCCTCCATCCGCTCCTGGAGCCAGTTCTTCACCGGCAGGTCATCGATGTGCATGAACTGCACACCAATCGAGCGGCAATAGGTCGAGCTCAAGCGATGGAGCATCTCACGCAAGGTGAGCGACTCGGCGCCGAAGATGGTGCGACTCGAGAACGTCCGATCGAGGTCCTCAGGACCAAGGTCATAAAACGCGGGATCGAGCTCGGGCTGATGCGCCCGCGGGAGACCCAGCGGATCGATCTGCGCGATCATGTGTCCGCGAACGCGGTAAGCGCGAACGAGCGCGTCGACGCGGTCCTGGAGCACGTGGGCGTCAGAGACTGCTTTGTTAGTGCGAGCCCCGTTAGCCGCTGAGTAGCCGTTCGTGCCCTCATGCTTGACCGGACGTGCTCCGAAAGACTGCGCGCCAAACAGCGAGCGAGGCTTGAAGGAGGGCCCGAGTTGAGGCGACTTCGAGAACGGCTCCGTTGGGGGGCTTTGAGCAAAGTAAAGCCGCCAGTCCTCCGGAACGGATGATGGGTCTCTCAGAAAGTCTGCGTACAACCCTTCGACAAAGGCGACGCTCATCGTGCTGGAACTACCGGAATCGGACATGGCAGATTTGGTCTTTTGACTTTGGTTCGCCAAACTTACGGCGAGCTCTCGATCTTCTTAGGAGCGGCGGGCGGCATCGGCCCAGCCTCGGACAGGGGACTCCGCGGACCCCAGGGGCGCCGCGAGTCAACGCCCCGGAAGAACCTCGGTCAAGTGCGCTTGAGCACCCGAAATCGGGCCCCGACCGACCTCCCCATGAGGACGTCCGGATGCCCGACGAATTCAGGGACGAAATATTACAGAAACACAGAATCATTCAGCCGGAATGGACGTAGATGCCTGGGTCGGAGCATGTGCGACAGGCTCCGTACCTCTCTGCACTGGAACAACCCGGCCGTCCGGTGTCTTCCTGCCCAAGGAAACAATCCCCGACTCCACGGGTTCCGGGGTTGGAGCGAGGCGGGCCTCGTAGTCCCGGACGCGGCTCCGAACGAGCTCGATCTGCTCGACAACAGCTGGATCCGCCGCTCCTAGGGCACGCTCCGACTGAGCCTTCTTGAGCTCGAGGAGCTCGAGACGCTTGCGCTCAATGGAGAGCTCCAAGGTGCGGCGCTTCTTGGAGAGGTCTTCGAGGCGCTCCGCCTGAAGGCGCAAGGAATGCGCGTAGGTCTTCACGCGAATCTTGATGGAGCCACCCGGCTTGTTCGCATCGAGGTCGTGGAGCGCTGCGGTCGGTGTCCGAGCCGTTTGCAAAATGCCGTCGATGAGCCCGTAGGTCGGGGCGTCGTGACCACACTTGAAGCTCGAGAGATCGAGAACGGCCACGTTCGGGTGATGCGCCGCGAAGACCGCACCCCAGACTTTCTGCGCACTGTTCGCCGAGTAGTTCTCGGGCCAAACGTGGTTGAGCTCGAGGGGCGACTTCATGACGCCACTCTCGAGCTCTTCCTTGAAGTAGCGCCTTAAGTACTCGGGGTCCTTTGGAATCGAGCGCAAGCTCAAGATCGGATAGCCGAGAACCTGGAACTCCTCGGGGATGCCGTGATTGAGACCCGGATCGCTGTGGTAGGGGCGGTTGAGGACCAAGATCGCGATCCGATCTTCGGCCTCGACCGTTTCAAGGATCGCCCGGCCCTTGTCCTCGAGGTCTGCCTCAAAGGCCTTGAGCGCTAAGAGCCCCTGCTCACAGGCGAAATCGCTCTCGTCGCGTGTGACGCCGAGCCTCGGGCCAAAGGCGTCGAACATGCGGTGCGCGAGCAGGTTCGGCTCAGAGAACGAGAGCGCCGGAGCCAAGTATTCCATGCCCCGTTCGGCGAAGAAGTCCTTCTCTTTGGTGAAGGCGGCCTGGATCACGTCCGGCGTTCCCGCGACGATCGGACACGACGTGTTGTCCATGGTGTCCGTCACAAAGGACGGTACATGGGTCAGGATCGGGAAGAAGATGTAGTGGAGCGGGCGATTGCGCGCGGGGTTGTGATGATGGAAGAGCAGGTTATGAATGTGTGACTGAACGACCTTGCTCGGGAAGCAGGGGTCGATCGAGCCGTACTTCGCCCCTTCGGTGAACATCTCCTCCGTCGTCTCATCGCTGAACACGACGTTCGAACGACCGAGACCCAGGGCCTCGAAGTAGGTCCGGAAGAAGGGCGCCGTCGAGTACATATTGAGCACGCGGGGCATGCCGACGCGCAGCGTCTTGCGCCGGGCGGCCGCGGCTTCACTCGAGCGTTCGAAGGCGCGTTTGACCGTAGTGCGCTTGATGCGGAAAAGGCCTTCTTTGACGACAACGTCTTCGATCTCGGTGCCGGCGGGAGGAAGCGGAGCCGGCTTGAAGAAGTGTTTGAAGGCGCGCTCCGCCTCGTAACTCACGAGATTCGGATACTGCGCGGCGGTCTCTTTCCTCGACCGCACGAGCTCAAGCATCGCCTCCTTGCTCTCCACGGTCCCCTTCTCACAGGAGAACCCTGAGATGTAGCGACTGGTCGACCCGTCCGGACGTTCGGTGTCGATGAAGGTGCGCTTGCACTCGTTCGGACAGAAGTGACAGACTGTGCTCTCGTCGTTCTTTGTGGTGTACTTGAGGTTGAGCGTCTCGGAGATGCCGATGAAGTTGCTCTTGCCGGTGCGCTTGTAGCGACGCAGCGTCTCCATGGCAGCGCCGATCGCGCCCGCCTCGCCTGTGTGCGGATGGACGTAAACCTCGGCGTCCGGCACGCGCTGCTTGATGTAGTCCACCTGGGCTTTGACCGCGGCCATGTTGTACTGAGTCCCGCCCTGCAACACGAACTTGCGTCCGAGCGAGGCGAGGCGCGGGATCTGGACCACGTACTGCCAGACGTTCTTCGGAAGAACCTGAGCGAGCCCCGCCAAGAGCTCTTCCTTTTGGTAGCCCTCCTTCTGGAAATTCACGCGGTCCGTGTCGAGGAAGACGGCGCAGCCGTAAGAGAACTTCGGAGCGAGCTCCGCCTTGAAAGCGTTCTCCGCGTAGGCCGTCACAGGAAGACCAAACTGGTCCGCCATCGCCTGGAGCAACATGCCATTCCCCGCCGAACAGCTGTTCGAGAGCTTGAAGTTCTGGATGTCGCCGTTCTTCATGAACAGGACCTTGATGTCCTGCCCGCCGATGTCACAGATGACGTCGACGTCGCCGAAGAAGTGCACGGCGCTCATCATGTGGGCGACCGTCTCGACGATGTTCACGTCCGCCCGCACCGTCTCTTCGAGCACGTCCGCCGCATAGCCCGTCGCGCCAAAGCCGAGGCACTCAAAGGTCGCCCCGGCCGACTCGATCTGACCCATGAGTTGCTCGAGCAGCTCCTTGGTGTCCTGGATCGGGTTACCCTTCGAGAGCTGATAGGCCTTGAGAAGAATGGCCCCGTTTTCGTCGACCAAGACCGCCTTGGACGAGGTCGAGCCCCCGTCGAGACCAATCACACCGCGAACCTTCTGACCAGGGCTGAAACGAGCCGGTTCGAACTTCGGGATCCGGTAGAGCTTCATGAACTCTTCGGTCTCGTCCGAGGAAACCGAGAGCGGAGGACCTGCCTGCTGTCCCAGCCGGGCGCGACGCCCGTTCTTGATGAAGTCAGCGAGGCCATGCACGCCGCGGAAGCGGCCCGCGTCCCCGCCCTCCAAGAGTCCGAAGACCGCCGCTCCAAAGGCCGCGTAGAGGTCAGCGTTCTCCGGAACGAAGATGAGCTCTTCGATGGGACGATCTTTGGGATAGTCGTAGCCGCGAGCTTCCCAGGTCTCGGGGATCCGTTTGCGCCAACAATCCTGGAGAAATGGCAGGTAGGTGTTGGGGCCACCCAGCAGGAGCACGCGAGCTTTGAGCGTGTTGCCGCGGGTGAGCACGCTGAGGTTCTGATTCACGATGGCGTCGGCCAGGGAGTTCAGAACTTCGTCTTTCGGGATACCGCTCTTGACCAGGTTGACGATATCCGTTTCAGCAAAGACGCCGCATTTTGCCGCTACGTGGTGGAGCTTCGAGTCATCGAAGCGGAGGCTCGTCGCAAAGCCGGGCTCTGCGCCGACCTTGATCATACACTTGTCGATGGTGGCGCCGGTCCCGCTCGCACACTTGTCGTTCATCGAGGTGCTCGCGGTCTTTTGACCGGTCTCCTCGTTCTCCTTGAACATGATGATCTTGGCGTCTTGTCCGCCGAGCTCGATCACGCTGAGCACGTCAGGGTGTTTCGCCTCGACGGCGATCGTCACCGCGTTCACTTCTTGGACAAACTTGGCTCCCGTCGGCTCGGTCAGCGGACCCGAACCGGAGCCGGTCATGAACATCCGGAACTCCTCCGGGGGATAGTCAGGGAAGGCCGCGCAGATCGCCTCGAGCAACTCGAGGCACTTCTCTGGCTGCTTCGTATGGTGTCTTTGGTAATCGTGCCACAGCACCTCGCGGCTGGCGGCGTCGAGCACCACCGCCTTCACCGTGGTCGAACCTACGTCCATGCCAATGACCAGTTCACGTCGAAAAGCGTTGCCCATGATTGTTCCCTCGCGCGGCGGTGGCGGGCGCCGGCCCAGACCACTGACGCTGACGTCAGTGATACCAGTGCCGCACTGATTCGCGAGCAAAATTTGCGCTCGGGCGAGCCAGACGGCCCCGCGGCCTCGATTTTTGTGACGCCGGAGGACCATGGTACCTCTCCTCCCGTGAGTCCGTCTCGAGCGCGCCCGCCCGTGAAGGTTCCCGGGGCCAAGAAGGCAGCCCCGAGCAGCCGCGCCCGGGGCGAAAGTCAGGTCAAAAAGAAGGGGTCGGCCAAGCGGGAAGAGGCCGCCCAGGAGCGTAGCACCCCGCCCAGCCAAAGGCGGAAGCGCGAACAGCGACGGGAGCAGCTCTTGGCCGTGGCGCGGGACGTGTTCGCTAAGCGAGGCTACGCGCGGACCAGCGTCGACGACATCGCCCTCGAAGCAGGGGTCGCCCGCGGCACGTTTTACCTTTATTTTGAGGACAAGCGCGACGCGTTCTCCGAGCTGCTCGATCGCTTCGCCCGTCGTATCAATGATGGAATCGTGAGGATTCGGACCGACGAAGATGCGCCGCCGGTCGACGAGCAGGTGAAGGAGAACATCTTGGCCATCCTCAGGGTGTGCCTGGCCGAGCGCTCCCTCACCAAAATCCTTTTCACGGATGCGGTCGGCGAGCCCGATTTCGAGCGAAAGCTCGGCATCTTCTATGACGGGATCGTCCTGCTCTTAACCGAGAGCCTCCGGGATGGTCAGGCTATCGGTCTGGTTCGCGACGGGGAGCCGCGCGTTTTGGCCTATTTGACGATCGGCGCGCTCAAGGAGCTTCTCTATCAGGCGGTCACCCTAGGCCTGAGCGAAGAGAGCGCCGAGGCGCTGACCCAGCAGGTCTACACGTTCCTGACGAGCGGATACCTGCAGGTGAAAAATCCCCGCAAACACGGCCGTCCCCTCTGATTGGGGGCCCCCGCCTCGGCTCGGCGTGCAAAGCGAGCTCAGTCCTGTCCCACTGGGGCCTTTTTCGCTCGGCCCATTCTCCGATCGGCTTGCACTCAGGCGGCTTCAGGGGGAGTAACCCCGCATGGATTGGACGTTGAAGCGCCTTCAGACCTTTTCTGGCCCGACCGGGCCGGTTGTCACCTGTGTCATGGACGGGATCGGCCTCGGCAAAGAGGACGAGTCGGACGCCGTATTCATGGCGAGGAAGCCGAACTACGAGTTCCTCAAACAGAACGCTCTCTACACTACGCTCCGGGCCCACGGAGTGGCCGTTGGCATGCCGTCCGACGCGGACATGGGCAACAGTGAGGTCGGGCACAACGCACTCGGCGCCGGCCGGGTCTACGATCAGGGGGCTAAGCTCGTCCAAAACGCCGTCGATAGCGGCACGTTGTTCCAGAGCGAGGCCTGGCGCGCCTGTACGGAGCGCGTTCGCTCGAGCGGCCAGCCGCTCCACTTCATCGGACTCCTGTCCGACGGCAACGTCCACTCCCACATCGAGCATCTGAAGGCGATGCTCGTCACGGCTGACCGCGAAGGCGTGCAGGCGGCGCGGATCCACGTGCTGCTCGACGGCCGCGACGTGCCAGAGACGAGCGGTCTGATCTACGTCGACGAGCTCGAGAGCTTGCTCACCGCGCTGCGCGACAAGGGCCGCGACTATTTCATCGCTTCCGGCGGCGGCCGCATGAAGGTCACGATGGACCGTTACGAGGCTGAGTGGCACATGGTCGAGACCGGCTGGAAGACCCACGTGCTCGGTCAAGGCCGCACCTTCCGGAGCGCTCGGGAAGCCGTCGAGACCTTCCGCGCCGAAAATCCCGGCATCGGCGACCAGAACCTGCCCGCTTTCGTCATCGTCGACGAGAAGGGCCAGCCGCGAGGTCCGATCCGGGACGGCGCAGCTGTCATCTTCTTCAACTTCCGCGGCGACCGCGCGATCGAGATCACGCAGGCCTTCGAAGAGGAAGTCTTCACGAAGTTCGATCGCGGACCGCGCCCCGACGTCGTCTACGCAGGCATGATGCAGTACGACGGCGACCTGAAGCTCCCGCGCTTGTTCTTGGTTCCCCCGCCCGCCATCACTGAGTCCTCGGGCGAATATTTGGCCCACAACAAGATCAGCCAATTCGCCATCAGCGAGACCCAGAAGTACGGCCACGTGACCTACTTCTGGAACGGGAACCGCAGCGGGATGTTCGACTCGAAATACGAAACCTACGTCGAAATCCCGAGCGACACGCTGCCCTTCGAAGAGCGTCCTTGGATGAAGGCTGCCGAGATCACCGATCGCCTCCTCAAAGAGCTCGAGACCGGGAAACACAAGGTCGCCCGTTTGAACTACGCGAACGGCGATATGGTCGGACACACAGGCGTGCGTGACGCGGCAATCTTGGCTGTCGAAGCGGTCGACCTCGAGCTCCGGCGTTTGATCCAGTTCACCGAGCGCGCCAAGGGCATCCTGATCGTCACCGCCGACCACGGCAACGCCGACGAGATGTTCGATCACAACAAGGACGGCAGCATCGCCCAGGACGCGAGCGGCCGTCCCAAGCCGAAGACGAGCCACACCCTCAACAAGGTCCCGCTCTTCATCTACGCGCCGGGCCAGAAGGGCATCGCTCTCGACGACTCCGTGAAGAACCCCGGACTCGGCAACATCGCCGCGACGATGTTCAACCTGCTCGGTTACCAAGCCCCCGACGACTACATGCCGTCGCTCGTTCGCTTCGGCTGACCACCCCCAAGCAGCGGGCGCCCGCGAGGGCGCCCTGGTCGTCCGAGGCCAGGGCGTCCGCGACTATGGCTCCGCCCCCGCCGGCCCCTCGAGGTCTGCGGGGCCCGGAGCCGCAGTCATTTGGGGCCGAAGGCCCCCTCTGCCGCTCGAGGAAGATCAAACCTGCGCTCGGACCGCCGCTCGCGCGCCGCCCGCGCCCCGGGCTCCCTGGCAAGATCCCGCAAAAGCTGCGCAGAACGCTTGGCGAAAGGGGCGGGGTTTGGCATAAACGCTGACGTCAGTGTCAGTTTGCCTAAGGAGGTCGCGCGTCCGGCGCCGAACCCCGAGGCCCGATTCAGAACGAAAGGGAATGCCATGAATACACTCGTCCAAGAGTCCAAGGTGAAGCGCGCGCTCCCCGTCATCGGACAGGAGCTCGACATTGACCAAGAGCTCGCGCGCTTCGAAGCCGAAGAGCGCGCTCGTCTCGGCCTGGAGCAAACGGATCAATGGGTCGAGCGCATGGCGAACCTGACCTTCACCAAGGCGGAGCGCTCCAAGATCACGATGCTGATCGGCGGCCTCACGGTCGCTCACGATTACATCGTATCGGGCGGCCTTAAGAACGCCGGCTACGAAGTCGTCGCGCTCGATGCGCCCGACTATGATTCGCTCCGCGTCGGCAAGGAGTTCGGCAATCGCGGGCAGTGTAATCCGACCTATTTCACGGTGGGGAACCTGGTCAAGGTCTTGATCCATCTCCGCGACCAGAAGGGCATGTCGACCCAAGAGATCATCGACAAATACGTCTTTCTGACGGCCGGTGCCTGCGGCCCCTGCCGCTTCGGCATGTACACGACCGAGTACCGCAAGGCGCTCCGCGACGCGGGCTTTGACGGCTTCCGCGTGATGCTCTTCCAGCAGCAGGGCGGTCTCTCTCAGGCCACCGGTGAAGAGAGCGGCCTCGAGATGAATCCGAAGTTCTTCATCAACATGGTGAAGGGACTGATCGCTGGCGATATCATCAACGGACTCGGATATCGGATCCGTCCCTACGAGCTCGTACCGGGCGCGACGGACGAGGTCATCGAACAGTCGAAGCGCATCTGTTACGACGCGCTGCTGAATGGTCGCAGCATTCTGGCTGCGCTCATGCAGTGCAAACGCCTCTTCTCTGAGATCGAGGTGGACCGTTCGAACCCGAAGGCCAAGGTCGCCATCATCGGTGAGTTCTGGGCGATGACGACGGAAGGCGACGGAAACTACCGCCTCCAGCGCTTCATCGAGCACGAAGGCGCCGAGGCTGACATTCAATTCGTCACCGCCTGGCTCCTCTACAATATCTGGGAGGTCGCCTACGACACCGCAGAGCGTAAGCGCCTGCGCCGGGACGACACCGCGAAGCTCGGCTTGGCGGGGCTCGGAGAGTTCGGAGCCACGACGCGCAAGGTCTCGCTCTGGGCCGCGGACAAGGCCCTCCGTATGGCCTTCCACACCTTCGCCTATGCCGGGGGCTATTACGACTACCACCTCCCCGACATGGACGAGATCGCTGAGATCGCCGCCCCCTATTACGACAACAATCTCCGCGGTGGCGAAGGTCACATGGAGGTCGGCAAGCTGATTTTGAACGTGGTGAAGAACAAGGCCACGATGACGCTCAGCGTNAAGCCCTTCGGCTGCATGCCAAGCTCCAGCGTCTCCGACGGCGTCCAGTCCCTCATCACCGAAAAGTATCCGGGCACGATCTTCTGTGCGGTGGAGACGAGCGGCGACGGCGCCGTGAACTTCCAGAGCCGCGTCCAGATGTACCTCTTCAAGGCCAAGAAGGTCGCCGAAGAGGAGTACCGCGCAGCGCTCGAAGCCGCCGGTCTCACCGAAGAGGAATACAAGGCCACCCTCAAGCGCTACCCCCGGTTCCAGAAGGCGCTGCACCGCGCTCCGCGCACCGGCGGCAGCATCCCGGTCGACCTCATCAATGAGGTCGCTGAGTATGCGAACACCAGCTTCGCCGAGCGCAGCGTCCGCCGCGCGACCCGCCTCGCTCAGGCCCTGAAGCAGACGGCCAGCGACCTCGTTTCGGGCGCCCCCACCCGCGCCGAAAAGACCCTCGCCCTCGGCCAGGAGCTCGCGCGCGAGATCCGGGAGCTCGTCGAAGATCGCGGCCAAGAGCTCTTGACCAAGGCGACCGAGTACGGCGTGCAGCAGGCGAAGGCCCAGGTGAACAAGCTTCCCTTGGCGGGCGCCGTTCAAGACTGGTTCAAGAAGGCAAGCTAAGAAGGGAGCTCTCTCATGCGTATTGTTTGGGATGTTCTAGAGACCGTCGATCGCGTGGCGTTCAGCGCCCTCGATCAGGTGGATCGACTGCTCCGCCGCCCTCCGCTCCTCGAGCGCACCAAAGAGCGGACGAAGGACGTGCGCCCGCCTCAGCGCGTCATCGAGTTCGAGAACTGAGGTCGATGACCCGAGCGCATCTCGAAAGACGAGGTGCGCTCTCGGGACGAGAGTTCTGTGAAGGCGCGCCCTAAAAAGCGCGCCTTCAAGACATTTGCGCTCCGGACGGCCTCAGAACGAAGCGCCGATTCCGCCGAGCATGTCGAACTGGAAACGAGGAGCGCGATCGACGCCAACCGTGCAGTTCGAGCCCGTTAAACAGAGCACCGCCGACTCGGTTCCGAAGAACGAGATCGGCAAGCGGGCAGCCGCGCGCAGATGGAGCCAAGGCAGAAGCTCGATCTTGAATCCCCCATCGAGCACCGGCGCAAAGGCCCACTCGTCGGGCACATTTCGACCGAGTGCCGCGAGGCGGGCGAGCCCCACACTTGCGCCCATGTACGGGACGAAGCGAACCGTGCGGCCGTAGGCGCGCTCCACGGAACCACCGAACTGGAAGTATTCGATGGACACCCCGGCCTGAGCGACGCTGCTCGCGAGGCCTGAGGGCGTGAAGCGAGCCTGCGTCTCCTGGCGCTCGTAGCTCAGGAAGATGAGCCCGTCCGGTCGCACCCGGTACGCGAAGAGCGCGCCGTAAGCGGGTGCTCCGTCGAAGGAATAGTTCCCGAGAGTCTCGGAGTCTTCAGCAGCGCCAACGTGACCGCCGACTCGATATCCGAGGACGGCTCCAATCTCGAAACGATGATGGGCCGCCGCGCTCGGGGCGATCAGGGAGGCCGCTCCCATGAGGAGAATGCCAGAAACCAGACTCGGGCGAAGCTGCACTGCCTCTCGGTGGTAGCAGAGACGCTGCCCTTCCCGCAAAGTCAAAAAGCCGAGGGGCTGTCCCGCCGTTGGCGCCTGTTACGCAACGACCGGCAGGCGCCGCCCAGGCGCCGGCTCACGCGCCTCATGGCTTCGTCCGGCGCCGAGGCTGGCTTTTCCAGGAATACTCGGGTCCCGCTCCTCCCAGGCGCGCGCCACGTCGCGATCGAAGAGGTGGGTCGGGCAGACGTTCCCGAGAGCAGCCATCATCACACTCCGCACGGTGGGGTGTTCCGCTTCGAGCTTCTCGAGCAGCTCTGCCATTTTGTCACGCTTGAGTCCCTCCTGAGACCCGCAGAGGTTGCAGGGCAAGATCGGGAATGCTTGCTCGGAGGCGAGCTCGCGCAGCTTCGCCTCTTCACACTGGATGAGAGGTCGGATCACGTGGAAGCGACCGTCATCAGTCAGATAGCGCGGGGGCATCGACTGCAGCTTGCCCGAGTAGAGGAGGTTCATCAGGAAGGTTTCAAGAGCGTCGTCTCGATGATGGCCGAGGGCGATCTTGTTGCATCCGAGCTCTTCGGCCGCTCGGTAAAGAACGCCGCGTCGGAGGCGCGAGCAGAGCGAACAATAGGTTCCGCCCTC
>NASX01000001.1 GCA_002085155.1 Sorangiineae bacterium NIC37A_2
GCTGGAGGAGCGGTTGCCGCAGGTGGGGCACCGACTGCGAGTGGTGGCGCGCCCGTTGTGAGCGGCGGCGCACCGGGTGCTGGAGGTTTGGTATCGGCGGGCGGCGCGCAGGCGGGAGGCGCACCCTCAGGAGGAGCGGCCGCGGGTGGCTCCCAGGCCGGTGGCGCACCGAGCGACGGCGGAACGAGCGCCGGTGGAACCGATGGCTCCGGCGGTGACGCAACGGGCGGAACCGACGGAAGCGGAGGTGAGCCCGGCGTCAATTCGCCCTGTCCCGAAACGGGCCCCTGCAAGATCTTGCCGCTCGGAGACTCCATCACCGAAGGATGCTGCGGTTTGCAGCCGGGAGGGGGCTATCGCGTCGAGCTCTTCAAGCAAGCGGTGCTCGCCGGCAAGGAGATCACGTTCGTCGGGACCCAGACCAATGGCCCCAACATGGTCGAAGGGAAGGCGTTCCCCAAGAACCACCAGGGGCACGGCGGCTATAAGATCTCCGGGAACATGGGGATCGGAGGCGACATCACGAACAATGCGCTCAGCATGTTCCAGCCCCACATCGTGCTTTTGATGATCGGAACCAACGACGTCAACGAGGGTGGCTCGAACGTCCCGGACGTCCTGAATCGGCTCGATGGTCTGCTCGACTCCATCACGAGCAAGGCTCCCGACACACTTCTGGTCGTGGCGTCCATCATCCCCATTGGGAACGGCAACAATCAGAAGGCCATCTCCTATAACGCAGGACTGAAGGAAGCCGTCGAAGAGCGCGCCGCCGCAGGCAAGAAGATCCTCTTCGTAGACAACTACAAGGTCATCGAGAGCCAGCCGAACTATTCGCAAACGGTCATGGCCGAGTCTCTGCACCCGAACGACGCTGGCTACAAGCTGCTCGGGCAATCCTTCTACGACGCGATCGAGTCCTACCTGCGCTGAACCCGGCGCCACAGCGCTCGGGCGCGTGCCCACGGCGCGCGCTCGGCGCGGCCCTTGACGCAAGCGGTACCCTCCTGGCGTGCGCAGAGCGCCCCAGCGAGGCGAGTTGCGCTCCGAGGTCAGCGGCACTAAGGGGCGTTCGTCATCGTTGCTCGCCCTCGTGGGCGGGCCTCCCGCGGAGTCGCGCCGAACGGTCGGTGTGTTCTCCCCGGGAAACGAGGGAATCCGGTGTGAATCCGGAGCTGCCCCGCAGCGGTATTGGGAACGAAACTCACCCCGAAGCACTGAGCGAAGAGCTCGGGAAGCGGTGAGGAGTAGGAGACTCGGAAACGGGTCGAGCCCTGAGCCCGAAGACCTAACGACGACGGCGAGATCCTTCAGGGTTTTCGTCTCTCCGAGTCCTCCGCGGGAGAGGTTCGGAGGCGGTCCAAAGAGACCCGTCTGTCATGCCCTTCTCCTTCCTGTCCATCCCTCCCGGGAGGCGCTCGCTCGTCCTCGGGTCGCTGCTCGGCCTCCTGTCGCCCGACCTCCGGGCGGCGGAGCCCTTCGTCGTGCCCGCTGCGGAGCAGGCCCTGAGCGAGAGCGAAGAGGAGCCCTCCGAGGCAGAAGAGGAGGTTCTCGTCTCGGGCCAAAGGCCGCCGCCGACCCGGGGAACAGACCCCAGCGTCGCCCACTTCACGATCCGACGCGCCTCTCTCGAGACGCCCGGCCTGCCCATCGGAGACGCGCTGCGTGACGCTCCTGGGATCCAGGTGAGCCAGCTGGGAGGACTCGGGAGTCCCACGACAGCTCGCCTCCGCGGCGCGACCGCGGCGCAGACTCCTGTCTACTTCGGACGGGTCAAGCTGAACGACGAGGTGGGAGGGGTGGCCGACCTCGGCTTAGTCCCGACTCACTTCGTCGAATCCATCCAGATCTACCGCTCGAGCGCGCCTCGGACCGCGGCCGAGTTCGGCATCGGAGGCGCGATCTTCCTCGTCCCTCGCAAGGCACCGGAAACCGGAAGGCTGCTTCGGATGGATCTCGGCAGCTTCGGGACCCGCGGTCTCTCCTTGTCGCGCGGCTATTCGTCCGAAGAGCGCACGACTCAGGTATTTGTGAGCTTGGACGGAGCCAAGAACGACTACTCCTTCAAGGACACTCGGGGAACCCTGTTCACTCCCGACGACGACCAAACGACCACGCTGAAGAATGCCGACAGCCGAGGTCTCGGAACCTGGATCCACCATCGGGAGCGATTCGGAAAAGTCGAAACCGAGTTCTTCTTCGGACATGCCAGCCGTGAGCAAGGGGCGGTGAAGTTAGCTTTGGTCCCGACGCGAGAGGCACGTGTCGCCTACGACCGAACGATGGCGCAAATTACGAGCACCATCCGCGGCGATCGCTCTCGTTTTGAGTTGCTCTCCGCGGCCATCGTTTCTGAGACCGCCGTGAGCGATCCGCTGCGAGAGCTGAGCCCTTTTTCCGAGCGGCTCACGACTCCCGGAGAGCGCTTCGAACAAGCGATCCTCGCCGAACAGGACCTCTCCGAGGACATCACGCTCTTCGAACGCCTCAGCGCGAGCATCGAGCGCTTCCGCCGCTTCGAACAGCGGGACGGCGCACCGACCGAGGTCCTCTCAGCGGAGCGACTCTCGACCCGCCTCGCCGCTGGTCTTCACTACCGTCCGACCTCGCTTTTGACCTTCTCGGTCCTCGGCGAGCTCCGTTGCGTCTCGACGACGCCGCTCTCGGCATGCGCTGAGCCCGTTCCCGGGGGGCGAGCCAGCGCCACCTTCAGTCGCGGCTCCTTCGATGCCTTCGCCTCGCTCGCCCGCGCGGTACGTGTACCGACGCTGAGCGAGCTCTACGGATTCAGTCCCATCATGCGCGGCAATCCGCGACTCGAACCCGAGGAAGCGACGACAGGGGAGATCGGCGTGCGCTACGCGGGCCCGGTTCGCGGCGGGCTTCCGCTCTTCTGGATGGACGCGTCCGCGTTTATCCGAAGCTCGGAGAACCTCGTCTTGTTCCTACGCAGCACGCAGGGATACCTGACGCCCCAGAACCGCGCGTCCTCAAGAACCATCGGGGCCGAGCTCGCTCTCGGCCTGAACCCTGGACCCTTTGCCTTCACAGCACAGGCGAGCTGGCTCGATCCCCGCGACACCAGCCCGAATCGGACGACGAAGAACGATTTCCTCCCGTTCCTCTCGGCGGTGACCGCTTCGGCGACGGCCCATGTCCGCGTGCTGCATGTTCCCGAAAGCCAAGCGCGCATCGGTGCCCGCGCCTTCGTTCAATCCTCCCGCTTCTCAGATCCCGCTGGCCTCGGAGTGATCCCGGAACAAGGCAACGTCGACCTCGAAGCCGAGGCCGGCTTTGCTCACGGAGAGCTCACTCTGCGAGCCAGCTTGCGCAACCTGTTCGACTCTGCCCGCTTCGACGTCGTGGGGTATCCGCTCCCCGGCAGGAGCCTCTTCTTCAGTTTGGAGACCCGATTCAAATGAAAACTATACATTTTAGCACGATCCTCTTCAGTTTCACGTTTGCCCTCGGAGGATCCCTCCTCAGCCTCGCCTGCCAAGGCGACACCACGGACGAAACGGGCCAAGCAGGCGCTCAGGGGCTCGGCGGCGCCGATCGGGGCTCCGGCGGCAGTGCGGGCGAAAGTGGCTCAGGGGGAAGCGCGGGCGAGGCGGGCGATCCCGAACCTGCCGAAGGCTGCCCCTCAGGCGTCGCTCTGTTGATGAGCGACTTCCTCTCCACGGAGATCGCTCTGCTCGATCTCTCGGGCAGAGTGCAAAATCCCTCCTTCCTGTCGACAGGTTCGACGGCCACGGACGGGCTCGCCTTCCCCTTGAGCGGCGACGTCTTCGTCCCCCTCGGCCTTGCAGGCGAGCTCGTCGTGCTCGATCGCCACGGAACGAACGTCGTGAGCTTCGTGAATCCGGAGACAGGCAAGGTCCGCGCACAGCTGCCCGTCGGCATGGGTTTCGAGTCGAATCCTTACGACTACCTCCAGCTCAGCAAAGACGAGGGCGTGCTGCTCCGTTTCGCTCAGAACCCGAACCCGGGCAGCCTGGATTTCGACGAAGGAGGAGATCTCCTCTTTATCGACAGCAAACAGGCCAAGATCACGTCGAACGTCGTCTTTGAAAGCTACGAGGGCCTCCCCCCAGGTCCCTCTCACGTCACCCTTCTTGGTGACGATTTGTTCGTGACGCTGGAGCGCTTGTCCGCGGATTATACGAAGACCGGAGAGGCCATGATCGTGCCGGTGCCTCTTGCGACGCGGACGATCGGAGAACCGATCGCGCTTGCGGGTCTCAAGTCCTGTGGTGCGCTCGTTCCGGTACCCGGTCGTGACGAGGTCGCCACCGCCTGCACCGGACGCATCGATACGACGGGGGAAGCCGAAGACCTGAGCCAGAGCGCTCTCGTCTTCTTCGACGCGGGCTCGCGGCCCCTCCGAGAGCTCCGCCGCATCCCCGCGAGCGCCATCGCCGGCGAACCTCTTCAAGCTCAGATCGCCTTTGCGAGCGAGAAGGTCGCGCTCGTGAAAACCCTCACGGCCTACGGCGGCGACAAGCACAATCGGCTCCTTGCGGTGGATCTCGAGACCGAAGAGACGACCGAGCTTCTCGAAGCTCTCCCGGACAGCATGGGTCGGGGACGAGGCGTGAGCTTTGGCACAATCCATTGTGCGCCCGGCTGCGCAGACGTCTGTCTCATGCCAGACGGGAGCCGAGGTGAGGTCGCGAGGATCAAGGTGCAGAGCGGACGAGCTCGCCTCCAGAGCCCCACGCTCCTCGAAGACACAGCCGGCTTGCCCCCCGCGAACCTCGGCAGCTACTAATCACTAGGGGACTCACCGCTCACTATGAAACAAGAGCTCTTCGCCTTCGGCGTTTGCCTTCTGTCGGCTGTCTGGGCGAAGAGCATCGGCCTGAGCGGTTCTCCCGTTTCCGCAATTCATTCCGGCGACCTCGCTACCCGTGAGCTCAGGCTGCCCGAAAGGGCCCCCGAGCGCGTCGTGACCGCCGCGCTCTACCCAGAAGAGCTCTTGCTCGATTTGCTCGAACCCGAGCGCTGGGTCGGGATCTCCCGCATTGTGGACTGGCCCGGTTCCTCGGCCGTTTCCTCGCGCTTTCCGAAGAACAGTCGACGGGTGAGCGGATCTCCTGAAGCGATCCTGAGCCTGAATCCGGACCTGGTGATCGTCTCCGATTACACCCTCGCCGCGACCGAGGTACTCCTCAGGAGCGCTGGGGTGCCGGTCTGGCGCGTGCCCACACCTCGAACTCTCTCTGAGCTCTTCGAGCAGTGGCGACGGCTCGGCGACCTCGTGCATCGAAGCCCCCGAGCCACCGAGCTCGTGAACGCCGCTCAAGCGCGCCTCGAAAAGCTTCGAGGCGCGCTGCCCCCTCTCGGGGCCCTCTTCATCCAGGGCCGTTATGCCTACGCGAGCGGCGCGCTCCAGGTCGATTGCCCGACCCAGGCAGGACTCCAGAACCTCCTGTCCGACGACGGGCGCGGTCCGACTCCCCTGCTCTCGGAAGAGGAACTCGCTGTCCTCACGCCCGCTCTCGTATTCCTCGGAGCCCCCGTGGAAACAGCGCGAAAACTCGAACCGAACGAGCCCCTTCCCGAGCTGCCCCCGGGGGCTTTTCTCGGAAAGAAGCCGCGGGTGTTCCTGATCCCGTCGAGCCTCATGGGCTCCATGAGCCAGCTCGCCCTCGATGCCTGTGAGCTTTACGTGAGCTTGGTGCAAGAGGAGGAGTCATGATGCCTGCCGGGCGTCTTCTCTCTTGGCTCGCTGGGCTCAGTACCCTCGTGCTCCTCGCCGCGCTCGTGGGGCCTGTGCTTGGTCCCGTGGAGACGGTCCGCGAGCTCCTCATGGGATCTCCCAATTCTCTCGTGCGTTCAATCGTCGTCGACATGCGCCTGCCGCGCGCTCTTGTCGCGGCGCTGATCGGCGGCGCCCTCGGAGCTTCTGGCGCCGCGCTCCAGGGCCTCTTCCGCAACCCCCTCGCCGATCCCGCCATCCTCGGCGTCTCCCCGACGGCTGCCTTCTTCTGTCAGCTTGTGCTGTTCCTGTTCGGCGCGGCGAGCGCCCTCTTCACGCTCCCACTCGCGGCCTGTTTCGGCGCGTTGCTCTCGACCGCGCTCTTGACCTTCCTGCTCCGGCCGAGATCCTTCTCCAACCGGGACCTCTTGCTCCTCGCCGGTATCGCTCTCGGACAGGTCATGGGGGCGGCGAGCGCTCTCTTGCTCTCCCTCTCCGTCTCCGATCACTCCCGCGCTCAGCGTTTGCTCCTCTGGATCCTGGGCAATCTCGACGGAAAAACCTGGGCGCAGGTCGCGCTGGGCCTTTTGCCTGTCACAGTCGGAGTCGTCAGCTTGCTGCGCACAGGTCCCGCTCTCGACGCGCTCACTTTCGGCTCCGCTACCGCCACCTCCCTCGGAGTCGATATTCGACGCACCGAACGCGCTGTCGCCCTCTGGGCTTCCGTCTTGAGCGGGCTCACCGTAGCTCTCGGAGGCATCATCGGCTTCGTCGGCTTGCTCGCTCCCCATTTCGTCCGCAGCTTCGGCAGCTCCCGGCACCAGCGCGTGATCGCCGAGAGCGCCCTTTGTGGTGCGTGTTTGCTCGTCGGCGCTGACGCTCTCGCACGCTGTGTCCTCGCCCCGGTCGAGTTGCCCGTCGGGGTCATCACCGGCACGCTGGGCGCACCCGTGTTCGCCTTCCTCCTTTGGCGCCGGTTCCGGGGGGCCTCGTGACAGAGATCACTCAGCGCTCCACAGAGAGCCCCCTCCTGGAGCTCGACGTCGAAAGTGTCGAGCGAGGGGGCCGCAGCGTGCTCTCCGACGTCCGCTTCGCGCTCCAGCCGGGCGAGCTCCTGTTCGTGGTCGGACCCAACGGTTCCGGCAAGTCGACGCTCATCGACGTCTGTCTCGATCTGGTGCCCGCTCCTCGCGCGAAGGTGCGCTATTCGGGCCTGCTCTTCTCCAGCCTCCCCTACCGCGAGCGCCCTCGCCTCGCGTCCCTCGTCGGTCGTGAAGAAAACGACGCCCTCGGCTTCACCGTCGACGAGGCGCTCGCTCTTGCTTCCGCGCAGAAGCAAGATGGTCCGGGACGCGCAGTGGCCCGCAGTCTCCCCTGGCTCACCGAAGAGCTCCGCTCACGCAGACTGGCCCATCTTTCTCAGGGCGAACGCCAGCGCGTCCATCTTCTGCGCGGCTTCCTCCAGGACGCGAGCGTACTGTTCTGGGACGAAGCCACGGCGCACCTCGATCTCTCCCACCGGGAGGAGGCCCTCAGCGCGCTCCGCGCCTTCACCGCGAGCGGACGGGCGGCCCTCGTCGTCGTCCATGAGCTGGAGCTCGCCCTCCGCTACGCGACCCGGCTGCTCGTACTTCACCACGGGAAAATGGTCGCCCTCGGGACACCGGAGCAATGCCTGTCCCAGGGGCTCCTCCGAGAGGTGTTCGGATTGAACGCCGCGGTGGCCCCGAGCGGTGCATCACTCACGCTCAGTTGGCTTCCTTGACGCGTCGGCCCCGGGGCGCTCGTCTGGTGACAGCAGAACCCGGCGACCCGCGCCCAGGCGGCAAAAATTGCTTGAATCAGAGACCTCGAGCCGGCAGGCCCCTCCGGCGGCCATGTTTTGGTTGTCAGACAGGAAGAAAAGAGCCAGCTTCCGAGCCCCATGTCTGCGCCCCTGGCTGCCACCCTCCGAGAACTCGCCAAAAACCGCATCCTGATCATCGATGGTGCGATGGGAACCTGCATCCAAGGCTACGGGCTCAAGGAAGCGGACTACCGCGGGGAGCACTTTCGGAACTCGAAGCAGGATCTCAAGGGCGACAACGAGCTGCTCGTTCTGACCCGTCCCGACGTCATCACCGACATCCACGAGCGCTACCTCGCGGCCGGCACGGACATCATCGAGACCAACACCTTCAACGCGACGCGCATCTCCCAGTCCGAGTACGCCCTCGGGGACATCGCCTACGACCTGAACGTGGCCGCGGCCCAGCTCGCCCGCAAAGCTGCGGAGAAATACTCGACCGCCCACAAGCCTCGTTTCGTCGCTGGCGCCATCGGACCGCTCAACCGGACGTTGAGTCTCTCGCCCGACGTCAACGATCCCGGTTATCGCGCCGTGACCTTCGATCAGGTGAAGGACGCATACAAAGAACAGGTCCGCGCGCTGCTCGACGGCGGGGTCGACCTATTTTTGGTCGAGACGATCTTCGACACGCTGAACTGCAAGGCAGCGCTCGTCGCCATCGACGAGGTCCAACAGGAGCGCGGCGTGGAGCTGCCGCTCATGATCAGCGTCACCTTCTCCGACAAGAGCGGCCGCACCCTCTCCGGCCAAACCGTCGACGCGTTCTGGGACTCGGTAGCCCATGCAAGGCCCTTCTCTGTCGGCGCTAACTGTGGGCTCGGCGCTTCCGAGATGCGCCCCTACATCGCCGAGCTCAGCGCCCTCGCGCCGACCTTGGTCAGCTGTTACCCGAACGCCGGCTTGCCGAACCCGCTCGCACCGACCGGATACGACGAGCTCCCGGAGCAGACAGGCGCGCTCCTCGGCGAGTTCGCCCGCGCCGGCATCGTCAACATCGTCGGCGGCTGCTGCGGCACGACTCCCGCCCATATCGAGAAGGTCGCCGAGGCTGTGCGAGACGTCGAACCCCGTCCGATCGCCGAGCCCAAGATGGTCAGTCGCTTCTCGGGTCTCGAGTCGCTCACGGTCCAAAGCGGTTCCTCGAATTTCATCATGGTGGGCGAGCGGACCAACGTCACCGGCAGTAAGAAATTCGCTCGCCTGATCCGCTCCGGTGACTTCAACGCAGCCCTCGAGGTCGCCCTCGAGCAGGTGCGCGGCGGCGCCAACGTGATCGACGTCAACATGGACGAAGCCATGCTCGACTCCGAGCAGGCGATGACGCGCTTTTTGAACCTTGTCGCCTCTGAGCCGGAAATCTCCCGCGTTCCGATCATGATCGACAGCTCGCGCTGGTCGGTCATCGAGGCTGGACTCAAATGTGTTCAAGGCAAGTCGATCGTGAACTCGATCAGCCTGAAAGAGGGCGAAGAGGAGTTCCTCGAGCGCGCTCGGAAGGTCCGAAGCTACGGCGCCGCGGTCGTGGTCATGGCTTTCGACGAAGAGGGTCAGGCGGAGAGCGCCGATCGTAAGTTCGCGATCGCCAAGCGCGCCTACGACTTGCTTGTAAACAAGGTCGGTTTCCCGGCCACCGACATCATCTTCGATCTCAACGTGTTCGCGGTCGCGACCGGCATCGAAGGACACAACCGCTTCGCCATCGAGCTGATCGAAGCGATCCGCCGTGTCAAAGCCGAGCTACCCGGCGCGCTCACGAGCGGCGGTATCTCGAACCTTTCCTTCTCTTTCCGCGGCAACGACGTCGTCCGCGAGGCGATGCACTCGGCCTTCCTTTATCATGCGACCAAAGCCGGCCTCGACATGGGCATCGTGAACGCGGGTCAGCTCGCCGTCTACGAAGACATTCCGAAGCCCCTGCTCGAGGCTGTCGAAGATGTCATCTTCGATCGGCGCCCGGACGCGACCGAGCGCCTTGTCGCGCTCGCCGATCAAGTCAAAGGCCAAGGCCAAAAGCGCGAGCTCGATCTCTCCTGGCGCGAACAGCCCGTCGAAGGGCGCATCTCCCACGCGATGGTGCACGGCTTCGTCGAGTTCATCGAAGCCGATTGCGAAGAGGCGCGCCAGAAGCTCGGCTCGCCCCTCAAGGTCATCGAAGGCCCCATGATGAGCGGCATGAGCATCGTCGGCGACCTGTTCGGCGAAGGAAAAATGTTTCTGCCGCAGGTGGTCAAGAGCGCCCGCGTCATGAAGAAGGGCGTCGCCTATCTTGAGCCCTATATGGCCGCCGAGCGCGTCGAGGGCCAAACGCAGGGGCGCGTGCTCATGGCCACGGTGAAAGGTGATGTCCACGACATCGGCAAGAACATCGTGGGTGTGGTCCTCGGCTGCAACAACTACGAGGTCATCGACCTCGGCGTCATGGTGCCTTGCGACAAGATCCTCGACGCGGCTATCGAGAAGAACGTCGACGTGATCGGCCTCTCCGGGCTCATCACGCCGTCGCTCGACGAGATGGTCACGGTGGCGCGCGAGATAAAGCGCCGCCAGATCAAGAAGCCCCTGCTCATCGGCGGCGCCACCACGAGCCGCCAGCACACGGCGGTCAAGATCGCTCCCGAGGCGGACGTCCCGGTCATCCACGTGCTCGACGCCTCCCGCGCCGTCAACGTCGTCGCCAGCTTGCTCGACGACAAGCAACGGGACGACTACCTCGCGAAGAACGCCGAAGAGCAGGTCCGCTTGCGCGAGGTCTTCGGCGGCAAGCAGAAGCGCCCCCTCATCACGATCGAAGAGGCCCGCAAGCGCCGAGAAAAGCTAGACTTCTCGCCTCAGAACCTCGCCACTCCGAGCTTCTTCGGACGTAAGGTTCTCGCGGATATTCCGCTCTCGGAGCTGGTTCCCTTCATCGACTGGTCGTTTTTCTTCACCGCCTGGGAAATTCCGGGGCGTTACCCGCGTATCCTCGAGGATGAGAAGTACGGTGCTGCGGCCCGCGAACTCTTCGAAAACGGCCAGAAGATCCTGAACAAGCTCATCGAAGACGGTCGCCTGAAAGCGGCCGCGGTCTATGGCTTCTGGCCTGCGAACTCGGACGGCGACGACATTGTCCTGTACGAGGATGAACACAGCTCGAAGGAAGTCGCGCGCTTCCCGATGCTCCGGGAGCAGTCGAGCCGCGGTGAGAACGATCCCTGCGTTTGCTTGGCCGATTTCATCGCGCCTCAGGAACTCGGCCTGCGGGACGCGATCGGTGCCTTCGCCGTGACTGGTGGCATCAACTCAGAGGAAATCGCCCGCGAGTTCCAGAACGACCACGACGACTATTCATCGATCATGGTCAAGGCGCTCGCCGACCGCCTCGCAGAGGCCGGAGCCGAGTATCTCCACGCTCGGGCCCGCCGCGAGTGGGGTTACGAGAACGAGAGCTTGAAGAACGAAGACCTGATCGCCGAGAAGTATCGTGGCATCCGACCGGCCTTCGGCTACCCCGCTTGCCCCGATCACACGCCGAAGAAGACTCTCTTCTCTCTGCTCGGGGCGAACGAAGTCGGCATGTCCCTCACCGAGGGTCTCTCCATGCTGCCCGCCGCTTCTGTGAGCGGTCTCTACTTCGCCCACCCCGATGCTCACTACTTCAACGTGAATCGGGTCGGCCGCGATCAGCTCGAGGACTATTCTCGAAGGGTCGGCCGCACGCTCTCTGAGAGCGAAAAGTGGCTCGCATCCAATCTCGGCTACACCCCCGGGAGCTAACCATCTGATCGGGAGCTCCAGGTCACTTCTGGGGCTCCTGCTCGCGCATTTGCCCGACGCGCGAGCACGAAGAGCAGGTCGCTCAACCGGTTCAAGTAGACGCCGAGCTCGCTCCGAAGCCCTGCTTCGCTCGCGACACGGAAAAACTCGCGCTCTGCCCGGCGACAAACGGCCCGTGCGAGGTGTAGCCGGGCGCCCGCTTCCGAACCTCCCGGCAGGATAAAATTCATGAGCTTTGGAAGTTCGGCCTCAGCGCGGTCGATGAGCGCTTCGAGCTCCTCGATGTCGTCACGATCGATGAGCTTGAGTCGGAGTTTTTCAGCCGCACCGGGAGCGCAAGCCAGCTCTGCTCCCAAGACGAAGAGGTCTCTTTGGATCCCTTGAAGATCTGCGGCTTGCTCACCGTCAAGAGCGACGCACGCGAGACCGAGCGCAGCATTCAGCTCGTCCACAGTCCCATACACTTCGACGCGAGCCTCTCCCTTGCCCACGCGCTCTCCCCCAAACAGGCCCGTCTCTCCCGCGTCGCCGGTCTTTGTATAGATCTTCATCGAGCTTCGACTGTACAGCGCTCCGCTCCCGGGAGCGCCTCGTGCACCTCGACCGCGAGCCGATTTGCGCTTCGCATGCGGCGTTCTAAAAACGGCCCATGGGGAGGCGGAACCTTATTCTTGACTATCGTCTTTTGTCTTGGCTCGTGTGGGCTGCGCTCGCCACGAGTCCTGCTTGCGGCCCGAGCGGAGAGGATGACACGTCGTCGAGCGGAGGAGATGCCTCTGTGGGTGGAAGCGCGAGCGGAGGAGATGGTCCGGGCGCGGGTGGAGCGCCGGGTGGGGGCGGAAGCGCGGCGGGGGGCGCCTCACCCGACGGAGGCACATCGAACGGTGCCGCGTCGAGCGGCGGCGCCGAGAGCGGTGGCGCCGACAGTGGTGGCGCGCCGAGCGGCGGGGGCAGAGTGGGCACTGGAGGAGATGGGGCCGGCGGCGGCTGCGTGGAAAGCACAGAACCTCGGGCTCCCGGGCGAGCGCGCAGTCATGGCTTCTCGGGTACGGACTCGGACTATTCGAAACTGTACGACGATCCCTGCTCGGTCCCCTCTGATTGCGTGGCGCCTTGTGTCGAGCGGGGAGGAACGACCGAGTTTTGCAGCACATCGATCTGCCAAGAGTCGGACACTGACTACTGTCTCCCGCCCACGAAATGGCGAGGAGTTGACGGTGCTCTGAGCGAAAGTGGAACGATCGAATCTTCGGCGGTCACGTCGCTCTCTCTCTCCAATGGCAACGATCACGATCGCCTCATTGTCGATGACTTCGGCTTCGCGATCCCGGACGACGCGACGATTCTCGGAATCTCGGCCACGATCCACCGCGCCGCTGGCGGGCCCCAAGAAGCCTCTGACCACGCGGTCCGTATCATCAAGAACGGCGCCATCGGCGAAACCAAGCGCGAGAAGCAGGGATATTGGCCCACGACCGTGACACCGGAAGACTACGGGGGCGAAACGGACCTGTGGGGCGAGACCTGGACCCCTGCGGACATCAACGCCGAAAGCTTCGGCCTCGCCATCGCGGCGCTCCCCGCCAAGGGCGCGGGGCGGGCCTATGTGGACGTCGCCTACCTGCGCGTGCACTACCAGTTGCCTTCCTGCGACGAGTGAGGCGAAAGGCGGGTTAGGGCAAATTCGCGGAGCGAACGTCCCAGGCGGCGTCCGAGCAGTAGGGACAGCTCGGGCCGACGAGGAGCCCTTTCCCGCTCATCGATTCATCACCTTTGAGCCACCAGTTCAACCAAGCGAGGTTGATTTTGGTGAAGTCTCCTCCGCCCTTTTGGAACAGGTCCCCTCCGTGCCCCCGGTCCACGCTGAACCAAAGAACGGTGACCCCTGTCTTGACGGTAGCCTCGTATCCCTGCAAGGCCCCTTGGTACGCAATGTCCTCTTCCCCTCCCTCGACAAATAGGACGGGCGTCTTGATCAGGTCATAAAAGTCCTGCGTCGCGCCGGCCATACCGCTACTGGTCACTCCCCAAGTCACGATGCGAGGGTCCGTCACGGTCCCCTGGGCCATAAGACCGCCGCAGGAGAACCCGTTGGAGGCGACCTTTTCCGTATCGAGGCTCTGATAATAAGCGCTGCAGGGCTTATGATTCTCGGCGATCGCCCAGTCGACATAAGCGAGCAAAGGAGCTCCCATTTCCGCAAGCTTCGAGCGATCCATCATGCGACCGCCCTCGCCTCCCGGCGTTCCGTCGGCGATGACGAAGTAACCGTGGGATGCGATCTCCGCCATCGCGTCCGCGTTCGAGAGACCGTTTTGCGAACAGCCCCCCTGCCCCCAAACGAAAATCGGAAACTTCTCTTCTCCATCGAGCTCGGCCGGGCGAAAGATGGTGCCTTCGGCGATGCCGGGATCTGAGTTCGTCTCGACAATCACCTTGTGCGGCCCCGAGCCGGACGCGCTGCTCTGAACGGGACTAGACGGCGAACAAACCCCTGGCGCACCTCCACTGCCGGATGGAGCCCCGCCCGCTGAGACCGCGCCTCCAGCGTCGCCGCTCGCGCCGCCTGCGGCTACATCACCTCCGACGCCCTGAAGGCCCCCTGGACTCGAGCCGCCCGGCTCACTCGCTCCCCCCGCGCTCGCTCCTCCCGCACTCGCGGCTCCCCCCGCGCTCGAGCCACCTGCATCACTCGTTCCTCCAGTGCTTTCGGCTCCAGGAGCGCTGCTATCGCCCGTGCCCGGCGCAGCTGTCTCGCAGGCAAGAGCGAGCGCCGAGAGGACGAGAGCTCCTGTGAACCTTCGCTGGCTCCCCTGACGTCGCGATTGCCCAGACAAAGTCATTCTCTTCCTGAAAAGGCCGAAGTTTGCGCGGGACATGATGACCGTGGGCAGCCTGCCAGAGAACGAATCCGCCGAAAACCGGCGCGCTCAGCGAACGCGTAACCGCGCCGGACCATTGGACGTTTCGGAGGCAGCTGGGCGGGAGCGCGCCCCCCAGACCCGGAAAAATTCCAGCCATTGCACCAACGTTCAGACGCTCTCGACCAATGCGCTATACCTTCTGTCCCTGATGTGGAATCCCTACGAAAAGCTCGGCGGGCGCGAAGCCACCATTCTGCTCTCAGAACGATTTTATGATTTGATGAGTGAGCTCGAGCCGGACCTCGCGAGGCTGCACGAGCTCGACGAGAGCGGTAGAGTCAGTCGCCGTTCGCGCGATCGCTTCGCTCTTTTTTTCATGGGCTGGCTGGGCGGACCCGACGACTACGTCCAGCAGAATGGGCATCCTCGGCTCCGGATGCGCCACGCACGAGTGCCCGTCGACATTCGGATGCGCGACGCATGGCTCCGCTGCATGTTTCAGGCCATGGATGACCTCGGCGTCGACCCCGAACTGCAAGCCTTTCTCCGTCCGCGCCTGGCCGAAGTGGCCAATTTCCTGCGCAACGTAGTTGAGGAGGCCCCCGCGGCCGGCCCCCACTGACAATCCCCGCCTGAAAGGCTAAAGGGAGCTCCCGAAGGGGCCCCGCGGGGCCGAGAGAGTTCTGCTCAACTTCTGAGGTATGTTCTGTCTGCCATGACTTTCAAGATGGCTGCCCTCGTGACGCTTGGCCTCTTGGTCGTCCCCGCGACAGGTGTCTTGGTCACGCTCGCTATCGGCGACAAGCCCAAAGCCACGGCCGAACCATCCAAGCCGCCCGCGCCGAAACCGGTGCGCGCAGAGAAAAAGGCCAAGGCGGAGCCAGTCGAAAAACCGCTCGCCCCGCCCGACAAGACGAAGACGAAGACGAAGGCGAAAACCAAGGCCAAGCCGAAGAACGTCGTCACCATCGCCGGGACCAAGGCCATCGGAACCGACCTCAGCGGCAGCCTCTTTTGGACCGCTGATAACATGGGCGCCAAGATCGAAAACCCCTGTGCCTACGCGGCTTGTCTGGGTCCCGACGAGCAGGAAAAGGCCTGCGCGAAAGGGACCGTGATCCGCGCGAAGAAGACCACGCCGAAGAAGAGCTGGGGCGCCGGGATCAACTGGAACCTCCGGGAGGATGACAAGGGCGTGCACGCGCTCGGCAAGACGACCAGCAAAGGTCTCTCTTTCCATCTCGACGCCAAAGGGAAGGGCATCAACTACCTCTTCGGTGTGACGGTGAAGGGAGAAGACTACTGCGTCGAGATGAAGCCGGGGAATAACCGGATCAAATGGACCAGCCTGCGCAAGGGGTGCACGGAAAAGTCCGTCGAAGGAAAACGCAACCTCGGGGACCTCTTGAGCTCCGTGACCCAGGTGTATTTCCGGGCTCAAGCGACCAAGAGCAAAGAACAGAAGTTCGACTTCTGCGTCTCTGACATCAAGGTGCTTTGAGCCGCAAGGAGGTCACATCCACGCCCCACAAGGGGTCCCACTCGCGCCGCACAAAAGCAATCCTGCAACGCTCACTGTCGCGGTGGGCTCCGACGGCGTTTCACGGCGTTCACGGCGTTCACGGCGTTCACGGCGTTCACGGCGTTCACGGCGTGCAAGCAAACCCGATATCCCAGAAGTCCGAGGTCCTTTGGTAAGTCGAGCTGTCGGCGAGACTCTCGCCGACACACTGTCCCGCGCTCGCGCTCATCACTCGCTCGTCCGCGTGAATCTCAAGCGTCCCGTTTGTGATCTCGAGCTCGCGCCTCGATTGCGCCGTCGACGACCCCGGAGCGCAGAGTTCCCGATAGGGGACGACAATGCTCGCCACAGGATCTCCGCCGAAGGTGAGGTCGAAAATCTCATCCGTGAGCCAATCGGGAAGACTCATGCGCATCTGGTCCGAGAAGTTCGAGATCATGAGCGCCGCGCCCATGTCGAGGGCCGGAGAGAACGTGAGCAGAAAACCTTCGGGGGACCGGGACACCTGCGCGGTCGTCTTACCTCCTTCGCCGGCGCGGCCCAGGCCGCCCTCAGCGACGCGATCGGCGGCGACGCTGGCCGACAGCGGCCCGCGCGTTTGCACATCGAGGGAGAACAACTCCGCGCTCGCCTCGGGCGCTTGAGTCAGACGGAAAGCGCTATCAGGGAGCGCAAAGTGGAAAGGTCCCGTGCGCTCCTTGTCCCCGCAGTCCATCGAGCCCTCGTGGCAAAAGGAAGAACCCGGGGCCGTGACGTCGAGCGTCCCCAACTGGACCGAGTAGCTGCTCCCGACGGAACGCGGGCCCACCTGGAATTCGAAGCCAGTACAACCTTCGCTCTTGCTGTCGACCACCTGCTCTGGCTTGTCCTCGTTCGGTTGAAACCTGAGACCTCTGACGCCGACCGACCCGCTCATATTTCCTTGAGCGTCGCGCCGAAGCCCCACAGTCACAGTCCCGCGGGAGCGCGAATACTCCGTGCGACCTTCGCGCGCCGCGGCCGACGCTGTGCGAGCCCAGTCCGTCAGCGTCTCGAGGTTTGCTTGAATCGTCAGCTCATTCGGCGAAATGGTCACCTTCTTCGTCCAGGCGGCGCCCTCGGTCAGCTCAAGCTCAAAGAGCAGCTTCCCCGACGTAGTGCGCCGCACGTTGAAGAAGAGCGGCGTTTGTCCGATCGCTTCACTTGAGCAGGAACACTCGTGGAAGGACAAACGCAGAACTTCTCCGCTCGATATTTCGACGGCGCTGTCCAAGAACCCAACGACCTCCCCCCGAATCCGCGCCTGCTCTGACGCGTCGGTCAGCGACTGGCTCGGAGAGAACACGTCGTAGTTCGTCTCGGCACGACAGCTCTTAGAAACGGCGACGGAAAGCAGCTCCGCGAAGGCGTCGAAGATCCCCACGTCGTTGACGTTCGTAAGAGCCCCGTGAATCGGCGTCATCCAATCGATGAACTGATCTCCAAGGAGCTCGATGAGCTCCGCTTTCGTGAGAGGAACGAGGTCATTTTCCTCGGTCTCCGTAACCTTGCACAAGGAGCTCACGCGATAAGAAGACTGGCCACTGGCCTCCGATGGTTCTCCACCATCGCCAAATGGCTCTGCCCCGTCGTCGGACAGCCCTCCATCATCACCGAATGGCCCTCCGCCATCGCCGCCTGCCCCTTCCTGACCACCACAACCTGCTAAGGCCAAAGCAACGACAAAACCACCCCAAGGAAGTCCCCTCGAAAGCACCGAACGAAACACTAGCCCCCCTCCTTGAGCTCCCGAGCGGGAGATCACATCTTGCTCCTCAAGCATAACACGAACGGTCCGCACGTCGCATCGCGCGCTTTTCCGCCTCAATTCGCCTAGGAAAACGCGGGCAGGTCGATCTCGAGGACAGTACCCCGAGCTACGGGGAGGTAGCGCAGTTCACCGCCATGGGCGCGTGTGACGTGCTGCATGAGCGCGACGCCGATCCCGTGTCCCGGGATTTTGGACGCGCGCGCCCGCGCGGATCGATAGAACCCGATGAACGCTCGCTCTCGCTCGCTCTCGGTCATCCCGACGCCATGATCGGTCACCCGCACCACGATCCGGCCCTCGCGCTCGGAGATCTCGACGATGACCCGCGAATCCTCGGCTCCCTCAGAGAACTTGAGCGCGTTTTCGATAGCGTTGAAGAGTACACTGCGGAGCAGCTGTTCATCGCCGCGCACGACGGGATCTTCGATGAGGTGGAGCGTGACACGCGCGCTGCGCTCTTCGAGGTCGCGCATCACCTCTGACAGAACGTCCGCAAGATCCACAGCGCGCCCCGTACGGTGCAGGTCGTCGCCCGGTGTCGCGAGGGTCAGGAGGCGCTCAACCAGCTCATTCAAACGCACGAGCCGCTTCTGGATCGTGCCAAGTTCCTTCAGGTTTGGCTCCGCCTCAGCCAGGAGCTCCATTTCCCCGCGCAAAGCCGCGAGCGGCGTGCGGAGCTCGTGAGCCGCCTGGAACGCGAAAGCGCGCGCACGGTCGAGCGCATCGGCGAGACGCTCGACCAAGTCGAAGATCGCGCCCCTGAGCTCCTCCAGCTCCGCATAGTGCACCGGGGTGCGCAGCTCGTCGGGACACGGCCGCTCGGAGCGCACCGCCCTCACGCGTGCGAGCAACTGGTCGAGCGGAGCCAGCGCCCAACGGGCTACAAATAAGCTGCCTAGCCCCGCGAGAATGGCTGCGGAGATGATGCCCAGGGCGACAGCCGCGAGAAAGCTCGAGCGGCGCTCGAGCTCGCCGGCTGCGCTCTTGGCGAGAGCGAGCCGATGTCCCAGAAAAGAGCTCCCACACACGCGGAGGGGGGCCGGTCCCGTGGTGTTGACGCACTCACCAGGGTCCGGATCGGGGAGCCCCTCTTCGCCCGCCACGACGATGCCCCCCGCGCGCACCGCCGCGCGCGGCTGACGCAGCCGAACGCTCTCGAGCTCGTGCACGAGAATATTGTGGAGCGTGCGGGGACCGTGGACGTCCTTGAAGTGCCGCCGCTCGTCCGGCGAGTCATCCTCCTCCCCTTCCTCGAGTTCTTCTTCGAGCTCGTCCGCGAGCTCGTGGGTCACCCGCAAGAGCTCCCGATCTTCGGCGCGCTCCACCCACATCTGACCCATGAAGCCACTCACGGCGGACGCGAGCAGTCCTCCCACCGCCGCCGAAACGGCGCTCGACCAGGCGACGCGGTGAGCGAGGCGCGGGCGGCCTTTATCCTTCGTCGACGACATAGCCCTCCCCGCGCACGGTCCGCACCAGCGAGCCCCCCAGCTTCCTGCGCAATCGAGCCATGATCACATCGAGGCTCGCGCTCGCCCCCTCATCGGCGTCGCCCCAAACTCCCTCAAGGATGGCCTCCCGGGAGACGACACGCCCCCTCCGACTCAAGAGAAACTCGAGGACCGCCCACTCACGAGCGGTCACAGGGACCTCACGGCCCTCAAGGAACGCACGCCGCGCCCCGAGATCGATCTCTACGCCCGCGATCACGATCGAGACAGGTCGCTCGACGGGTCCACGCCGCCCCAGAGCACGCACACGCGCGCGCAGCTCCGCGAGAGCAAACGGCTTCGGGAGGAAATCGTCCGCCCCGGCGTCAAGCCCCGCGACTCGTTCGTGCACAGCTCCATGGGCTGTCAGGAGGAGTACAGGCCAGTTCTTTCCCTGAGCGCGGAGCTCGCGACAGAAGTCAACACCGGAGCCATCCGGAAGCTCCACATCCAAGATGATGGTGTCGGGGAAGAAGTCCTGAAGGTGTCGTCTGGCTTCTCCGAGGCTCTTCGCCAGGCGTAGCTCATGTCCCTCGCCGCCAAAGCTTCGACCCAAGAGATCCAAGAGCTCTTCGCTGTCGTCCACGATGAGAAGCCGCACGCCCTGAACTTACCCGATCAGCGGGCGCGCCGCTGCCCCTCTCCCCGCTTACATTTAGGAGTCGTTCAGGTCCCCCGCCCCGTTCAGCTCCCATTGGCTTTCGAGGTTCAGGGTGGTGACCAGCCATGCACAAAGGGCCGGCCAGCGTCCTGCTATCGATCTTTCTCTTCGCCGGCCCCGCCCGCGCGACGGACCACGCTCTTCACGTTCACGAACCCCTCTCCTTCGACCTCGTCCGCAGCCTCGGGGCCCGAAAAGGAGAGCTCGAAGTGAACACACTGCTCAGCTGCACGGGAACCGGAGCCGGCTGCGAGCCGACCTGGGCTCCCGAGATAGAGCTCACCCTCTTCGACGGCGTCGGCCTCGAGCTCGAGCTCCCCCATCAAGGAGACCGTCTCGAGTCCGTCAAGACGGCCTTTCAGCTTACGCTCCCTGGAAAAAGCGCGTCGTTCCGCCACGGGCTCCAGGTCATCGAAGAGCACCTGCTTCATAGCCCCCTCGAGCAAGTGAGCGCCCTTTACCTGCTCGGACTCGGATCCGGTCGCTTTTCTTCGCTCTCAATGTGGGGAGCGAGCCTCCGAACCGAACCAAACGGTCCTGAGCTCCGTTCCCTCGTCAACGTGAGCTTTTTTTACGAATGGACAGAGAGCCTGACGCTGGGGTTCGAGACGAACTGTAAGCTCGGAGAGAGGGGCTTCGAATCAGTTCGCTTCTTGCCTCAGGTTCAGAAAGATCTGACCGACCATGTCACAGTCCAACTCGGGGTCGGCCTCCTGTTGCGCCCGGAAGAGGCTGCGCCTTTTGGGTCAGTGCGCGTCGTCCTGCAACTATGACGGTCGAGAGGGGTCATGAACGCGGCGCGAAACGCCGCGCGTTCTGCGCTCGTCTCTTCTCTTCGTAGGCAGCGCGGCTCTTGGGCTCCGCGTCTGTGACGAGAGAATCGATGAGCCTGCGCGCCGCCGCGCTCACTTCGAGCACCGCCTCTTCAAAGACAGCTTCGTTCGCCTTCGAGGGCCGCGTGAAACCGCTCAACTTGCGAACGAATTGGAGCGAAGCGCTGACGATCTCTTCCTCGGTAGCCGGAGGATCGAAGTTGAAGAGAGGTTTGATGTTGCGGCACATGACGTCTGGACCATGAAACGGCCCGAGGGCCGGCTCGACAACCCCGAACGACCGGCCGCCTCCCTTGCGCACCCCGGGGCGCCCCCGGCCTCGCTCCCCGAGACGCCCCCAAGACCGCGATTTTCCTGAATCGACACCGCTGGAAAGCCCTTCCCCGCCCGGAGAGCGTTCGCTCGGGAGTAGAAACGGTCCAAACTTCGACTACGGTGAAGGGTCCTCTTCGCGAGACCCGGACCGGGCATCGCGAAAAGGGGGCCGGCTTCCCGAACGAAAGACTCGGGGAAGCACCCGTCACCCGGAGCAGGGAGGTCGCGCTCGGCGAGCTCTTGGCAGGGAAGTGAGCGACCCCCGCGCGAGCGCGGGCACTACCGATAAGTTACAGAAAGCATAGGTGAAGAGGTTATGAGCGTTGTGATTGGCGATAAGGAATACTTCCCCGGAGTCAGCAAGATCGCGTATGAGGGTCCGGAATCGGACAACCCGCTCGCATTCCGGTGGTACGACGAGAATCGCGTCGTCGCGGGAAAGACGCTGAAGGAGCACTTCAAGTTCGCGGTTTGTTACTGGCACACGTTCTGCGGCGCAGGCGCGGACCCGTTCGGTCCCGGCCCCTTCCAGTTCCCGTGGAACGAGGGCAAAGACGCCCTCTCCCGTGCGAAGATGAAAGCTGACGCGGCTTTTGAGTTCATCACCAAGCTCGGTGTCCCCTACTACTGCTTCCACGATGTCGATCTGATCGAAGAAGGTTCGAGCCGCGCCGAGACCCAGAAGCGCGTCATGGACATCGTCGAGTACGCCAAGCAGAAGCAGGCCGCTTCCGGCGTGAAGCTCCTCTGGGGCACGGCGAACCTCTTCTCGAACCCCCGCTACATGAACGGCGCTTCGACGAACCCCGACTTCTCGGTCGTCGCCTACGCCGGCGCTCAGCTCAAGGACGCTCTCGACGCCACGATCGCTCTCGGCGGTGAGAACTACGTCTTCTGGGGCGGCCGTGAAGGTTACATGAGCCTCCTCAACACGGACATGAAGCGCGAACTCTCGCACTTCGCCCGTTTCCTCGCGATGGCTCGTGACTACGCGCGGAGCCAGGGCTTCAAGGGCACCTTCTTCATCGAGCCGAAGCCGATGGAGCCGAGCAAGCACCAGTACGACTTCGACTGTGCAACGGTGATTGGCTTCCTGCGCGAGCACGGTCTCGACAAGGACTTCAAGCTCAACATCGAGACGAACCATGCAACCCTCGCTGGCCACACGATGGAGCACGAGATGCAGGTGGCAGCCGACGCGGGCATGCTCGGCAGCATCGACGCCAACCGCGGCGACTACCAGAACGCCTGGGACACCGACCAGTTCCCGAACAACATCAACGAGACCGTGGAGATGATGCTCGTCCTGCTCCGCTCGGGCGGCCTCCAGGGCGGCGGCGTGAACTTCGACGCAAAGCGTCGTCGTAACTCGACGGACCTGAACGACACGTTCTACGGCCACATCGGCGGCATGGACACCTTCGCTCGCGCGCTCATCATCGCCGACGAAATCCTCCAGAAGTCTCCGATCGAGAAGATGCGCAAGGAGCGTTACTCCTCCTTCGACAGCGGCAAGGGCGCAGAGTTCGAAGCTGGCAAGCTCGACCTCGTTCAGCTCGCGGAGATCGGCAACAAGGGCGGCGAGCCGCCTCTCAAGAGCGGCCAACAGGAGCTCTACGAGAACATCATCAACCGCTACATCCGCTGATGATGTCCGGAGCCTTCCCTTAAAAGGAAGGACCGATCACCTCAGGAGCCCGTGCTGCTCGAAGCGGCGCGGGCTCTTCCGTTTTGTCCTCCCTCGTCTTGTTTGAGACGGAGCGCCAGGGCTCCGAGCGGCAATAGCGCAACGAGGCTCACCGCGACGAGGCTCTGCTCGATCAGGCCCAAGGCCGAGAGCAGACCCAGGAGCAAACTGCTCCCGGCGCGCACTGAACCGTACCGGCGAAGGATCTGACCCGGCCTCGCGAAGAACAGCAGGTCCGTCGGGGGCAAGAGAAGCAGCGTCCAGTTCGGCGTGAGCGACGGAAGGGAAGTCGAGAGCGCGGCGAGGGGAACCAGCGAGAGAAAGGCGAGCCAGAGCCCAACGAGCCCGCTCTTCGCCCGAAGAGTCGTCTTCTTGGCCCGCCAGATGAAGAGCGCGAGGCCGCCGGAAAGGACAAGCAAGGCGACCCTTCCTGCGTGAACGCTGGTCGGGGGCGGCGCATCAAGACGCGTGAAGAGGCGCTCCTTGGGGGCGTTCAGCCTTTTCTCGACCGAATCCATGAAGTCGATCGGAAAGGCCATCCGCTCCCACTCGGAGCTCTTCCGATCGAGCCGCGCCCCGCCGCCGAGGGCCAAGGCTGCGAGCGGAATCCATCGGCCCCGAAGGCCTTCTTCCGCGAAGGAGCGAAGCGGCGCTCCATCACTCGCCTCGGAATCTTTGCGCAGCGTGCCTGAGGTCACCTCGTCGACAACGTCACGGAGGCGAGTCGTGCAGTTATCGAAGACGGGCTCGTAAGCGTAGGCGCGCTCCTCGTTCACGTCAGCGCGAAGACGCGCGAGCAGCTTCTCGGTCTGTTCAGGAGTGAGCTCGAGCTTCTGCTTCCAGACGTCCCGGAACTGGTACACGGCGAGCATGCGCTCCGCGGGAAAACTCGTCGGGACGAAGAGGCGCTCGCCAGAGAGCGTTCCGACGATGAGCTTTGAGACGTCGAGGGCCGGGCTCCACCCATAGTCATAACAAACTCCCTTTTCGAACTCGCCGGAGCTCACGCAGAGAGCAGAGTGGCCCCAAAGCTCGAGCATGTCCGAACCCGGTCCTACGGTCAGGAGCGTGAGGGTCGGTTCGTCCGCCTCAGCTTGAACGGCCGAATGGTCATTCGCTCCCTCGCTCTCCTCGGCCCGGACGGGTGCCGCCACGCCGAGCAAGATGCCGAGCGCTATTGCAATCCACCCCGCGACCTTCCAAAAATCCCCATGAGCTCGCATGCTTCGGCTCGTCCCCTATCACGGCTCGCGCTCCGAAGGGGAGCCCGGGGACGCTCCCAGGTGGAGATCCAAGTGGCGCCGCTCAGCTCGGGGCGCGAGCGAATTTCCTTGACCGAAGACCGAAAAGAGTTCAGAGCTCTGATTCTTGCCGAGTTGAGAGGCGTCGGACATCGGGTCCGGGGCAGGCGAGCGTCTCGAAAGAACGAGTCACCTCAAAGGGGGCGCGTTCACTAGGGGGTCGACAAGCGCACACGGACCGTATTCGACGGCCGACTTTGCGCCGGGGGCCTTCCCTTCCGAGGGAGATGTGAGCTGGCAAGAAACGAAAAGTAGAGAAAGAAATGTCAATGAAACTATTCGTCGGTGGTCTGAGCTTCAACACCGACAACGATGGCCTTCGTCGCGGATTCGAAAAGTTCGGTGAGGTCGTCGATGCAGCGGTCATCATGGATCGTGATACCGGTCGCTCGCGCGGGTTCGGCTTTGTCACCTTCGCTAACGGTTCCGACGGCAAGGCTGCCATCGAGGGCATGGACGGCAGGGACTTCGACGGTCGTACCGTTCGCGTGAATGAAGCACAGGAGCGCGCTCCCCGGAGCGGCGGCGGTGGTGGCTACGGCGGCGGCGGTGGCGGCGGATACGGCGGGGGACACGGTGGTGGTGGCCATAAGGGCAGCCGCCGCGGTGACAGAAGCGAGCGTTGGTGAGGTTTCTTTGAAACCTCGCTCCACGACCGGAAAACGGATTCGCGAGCGCGAGCGCGTCGAGCACCAACAGGAGAAGCTAGAGAAGCGCAAACTTCGAAAGCTGAACCGCGAAAACCAGCCAGCGGCTGAAAACGGCGAAGATCCCGATCTGATCGGGATCAAACCCGGCCCTCAGCCTCAGCTGTTCGTTGACTGAACGCACCGGGGCCTTCCCCGCGAAACCGTAAGGGCTTTTCACCAAGCCCCACTTGAGGGCGGACTCTCCGTGAGTCTGCCCTTTTCCTATTTCTCTGCGAGATCCGAAAAGGTCTTAGGACTCGGGGGAGGTGAGCTTGAGGCCGATGATCGAGACCACGAGCAAGCCGAGGAACGCCATCCGCGCGGCTGTCACGGGCTCGTCATAAAGGACGACCCCGCCGATCGACGCTCCGACCACTCCAACACCAACCCAAACAGCGTAGGCTGTCCCGATGGGGAGCGTGCGCGATGCATGGGCCAAAAGCACCATGCTGCCGACGATGGCCGCCCCTGTCAGAAGGCTCGGGACCGGGCGCGTAAAGCCCTCCGTGAGCTTGAGCCCGAGCGCCCACGCCACTTCGAGAAGGCCAGCGATAAAAAGGACAAGCCACGCCACGGGTTTATCCTATCACCGTACCGCCCGAGGCCTAGCGACCACCGGCAAAACCGCGGGCTCTCTGAAAGAGCGACCCCCTTAGTCGCAGCCCGTCAGGTTTCCCCGACCTCTGAGTCGAGCCACCCCGAGCAAATCGGGATGTTCGGAAAGCTGGAACCAGACGAGCACCGCGGACTCCGTATCCATCGGAGTGAGCTTGTTCGTCGCGAGAGCGTACAGCTGAAACTCGTAGACGTTACAGGGCACGTGAGGTCCGTAGTAGCCGTGCTCCGAGGTCGTCGCGAAGTTCGCGTTCGCTTGCTGGGAGCCGGCGGGCACCGCCGGATTTGCTGTGTCTTGCGCGATGTTTGCCGGAAGCATCGTGAGGTCAGGAGGGATGTTCCAAAGGACCCAGTGCGCTTGTCCGTAGGAAACGTCGAACAAGGCGAGGGCGAAGCTCTGCGTTCCTTCCGGCACGCCCGTCCAATGAAGCTCCGGAGAGATGTTCGCATTGTCGAGGTAGACGACGTTTTCGTCCGGGATGACCTGACAAGCGCTGATCCCCTCGACGGAACAGCCCTCAACGTTCTCGAAAGCAGGATTCGACAGGACGAAGGAAGAGGTCCCTCCCGTAGGACTCGCGCCGCCCGAAGCATCTCCGCCGCTGCCAACGATGTCCCCTCCGGAGCCGACGTCACCGCCGCTCGCGGCGCCGCCCGCAGAGTCCAGGCCACCTGATGCGGCTCCTCCGGAAGGAACCAAACCACCTGCTCCCGGTGCGCCGCCCGAGTTCGTCTCTGCGCCGCCACTCGCTTCTGCGCCACCAACACCGGACGGCACCCCGCTCTCACTTTCGCACGCGGCAAGCTGAGAAAACGCAAAGAGGAGAGCCGCGCTCAGGGCGCGGCTCTGGCTCATCTGACGGGAGATTCTGGATCGCTCAAGTCTCAAGCTCATCGCTCCAATGATGACTCTCCAGCCCCCAGCCGTCTACATTTGCGACTTTTTCTCGCATCAAGGAGCGACGCAGTTTTCCTCCATCGAATCCCAGATGGCCTTGGCCGTCGGGGCGTTACCGGGACCCGCCACGTGAATACCGTCTTGCTGGGCATACTCGTTGTGGCCATTCCAGGTCTCTCGTAAGTCCACCCAATAGCACTTCGGGGACCCCTGTTCGTCGCAAAGCTTCTTCATCTCCGGGCGGAGAAGGTCGAGACAAGCCTTGAGAGAAGCGTGCTGGCTACCGACCGGATCTGGATAGAAGTGGTAGACGATCTTCTCGACGCCGTTCTGATCCATCTCCTCGAACAAGGCCTTGGCCGCGTTCAACGCGTTGGTCCGGTCGGACTCCTTCCCGCCTTGCCAACAGTCGTTTCCGCCTCCGTTCATGATGACGAAGCGCACGCCGTTCTTATTGCTCTTGTATTGGTTCGGGATCGAGTTCCCCGCCCCGTTGCCGATCCAAGTCCCGGACACCGACTTGTCGACGTACGAGTCGTTCGCCGCGAGAGACCCAGCCGCTCGAGCGAGTTTCGTCGTCTCTTCCGGAATTTCACTGAGTGCGATGAATGACTCGCCGATGAAGAGGACTTCGTTCCCCTTGGTCGTGCCTTTCACGCACTCACCATTGCCGCTACCGCCAGCGCCCGGGGCGCCACCGGTGTCCGAGCTGCCACCAGCACCATCCGTTCCTCCGGCTGCTGGAGCACCGCCATCAGCCGTGGGAGCACCGCCCGCAGCAGGAGCACCGCCCGCAGCAGGAGCACCGCCCGCAGCAGGAGCACCGCCCACAGCAGGAGCACCGCCCGCAGCAGGAGCACCACCGGCCGCTGCGCCGCCGGTCGCCACTGCACCACCGGCCGCTGCGCCGCCGGCCGCCGCGCCACCTGAGCCAGCATCAGCGCCCAAGTCCGCACCAATGTCTCCGGCCTCGCTACAGGCGCCCAAGGCAACGCCAAGGCCGACGCTCACGGACAACAGCGCGAGGCGCTTTCCAAGCTTTCGCGAGTGAGTCTTAGAAGATTCGTGGAATTCTCGTCGGGACATGCGCATTCGGTTCCTTTGCTGGGGCTCAGGGTAGGACCCAAACCCATCGCGCAAAGGGGGCGAGATCGTCCCCTCTTTGTGCATGCAAAATTCCACCAGAAGGACACCCCTCAGCCGACTTCACGCAACGGGGCTTGTCTTCGAAAACACCAACGCGCTCTGCTCATCCTGCGCTCTCGTCGCCAACTCCCTGCCCTCACGCGCGGGCTCGGAGGGCTCAAATTTCTCGCTTTCCGCTGCGCCTTGGAAGCGCTCTCCAAAGCGCGCGGCGGGAGCAGCTCACCGTTATCACTCGCGACAGTCTCGCTCGCCGCAATGGGGCCGGCAGTTCGAAACGGCAAAGGGGACGTCCGAGGTCCACTCCTCAAAGGGCAGACTAAAACTGAGCTCTAGATCGATCACAGGTCCCTCTTTCACCTGGACCGCACCAGTAGCGATATATTCGTTCGCGCCCTCTCGAGACTCGGACGCGCACGATGGATCGTCCGGAGAATAACGAACCGCAACGACACAATAGCCTTTCGAGCTCTCGGGCTCTTCGTGACAGCGATCGGGGGCTATCGCCCGCTCGAGCATCACAAGCCAGCAGCTCATCCCTCGAACGCCGCGCACCTCAACTCGATTTTCCTCGGTCTCGCAGGCGAAAAAGTGCACGGGCAGAGGCTCTTCGGGAGCCGCAGGGGCGCCCGCATCTCCGGATCCGCCGCAAGCCTCAGGAGGCCGTCCGCCGGAAGCTTCGGGAAGCTGTCCCCCCGAAGCACCTGTGACGTTTCCTCCGCTGCCTCTCGACTCGTCGTCCGCTTCTTTGACGTCAGGCGATCCAGTCCCGCTCACCTGATCGACGCCACAGCTCCACACCGTCAAGAAAACACTCGCCGTCATCCCTCGGACAAACGGGAGTCCACGCCCCCTTCGGGTTCGACGCTCCTCCATGTGCAGAGATGTACCGCATCACGCCGCCCTCGTCGCCCCCCCGGACCACTCCCTATCTCGGCGCGCAGAGAGGCGACGGTTGAGCTCGGGGCACAAGTGTTCGGCTTCCTCCGGAGAAGGTCTTCTGAGGCTCAGAGCTGCCAGCCGAGATCGAGGGACCAGGTCGAGCCAGGCCCGTATTGAGCCGTCGAGAAGAAGTTCTTCGGATAGTAGAACTCGAGGAGCACGCCGTAGTTGACGGTCGCTCCGGACCTCGAGGTCCTTCTGGTATCGCCGGACGATTCCCGCGCCACGATGCCTTCCACGTAGACGCCGGTGATGACGTTCTGAAGAAAAGGAGGCACGAGCGAATCGAGCTCGAAGCCGGCGCGCACTCGACCCTCGCCGGCTTTGTCGCCAGGTTCGATCATGATGATCGGCGCCGCGGCGCCGAGCTCTCTGCGCGCAGAGGTCGCGAGCAGGCCCGCGGTGAGTCCGCCGATGAAACCCGCCGCCTGCTGGGGGGCGCTCTTGGCGCTTTGGTTCGTGCCCTGAGAGCCATAAATCGCGGCGAAAGCATCGCCGGCTTCGCCGCGTTTGTCGTTGACCAAAAACTCGATCACAGGTTTCGAGCCGCGCCCGGTGATGTGAACTTTGACGATGTCGCCGGTACGGCGATTGTTGAAGACGGCGGTGAGGTCGATGACTGGATCCGGTTCGCCGCCAATGAACGAGAGCTTTCCGCCGCGCTCGAAGTCGAAAGTCTTTCCAATCAGGGTCAGATAGCCGCGCTCAATCAAGACCTCTCCTTGAACATTCACGCGCTCCCCGCTGAGTTCTGTGTCGAGGTTTGCGCTCAGGTTCACAGCGAAGTCGTCCCGTTTGATCCAGAAGCGGTCGTAGGACTTGAGCACGAGGCGCGTCACGTGCGGCACTTCTTCCGCGGGCGCCCCCCCTTTTGTCTCGGTCCCCTGCGCGCTCGCGGCCGCTCCTTGCCCTTTCGCTCCGGCCCCCTTCGCGTTCGCTCCCGCTTGCTTTGCGCCGCCGCCTGCCCCTGGGTCGCCGTCCCCGAGCGCCGCAGCATGGTCGCCGAGCCGCTCATCCTCCGGATCCGTCGAGCCCTCGGGCCTCACGCCATCGACGACAAAATCTGGATGCGCTTTGAGGGAGATCCCGGCGCGGAGCTTCGTGTTCTCGAGCCACATGTCCGAGGAGCGGATGCCGACTTCGACGTCCGTTCGCTCGGGCAAGACGAGCGTCTTCACCTCCGCGTCCATATCGAGCTGCGCGACGACCTGACCGAGCTGACGGAGCGGGAACTTTTCGGCCCGCACCCGGAGCTCTGCCGCGATCCGGTCGAGCTCGTGGAAGCGAGCCCCGCCTTCCATGTGGAGCCTGCCGTCGCGGTCGTAGGCCTCAAAATTTTCGAGCCGCGCTTCCCTCTCCGAGAAGACAATCTTCGCCTGAACGTCCCGCAGAGGCTGGGCAAGGTCGGTCGCCGTAAAGGCGACCTTCTCGAGCTCCAGTTGTCCGTCGAGCTTCGGCTGAGCGCGTGTGCCGCTCAGGCGAGCTTGACCATGAACCGTCCCCGTCGCGTAGGAAACTGCTCCACGCGGGTTCAGAAGCGGCGAGATCGGCAAGTGAACGAGGCTCAACCGAGCGTCGAGAGGCGCGTCTTCGGCGAGCATGACCACCCCGCGCTCGTATTGGATCGGAAGGGTCGCCTGGAACGTGGAGCGATGTTTTCCGGCCATGAGCTCGGCCTTGAGCGCGGCGCGCGTCGCATCCGCCTCAAGATGGGCCTGAAAGTCGAGCAGCTCTTCCCGAACCGAAACGTTGTACTTCGGGATCGGAGAGGCGCGAAAGCGGCGTAAGCTGACGTCACCCTGGAGCTCAGGCCGCTCCCCGAGCGGATCTTTGACCGACACGTTCGTCGTGAGCTCACCGCGTGCGAGAGAGCACACGTAAGGCACATTCTCGAGCTTGAGCTCTTTCGCGACGAGCTCACCCTCGATCGGTCCTAGTTCGAGCGTTCCTCCAGCGAGCGCGCGAGCGAGAGCGACGCGCGCGGAGGCACGACTCGAGAACAGGAGCTCGTTCTTTTTGCGCCCTTCGAGCCCCAAGCGCCACTCGGCGTCCTTGCCGTCGAGGTTCAGGAGGATACGGAGGTCGCCGCTCTTGCATCCTTCGTCCTGCTCGGAGTCAGCGAGCTGTGCCAGCTCGAGGGAGACATGGCCGCTTGGCTCTTGGCCGGGTTCATGGGCGAGCTCGACGAGCCCAGAGAGCGTCCCTTCGGGCAGATCCTGGAGCCGCACCAGCGGCAATTCGGAGGTTCTCCTCGGCTCGGCGAACAGCCGTGCTTGCCACCTACCGTCGGCCGGGATGAGCGCGAGTCGGCTGAGGAATGGACCGCCCACCCGCGGACCCGGCGGCGTCAGAGCGTCGGCGGAGAAGGTGAGCCACTGTCCTTTTGGATCACTGACAGTCACATGGGTGTCCCAGCGTTCGTCTCGAAGCGACAGCCCGCCATCAACGTCGACAAGACGGGGATCCCCAGCAACTTTGATCTTCGACTTGAGCGCCAACAACAGACTCGGATTCTCCAGGGTCCCGCCGGCGTCCAGCGTCGCCCCCAAGTGACCGCTCACAGGAAGCTCAGCCCCGGACCAAGCTTCGACGAAGGCGAGCTCGAGGGAACGCAGCTCGAGCTTCCCCTCCGGCCGCCCTCGGGCGAGCTGTTTCAGGTAGCCGCGCCCCGGCTGGAAGGAGTGTTCGAGCTCGCCCTCCAGATCGAGCGGGCGCCAGCCGGATTTTCCCTTGTCGCTCGCCTGGACCAGGCCCGAAAAGAGCAACTGACCCCGAGCTGCATCGAGCCCAACGCGCAAATCCCCGCTCAATGGCGGCCGCTCTCCGAGCGTCACCCGATCCAGCTTGGCGCGGATGTCGACCACCGGAACCGTGAGACTTCCTTGGGCTCGGCCGGAGAGCTCCGCGCGGCCCGAGAGCTTCTCCTCGAGGGGCAAGAGATCGGAGAGGAGCCCAAGATCAATGGGCCCGTCTGTCTTGACCTCGAGATCGCCGTCCTTTTGACCGAGATAGCCCTGCACGGTCAGCTTGCGCTCGCCGAGTTTGAGCGTCACGCCTTCACTTCGATAAGACTTCTTCGCGGCGTCGTAACTGGTCGGCGCAAGCGCTACGTGGAACGGGACATCGCCGAGCTTTCCGTCGATGACTCCTTGTCCGCCGTATTCGCTCTGGCCCAAGCTCACCTCGAGACTCGTGCGCAGGGCCATCTTGGTCCGCCCCTCGAGCTCGACCTCGTTCACGTCAGCGTCGACTTCATATTGCTCTGGGCCCCCTCGCGCAGCGAGTCTGACCTCGCCGAGCTTGTTTTCTCCGAAGGCGATGCCGCGCCCTTCGAGGTGCACCTCGCCGCTCAGTTGCGGCGGCTGACCCTCGAGCTGGAAGGATAAGTCCGCCGACCGCGCCCGCTGCTCATCGAAGACGACGTCCCGAAGCTCCGCTTTGCCGCGAGCCACAAGGAAACCGTCGCCCTTCCTCGTCGCTGAAACACTCCCGCGCAGCTCGCCGCGGGTATTTCGAGGAAGGTCTGAAAGGCGCGCGAGAGTCTCCACGGTCCTCGGCAGGAGCGTGAGCTCCGTCTCCGCATGCAGCGACCCGTCAAAGCCGAACCGGCCCTGCGCGCGGAGTCGGCTCCCTTCATCTTGCAGGAGCACGGACGCATCACGGACCTCTTCCGGACTCACGATGCCGCTGCCCTGTACCTCGGGGAGTCGATAGGGACCGAGCTGACCGCCCTCGAGCGAAAAACGGGCGACCAGGGCTTGCCGATCCCGAGCATCCACCTCCGCCTCGAGAGAGATAGTGAGCGGATCGCTCGGAAGGCCCTCGCGCACCTGACTGCCCAAAAATTCCCGCGTCTCGAGGCGCAGCTTCCCGCGCTCGAACTCGGTGAGGTGCCCCCCGAGCTCCGCTACCCCGCCCGCCGTCGCGAACTTTGCCCGCAGATCAGCCTCGTGGGCCGACCCCGAAACATCGAGCTCCACGCTCGCCTTGCCTCGAAATGCGCTCCCCAGCTCCGGGTTCCGAAGCAACGTCGAGAGGTCTTCCGCGCTGAGCTCGCTCACCTCGACGTGCGCGCTGAGCGGCGCCCGCTCCCAGTCCGGCAGGTTCGGCATCATTGCGCTGAGCCGCGCCTGCACCCGGCTCGAAAGCATTGTGAGCTCGAGCTCAGCTTGCGCCGGCGCCGCCCCAGAGGTCCAAGAGCCCCTCAGTCGCTCAACTCCCCCGAGCAAAGTTCCCTCCCGCTCGAAGCGCAGGCTCGCCGCATCGAGCTCAGCGAACGACTCGCCGTCGAGCCGATAGTTCCCTTGAAGTTCGAAGTCGAAGACATCGAGCTGCCCCACCTCAGCAAGCTCCGGCAACCTCACAGCGCTCCGCTCGAGCTTCGCCTTCTTCACCTCCACATAGGGCAAAGGGCCCTCAGACGGGGGACTCTTGGGCGCGCTCGGGTCAACAAAAGCGGAGACGATCCCGCGGTTTTCCTCGGCGATCGTGCGCAAGTCCGCCCAGACTTCTTCGAGCAGGACACTCGAAACGACGTAACGCCCGGCCCCAATCTCCGAGAGCTCATAGTCGGCGCGGAGCTTCTGAGCACGAAGCACCACGTCCCCTTGAGCGTCCCTGAGAACGATGCCCCGAAGCACGACGCGAGAAGTCCCGATCTCCTCGAGAGCCTCGAGCTCGAAAGAACCAGGCAGCGCCTGATTGGCGATCGAAAGGCCGAGCCGAACCACAACCGCGCGCCCAGGTCCGGTCCCGAGTCCGAGCCCGAGCACCAGAGCCAAAGCGACGACGAGCCCGAGCAACGTCCAGCCAAGCCCTTTGCCCACGAGGAGGAGGACACGCAGCGCCCCTTTCAAAACGCGTCTCCAATCGTGAGCTGGAACGCGCCGGGCACGTTCGAGTTGAAGAAATAGGTCGGGTTACTCTCGCTTCCGATGTCGTATCCGGGCTCGTTCAGTCGCTGCAAGCTCGGAATGCGAAAGCCCGTGTCGAGACGGATCGCTCCGAGCACCGTGTAAAAGCGGAGCCCCGGCCCGAGCGACATGTTCCAATAGTCGAAGCGGAACTCTGGGTCTTCGTTCACGTCGCCGATGTCGACGAACCCTGCGAGGACGAAATCCCGCCCGAGCGGGATGCGCAGCTCTGCCGATGCTTCCCAGCGGCGAATGCCGCCCGTCGGCCCCGGTCCCACGACGCCAGCGAGAAAACCACGGTTACCGTTCGGGCCACCGCCGCGCAAACGATAGACGAGAGGCCCGAGCCGCTGGGATTCGTTGTCGAGCTCGCCGTCGGCGTCTGTGATGAAGATGGAAGCGAGCGCGACCTTGGTCGCGAGGACAACTCCGAGCGGAAGAGGGAGATAGAAGCGCAGCTCCGGTGCGATACGGAACGAGGTCCAGTCCGACGCCGCCCACTTGGGAGCTTGGGTTGCGTTCAGGGCGGCGTAAAAACCGCGCCGGGGCCGGATCGGATTGTCGCGCAGGTCGAGGCGTAGATCTTGTTCGACGTAGAGGTACTCGTAGGAGCTCGCCAGGGGATCGGTGACGCCCTCCGGCGGGACCCAGTCCTGCTCCGGAACGATGTACAAATCCTGTTGTACGGCCAAAGTGCCGACGAGCTTCCTCGAGAAAAAGCCGCGCCGCGCCGCGACCCGGAAAAACACGTCCGAGCGGATGAAATTCAGGTAGGGATCAGGTCCATAGTCCCAGCCGACGGTCTCGCGAAGGTCGGTGCGATGTTCGACGAGGCCCGGTTGGTTGAGGTTTACGGTGATGATGTTACCGGGTTGGGCCGCGAGGCTCCCGTCAGGACGATTCGGGATGATCGGGAACGGGCCGAGAAAGATGAGGCGCGGCCGCTCGTCGATGCTGAAACGTCCGAGCGTGCCGACGACGTGCCTTCGCTCGTAACGACCGAAGAGATGCACGTCCCACTGGGGGATGCTCGTCTGGTCCGTTGTGTCGACGCGCTGCGGGTTGCCGCTCAAGATGCCGACACCGGTGCGGAAGGCGTGGGGTCCGAGGGGAGTGACTTCAACAATGACGTCGACGACATCACCGCTGACTTCTTCGCGCACGTCGACGGCCGAGAAAGCTCCGAGCGCAAAGACTTCCGCCTGAATCTCGGCGAGCACCGCTGGATCGTATTTCCTGCCTCGCGCGAGCCCCACGGCCGAAATGATGGGCGCCGTAGGCAACTCTCCGGCCCCAGTGACGCGCAGCTCCCCAAAGGAACAAGCGGGCCCCGGTCTCAGATGAAAGACGACGCGCGCCGAAAGCGCGCCGCTGTCGATCTCGACCGTCCCTTTGACCTCGGCGGACGCGTAACCTCGCTTGCGGAGAAACTCCTCGAGGGCCTCCTTGTCGCGCTCGTACTCGACCTCGTCGATGCGCTCTCCTTCCCGGAGCTCAATGACCTTGGCGAGGCGCTCCCGAACCTCGACCTCCAGTTCGTCCGCTCCTCGGATCTCGATCGCAGCGATCCGAGTCGGCTCGCCTTCTTCGATGGTAACCAGGACAGAGACCTTGCAGGAGTCGGCTTCGGGATCACACTCGCCGAGTCCTCCCGGCGACCCCGCTTCTGGCGGGTCGTATTCGATGTCGACGACCTTCGCCTGATAATAGCCCCGCGCCCGGTACCAGCGCAGGATGCGCTCGATGTCGCGGTCGAGCACCGCATGATTCAAGCTCGGCCACTCGGTCCAGGGCCAGCGCCAGAGGCGCACCGTGGGAGGAGCGCTCGTGAAGGAAGGCTGACCGCAGGTGGGCTCACCGAGACCGAGAACGAGGGAAAAGTTCTCGCGCTCCCGGGTGATGAGACAGGCCTCCACGGCCCGGCGGTTCATGTCCCGGGTCCCTTGGACCCGAAACTCGGTCACCCCGTAGCGTCCCTTCTCGACCGAGGCGCAGGCGCTGACAAGAGCGAGGCAGCCGAGAGCCATGAGGGACCTGAGCGACGCGCGCTCGCCCAGAGCCAAGAGCGACCTGAGCGACGCGCGCTCGCCGGGAACAGTTCGACCCGCCACGCGACTCCGAGCGTACATCAGGCAGCGCCGAGCGGGAGACGATGCGCGCTCAGCGCGCGAGAGCGCGGCAATTCGCCACAATCGTGCCCTCCTCCCCTGCAAAGAGCCAACCTCCCCCCATAAGCGTCTCCGGGCCACTTTCGGCCATTTTATGCGCAATTCTCCGCTTCGTCCCCGTCGCTCTCTCGCTGCATCGAACTCCGGCGCCCGGCATCCTGCCCGGACTCTAGCCGGATCCATGCCAGGCAAGAGAGCCGCCTCGATGGAGCGCGCAGCCTGGGCTCCATCCGCAGTGCGCAAGGTTCAAGGACAGAACTTCGGCGTGGCGAGCTGCGATCGAATCGAGGCGATCGTCTGACCCCAGTTCGCGTTCGGATTGTACTGGGCGATACCGATCACGCCGTCGTTGATGCGCGCGTTGATGTTTCCTACCACGTCCCAGATCGCGTCGTGCCCTGCCGAGGCACCGTTCACTCCGTAGCCGGTGTCAGCGAGGATGCCCTTGCCAGTGACCGAGCTCACTCCGGCCCAGGTCATGTTGTTCGTCGAGCGGATCTTGGTGTTGTTCGCTTCGGTGCCGCCCCCTGAGGTGTTGATGAAGGTGAACAGCGACATGTCGAAGTTCTTGTACCAATCGGCGCCGTTGTCGCTGCCGTTGTTCGGCGGAACCCAGGGCGAGATATCCATCGAGAAATAGGCGTTCGGCAGGTGTTCTTTCATGGCCTGCACGTAACGGGTCATGATCTGTCCAGCTTCCGCGGGCGTGAGCGGGCTCGTCTGATTCGAGAGCGTGTACTGATACCAATCGGGCTCCATCTCGAAGATGATCGGCTTCCCCCCGAGACACTCCGCGTAGCCGCGCGCGTAGTTACGGTAGATGCCGACGATCGTCTCGAGGTGATCTTTGATGATCTTGGACCCGTAAGCGCAAAGGCTCGGCTCACCCACGTTGCAGTCGTGGAGGTTCTGCTCTCGCTTTGCATAAAACGCCGAAACGTAGGCCACCACAACGGGAACCTTCCCCGCCAAAGGACCGTTCAAGTCTTCACACACGTACCCTTGGTCGAAGGTGTTCTGCAGACCCATCCAGCCGGGCGTAAAGTAGTCGATCTGTTCGCGGATCGAGGGATGGTCGAGGGCGTACTCACGGATGGCTCCGAAATGGAACCGGCACTCCGAGAAGAGCTTCTTGTCGTTGCCCCCGCCTCCAGACCCGCCTCCCGTCCCACCGGTCGAGCTCATCCCTCCGGAGCCCACGGGAGCGCCGCCGACACCCGAAGGCTGCCCGCCCACTCCGCTCGGACTGCCCCCCGAGCCGCCAGGCCCGCTCACGCTCCCCCCGCTGCCCCCGGCTCCGCTGAGAGTCCCTCCGGCGCCGACCTGAGTGCCTCCGGCGCCGAGCCCTCCCGCGCCGGTCGAAGCTCCTCCCGCCGCTGAAGAACCGCCGCTCGGCAGACCTCCGCCGTCGCTACTCGGGCTCCCTCCGACCCCGATCGCTCCGCCCGCACCGGGCCCTTCGAAGGGCCCTTCGCCGCCCGCACCCGAGCAGGCAGCGATCGACAGGAGTGCAAAATTGAGGGGGAGAGCCCGAAGAACGCGAAAAGAAAGGCCCATGCCTCCTGCATGCCCGAGCCGCCGCTTTCGATCAGAAAGAATCGCCTCCTCGGCCTTGTGGCCCGAGGCCCCTACGTGTCACGCACTTCTCGGAAGCAGACCGGATGTCCCTCCCTTTGCATCAAAGAGGAGCTCTCGAAGAGCTTCGCCAAGAGTTCGGATTCGATCCAGAGCACCTGCGCCTCTTCCGCAACGCTCTCTACAAGCGCGGGCTTCCTCTCGAAGAGGCACAAGCTCTGCTTCCGCCTACCGTCCACGAAGAGTTCCGCGCGCGCTTCGGACAGCCTTGTTTGACTCTCGCCGAGCGTCGCGACTCGAGCCGGGACGGCGCCACGAAGCTCGTCTTTCGCACGCAAGCGGGCCTGCTGCTCGAAACGGTGATCTTGCGCATCTTGAGTGGCAGGACTTCGGTCTGCGTCTCGAGCCAAGTCGGGTGCGCCGCGAAGTGTGCCTTCTGTGCGACGGGGCAGATGAAGCTGGCGCGCTCCCTCCGCGCTCATGAGATCATCGAACAAGCCCTTATAGCTCGGCAGATTCTCCGGACGGAAGACAAAACGCTGCGCAACGTCGTGTTCATGGGCATGGGCGAGCCGATGCACAATCGCGCCGAGGTCACAGAGGCCATCGAGCGACTCCGCGATCCGCGCTGGCTCGACTTGAGCGAGAGTCACATCCTCGTTTCGAGCGTCGGGGTTCCCGAAGAGCTCATCGCCTTCGCTCGGGTGATGCCCCGCGTCCGTCTGGCCTTGAGCCTCCACGCCGCGCGCCAAGAAGTGCGACAGGAGCTGATGCCGCTCGCGAAACAGACGCCGATCGATGACCTCCGCAAGATGGTGGTCGAGCTCGAAAAGATCCGGAAGCAGACGATGATGCTCGAGGTCTTGCTCCTCTCGGGAGTCAACGATCGCGACGAAGACGTCGAAGCGCTGATCGAATTCTGCGAAGGCCTCGACGTCCACGTGAACTTGATCCCCTATAACCCGGTGAGCGGAGCAGAGCTCCCCGGCGGCCGTCCTCTGAGAGGCACCGACTCTCGGCGCCGTCAGAAAATCTCCGAGCGCCTCAAGAGCGTCGGCCTTCGCGTCACCACCCGAGTTTCCCTGGGCGAAGACATCGCCGCCGCCTGTGGCCAGCTCGTGAAGACTCACGAACCCCGAGCGCTCGGTCGTCGGGCGAGTGAAGTCAGCGGGCCGACCAGCGCTCAAGAGTGAGAGGGCTACCGTCTGTCCGCCGCGGCCGGGAGTTTCTCCTCCTCGGTCCAGGAGACCGGCGGAGCCGATTCAATCACCTGATCAGGAGCCGGTTGATGCGCGCTCGGAGAAATCCGGCGCTTGAGTCGGAGTGCAGGCCCTTCGACGAAGGTCCACGATCCGAGAGCCGCGAGACACGCGAGCAGCAGCGAGATGAGCGAAAAGAGATAGGGGTTCATCTGGCGCCCGAGGTAGGCGGCTAAGATGAACTGAACAGGCCAGCCGTAGAGATAGATGCCGTAGGAGAGGTCCCGCTTCTTGGCGAAGTCGGCGATGGGAAGACCCGGGTAGAAGCCGACGAAAGCGACCAGGTAGGCCATCGCTGGCGGGAACAAAAGGTAACCAGTGCCCGTAGCTGCGCCGAGCGCGAACACAGCGAGCGCACCAAACGCCCAGGAAGGCCGATAGGGAATGCGGTCCCGCATCAGGTAGCCCAGCGCGCCGATGAAAAAGAAGGTCGCGAAGCGGAAATGGCTATTCAGGAAGGCGATCGTTCCCTGCGCCGGCAGCCGCGAGAAAACCGCAGGGAAGAGCGGCAGCGCCATCAGCGCCCAGGCCACCACAATCCCGAGGGTGACGATGCCCTGATTCAAGAGCCGCGCGCCGCCGATGATCCCGAGCAGCACGTAGCAGAGAAACTCGATCTGGATCATCCAAAGGGTTCCGTTCACCGAATAGGGCGCCTCAAATGCCGGGGGCATGTCCACGACCTCGAGCAGGAGCGCGTCCGTGATGAAGCGGAGGGGAGAAATCTCGGAATAATAGGCTCCGACATCTGACGCTGCGATGGGCCCGACGACAAGCAAACAAATCGCACAGCTGACGATGAACCCCGGATGGACGCGCAGAACTCGCTTGCGGAAGAAGTCGAAGACGCTCTTCGAATTGCGCCAGCTGGCCGTGACGAGATAGCCGCTCACCAGGAAGAAGACGCCCACGGCGAACGCGCCGGACGTGAGCTGCCCCCGCGTCAAGAAGGTCAACGGTTCCGGTAGCTTCGTCTCGATGAAGACATCGAACGCGTGCGTCAGGATGACCAGGCTGGCCATAACAACGCGAATGAAGTCGAGGTTGTTGCTCCTTGAATTACTCGCCTCGAGAAGTGTCCTCGGCAGACCAAGCGCAGACGAGCGCCCGCGCCGACTCCGCGGCACCTGCTCGCTCACGAGCTCCTCCCCGGCTGATCCCCAAGATGCAATACGCCGCGCAGGCGCACCCTTGCGCTTCGACCCCATCATCCCCCCTTTTCTCCCCCTCGGACGAAAACCCTAATTTAACAAATAACAGTTATACCCCCGAACACGACACCTGTCACTTTCCAGAAGTCGCTCTGCCAAATACTTCTCGTCGCGCGCAACAGAGTCCGGTCCTGATATGTTACCTATTTATGCTCGCTCAAGGACAACCTCACCCTGAACTACTCCCCACAGAAGAGCATCACGCATTCGCGTTCTGCGGCAGACTCAGAACTCATCCCGAACAATCATTCAAAGGCTCGCGGCTCGGCATCGCGGCCCCCTCCCGCCGCGGGCGCCCGTCACAACCGGCGGCCCCCTCCTCATCCCTCCCCCGTCACCTCGCGTGCACCCCTCCGAGTCTCTGTGCCAGGCGCCCTTTCGGCGGTGCTCCCCCTGGGGGCGCAGGCGCCCCGGGGGGAGCCTCGCAAAGCAGCCGCGCGGCCGTCGAACCTTTAGGTTTTCCGAAACCCTAAAGCCGTTCTCCACTCCTCCGTTAGGCGCTCCGGGCGCAGGTTTGCCGCTCCGCGCCCGGCGCCGTACATCCGGGTCCATGAGCACAACGCGACAGCTCCTCGAGGCTTATTACGGTGCATTCAACGCCGGGGACCGGGAAGGGCTCCTCGCCCTCCTCACCGACGACGTGGTCCACGACGTGAATCAAGGACCCCGCGAGATCGGCAAAGAGGCCTTCCGGGCTTTTCTCGCCCGCATGGACGCGAGCTACGAGGAACAGATCACCGAGCTCGCCTATCTGACGAGCGAAGACGGGAGCCGCGCCGCTTCTGAGTACGTGGTGCTCGGGAAGTACCTGCGCACCGACGAGGGCTTACCGGAAGCCAAAGGCCAGACCTATCGCCTGCCCGGCGGAGCGTTCTTCGAGATTGTCGGCGGCAAGATCGCTCGTGTCACCAACTACTACAATCTCGAAGATTGGCTGCGGCAGGTGCGGAGTTCGGGGACATGAGCCTCCGCGTCGAGACGCGTGACGGCGAGGCGCTCTGGAGCGCTCTCGGCCCCCTCGCGGAGCTCCGCATCCGGGTGTTCCGCGAGTTCCCCTACCTCTACGAGGGAAGCCTCGCATACGAAGAAGGGTACCTCGAGCACTACGCTCATTCGCCGCGCTCGCGAGTGGTGCTCGTTTGGGACGGGGACCGGGTGGTGGGCGCATCGACCGTCATTCCGCTCGCCGATGCCCAAGCTGACGTGCAGGAGCCGTTCACCCGCGCGGGCATCGATCTCTCGGGCATCGACTACTTCGGAGAGTCGGTCCTGCTCCGAGAATATCGGGGGCGAGGCTTCGGCGTGCGCTTCTTTGAGCTGCGCGAGGCGCACGCCCTTGAACACGGGCTCGGGGTGTGCGCGTTCTGCGCCGTCGAGCGCCCGGCAGATCATCCGCTGCGCCCGAAGGACTACGTCCCGAACGACGCGTTCTGGGCCAAGCGGGGCTACGAAAAGGTCCCCGAGCTCCGCACGACCTTGAGCTGGCTCGATCTCGGGGAAATGGAACAAACCGCGAAGCCGATGACCTTTTGGCTGAAGCGCCTCGAAGGGAGCGCTTCGTGAGCGCGTTTGTCGTCGCCGCGGCGCAGTTTCCGGTCTCGGCGCCTCGCGACTTCGCCGAGTTTGCCGAGACGCTGACGACCTGGGTCCGGGAGGCAGCCGAGGCTGACGCGAAGCTGCTCGTTTTCCCCGAGTACGCTGCGCTCATTTTGGCCTCGCTCTTTCCCGACGACGTTCGTCAGGATCTCGATCGCCAGGTCCAGGCGCTCCAGACTGTGCGCGACGACTACCTGCGCCTCCACGCGCGCCTCGCGGAGGAGCATGGGGTCTACATCTTAGCGGGGAGCTTCCCGTGGCAGGTCGAAGCGACGGAGAGTTCGAAGAGCGCAAAGCTCGTCAACCGCGCTTGGTTCTTCTCCCCTGAGGGAGCTCGCTCCTTTCAGGACAAGCGCATCATGACGCGCTTCGAGCGCGAGAGCTGGAACGTGAGCGCGGGAGAAGGTCTGCGGGTCTTCGACACCCGTCTCGGAAAAATCGGCGTCACGATCTGTTACGACAGCGAGTTCCCGCTGCTCGCCCGAGCTCAAGCGGAGGCTGGCGCTCTCTTATTGCTCACGCCGAGCTGCACCGACACGCGCGCCGGCTACGAACGTGTGCGCATCGGCTGCCAAGCCCGCGCCCTCGAGAACCAAATCTACGTGGCCCAGGCGCCCCTCGTCGGCGAGCTCCCCTGGTCCCCCGCCATTGACGTCAACGTCGGCCGCGCCGGCGTCTTCGGGCCCCCCGATCGGGGCTTCCCCGACGACGGCGTCCTCGCCCAGGGCGACCTGAACGAGCCCGCCTGGGTCTACGCCGCGATCGACCCCTTCGCCGTCGCTCGCGTCCGAAAAGAAGGCCAAGTCCGCCCCTTCACCCACTGGCCCGAACAGGACGGCGCCGACCTCCTCCACGGTGGAACTTCCGAAGTCGCGCCGTCGCGCCTCAGCGAACGCGTCGAGGTCGTCCACCTTTTCCCCCTGCAAGAGAACGATTGAAGCGGGGATGCCGGGACCCTCTGGGCGGAGGGATCAGGCGCGGAGCGCCGAGTGGCGCCCCGTCCTCATCGTGAGCCCAAGGAGGGCGCCTTCGGGGCCCATACCCCACAAATTGTACCAATGTAGGCGTTTCGGCCCCAGGAACATCCTGGACACGATGCTCGTGAATTCAAAGGGTTAGGAAAGGTGCGTCAAAGAAAACTTGACGAACGGTCAAGTCGGCCGAAGCTTAGCCGTATCAAGTGAACCAGGATGACGCTCTCAGGGAAGCCAAGCTCGTCGGAGGGCTTTGTCGATTCGAAGTTCGAATTCACGCAATCGAACGTATGGCGAGCCGAGGGGTATCGCGATCTGACATTGCAAATGCTCTTAAGACCGCCACGGTGGCCCTCTACCAGGAGGACGGCTGTTGGAGGTTCGAAGGTGGAGTCGATGAAGAAAAGGATCCTCTCATCGTCGTTGCCAGGTTCACCCAAAAGTGCGTGATCATCACCATCTTTTGAAACCCTTCCTTAACCCCAACTCCTGAGAAACAACACGTCGCAAAGCACAAGTCATCAAACACATTTTTGCGCCAGACACTACGCATCGAGAGACACCACAAGTCACCCATAGGAGAGAGACCAATGACATGCCACGAATGCGGGGGCGAGACGTTCGAGCGTCGAACGGTTGAAATCCCCGTCCAAGTCGGCCCCTACCGAGTCGTTGACCGATCGGTAGTTCTCCCCGTCTGCAAAGCATGCGGGGACGCGGTAATCCCCGCTGAAACCCACGAACAAGTGGAACTGAGAGCCGCCCTGGTGGCCCTTACCGACGCCCCGACCATGACGGGGCCCACGCTTCGCTTCGCACGCAAGGCCCTTGGCCTGACCCAGACGGAGCTGGCCGGGAAGCTCGCCACCACGGGAGAGAGCATCTCTCGATGGGAACGAGAGGAGCGCCTCACCAACGAAACCATGCTCCGGCAGGCCGTTAGAGCCCTCCTCATGGAGCGACTGATGCCCCCTACAAAAGACGTGGAGCTTCGCAAAGTCGGGTAGCCCACACTCACAAATGGAGACGAGAAAGCCCTCAGAGCATAAGGTTCTGAGGGCTTTCTTCTCTCGCTTGCAACTCCTCAGGGAGGGCCGGTGTGCACTCTCCGGAAGAAGACCCGTCCCGTAGCCCCAAGGACTACCGCACCTCTCACTCCAAGTGCCAAGAGTCGATCTCGAAGCTCGGATTGCCTGTGAATTGAAGGCAGAGATCCTGCGGGCCCGGCGGGCCTGCGATCGCGCAAGTGAGCTCCGCGTACGTTTGGGCGCCTCCGGTCGGGGCGACCGTGCAGGTCCCGATCGAAGTCCCCGGCTCACCCGTAAACTCCCCACAGCCGCCGACGCGCACATCGATCTGGCCGCCGCCCTCCGCCGACGCGACCCGAAGCACAAGCTTCGTCGCACCGTCTCGGAAGTCGACCTGGGAATATCCGACCCAGTCGCCGTCATCGAGCTCCCCCACTCGCACCGTTTGACCCGCCGTCCCGAGCACCTCGATCCCTTTCTCGGCCGCGAGAGTCTCCGCTTCGACCTCAGAGAAACCGTCGAGACATTTGATCTGGTCCACCGTGAAGTCCTGGGTGCTCATGGTCGTGGACTTGAGTCGACCATCCGCCTCGTAGCCGAGCTCTTGAACGGCGACACTTCGGTTGTTCACCTTGTTCGTTCCGAGCTTCTGCATCAACTTCCGCGCATGATAGAAGAGATAGGTCTTCCCCTGGAAGTCCACGATCGACCCGTGGTTGTTATTCCCGTTATTGATATTGGCGTTCGGGAGGAACGTGCCTCGGTGAGTAAAGCCGGACATCGGGGACGTGCTCGTCATATACTGGAGCGACGCGTCATTGCCCGGCGTGAAGTCGGACGAATACTGGAGATAGTACGTGCCCTCTCGCTTGTGCACGAACATCGCTTCAAAGAAGTTCGGTATGACGATCTTCGTTGCTGAGGTGTCCTTGAGACTGATCATGTCGTCGTTCAGACGCATCACTCGTCCGTTATCGCCTGATTCTTCAGGTCCTCCGCCGAAGTACAGATACGCTTGCCCGTCGTCGTCCACGAAACAGGCCGGATCAAAGAGCCAGTCGACATCCTCCACGCCCGGGATCGCCCTCGTGATGAGGCTCTCGCCCAGCGGATCGACAAAAGGCCCGCCGGGGTTATCGGACACCGCGACCCCGATCGAGTCGCCACCGTTCGGCATGTAGAGGTAGTACTTCCCTCCCTTCGAACAGGCCCCAGGGGCATAGAGGTTCCCCGCCCAAGGCAGACTGTCCGCGTGGATCAAGACGCCGTGGTCCTGCCAGTTCACGAGATCGTCGCTCGAGAATCCTCGATAATCCACCATGTCGTAGTCCTCCTGACCATCGATGTCGTGGGACACGTAGAGGAAGATGCGGTCGCCGTAGACGACCGCGTTCGGGTCGGCGGTGAAGATGTGAGTGATCAGTGGGTTTCTGGCTTTCCCCTTGGGCACACAGCTCGACGCCCCGCCACTGCCCGACCCTCCGCCGTCACCCGAAACACCACCGCTTGGCGCTCCGCCGCTGCCTGGCCCGCTGCCGCCCGAGCCAGGCGCACCCCCCGCGTTTGCTCCGCCCACGCCGACTCCTCCAGAACTCGGCGCCCCCCCGTCGCTCCCGACCACATCGCCCCCGCTCCCGATGACTCCGCCTGCCCCGCCGGGCGCGCCGCCGCTCCCCGGAGAGCCTCCCGCTCCAACGTCACTCTCCCCCGAACCTGGCGAACACGCCCAGGCGCTCGCGACCATCGCGAGAACGACGGAGCGCCACTGCACCTTCGAGGAGCGTCCTAGGACAGAGATCGTGAAGTTTCGGTGATGACGATCGACGGCATGAAGCTCGGACATACGAACAGCCGAATGGAACGAAAACCCGCCGAACGCAAGAACGGATCCGCAGGAGGACAGAACGGTCCCCTGCGCTCTTCGCGCTGCCGCCGAACAGCGGGCGCTCGACGAGAGCCTTCGTTGCCGCCGCCATGGCCAATGTTAGCGTTCACATTCTCGCACCACGGCTCGATTCGGCTCTTCACGCGCAACGCCATAGAACCGAGACGCAAAAGCTCCACGCTGAGAACGCTAACAATTCCGATGGTGCTTGCGCCGGATCAGCGCCGCTCCGCCGTCAGCAGGCACTGCTCGGCTGCAGCTTTGATTCAGTTGTCTTGAGGCCCCCTTGCAACGGCTCCTCGGCTTCGCCTCCGGGGCCGTTGATTCCCCCTGATCCGTGCTCGCTGCGTGGCTTTCGCCACGAAGCTCCGCGCGGATGGGGGAATGGGCGCGGGGTGCTCGAGTTATCTATTTATAAAATGAGGTTAGCGCTTCTTGAGAAGGTGCCACTTCGTTTGTGTCTTCACGCGCGCTCTCGCTGCGCGGGTGCTCGCGGGGGGGGCGAGATGTTTGCGCGGACCGGAGCGAGAAACACCTATCAGGTTACCCGGACCGGTGAGTGTCAAGGTAGTTGCCGCCTGAGACCTCACGCGGCTGCGGCCTGAGGGTTCGAATCTTCGCTGCACTCTTTCGTCGGATTCAACCGGACTTCGAGCGGGTTCTTCCAAGCGCGTGGCGAGCCGCTCCAGCGCTCTGCGTGCGCAGGCTCGCGCGTACACTGCACGACGGGCCGCCAAAACAGCCTCAGAGCGTCCGGCATGACGCTCTGAGGGAGTGACGAAGCCGATGCCACTGTGGAGGTGCTTATGATTGTACCAGGCCACGAAACCACGGACCCACGCGCGCGCCTCTTCAAGGCTCGAAAACGGCCGCCGCGGGTATTCTGGCCTGTACTTCAGCGTGCGAAAGAGCGCCTCAGAATACGGATTGTCGTCGCTGACCCGAGGACGGCTGTACGAAGCAATCACACCGAGCCGCTCCAGCGTTGCGCCCTTCATGGGGGCTCCGTTGTCTTGGTGCACAACCAACCCTCTGCCATTGATTCTCTCAGCCTCAAGAGCAGCCTTGAGCGACGATGCTGCAAGCTCTCCGCTTTCGCTCTCATTCACAGACCATCCGACAAGCTTGCGACTCCAAACGTCAAGCGGCCCCGTTGCTACATGCTCCTTCGGCGGCTTCGACCTCGCCGCCTTCGCTCGGCCCCGATGACCCATGAGCCGCGCCTCTCGAAGCAGGCGATAAAACGTCGACTCGGAAGCCACATAGCGGCCAGAATCTGCCAGCTTCGGCACGATTTGCTTCGGCGAAAGGTCCCGATGCTCCGGACTGCTTGCTAGCTCAAGCACACGCTTGCGCTCAGCAGCACTCAGCTTGTTTCGAGGCTCGCTCTTTGGACCATGACGCCCGTCCTCTCCCACTTCGCTCCTCCCTCGCCAGCGTTACACTGTTCGCTCATCGAGCCCAACCTCTGCGCACACACGCTCAAGACGCGCCCCTCCTCGCTGCGCTTCGGCGACGTTCTTTAGAATCACTTGTCGCTCTCCTCGCTCATGTCGCCTTCCTCTCCCGCCGAGAAGAAGGCACTGAGTTTTTTTCGAAGCACCAATATCGCTGCGGTCTCCGCTAGCGCCTTCTCCTTGCGCCGAAGCTCTCGCTCTAGCTCCTTCACCCGGTTCGCTTCCGGACTCGCCCCGCGCCGTCCAGGGCGCATCGCAGAAACCACCGCGCCCTCTATCTCCTGGCGAAATCGCTCCAAGTCTGCCTCGTGAAGCCCCTCGCTCCGCAGAAGCTCACCGAGTCCTGCCTCGCCAGCAGCGGCCGCCGCTAGCACGCCTCCGGCGTCCAGCGCTTGCCTCGTGTCACCTTTCTCGTCGCCATCGCCGGGACTTTCGCCTCCCTCAGCCACTTCGACAACGTTGGCTGGCCCACGCCGCATTCCTTCGAAAGAGCGTTCGCGCTCACTCTCGACGGTCCCATCATCTTCGCGACCATCTTCTCCTTAAACTTCTCGCTGTGCTTCACGGCCTCCTCGGCCTTCTCGCCCCGTCTCGTTTCTCCTCAACTCAGCCATAATCCGTCGCGCTCCGAAATTCGGCCGGCGGGTCAGGGGCGCCCGACCGTGAGAAGTTGGCGTGTTTCGTCTCGAAACGAACGGAAAGTCCGGCCGCAGTCGGTTCAGAATTCAATCTTGCCGTCGGGGGTGACGCGTGGTGTCCAAATCCCTTCAGGAACCTCGGCGTCGTTCCACAAGACAGTCTTCAGCTTCTCCCGTTCCCATTCCTCTGCCTCCTGGGCCGACATCGAGCGGAGAAGCATCGCTCGGGCTGCATCGCGATCGCCAGCTCGAAGCGCGAGTTCCGCGAGGGTTCGATGGGCTTCGGGATTGTCAGGAGGGTTCTCAAAGGCCGGACGGGCGACGGCGTAGGCCCGGCCGTAGGCGTGAAGACTCGTGAAAAACTGCGCCCCGAGCACTGGAGGAACACTTCCTCCCTTTAGGTACGGAGCGAGCTGCACGGCATCGGCAAAGGTCTCTGCCATCCTTCCCTGATCGGTAAACGGCACGAAACGGGAGAGGGCCTCAGTGAGCGCGAGCGTCTCTTCGACTTGCCCTGCTCGAGCACGCACCGTTCCTGCGCGCGCGAGAACAGTCCAGCACTGATCGCACTTGTCCATGGCGAGATCGACGCGGCGAATGGCCTTCTTATCGTCGCCAAGACGGCTCCAGATATCCGCCGACAGCAAGAGGATTCGCCGCCTGCTGCGCATGAGCTCGCGGTACAGCGTGGAGTCCTTGTTCCAGCCTATGCGAGCAACGCCAGGGACCTCGAACGTGAACGCTTTCCCCTGCACAAGGGCGTCGCAATACTCCGCCAATCGTCGAAGGGCGTCGACCTCCAGGTCGGGCGTGACGTCGGCGAGTGCCTCCATACTCCGGTAAGCGAGTTCACCATTGAGAGCCTGGTATCCGGTCCTTCGATTGAACTCAAGGAAGGCCTGCGCGAGTTGGAGCGCGCTTTTCGGGCGGTTGGCGCGTAGCTCGCGAGAGACGTAGTAGTCCTGCGCCGCGTTGTAGTACGGGTTCTGCGTGAGCTCTGCCTTCCAGAACTTCTCCGAAGATGAATAGTCGTCCGAGCGCTCGATGGAGATCGTGGCAAGCGCCACTACAGGCGCAACAAGCCATAGAACTTGGCGAGAGCTAGTCCCGAGATCCACGAAGCGCTCAGCGAGCGCCCCGAACATAAAGGCGATTGAAATCAGCGGGACGTAAAGGTAACGCGGAGAAATCAAGGAAAGCTCACCATGAGGCACAATCCCCGAGACGGGAAACCAGCATCCTAGGAAGCAAAGCCAACCGAGGCCGAAACGTGGAGTCGTCTTTCGCCAACGCCACGCGACAGCGTTGATGAACAGAAATGCGAGTGCGCCCAGGGCCGCATAGTCGTAACGAGGGAAGACGACGCCTTCCACGACCCGGGGGACGGCTCGACCGAGAGTCGTATCCAAAGGCCAGAACACCAGGACAACTGCCCGCCCGAAGGCTTCGAGGGCCGGAGGCATCGTGGTGACTCCGGCTATTCCTCTTTCCCCAAAAGGAGAACCGAAAAGCCAGGCCCGCCATCCGACGTAAGCCACGAGGACCAAGCCGGAGACCAGGAGGTGTATGAGAACCTCGCGGCACCCGGCCCAGGTGAAGCTCGCGATTCTCCGCGATGCGAAATGATCCAGAAGAATCAGGAACGGCAACACCACAGCCATTTCTTTCGCGCTGCACGCGATTGCGGTTCCAAGAAAAACTCCCAAGCCTCCGAGAGCCTTGTTTGCGCTGAACCAGTGCAGGCTGTGAATCGCCAGGAGCATGCCGAAGAGGCACATCGAGTCGCCGCGTCCGCTGATCCAACAGGCCACCTCAGTCTGAGCAGGATGGAGGGCGAACAGGGCAGCGAGAATCAGGGCCAGGCCCTTTGCGTCGAACCAACGGCGAAACATCGTCCACACGAGGACCGCGTTGACCGCATGAAACAGGAGGTTCGTGAGGTGAAAGACGGCCGCCCTTGCTCCGCCCAGCTGCCAGTCCCAAGCGAAGCTGGCGAGCACAAAAGGGCGCCAGAAGATCAGGGAGCTACCGTCAGAGGCGGGATCGAAAGTTAGGTCCCAGATCGTTTCGGTCAGCCAGAGACGCCAATGGTCGAAGGACTGGACCTTGTAGTTTCCGGCGATGAGCAGACGGTCATCGAACAGAAACGGACCAGGGGCCGCCGGCGCAAAGACCGCTAGGGCGATCACAAAGAGGGCAGCCCCCAATAGCCAGGGGCGAACCCCGCGTTCCACATTGGACAAGGTAGGAAGAGTCTAACGGGTTTCGAGAGAAATCGCGAAAGGGAGTATACGGAGCACTACCGAAGGGGTGCTCATCAAATAACAATGGGCAGCCTCCGAAAAGGCTGCCCATTGTGGCAATGCGCCGAGTTGCGCAAGAAGGGGTTATTCCTCCGGGAGCGTCTCGTTGATAGCGGGAGATACGCGGAGCGTTCCGTCAGCCTCGACCTTAGCTTCAATGCTGAAGAGCGAAGTTGTCGTATCGCCGTCAAGATCACCAACGGCTTGTGCCCAGAATCCGGCACCACTGCCGTTTGCCGAGGTACCGTCCGTGCCGGTGTAAGAGTACTGGTAGTACTGCGGGCCCTTCATCGAAAACTTCAGACAGCTCCACCCGGCACCACTCCAATCCGCGTCCGACGACTGATACTTCTGTCCAGCGAGAACTGCGGCCGGGACAGCCGGAGCATTCGGACAGAACTTACGCGACGATCCCACGGAGCCACTCACGGAGAGAAGGGTGCCCTCCATCGTTTCGCCCTCGAAGGAGCTCACAGCACCCTTCCGGATCGCACCAAGCGAGTTCCGCGCTTCACCCGTCTTCGAGCTGGCTACGTATTTCTGCACGCCGTAGATGGCGAGGGAGGCGAGGATGCCGATGATCACGACCACGATCATGAGTTCGATGAGCGTGAAGCCGCGGAGTCGTTTCTTGGTCAGTTTCTGCATATAGAATCTCCTGAAAATTGTGGCCGGGGTTCCGACCGAGCCAATAGCAGGGGCCGTGCCAACTCCTTCCGAGGACGGGGGGCCAATGAGTATTTGGACGGCGGGTCAGGACGGAGCCGATTTGGCGCCCTTTCAGCAAAATCCAGCCGGGGTTTACGCAGGGAACTGTGGGAGAGGGGCCGAAAGGCCCCCCGAGGTGCGCCTGACGAAAATCGTCACCTGTCGAAATGCCCTGACAAACTGCGGCAGGAAGGGCATGAGGGTCGATGTATTCGTCGGGAGCCGCATCCTCCCTGATATTTCACTTCCGAAGTTGCGCTCTCAGCTGGCGGTGCCAATATTGACACCATAAAAATCGAAGAACTGGTAGCCGCTATGCGAACGGCTCCCCAGAACATCCGGTTTTCAGATGCTGTCAAAGTAGCCTGCCACTACTTCGGAGAACCCCGCCAAAAGGGAACCAGCCATTGTGTTTGGAAGATGCCTTGGCCAGGAGACCCTCGAGTGAACCTCCAGAACAAGAACGGGATGGCCAAAGCATATCAAGTGAGGCAGCTACTCGAAGCCATCGGGCTGCATGCAGAAAGACGAAAGTAGAAAGGAAACCAAACCCATGGACCGAGCTGATCTCTATACGTATCGGGTCCTCTGGTCTTCAGAGGACGACGAGTTCGTTGGCCTCGTGGCTGAGTTCCCAAGCCTCAGCCACCTTGCGACGGAGCGACATGCCGCATTGGAGGGGATTGTCGGGCTCGTTCGAGAAGTTTTGCAGGATATGGAGACCTCAGGAGAGATGCCACCCGAGCCTCTCGCTCAGAAGCAGTATTCGGGGGAGCTGCGACTCCGCATGCCACCCGCGATGCACAAGAAGCTTGCCATCGAGGCAGCCGAGGAGAAGACCTCTCTCAATGCCGTGATCGTTCGCCGGCTCGCCGCCTTCTAAACGTCCCCCCCTGCGCCTTCCGGGCCTACGGTCTCTCTGCTCGCGGAAACACTCACACCTTCGGCCCGTGCCCGCGGCGGGCACTCCACACCGAGTAGATGATCACGCACTCCGACTCCCGATCGTACCTGTAATAGATGTGGCAATTCGTCTTGGGCATTGGCCATCGGCGAATCGTTCGTTCTCGCCGGCGGATATAGATGGCTCCGGCTTCCGGTGCCGCTGTCAGCTGGTCCAGCGCAGCAAGAAACTCCTCAACGAACAGCGTCGTCGCGTCGCGATTCTGTCGCCACCACGTATCTTGAGTGCGGAACTGGTCGCGAGCTTCTTTGAGGACCTTGAACTTCACGTCCCTGCGCGCACTTCGGCAAGAAACGCCTGAGTGTCAACGAAACGGCCCGAATCTTCGTCGTCGAATGCGCGATCCAATGAAGAATGGAGTCGCAATCGCTCCTCGTCGCTCAGCAGATCCCCGTCTCGAATCACAAGCTCCACCTCGGTGCCGTCTGGGAGGTTCGTCGGCTCGTCAAGTTTCAGGTGACCGTTTTCTACGCGGGCTTTCAGGGCCATCGGGCGAAGCGTACCGCCTCTCGCCCCCTCGTGCACGTCGGGTGAGTTCAACGGCCAGGACGGCCACTTCCCCCTACCCCCCCGGCTTCGGGGGATTCTGTTCGCGCTCGAGGTGACGGAAGATCGTGCGGGGATCGACGCCGAGGTCGCGTGCTGTCTGAGTCCGGTTGCCGTTGTTGCGCTCGAGGGCTTCGAGAACGTAGCGGCGCTGGAATTCTTCTTTGGCGCGCTCGAGGGGAAGGATCGGCTCGGCCGCATCCGTGCCGAGATCGAGGTCTTCGGGGGTGAGAAGATCTTGGTCACAGAGGACGAGCGCCTTCTTGAGCCTGTTTTCGAGCTGACGAATGTTCCCGGGCCAGTAGTAGCGCTTGATGGCGCTGAGGGCCGCGGGGGAGAAGCCGCGAACCTTACTCCCGAGCTCGTCGGCGTATTTGCTGAGGAGGGCTTTGGCGATGATAAAGACATCATCTCCGCGCTCCCGAAGCGGCGGGAGCCAGAGGTTCACGACGTTGAGCCGATAATAGAGATCTTCGCGGAAGGTCCCTTCGGAGATCATGTCTTCGAGGTTCCGGTTCGTCGCGGAGACGACGCGGATATCCGCTTTTTCTGGCCGGCTATCGCCGACGCGGGTGACCATGCGCTCCTGGAGCGCGCGGAGCAGCTTGACCTGGAGCTGCGGAGTGAGCTCGCCGACTTCGTCGAGGAAGAGAGTTCCGCCGTTCGCCTGCTGGAAACGGCCGCCGCGGCTCGCGATAGCGCCGGTAAAGGCGCCCTTCACGTGCCCGAACATCTCACTTTCCATGAGATTTTCGGGGATCGCCCCACAGTTCACCGTCACGAAGGGACCGCTGGCGCGCTCGCTCCGCCGATGGATCTCGCGGGCAATGAGCTCCTTCCCGGTGCCCGTCTCGCCCGTGATGAGCACGCTGATGTCCGTCGTGGCGACCTTCTGGAGCTTCTTGAACACCTCGAGCATCGAGGGACAAGCTCCGATGATCTCTCCGAAGCGCTTGTCGCCGAGCTCTGCTTCGAGCTTCTGTTTGTCGGCGCGGAGGGCCGAGACGAGCATCGCGTTCGTGAGGAGCAGCGACGCCTGTCCCGCGAACACCGTGAGAATGTCGAGCTGCCGCTTTTCGAAGAGGCTCTTGATCTCGTCGTTCGCGACGTAGAGCGCTCCGATGACCTCACCGCGCGCGACGAGCGGAGCGCACATGACGCTCGAGAGCTGGAGCGCGATGACGCTCTCGCTCTGGCTGAATTTCGTGTCCGTGAGAGCGTCGCTCACGATCACCGGGCGCTTGGATTCGATGACCTGACGCACGATGCTATCGGAGATGCCCCTGCTAGGGCCGTCGAGCTCTCCGGCCTGGACGTTTCGGCTGGCGCGCACAGTGAGCGAAGGGGCGACTCCCTCGTGCGTCTCGACGAGAAGGACCATACCCCGGGCGGCCCCGGTCATCTCGAGGACATTGTCGAGAAGAGTCTCAAGCAGCTGGTCCACGCTCTCGGTCGAGACGAGCTTCTCGCTGAACTGGTAGAGGCGATGGAGCGCTTCGAGGTCCCCGCCGGAGGCGGGGGCACGGTCGCTCGCCGCCGGGAGCAGCTCGCTCAACATGCTGAAGGAGAACTGAGCGTCGCCGAGACAGAGCCGGTCGCCGTTGACCAGACGGGCTCGGCGCTTCCTCTTGCCGTTGATGGTGATGGCGTCGCTGCCAGAGAGGCCTTCGATTTCGAAATCGCGCCCGGAGAAGACGATCTGGGCGTGGTGAGACTCGAGGGTCGCGTTCGGGATGGCGATATCGTTCCCGGCCGCCCGTCCAATCGTCGTGATCGGTTTATGGAGCGGGTAGAGCTGCGGGGGTCCGCTGGGCGGGAAATATCGCAGAGTCGCCATTTACGGCGCCAACATACCAAAATCTCTGGAAAACTCCCATGTCCGTCGCCCGAGGCTTCCGGAGCGTTCTACGTTCGATCTGGACGCGAAAAGTTCGCTCATTCCCACTCCGCGTGGAGCGGGCGCGCGAGCAGAGCTTTCAGGGCCTCTTTCGGAGAACTCCCACCATAAAGCACGGAGTAGACGGCTTCGACGATAGGCATCGCCACGCCGTTCTGCTGACCGAGCTCGTAGGCGCTCTTCGCGGTCGTATACCCTTCGGCGACACCTCGGCTTTTTTCGAGAGCTTCCGCGAGGGTCGCCCCCTGGCCGAGTTTGTAACCGAGAGCGCGGTTGCGCGAGAGATCGCCGGTACAGGTCAAAATCAGGTCGCCGACGCCCGAGAGCCCCGCCACCGTCAACTGGGAGCCACCGAGGGCCATCGCCAGCCGGGCCATCTCGGCGATACCCCGCGTGATGAGCGCGGCGCGCGTGTTGTGTCCGAGGCCTAGTCCATCGATCGCCCCCGCAGCGATCGCGATCACGTTCTTCAGAGCCCCTCCGACTTCGACGCCGATCGGATCTTCGCTCGTATAAACGCGCAGCCACTCGCTCGCGACAGCCTGCTGGACAAGCAGAGCCTGGGCTTTGTCGGTCGAAGCAGCGACGAGGTTCGTCGGCATCCTGCGGGCCACTTCGTCCGCGAAGCTCGGACCCGAAAGAACCACACTCGGCAAAGGCGCGCTCTTCGTTTCGTCTTCGACCACCTCGGTCATGAGCGAGAGGGAGTCCGTCTCGATGCCCTTGCTCGCGATCACCGCCGTCGGGCGCGCGGAAAGGAACGGAAGCGCCGAGCGCAGAGTCGCCCGGAGCACTGGAGAGGGCACAGCGAGCACGAAGAGCTCGGCCCCTTCGAGAGCTCGGCCTAAATCCGCTTCGATCGCGAGATTCTCAGGCAGCGCATGCCCCGGGAAAAAGGCGACGTTTTCGCGCGCCTGTTTCATGGCCGCGGCGTGGTCCGGCTGCCAGGTCCAGAGGGTGACCTCATGATCGCGTTCGATGAGAGACCGCGCGAGCGCCGTTCCCCAAGCGCCAGCGCCGAGAACTGAGATCTTCATTTCCCCACGTCTATAGACGGGGCCGCGCCGGAAAGAAAACCCGCGACTATAGAGCTCGGGCTCTGCGCGACGAAGCGAGAAAATCCGGCCGACGCCCGCGACCTCAAATCGCGGGCAAACCGGCGAAGCTCACTGCGTCGTACCGACGACACCAGCCTCGAGGCGGTACTTCGTCGAGGTCATCACACCCTGCGCGCCCGGCGATTCACCCATGCTGACCCAAAGGCGATACTTCGGACTCTCGAGGAGCGCCCCACCGGACACAAGCGCATGCCCCGGAAGACCCGGCTCCCGGGGGATCGGCGCACCTCCCGCTCCCGACGCGTCCCCTCCCGTATTCGAAGCGCCCCCAGCGCCCGTCTCTCCGCCGCTGCTCGGCGCGCCGCCGCTGCTCGCCGCACTGCCACTGCTCGGGCTCCCGGCGAAGCCGTCGTCTTCGTCTTCCAGAACGGACCCGCCGCCCGCCTGCTTCTGGCCTCCGCTCGCCTGAACCTGGCCGCCACTCGACGGATCGCTGCCCCCGACGCCCGGCTCTTCAGCATCAGAGCTCCCGAGGCGCAGCCCCTCGCCACAGCCCGACGCGACGGAGAGGGCCCCGAGCCCGAGGGATAAGATCCAACCGTACCGCCTCATTTTCGCCTCACGCGCGCACGAAGTCACCCTAAGCCTTCTTTCTCCTACACGTCAATCGCTTTGGGTCGGTTTGGGTGTTCCCCGCTCGGCGGCCTCATGGCACGAACTCGCTCGTTCGGGGCGGCAGAGCACGGAGCTCTCACGGCCCGGCGGACCGGACCATGAACGCATCTCCCCGCTTCACCCCGTACCAGAAGAAGCTGCTCGGCTTTTTGTCCGTGGCGACCTTCTTCGAAGGTTACGACTTCTTCGCCCTGACCCAGGTCTTGCCTCACCTCCGGACCGAGTTCGCCCTCGATCATGCGGAGGCGAGTCAGCTGCTCGGAGTCGTGAACATGGGCGCGGTGCTCGCCTATGCCCTCGTCTCGAAGGCTGACCGCTACGGACGCAAAGCGGTCCTGAACATCACGATCCTCGGTTACACGCTGCTCTCCGCGGCGTCCGGTCTCGCGCCCAACGTCATTGTATTCGGACTCTGTCAGCTCCTCGCGCGCATCTTCTTGATCGGTGAGTGGGCCACAAGCATGGTCATCGCCGCCGAGGAGTTTCCGAAGGAACGGCGAGGGTTTGCGCTAGGGATGGTCGGGGCGATGGCGGGGCTTGGCTCCGTGCTCTGCGTCGCTGTGGTGCCCGCGCTCACGAAAGCCTTCGGCTGGCGCAGCGTGTATTTTGTCGGAGTGTTTCCGCTCCTGCTCGTGGCCTACGCTCGCCGAGGCCTCCGGGAGACCTCGCGCTTCGAGACGAAAAGCGAATCGAAAGAGGGCGAGAGCAACATCAAGGGCCTGCTCAAGAGCGCTTACCGAGGGCGGGCGATTCGCCTCGGGCTGATCTGGTTTCTGACCTACCTCGCGACCCAGAACGCCGTGAGCGTCTGGAAGGACTACGCGATGACCGAGCTCAATTTGTCCGAGACGGCCGCAGGCGGAACCATGACGATCGCGGCTCTCGTCGCCTTACCCGTGGCCTTCCTCACGGGTCCTCTCATCGATCTCGTCGGAAGGCGCATCGGCGCGACCTTGATCCTGACTTTGACCTCTCTCGGCGTCTACGGCAGCTACTCCCTCGCTCCCGGCGCCCTGCTCACCATAGCGCTGACCTTCGCGGTGATCGGCGTGAGCGCGGTCCTGACCGCTTTGAACGCGTTTACGACCGAGCTCTTCCCGACGGAGGTCCGCGGCTCCGCTTTCGCCTTCTCGAACAATATCCTCGGCCGCACAGGCTACTGGGTCTCCCCGTTCGTCGTCGGGGCCATCGCGAATCAAACGGGCTGGGGATTGCCCCTGCGAGTCGCGGCGCTGTTCCCGCTGATCGCGGTGGTTTTGGTCTGGCTCTGGCTCCCTGAGACGCGGGGCGTTGAGCTCGAAGAGGTCGAGAAACCGACCGAGGGCTGAACGCCCGCCGCACGCGGAAGAGTCCCGACGCGCGAAGCCTGCCGGCCGCCTGCGCAGCCCCGCTCATTGTCCTCAACCCATCACGGGAAGATCGGGCGGAATCGTCTCTTTCAGGCTCGGTCGCTCGAGAAGGCGCGCCTCATATTCGAGAAGGCTCGCGTAGTCCCCTGCGAGGAACTCGGGACGACGCAAGCGGCAATAGCCGAGGGCCGCAATGACTGCGATGTCCGCGAGGCTGAAGCGACCGCCCTCGAGGTAGGGCGAACCAAGCGCCGCACGGTCAAGCTCAGCGAGAACGGCGCGCACCTTTTCGGTCAGTTTCGCGATCTGCGCCTCGTTTCGAACCTCAGCGGGGCGCGCCGTTTCGACCACGATCGGGATCAGGACATCACAGAGTCCATCGGCGAGCGCCTCAAAGCGGCGCACCCGAGCCCGGGCCATCGGATCGCCAGGAATCAGGACAGGATGCGGATGGAGATGATCCAGGGTGTCGATGATGACCCGGGAGTCGAAGAGCGCGAGCCCGCTGTCGAGAACCAGGGTCGGCACTTTTCCGAGGGGATTCACCTCGCTCGCCTTGCGCCCGGAGGTTCGGACATCCACCTCGTCCGCGCGCAGCCCCTTTTCTCTTAGAAAAACGCGAACCTTCCGCGAATAGGGGCTCGTCAGCGAGTGGTAGAGTTCCATGAACGAAATCTACTCGCCTCCGGCCCCGGGACAACGAGAGAAACTCCTGACAGGGCGCAAACGATAGAAAACCGAGGACCTTTTCGCTAGAGGAGGGGCGTGCCGAAGTCGGGCCAACCCTGGGACCAGAGCTTCCTCGCCGGACATCCGCTGTTCCGCGCGTTCGAGCCCTTTGCGCGTCCCCTGCGTACCCCGACCTGGCCCGGACCCGACGACTTTACACGTGTCTGTGCGGAGTTTTGCGCGCGCTCGGGTCTCGAGCTCCCGCCTCTCAGCTTCCGCGCCATGGAGAAGAAGTCACGCCGCGAGAAACGGACCTCCGTCGAGCTCGAGCGCCTGTATGACGGGAGCATCACGCTCTCCGGCGAGGTCCCCTGCCTCAGAGAGAGTTATCACGATCTCTTGAACGCGATCGTCTTCTGCGCCTTCCCCCGCGCGAAGCGGGCCCTGCACGCTCGGCAGTTTCGGGCGCTCAAGACCTGGCTCGAAGAGAACGGTGTGCTCGGTGACGAAACGAGCGCCCCGCGTTTGCCTGGGGCGCGTTCCCGTGAACAAGACGCACTCACCATCTTCGATGAAGGCGGGACCGTGCTCCTCTTCACCGAGCGCGCTCACGAAAAGTGGAGAGGAGCTCGCACGCGGCTCAGCCTCGAGGACTTCGGTCCCGACCAGGTTCTCCCGCTCCTTTTCGGTCACGCCCTCCTCGAACACCTCGTCGAAGGCCAAAGGGCCCTCCGCTCGAGCGGCGTCGTCATGGTCCTGCCCGAACCCAAAGGAGAACTCCTCGCCCTAGCCGGTGAAAAGGACGTGCTCGAGCTCTTCGCCTATGTCGACGCGCGCCTCGCCGAGCGCCTCGAAGACCCCAAAGAATTCCGCCTTCCCGGCGCCGACTCGATCTTCGAGCTGTCTTCCGGAAAGGTCCTGGTCGGCCCGCCGAAGCCCGCTTGGCACCTGTGACGCCCTCCGCTCTCTAGAGATTCCCGCATGATTCAGGACGACGACGATCTCACAGAGTTCTCCGAGGGACCTCGCGCCCGCTCGCGCACCTCGATGAAAGATGAACGCGTAGCGAGCGAGACGGCGCTGCTTCGCATTTTGGATCGCCTCGGTCAGCTCCCGGAGACTGTTTGGGACAGGCTCGGGGTCTCCGAAGAAACCCAAGATGGGCTCCGCACGGCAAAGAAGATCAAAGACGCCGCCGCCCGAGCCCGTCACCTCAAACACGTTCGCGCGTCTTTGCGCGCCGAAGATTGGCAGGGCATCGAACGGCGCATTGAACAGTTCGCCGGAGGCCAGGCCCTCGATCCCCTCGACCAAGAGACTCCGCCCCACGTCGCAAGAGCCGCTGAGCTCGTGATCCAAGGCGATCCGGGCCTTGCCCGTTTTCTCGAAGAATACCCCCGCGCGAATCGAACCCGCCTCCGCCAGCTCATCCGCGGTGTTCTCGAAGCCTCCGAAGCGAAACGTCCAAGAGCCCGCAGCGTCCTCGAAGCCGCCGTCTACAGCGCGATGGAAGCCGGTTCCGGCGAATCGTAAGCGCCACGTTTGCTCGTGCCTCCACCGAAGCCGATTTCTCGCGCGGCGGCGCCGTCAGACGTCCCAGCCGTTTTTCCGTGGGGCTCCAAGTGTTTTCTTTGGCCCCGGTCCATCACATCCATCACGGCCCGGCCGAGCCTTCACCTGAGCGCAACATCTTCTTGCGCGCCCTCTGGCCGCCGATCCAACCATCGCCCAACGTCTCCGCGCCTCACCTCGCGCCCACCGGTAATTCCACCACGAGCCGAACCGAATCCATTTTTGCCCGTGAGGCAACAGACAGTGACGCGCCCATAAGTTGCAACTCGATCGCCGGCGCGCTTAAAGATCCTCCGCGGGGGCGCGGAGGCACTCCTATTTGCCCCCCTCTCACCCAAGGAACATCTATGTCGACTCTCACGGTTCGCGTCTCCTCTACCCTTCTCGCCCTGGCCCTCGCCTCGGTCGCCTGCAACAACAATCCGACCGCAGGGAAGACTCAGGCCAAGACCTCCGAGGCCGTCACGCCCGCTCCGGCCGCAGCTCCCTCGGAGAACACCCAGACGATCCCGCTCACCAAGGCCAGTGGTAAGGTCGGCTTTGTCGGCGCCAAGGTCACCGACAAGCACGAAGGCAGCTTCGCCGACTACTCCGGCTCGATCACGCTCGTGGACGGTGCTGTCGAGAAGAGCTCGGTCAAAGTCACCATCGACATCAAGTCTCTCGAGATCGAACCCGACAAGCTCAAGAGCCACCTCCTCAGCCCCGACCTGTTCGACTCTGAGAAGTTCCCGACCTCCGAGTTCGCTTCGACCAAGATCGCTCCCGCCGACGGCGGCAAGTACGAGGTCACCGGAAACCTGACGCTCCACGGCGTGACCAAGTCGATCTCCTTCCCGGCGGAGATCGCGGTGAGCCCGAGCGCCGTCACGGTCAAGGCCGAGTTCGGCATCAACCGCAAGGACTTCGGAATCGTTTACCCTGGTATGCCCGACGACCTGATCAAAGACGACGTCCTGATCCAGCTCGACCTGAAGGCCGACCGCTCCTAATCCGACCCGTCGTCTTTCAAAAAGCGCGCATCCCGCCCGGGATGCGCGCGTTTGTTTTATGGGGACTCGAGTCGCGATAGCTTCCGCGCCATGTCCTTGCTGACGATCGCTGCGATCCTGCTTGCATTGACCGGGCTCTTCGCCTGGATCAACCAACGCTTCTTCAAGCTCCCGGTGACCATTGGCTTGATGATCCTCGCCCTCAGCAACGCGCTCGGGCTCCTGGTCCTCGAACAGATCGAGCCGCGCTGGGTCGAGCCGGTCGAGCGCATGATGATGTCGATCGACTTCGACCGGACCTTGATGCACGGGATGCTGGGTTACCTGCTGTTCGCGGGCGCGCTCCATGTCGACATGGCCAAGCTCCGGAACCAGCGCGCGATCGTCCTCTTGCTCGCGACCGTGGGCGTCTTACTCACGGCCGTCCTCGTGGGCGGAGCGACCTGGTTCGTCACCCAGCTCTTCAACCTCCACGTTCCATTCGTCTTCTGCTTGGCCTTCGGTGCGCTCATCGCGCCGACCGATCCGATCGCGGTGCTCGCGATCCTGAAGAAGGTTGGCGCTCCCAAGAGCATTGAGATCAAGCTGGCGGGAGAGAGCTTGTTCAACGACGGCGTGGCCGTGGTGCTCTTCATCGGCCTGCTTCGCATCGCCGGGGTCGGAGGGCCGGCCGCGGTGGCTCGCGCTGCCCAGCAGGATCTCACGGACGAAATCCTCCATCACGCCGAGGGCGTCCTCAAGCTGTTCATGGTCGAAGTCGGCGGCGGCATCTTGCTCGGCCTGGCTCTCGGCGGCCTCTTGGTTGCGCTCCTCGCGCGCATCGACGACTACAAGACAGAGGTGCTCCTGACGCTCGCGGGAGTGACGGGCGGCTACGAGCTCTGCACCGTGTTCCATTTCTCGGGACCGCTCGCCATGGTCATCGCGGGGCTCTTCATCGGGAACCGCGGACGCATGGCCGCGCTCAGTGAAGAGTCGGCTCGCCGGCTTGACGACTTCTGGGAGCTGATCGACGAAATCTTGAACTCCGTGCTCTTCGTCCTGATCGGACTCGAAGTGCTCATCATCACCCTCGAGCCGAGCTACCTGATCGCGGGCGCGCTCGTCATTCCCCTTGTGCTGCTCGGTCGCCTCGTGACAGTGGCCGGCCTGACCTGGCTCCTCAAGCGAACCCACGAGTTCTCAGCGGGCGCGACCCGAGTTCTCGCTTGGGCGGGGCTCCGGGGTGGCGTCTCCGTCGCGCTCGCCCTCTCTCTGAAGGGCAAACTGCCCCCTGAGATGAGCGCGGTCGGCGACCTGCTCGTCACGATGACCTACGTCGTCGTCTGCTTCTCCATCATCGTCCAAGGCCTCACCATCGGACCCTTGGTGAAGAAGCTGGGTCTCGCGGGACTGCCTCCGAGCATGCCCCCGAGCATGCCGCCGGCTCCGGTTGCTCCGCCCCCGCCCGGACACTGAAGACGCGCTCGACCCACCGAACGCGTCCCCGCGACCTCTCAGCCCCTCGCCTGGGCGCGGGGAGCACGCGGCTCCCCGCGTTCGGGCGCGCTTTCAGAGACACCGCGCGCGCGAAAGGCGCGAGCTTACGCAATCTTTCTGATCGCCGTCCTGTGGAGGGCGACGCCGTAGAGCAGCAAAAAGCCGACGGGGACCACCACAAACTCCTGCCAGAGCTCCAAGCCAACATCCGCATCATCGATGAGCAGGAAGACGCCGAGAGCGAGCAGGACGTGCGCACAGAAGACCGCGAGGGACTCTCGCCCGAGGCGCGCCAGCGCCCGCGCGAAGAGCGCCCGACCGAACTTCGGTCCTACCTGAGCCAAAACGATCAGCCAGGCGCCGAGATTCACGAGCCTGAGGGGCGCGAGCCTCCATTTGTCGAGCAGCGCGGGCGCGTCGACACTCATTCCCCAAAGCCGCTCCGCGTAGCGCAGGCCGAGGAAAAAGAGACAGGTCGCGATCGCCGCCGGAAGCAGTCCCCGCGGCAATGCCCCCGCGAGCGACGCGCGCGTCCCCTTCGATACTCCGAGAAACAGCCCCAGACACCAAAGCAGCTGCCACCCGAGCAAGTCGAACGCTCCAAACACGTACTCAGGCATCTCACCGAACACCGCCAGAGCGAGAGCGTGACCGTGAGCGCGCGCTCCGAGCTGAGCCAGGCCCCAGAGGAGCGCGCTCGGAAGGAGGACAAATCGAGCGCCGCGCCGCACCATGACCTCGAGGACCAGGGGAGTCAGCGCCAGAAACACCGCGTAGAGCGGGAGAATGTCGAAGAGCGGCGGCTCGTAGACGAGAAGCGGCGCGGCCACGAGCGCGCGTCCCGGCTCATCGATGAAGAAAGAGAGGACGTTGTAGATGGCGGGCCGATCCGAGAAGAAGCTGGCCAGCAGGAACGCGACGTAGAGGAGCGCGAGGTGCGCCCCGTAGATGAAGAGGGCGCGGCGCCAGAGTGCTTTTTGGACGGGAGCTGGGCCCTGCTGACGAAGACGCGGCGTGTAGATGTGCGCGACCAAAAAGGCCGAAAGAAAAACGAAGCCTTCGGCGGCGGAGACGAATCCGAACGCGTCGTGGCTATAGGTGCTGAAACGGGTCGGCAAGTGCGTCACGGTCATGAGCACCAAAAACAGGCCACGCAGGGCGTCGAGCCCTGGGATGCGCTCAGGTTTTTCGAGCGAAGCCGCGCGAGCCGGCCCCGACAAATTCTCTAAAGCCATTTCCTCGGATATCCCCACCTTGGCGCAAACCGTGCGCGAGGTCGACCCGAGGAGTGTTGGCGCACCGGCCCAAGGGGCTATAGAGCAGTCCAGATGCGTCCTTGGCTCGCCGTGGAGAGCGCCACCATCCCCGGCGAAACCCAGGAACTGAAGCTGCTCCAGCGTGGGGACGAGTTTTCGATCCTGCTCGGGAACAATGTGCTCATGGGCACGCGACTCTTCGGCTCCGAGGAAGCTCTGGCGAGTTTGAGCGCCGAGCGCGTGAAAAAGAAGAAGGGCGCTCACGTTCTCATCGGTGGGCTCGGCATGGGTTTCACGCTCCGTGCAGCCCTCTCAGCTTTCCCTCTCACTACGCGCTTCTCCGTCGCGGAGCTCGTGCCCGCTGTGATCGCCTGGGCTCGAGGGCCCCTTCGCTCCGTGCACGGCTCTTCCCTCGATAGCTCTCGGGTCTCGATTGTGGAAAGCGACGTGACAGCGCTGATTCGCGGCGCTGAAGCAGAGTTCGACGCGATCTTGCTCGACGTCGACAACGGTCCCGAAGGCCTGACGCGCCCCAGCAATCGCGCCCTCTACGGTCCGCGGGGACTCGAGGAGGCGCGCCGGGCGCTCTGTCCCGGTGGTGTTCTCGCTGTTTGGTCAGCAGGCCCCGATGGGCGGTTTGTTCGGCGACTCCGACAAGCAGGCTTTGAGGTCGAAGAAAAAAAGGTGCGCGCGAACGGCAAGCGCACCGGCGGACACCACGTGATCTGGCTCGCGGTCAAACCGAACGAACGGTAAGCGCAAAAGTCGCTCCGGGCCCCTCGGACCCTCCCTCGACGTGTTCCCCCCCGAGGCAGCGCACAAAAACAAAAGCGCTTCCGAAAATGTACGGAAGCGCTCGCGTCGATCTTCCCCGCAAAGGGCGGGTGCTCAGACGGAAAATCTTATTTCGAGTGGGGCGGCATCTTCATCTCTTTGAAGACGACATGCTGCCGAACGACGGGGTCGTACTTCTTCAGCTCGAGCTTGCCCTGCTGAGTACGCTTGTTCTTCGTCGTGTAATACGTGAAGCCGGTTCCGGCGGACGAGACGAGACGGATGTTGTCGCGCATGGGACCGGGGCCGTATCATGCCCCCTCGGCCTCGGCAACGAAAAATGCGCCTCCAGATCAAGAAAGACGCCTGCGAGCGCCTCATTTAGCTTGACGCTCCGGTAAGTCCGTGGCTGACTCCCCGCCCCCCCGGTACGAGGCTACGACCTATGAGCAAGCGAACTTTCCAACCCAGCAACACCAGCCGCCTCCGCACCCATGGTTTCCGCAAGCGGAACAGCACGAAGGGCGGCCGCAAGGTGCTCAAGAATCGCCGTCAGCGTGGCCGGTGGCGCCTGGCCGTGACCGCGTACCAGAAGTGACCCGATCCGGGCCGCCGCGGGGAGAGGCCCACCGAGGCAATCTTGCGGAGTCTCCGGTTCAAGGCGCTCGCTTTGGGCCGGATCGGAAGCTCCGCAAGGCCTATGAATTTCGCGAAGTCCAAGGGAACGCCCTCCGCGTTCCCACGGATGCGTTTGTCTTTTTGTTGCACAGGCGCGCAGACGCCCAGGGCCCCTCGCGCCTCGGCCTTGTCGCCTCCCGCAAGGTCGGCTGCGCCGTCCAAAGAAATCGCCTCAAGCGCTTGATGCGCGAGGCCTTCCGAAAAGGCGCCTTTGGGCTCCCCGACGGGACAGACCTCGTCGTGATCTTTCGGCCCGGCTTCTCGGAGCTCGGGCTCAGTGATGTGGAAGCCGCGATCGAGCGCTCCCGGCCGCGGCTGAAAAAGGCGCTGGCAAAGCTCGCGGGACAAGCCTCTCGAGCCGAACCGGCCCCCGCGCCGAAGAAGGGAGGACGGGCGTAATGCTCCGATCCCTCGGGCGTTTTCTGGAGAAAACGGTCACGGCGCTGCTGCTCGCCCTGATCCGTCTCTATCAGCTCACCCTCTCGCCTTTGCTCGGCCCGACCTGCCGTTTTGAGCCCTCCTGCTCTCGTTACGCGGCCACCTGCCTCTCGACGCACGGGCCGCTCCGCGGTAGCTGGCTCGCGCTTCGGCGCATCGCGCGCTGCCACCCTTTCCACCCAGGTGGCTACGACCCGCCTCCTCCCCCAGCCTGACCCTCAGAACTTCCCCCGTCTTTTTGCGATCATGGAACGCGGCTCACGCATCCTGCTCTTCATTCTCCTGTTCACCGGCCTCTACTTCTTCATGGGGGGCTTTGGGGACAAGAAAGAAGATATCCAACCCATCACAACGCCCGAGCTCCGCGTCGAGGGCGGCGAGCCCAAACCTGAGCAAACCTGTCAGCTCGAGACCGCGGAGTTCCGCGCCACGATTGGCAGCCGCGGCGGCGCCATCAAATCGTTTCAGACCAAGGGCACCAAGTACCGCCACGACGGCCAGCAGATTGAGCTCGGCACCACGCCCGACCACGCTCACCTGAGCCCGCTGTTTACGACCCTCCGGAATCCGGCGACCGGCGCCCGTCCCGACGACCTGCTCGACCTGGATCTCTTCCACTACGAGGTCGCCTCCTCGAGCGACAAAGAGTGTGTCCTTGTTTACGAGTCGGAGAGGGCGCGCATCGAAAAGCGCATCACGATCGGGAGCGCTCCTTACAGCCTGAGCACCGAGCTCCGCATCGAAAATCGCTCCGGCAAGGACGCCGGCTACTCGCTCATCCTCTCGACGGGCGCCTACCTGAAGGACAGCGTCGTCGAGAACAAGATGTTCCGGATGAATCCGCTCGCCACCCACGTCGAGTGTATCGACCAGGCGGGTGAGGTCGTGCGCGAGCGGCGCGAGGACTTCGAGCCCAGCGACTTCGAAGAGAAAGAACGCTTCGTCCGCACGGCCACGAACGACGGGAACTGGTCGGAGATGCGCGGCGTGGGCCAGGTCGCCGCCGTCTCGAACGCGTACTTTACGACCGCCGTCTCCCATGAGAGCGGCCCCGTCACCCCGGTCTGCCAGATGCAGATCGAAGACCGCTGGGACGCGGCTCAATACGCGAGCCGCAAGAAAGATCCGGAAGCAGCCGCCATCTACAAGGCGCGCCTCGCCTACCCGAGTCATGTGATCCCGGCCGGCGGCACCGACGTCTACCAATTCAAAGCCTACATCGGTCCGAAGGAGCGCAAGGCTCTCGCCCTCGCGGGAGATCGCTTCGACCCGATCATCGACCTCGGCTTCTTCTCGTCGATCGCCAAGATTCTCGTCGCTTACCTCCTCTATCTGCACTCCGTGGTGCCGAGCTGGGGCCTCGCGATCGTCATCCTCACCATCACCGCGCGTGTCCTTTTGTTCCCGCTCTCGGTGCCTTCGATTCGCAACATGATCCACATGCGCGAGCTGAAGCCGGAGATGGACAAGCTGAACGAGAAGTTCAAAGACGATCCGCAGGCCCGCGGTCTGGCCCAGATGGAGCTCTGGAAGAAGCACGGCGTGAACCCGATGAAGGGCTGCCTGCCTCAGATGGCTTCGATGCCCGTCTGGTTCGCGCTCTACACGACGCTCCAGACAGCGGTCGAGCTCTACAACATCCCCTTCCTCTGGTTCCCCGACCTGTCGGCGCCAGACCCCTACTATCTTCTGCCCTTCATCATCGGCGGGGTTTACTTCGTCCAGCAGAAGATCATGCCCATGCAGGGCGGCGATCCGGCTCAGCAGAAAATGATGCTCTACATGATGCCGGGTATGTTCACCTTGTTCATGCTCTTCCTCCCGGCCGGTTTGGGCGTCTATATGTTCACGAATGCCCTCCTCGGCATACTCCAGCAGCGCGCCGTCGAGTACCATGCCCGAAAGACCCTGAGCTCCCGAGCCGCGGTCGTGACCACAAGCTCCGAGGGAACCAAGGCTGGGTAAGGGGACCCGCCGAGACCAAAGACCATCATGGACCTATGAGGTCCAGCACTAAGGAAAACTAGTTATGAGCGAACAGAACGTCGAAACCTCCGCGTCCAGCGTCGAGGCGAGAGATCAGAACATCGATGAGAAAGCGGCGCTCGTCCTCGAATTCGTCGAGAACGTGATCGAAGACATGGAGATGGACTGTACGGTCCGCCTGAAGCGCCCGCGCGAGGAGAGCCCCGACGAGATCTACATCGAGATCGCTGGTCCCGACTCCGGGCGCATCATCGGAAAGAAGGGCCAGGTCCTGCAGGCGCTCCAGTTCCTCGCACACCGCGTCGTGAATCGTCCCGGGGAAGAGAAGCGTCACGTCCTGGTGGACGCGGAAGGTTACCGCTCGCGCCGCGACGACAACCTCGCGTCGATGGCCAAGAAGCTCGGCAAACAAGCGGTCGAGCTCGGCAAGGTGATCACCTTCGAGCCGATGAACCCGAGGGACCGTCGCGTGGTCCACATGGCGCTCGCCAAGTTCGAGGGTGTGGTCACCAAGAGCAGCGGCGAAGGTGACGACCGCCGCGTCCAGATCATCCCCGTCCGACGAACCTGAGCCCCGCCAAATGGGGGCGGGACGGGTCCTCCTCCTTCTGCCCGCGGTAAGCCGCGGGCGACAGGCGGAGTCTTGCCAAGTGTCCACTTCCTCTGGCATGCAGGGCGTCATGATCCGTTTCAATCGATCACTATGTCAGTCACTGCTTGTAGCATTGTGCCTAGGTGCGGTGGCTTGTGGGGGACCTCGGGCGGTGCGCGGGGAGGACGTCGAAGGGCTGGATGACCAGGCCATGGGCACCGGTCTCGACAAGCGCGACCTGCAGAAGCTTCTGTCCGAGAACATGAATGCGCTCCAGAGCTCGGCTGTCGTCAAGCGCTGGGAAAATGAGGAGCAGCCGACGCTCAGCGTGCTCCCCTTCCGCAATGAGACGAGCGAGCACATCGAGGGTTCCCTCGACGCGCTCATCAGCGACGTCGAGACCACGCTGATCAACGGCGGTCACGTCCGCGTTGTCAGCATCCAGCAGCAGCAGGACCTGCTCGCCGAAATCAAGAAGCAGCAGGGTGACGGCTTCGACCAGGGCCAGACGGCCGTCTGGGGCAAGCAGCTCGGCGCCAAGTACATCGTGACCGGTAAGGTCTACACCTCCGACGAGGTCTTCAACAAAGAGCGCCGCGTCCAGTACTTCCTCTTCATGCAGGTCCTCGAGGTCGAGACCGGCCAAATCCTGTTCCAGAACAAGGCCAGCCTGACCAAGGCAGTGATCTAAATTTCCGCGCCCCCTATTGAATATGGACGCATCTTGGATGGTCTCGCGCCGGGGGGCGCGAGACCCTTTCCTTTCCCGTTTTCATTCGCTTGCCCTGTTCCCCGCGCTCCTTGCGCTCGGTTGCGCAGGACACTCAGCGAAGACCCTCGACGCCCGGAAAGCACTCGACCGCGGCGACGCCAAAGAAGCGCTGGCGCTGATGAACGAACAGCTCGATGTCCAAAGCGGCGCCGAGCTCCCGAAAGATTCCTCTGGCGACAATGCGCTTTTGGTCCTCGATCGCTCGCTCATCCTCCAACAGCTCGAGGACTACAAGAACTCTTCCCGCGATTTGCAGGTTGCTGACAAACAGATCGAGCTCCTCGACTTTTCGAAGTCAGCCCTCGAAGACATCGGCAAGTACCTCTTCTCGGATGACACCGGTGGTTACCGGGCGCCGCCTTACGAGAAGCTCCTCATCAACACCATGAACATGGTGAACTACCTCTCCGCCCACAATCTGGACGGAGCTCGCGTCGAGGCGCGGCGTCTCGCCATCATGCAGAAATATTACAAGGATCAGCAGATCCCCGAGGCGAGCTTGACGGCGCCCGGCAGCTATTTCGCAGGATTCGTCTTCGAGAAGTCAGGCCGCTCCGACATCGCCATCCGCTATTACGACGAAGCCCTCGAACACAAAGAGCTCCTCTCGCTCGTCGAGCCCGTCAGGCGGCTCGTGGACGAGACCGGCTACAAGGGGAAATTCACCAGCGATTTCCTCGCGAAATATCCGGCGCCTGAGCCCACTGAGTCGGCCCCAGAAGCACTGCCTGCGGCCGCCGCGACGGAGGGCGAAAGCGCGCCCGAAGGCGAAGAGACCGCGCGAGGCCCCAAGGACACGACCGGCGAGCTCCTCGTCATCGTGAACTACGGCCGCGTCCCGGCCAAGGTCGCCAAGCGCATCCCGATCGGCCTCGCCCTCACCTACGGCGCGCTCTACCTGACCGCCGGCCAGACCGCCCAAGCGAACGAGCTCGCGGCGAAAGGCATCGTGATGTGGGTGAACTACCCGGAGCTCGAAGAGACGCAGAGGGTCATCAAGAAGCCCACGGTCCTGATCGACGGAAAATCCTACGAAGTCGAGGAAGCTCTGGCAATCGATGAGGAGACGAAGCGCGCCTTCGACCGCGAGAAGGGACGCATCATCGCCTCGGCGATCACGCGCCTGATCTCACGCGCTCTCGCGGGAGAGGTCGCTCAGAAGGTCGGCGGCGACGGGGTCGGAGGGCTCATCGCGAACCTCGCGACCCAGGCGACTCTGACGGCCATGGACACCCCGGACACCCGGAGCTGGTCCCCCCTGCCGGCCCGCATCGGCATCGTCCGCGTCCGGCTCCCGGCCGGGAGCCATAAGGTCGAAATCGCCGCCCAGGGGCTCAAGAAGACGAGCACCATCGATCTGAAGCCGGGCCGCTGGGAAGCGGTCGGGATGACCGTTTTGCGCTGAAATCTGCCCTTGTGGGCGAAAAAACTCGAAAAACCGGGCAGAGAGCCCCCCGGGGGACGCCGAAAGCGCTGGCTACCCCGGGAGCTCTGCGCTATGGGCATCCGCCCTTTCGGAGACTTTTGCTGTGAAACCCGAGATCCATCCGAACTACACGCCGGCCGTCTTCGTCGACGGCACCCACGAGATCATCACTCGCTCCACGTTGCAGTCTGCCGAGAAGCGGACGATCAATGGGGTCGAGCACAACGTCATCCACGTCGACATCTCGTCCTACACGCACCCGTTCTACACGGGTAAGCAGCGTATCGTCGACACCGCCGGACGCGTTGAGCGCTTCAAGCAGCGCTACGCCAAGAAGAAGTAAGCTCTCCGAGGTTGCGCGCGACGGACGACGGCGCCGATGCAAGTCGACTCCGCACTCGAGCAGCTCCTCGTCCAGCGCCTCCCTTTTGTGGCCCAGGTCGGTGCCGTGCGCGCAACGCGCGGCACCGTTCCCCCCGAAGACGTCGCGCACTTCCCTCCCACCTGGAGCGAGAAGCGCGCCCGCGAACACTGGGCGGGCCGCAAGGCTGCAGCGCGCGCCCTTGAACCATACGAAGTCACAGAGGTCGTAGGCCGCGATCCGGAAGGAGTGCCGCTCTTTCCGAGTCCTTTGGCTGGCTCGATTGCGCACACCGGAACCCGGTCGGTGCTCGGCCTCTGCGTGGTCTCCGACCAAGTTCGAACTCTTGGGGTCGACGTCGAGATTCGAAAGCCCCTCGGTCCCGAGCTCATCGAGCGCATCATCGATGCCAAGGAAAGCCGGCTCCTCGAGGCAGTAGACGCCGCGCTCGGAGACTCGGCGCTCTGGGCCTTCTGCGCCAAAGAGGCCTACTACAAGTGCGTCTACCCCTCACATCGCCGCTTCCTCGGCTTTCACGAGGTCTCCTTCCACCTCACGGAAGCTCCCTCCGGACCGAGCGGCGCTGACGACGGCATCGTCACCCTCGACTGCACGCTCGGCGAGAAAGCTCTCGGAGACGCGACCGTCGGGCGCATCGTCCTGACCGAGGAGTTCGTCGTCGCCTTCGCCTGGCAGTCTCGCGACGGAGGCTGAGCGCGAGGATGAGACCCGAGTGAGCGTGCACACCGCCCGTCTGCATGCGTCCGCATCCTATCAGTTTTTGAGCCTGTGAACGTTCACTGCGCTCTCCTCCGCCGCTCGCCCGTCGCCCTCTGATACGCGCCGAGCGTGCACAGTGGAAACGATCCAAGCGCCGACTTGAGAGCGAGCCATGCGGAGCGATCTCGCTTCCAATCAGCCCACTCGCATCTCACGCTGTAGGAGCTCGTGAGCTCTTGGTGTGTGCAAGCCGAGCCAGCACACAGGCGACCACTCAAATCGACGCGAGCTGACTTTCTACTCTACGCCTACATCATGAAGTGAGCCGTAGAAGGAAAGTACGTGGCCTCTTGGCCATTTCTTCCCCTTCGTACCTCCGGACATCCGCGGACACATGACCAAGCCCACGATCCTCTCCACCGTCAACCAGGTCCGCTTCCTTGTTCTGTCCGCTCTCATCGCAGTGACCGGCTGTGAGCTGGCGAGCGAGATCACAATTCCGGGGAACGACGACAGGGCTGGAACCGGAGGGCTCGGCGGGAGAGGCCCCTTCGATGACGACGAAGACGACGGCATCGCGGTCGGGAGCGGCGGACGCGCGGGCTCGGACGACGAAGACGACTCGTCGTCCGATGGCGAACCGGTCAAGGCTGTTTGCGGGAACGGAAAGCTCGAGCCGGGAGAGCTCTGCGACGATGGGAATCGGACGAGCGGCGACGGCTGTTCGGCCGACTGCGACAAGGTCGACGAGAACTACATCTGTTTCGATGAAGGGAAACCCTGCACCCGAGTCGTCACCTGCGGCAACGGGATCATCGAAGGCACCGAGGCCTGCGACGACAAAAATACCAAGGACAATGACGGCTGCTCCGCCAAGTGTGACAAGGTCGAAGAGGGCTACAGCTGCGTCAAGCCGGGCGAGCCCTGCGTCTTGCTCCCGGTCTGTGGAAACGGGATCCGCGAGCGCGGAGAACAATGCGACGATGGCAACGACGAGGGCGATGACGGCTGCAGCGAGACCTGTCAGCAGGAGGACGGCTATTTCTGCCCGCCCGGACAGGCCTGCGTCGAGATCGCCTGCGGCGACGGCTTCCGAACCCCGAATGAAGAGTGCGACGACAATAACCAGCAGAGCGGCGACGGCTGCTCCTCGAACTGCCAAGTCGAGACGGGCTGGTACTGCTCCGCGAGCGGCTGCAAGCCGATCTGCGGCGACGGACTGATCCGAGGCACCGAGGCTTGTGACGACGGGGACAAGGAGAGCGGCGACGGCTGCTCCTCCGCTTGTCGCATCGAGCCCTTCTACGAGTGTGACAATTCAGGCGGAATCAGCGTCTGCACCAGCACCATCGTCTGCGGAAACGGCGAGCTCGAGCCGGGAGAAATCTGTGACCCGGGGATCGCCGGTCAGAGCGACTGCTACTCGACCGGCGCAAAGGCTTGCAAAGCCTTCGTCACGGCCCTGCCCGCGGCTATCTGTGGAAACGGCATCATCGAATACGGCGAAGAATGCGACGGCGACGGGGGCAGCGGCGGCTGCGACGACGACCTGTGTGTCGTGGAGGACGGCTTCGTCTGCCCGAAAGCAGATCACTGTGTCCGTCTGCCCAGTTGTGGCGACGGCTATCTCCAGGCCGGTGAGGCCTGTGATCCCGGCGCCATGTCGACGGTCGGCTGCACCAACTGCCAGATCAACCCGAACTACTTCTGCTCCGGCCAGCCGTCGGTCTGTGTTGTCTCGATTTGTGGCGACGGGATCCGGGCTCCCGACGAGCAGTGCGACGATGGGAAACACTGCGCCGGTGGCTCGAAGGCCGGCGAGGCCTGCACCGCAAACAACCAGTGCCCCGGTTCCACCTGCGCACCTCAGAGCGGCGACGGCTGCTCGGCAAGCTGCATCGTGGAAACGGGCTACGTCTGTCCCCCGCCCGGCACGAGCTGCTTGGCCGACTGCGGCGACGGCGTCCGCACCGGGAACGAGGAGTGTGACTCCCCGGACGCAAACGGTTGTCTGAACTGTCGGCTCCGCCCCGGTTATCATTGTGGTCCGGACGGTACCGACGCGCCCTGCACCAAGAGCGTGTGCGGCAATAACGTGGTCGAACCGGGCGAAGGCTGCGATGACGGCAACAAGACGGCTGGCGACGGCTGCGGACCGACTTGCCAGCTCGAACCGCTCGTTACCCGCACGGAGAGCCCTGCCGGCTCGGGGATCTACCCGCCTGTCGTCCAGGTCACGTGCGGCGACGGAATCAAGACCGGCTCCGAAGGCTGTGACGACGGCAACAAGACCAACGGCGACGGCTGCGACGAATTCTGTAACGTCGAAGACGGCTGGCATTGTGAAGAACCGCCCACGCGCCCCCCAAGCGTCAAGATGGCCGTGACCCATCGCGACTTCAAGGCGTCCGGAGAGGACGGTGGGCATCCGCACTTCGAGAACGTCAACAACAACAACAAGGGCATCACGGGAGCCGTCTGCACTTCGTCCAACGCCGCGACCTGCGGCAAGCTCGACAATCTCGGCAAACCCGTGAAAGCCGACGGTTCCTTCTCTTCGATCACTGGAAACGCCACCACTTCGAAGAACCGCTTCGCCGCCTGGTTCCGGGATACAAACAATCTCAACATCGACACGGCCGTTCTCCCTGGCACTCTTGAGCTCACACAGGTCGGCGGGGTCAACTCGGACGTCTACGAGTTCTCGAGCTCGAGCTTCTTCCCGCTCGACGGCAAAGGCCACGGAAACTACGGCTCCACTGGGCACAACTTCCACTTCACGACCGAGCTCCGTTACTACTTCCAGTACCAAGGCGGCGAACAGCTCATCTTCCGAGGCGACGACGACGTCTGGGTCTACATCAACGGGCGCCTCGCGGTGGACGTCGGCGGTCTCCATTGCGCGGAGATTGGTCGCGTCATTCTCGGCGACACGGATTCAAGCTGTTCCCTCCACGGCGAAGACTACGTCAAGAGCGGTACCAACGCCTGCGCCCTCACCGACAACGCCCAAAACCCCATCCCCACCTGCACCCTGAGCAATTCCGAGAAAAATAGCCTGACCGACAGTCGCTTCGGCATCACCAAAGGTGGCGTCTACGAGATCGCCCTCTTCCACGCCGAGCGCCACACAGACCAGTCGAACTTCCGGCTGACTCTGCAGGGCTTCCTCGCTCCGCGCTCGACCTGCAATACGATCTGCGGCGACGGCATTCGCGCCGGCAGCGAGGTGTGCGACACGGGCAATGGCTCTCCGAACGGCGGCGGTATGCCCTCGAGCGGCTACGACACCTGCCTCTATGTCGGCGCGAACAACGCGAACAACTGCACCAAGCAATTCTGCGGCGACGGCATCAAAAACGGGGGCGAGTATTGCGACAACGGCCTGAACATCGACACCTACGAGACCGGCGCTCTCGGCGAGTGTGCCCCCGGTTGCGTCCGGCCCGCGCGCTGCGGTGACGGGATCCTCCAGCCGCACGAGGGCGAGGAGTGTGACCTCGGCGGTGGCAACGACGGCAAGTACGGCGGCTGCACCGCAGCTTGCAAATTCGCTCCTTACTGCGGCGACGGCATCGTTCAGACGGGCGGGGGCGCGGAAGAGGAGTGCGATCCCCCGGACGGCGTCTTCGGGACCTACGGAGTCGGTGTCTGCGGTTACGACTGCAAGCCGGCCCCCTATTGTGGCGACGGGATTCGCAACGGCAATGAGCTCTGCGACGGGACTCCTGGCTGTAACGCCAACTGCGAGTTCGATCCGTTCTGTGGCGACGGTCTCAAGACCTCCAACGAAGCCTGCGATTACGGCAACTTCAACAAGGACCCCGCGCCCTACGGGGGTTGCACAACCGCGTGTGAATTCGGCCCTCGCTGCGGTGACGACGTCATCCAGTCGAACGCCGGCGAAGAGTGCGACGACGGTCCGGACAACGTCAGCGGTGAATACAACCGCTGCACCGAGGATTGTCTCCTCGGACCGCATTGCGGCGACGGCATCCATCAGTCGATGTTTGGCGAAGACTGCGACAACGGCTTCAACGAAGACATCTACGCTTACCCTGGCACCAGCGGCGCCTGCGGTGAGGACTGCAAAGCGGTTCCCTATTGCGGCGACGGACAGGTCCAGAGCTCTTACGAGCTCTGCGACAACGGTCCGGACAATAGTGACAACGCTTACAACGGCTGTACGACCAAGTGTGAGTGGGGTCCCTACTGTGGCGACGGGAAGAAGAATGGGTCGGAAGAATGCGACCACGGATCCAAGAACGTGGCCTATGCAGCCGACGGCAACGGCTGCAGCTACGAGTGCAAGAAGAACGTCCCCTACTGCGGCGACGGCGTCCGGAACGGCCCGGAGCAATGCGATCTCGGGACTTCGAACAACACCGGCGCTTATGGCGGCTGCAAGAAAGACTGCACCCGCGCAGCCTACTGTGGCGATGGAAAGGTCCAGAAGGACGCTGGCGAGGAGTGCGACGACGGTCCCGCCGGCTCCCTCACCTGCACTCCGACCTGCAAGGGGCGCGAGACCATCCTGAAGTGAAGCGCGTCGCGCCACGGCGGAGCTCTCGGCCGCGCGCACCGGCTTCATGAGGCGCCGGAGCCAGTGCTCGGGAGCTCTGCACCCTCGCCAGCAGGCGCAGTCTGCGGGGCTCCACGGTCAGCGGAATACGCACAGCTTCCCACCTCTGGGAGGGCGCGCAGTGTAGCACAAATCGTGAAGCTCCTTCTGGTCACCGAGAGCGGATAAACGCAGAATGTCGAGAGGGGCCGCCCCCGATCTCTCTCCGCATTCCTGTCGTCTCCATGAACCCGCGCACCTTACTTTCCGCTCCTAACAAAGTCCGTTTTCTGGTGCTGGCTGCGCTCATCGCCGTAACAGGCTGTGAGCTCGCCAGCGACATCAACGTCGGAACCGACGACCAAACCGGGACCGGTGGCCTCGGGGGCCGCGGCCCGGGCGACGACGCAGATGGAGGTGACGACCTCGCCTCCGGAACAGGCGGAAGAGGATCTGCCGACGACGGAAGTGACGACGGTTCCGACGGCGTTCCCGTCGAAGCGGTCTGTGGGAACGGGAAGCTCGAGCCGGGAGAACTTTGTGATGACGGGAATAAAGACAGCGGCGACGGCTGTTCTTCCGACTGTCAGAAGGTCGATGACGACTATATCTGCTTCGACGAGGGAAAGCCCTGCACCCGCGTCGTGACCTGCGGCAACGGAATCATCGAAGGGACCGAAGCCTGCGACGACAAGAACACGAAGGACAATGACGGCTGTTCGGCCAAGTGTGACAAGGTCGAAGAAGGTTATAGCTGTGTGAAGCCCGGCGAGCCCTGCGTCTTGCTCCCGGTCTGTGGCAACGGGATCCGCGAGCGCGGCGAACAGTGCGACGACGGGAACGACGAGGGCGATGACGGCTGCAGCGAGACCTGCCAGCAGGAGGACGGCTACTTCTGTCCGCCTGGCCAGGACTGCGTCGAGATCGTCTGTGGCGACGGCTTCCGCACCCCGAGCGAAGCTTGTGACGACAACAACAAGACGAACGGCGACGGCTGCTCCTCAAACTGCGAAGTCGAAGCGGGCTGGTACTGCTCCGCCAGCGGATGCAAGCCGATCTGCGGCGATGGACTGATCCGGGGCACCGAGGAATGCGACGACGCCAACAAGAACAGCGGTGACGGCTGCTCCTCCGCCTGTCGCAAGGAGCCCTTCTACGAGTGCGACAACACGAGCGGGCCGAGCGTCTGCACCAGCACCATCGAGTGTGGCAACGGAATCCTCGAGCCCGGCGAAATCTGCGACCCGGCGATCATGGGTCAGAGCGACTGTTACTCGACCGGTGCAAATGCCTGCAAAGGCTTCGTCACGATCCTGCCCGAGCCCGTCTGTGGAAACGGCGCCATCGAGTACGGCGAAGAGTGCGACGGTGACGGCGGCACGGGCGGCTGTGACGAAGACTGCCTCGTGGAGGATGGCTTCGTCTGTCCGAAAGCCGGAACTTGTGTCCGCGTGCCAAGTTGTGGCGACGGTTACCTTCAGGCGGGCGAAGAGTGTGACCCCGGGGCGATGTCGACCGTTGGCTGCACGAACTGCAAAGTCAATTCGAACTATTTCTGCTCCGGCCAGCCTTCGGTCTGTGTCGTCTCGATCTGCGGCGACGGGATCCGCGCTCCCAACGAGCAGTGCGACGACGGGAAACACTGCCTCGGCGGAGCCAATGCGGGCCAATCCTGCACCGCAAACAACCAGTGCCCCGGCTCCAGCTGCGCCCAGCGCAATGGGGACGGTTGCTCGACAAGCTGCACTGTGGAGACCGGCTACGTCTGTCCGCCGAACGCGAACTGTGTCGCGATTTGTGGCGATGGCATCCGTACGGGCAACGAACAGTGTGACTCACCGGATACCAGCGGCTGCCGAAACTGTCGGCTCCAGCCCGGCTACTCCTGTGGCCCGGACGGTACCGACGCGCCCTGCACCAAGAGCCTCTGCGGCAACAGCGTCGTAGAGCCCGGCGAAGGGTGCGACGACGGAAACGCGATCGCCGGAGACGGTTGTGGACCGACTTGTCAGAAGGAGCCCGACATCAGCGGCTGGCCGAACCCGGTTGTTGCCGTCACCTGCGGCGACGGCATCAAAACCGGCTCCGAGGGATGCGACGACGGAAATACGACGGACGGCGACGGCTGCTCCAGCACCTGCCAGAAAGAACCTGGTTGGGAATGCACTGAGGCAGTGACTTATCCTGACTCGATTAACTTCAAGATCACCTACCGGGACTTCAAGCACCGCGGGGAGGTCGGCGGACACCCCCACATGAAGTACCACGGGAGCTATCCGAGCTATGGCACCGACCAGGGCATCGCGGGCCCGGTATGTACCTATGCGAACCGGAACACCTGCGCACGCCTCGACTCGGCTGGCAAGCCGACCTACGGCGGTGTCACATCGCGTGAGGACGCGCCGGGCTCCGGCACCCATGTAACCATCGATCCTTCCGGAGACAGCCTCTCGCGCGAATATCATTGGGACGCCTTCCGCCTCTGGTACCGTGATACGAACCCTACTGGAGCCAACCAAGTGATGGACCCCGCGGGCACGAATCCGATTGTCATCGCGCCTAACCCAGGGAACTGCACTGACCCCAGCGGCGTCTGCGCCACCGCGCCGACTCCGTCGAGCACTGTCGACACGCTCACTCTGTCGAAGATCACAAACGTCGGCAATCCTGCGGCCGCGAGCGCCTACCGCTTCTCGAGCCAGCTCGCGACCGGAAACAACACCTTCTACCCCCTCGGTTCCGAGATGGACCCAGTGAAGACGAATCGTGGTTTCGGCTACAACTACGCACAAGCGAACGGAACGGGGGCCCGCAAGAATTGGCACTTCACGAGCGAGCTCCGCTACTACTTCCAGTATCAGGGCGGAGAAGAACTGAACTTCGTTGGCGATGACGATGTCTTCGTCTTCATCAACGGCCGCCTCGCCGTCGACATCGGCGGCATTCACTGCACCCAGCGCGGACGAGTCGTCCTCGGCGACGAGGACAGCTCCTGCAGCGAGAACGGCGTTGACACCGTGACAACCGGAGCCAACGAATGCAGCGACGCCGGTATAATTCCAAATTGTACCCGCAGCGAAACAGAGGCCACCGATCCCACTGACGATCGCTTCGGCATCACCAAAGGGCAGGTCTATGAGATCGTCGTCTTCCAGGCGGAGCGTTCGCCGGTCGAGTCGAATTACCAGCTCACCCTGAGCGGGTTCCTCGCCCCCCGCTCAACCTGCAACACGGTCTGCGGCGACGGCATCGTCGCCGGCAGTGAGGTCTGCGATACCGGAAACGGCTCCCCGAACGGCGGCGGCATGCCCTCGAGCGGTTACAACACCTGCCTCTACGTCGGCCCGAACAACCCCGCCAACTGCACCTACCAGTTCTGCGGTGACGGCATCAAGAACGGCGGCGAGTTCTGCGACAACGGCCTGAACATCGACTCCTACGGGACCGGCGCAGGCAAGTGTGCTCCTGGCTGCCAAGAACCCGCGCGCTGCGGCGATGGTTACCTCCAATCGCACGAGGGCGAGGAGTGTGACAACGGGGTCAACAACAAGAACGAATACGGGCACTGCAGAACCGATTGCAAGTTCGCTCCTTACTGCGGCGACGGCATCGTCCAGGCAGACGCGGAAGAGGAGTGCGATCCCCCGGACGGCGACTTCGGGACCTACGGAGTCGGCGTCTGCGGTTACGACTGCAAGCCGGCCCCCTATTGCGGCGACGGGATTCGCAACGGCAATGAGCTCTGCGACGGGACTCCTGGCTGTAACGCGAACTGCGAGTATGAGCCCTACTGCGGTGACGGTCTCAAGACCTCCAACGAAGAGTGCGACTACGGCAGCTTCAACAAGGACCCCGCGCCTTACGGCGGCTGCACCCCTGAGTGCAAGTTCGGGCCCCGCTGCGGCGACGACGTCATCCAGTCGAACTCCGGCGAAGAGTGCGACGACGGTCCGGACAACGTAAACGGCGAGTACGACCGCTGCACCGAGGATTGTCTCCTCGGACCGCATTGCGGCGACGGCATCCACCAGTCGATGTTCGGCGAAGACTGCGACAACGGCTTCAACGAAGACATCTACGCTTACCCCGGCACCAGCGGCGCCTGCGGTGAGGACTGCAAAGCGGTTCCCTATTGCGGCGACGGCAAGCTCCAGAGCGCTTACGAGCTCTGCGACAACGGTCCGGACAACAATGACAACGCTTACAACGGTTGCACGACCAAGTGTGAGTGGGGTCCCTATTGTGGCGACGGCAAGAAGAACGGCTCTGAGGAATGTGACAACGGTCCGAAGAACGTAGCCTACTCAGCAGACGGCAAGGGCTGCAGCTACGAGTGCAAGACGAACGTCCCCTACTGCGGCGACGGCGTCCGCAACGGTCCGGAGCAATGCGACCTCGGAACTTCGAACAACACCGGCGCCTACGGCGGCTGCAAGAAGGATTGTACCCGTGCCCCCTATTGCGGCGACCGCATCGTCCAGAAGGACGACGGCGAAGAGTGCGACGACGGCCCCGCGGGCTCTCTCACCTGCACTCCGACCTGCAAGGTGCGCGACATCTTGAAGTAAGGAGAGAGTGCCGCGACAAGCGGCCCTCCCGGTGAAAAGAGAAAGGGCGACCTCAGCGAGGCCGCCCTTCTCCTTTTCTGGGGGCGAGGGAAGCTAGGCCGCTTCTTCGCTCTGCGAAGGAGCCAGGCGAGAGACGAGGATGTGCTCCGAGCTCCCCCGGAAGTAGCGACTCCAGAGGAACGTGAAGACATTTCTCTGCAAGAGGATCGGATGGATCGAAGCCGCACGGGCTTCATGGAGCTCCCGGAGGCGGCTCCAGTGCAGGCCTGGCTCCTCGTGGTGGACCGTGTGGAGGCCCGCGTCGAAGACGAGCCAGTTCTCGAATCGACCGACGAAGTTCCGCGAGTGGTGATCCGGGGACTCTGGGTCACAGCCCACGTGCTGGAGATAGTTGATGAACATCATCGACCACGAAGCGAACAGCGCGGGGATGCCGAGGGAGGCGGCGTAGGCGAGCGCTCCGAGAGGAGCTCCGTGTCGGTCGACGAAGAACGAAAAAAGGAGCACATGGGCTACGATCAGCGTCACGATCTGCGCGATGTACCAGCGGTACTCGCTCGGGCGCGTCCGGCGGATCTGAGCCAAGTAGGCGCGCACGGCGGGGAGCTGCCAGGCGCTCGAGCGCGTCGGATAGGTCAGGGCTTCGTAGAGGGAGTCCTCCTTGCCGCGGCGGAAGGTGCTGGTCGCATCAAGAGGACCATTTGTGTATCGGTGATGATTTTGGTTGTGCGTCGGGATCCAAGCGAACACCGGAAACCCGTAGAAAACTGAGAGCCAGAGCGAATAGAGCTGGTTCAGGGTTCCCGAGCGGAACACACCCTGGTGATTATGATAGTGGGTCAAGACCCCCGCGCAGAAGCCGAGATAAAGCGCGCAAGGAAGGAGCGCGAGCGCGGCCCAAGGCGAAAAATATGCGACGATGAGCGGAATCGGGAACAATCCAAGGGACCAGAAGAGACTGCGGATGTCACGATTCGAGCGCAGGAGCGAGCGCCGCGGCGCCGCTGACCTGGTGTCGAGAGTGCTTCCCCAGAGCGATGCAACCATGATTGTTTTTCCTTGCTGCGACCTCGGAGTTGTACGAGCCTTCGTGGACGGTCGCGCGATCCACATGGCTCACTATGCGCGTCCGTAGTCCTCCTCCACAATTCGCAATGGATTCGGGTTTGTCGTGAACACCAAAGCGCGCAAGAAAACGGCTAGAAAAGCGCCAGTTCAGAGCCGTTCCCGAGCTACGGTCGACGCGATTTTGGACGGGTGTGTTCGCATTCTTGATCAAGAAGGATTGGTCGGTGCGACGACGAGTCGGATCGCGGAAGTGTCCGGTGTGAGCGTCGGTTCGCTCTATCAGTACTTCGAAAATCGCGATTCGATCCTGAACGCGCTCCAGGATCGCGAGTTTGCTCGGACCTCCGAAATGCTCCAGGGCCTGCTCTTGACGCGAAAGTTCGAGAGCGAGCGGGAGCTCGCGTATACGGTGATCTCGAGCCTTCTCGACCTCTACCGCGCTTCCCCCGGGCTTCATCGCGTGCTCGCCCTCGAAGGGCTCAGGGTTGCGCCGACCGATCGAGTTCAGGCTTTCGACCACAAAATCGTGGAAATTTTGCGCGCGTTCCTGGAGATGACGAGCTTCCAGATTCTGCGAAAAAATCGCCACGCTGCCGCCTTCGTCATTTACCACTCGGTTCGCGCGACGATGCTGGCGGCGATCCTCGAAGAGCCCGCGGGGATCACTGACGAGGTCCTGGTTGAAGAACTCACCGACCTCGTCGTCACTCACCTGATCGGCGCTCCCCCTTCTCAAGGGAGCGCAAAGTAACCCCTTACGCTCCGCTCAGCTCCAGGTGCGCGAAGCTTCGTAAAAGAAGCGGCCCCGGGTTCTTCTGAACCCGGGCGCGAGAGGACACCTCAGCGGTATCCTGCGTGGAGCTTCTTCCGATCGAACTTGTTCGAGCTCTTGTGGAGCAAAACCTGGTAGTTGAACGCGGAGCCCTGCTCACCGATCCGCGCCGACCAGTAGAGGAAAAACGACCACAGCCGGAACCAGCGCTCGCCATATGCGGCGACAATCTCCGCCCGATTTCTCCGCCAATTCTCGAACCAAAGGTCGAGCGTGATCACGTAGTGGGACGAAACGTTCTCGACGTCCGCGACCTCAAAACCGGCGTCCTCCGCGAACTTGAGCATCGTCGAGAGTCGAATGCTCGCGTCCGCTCCCTCGAAGATGTGCCGGTTCATGAACAAGGCCCAGTTCAGGTCTTCTCCCTCCATCTTGAAGGGAGTGAGCGGACTGTGGGGCGCCTCGAGGTTCCGAATTCCGGTCCAAGATAGAAGGAAGAGCCCCTGATCTTCGAGCAGGGAGTGGACCTTCTGGAAATACGTCGGCAGGTTCTTCACGCCGACGTGTTCGACCATCTCGAGGGAAACGATCTTTGAGAAACGTCCCTCGACGTCCCGATAGTCACAGACCCGAACCTGCGCGCGATCCTCGGCGCCATAAGCAGAAATGCGCTCGGTTCCGAACTCGACCTGCTCTTTGGCGAGGGTGACCCCCTGTACCTTCGCGCCAAATTCAGAGGCAAATCGCGCGACGAGGGTTCCCCAGCCACAACCGATGTCGAGCACGCGATCTTCGGGGCTGAGGCGCAGCTTGCGCCCGACATGATCGATTTTCTGCTCCTGCCCGACCTCGAGGGACTCATCACCGCGCGGGAAGTAGCCAGCGGTGTAGACCATCGCCTCACCCAGGAACCATCCGAAGAAGTCGTTGCCACGGTCGTAGTGATCCGAAACGATCTCTTTGTCCTGCCTCTTCGAGTGAATCAGAACGTTCGGAAAGTAGCGAGTCAGCCCAAAGCGGACATGGGAGCTCGTCAGACGAAAGCTCACGAGGTCATGCCGCTTCTTGAAGAGCTCGGCCCAGGCCTCATCGGGGATATCGATGCGACCCTCGATATACGCCTCGTAAACGTCGCTGATCGGGACTCGTCTCCTCGCCCACAGGCTCTTCAGGGTTTGGTCGTCGAAGGTCAAATAGTCAGAAAGTTCGCTTCTCATGGGCCTTTTTTCTCCAATCTGGCGACCTCGACACGAGACCGGCCAGGAGCGAGATGATGGAGGCCCCGATCGCTTCTCACAATTCGCAAACCATTCAGGTTTGACTCCAAGAAATGGCAGGCCTCATCGAGCGGAAATCATGCCGGTCGGGGCATATCCCTCCCCTCTCTCACAAGGCTCCTCTTCCACTTGCTCGCGTTCCACTCCGCCCACGTGGGGAAAAGGCGTCCCCTGTCGTGCCGTCCCCGGAAAGCGGCGGTGAGTGGCTCCCCCAAAGCCCAATCCTCAAGAAAATATCGCGTCCACCTAGAACTTTCATCGAAAACTGACCGTTCACCATTGGCAGAGAGCGAGATGACACCTCGAAAGTGACGTGTCAGAATCGAGGGAACGAGGGGCCCCGGCCGATTCTCTGGAGGAGACCGTCTCGCAGGTCCCCCGGGACGCCCCCTCCCCCCCACGCGGAGATCCCTAGAATGAAGCGAACGATTGTTGGTTTGTTGGTCAGCTCGGTGATCCTGGGACCCGTGGCCTGTAGCGGGTCCGATGAAGAAGAAGACGGGCTCATCGTTGGCGGCGACAATGACGGCGGCGACGACTTGGTCGGAACCGGTTCCCGCCCGGGTCAAGGTGGACCCGGCAAGGAACAGGACGGCGGCAAGGTCGATCTGACGCCTGAGGATCTCGAAGCCATCGAGAACGCTGAATGCACAGGATGGCAGGGCGAAGGTGAGAGCATCCCTGCGATCCTTGAGCTGGTCGTCGACGTGAGTCGCTCCATGCTCGATCCGGCGCCCGGAGCCGGTCGGGGCACAAGCAAGTGGGACGTGACTCGTGACGCTCTGAAGAACGCCATCGACAGCCTCCCGAACTCTATCGCCGTAGGCCTGCTCTTGTACCCGAACGTGAGTCGTCGCAGCGGCTCCGGCTCTGACCTCAGCTGCATCGACACGCGCAAGATGGTCTCGATCGAGCAGCTCGGTCCTTCTGGTTCGCCGCAGCGCACGGCGCTCGACGATGCCATCGATGACGCGACCATCGATCAATACACGCCGACTCACGACGCGTACTCCTACGCCCTCAACGAAGGCCTCGAGCCTTACGGCGGTGAAGGCCAGAAATTCATGCTCCTCATCACCGACGGCGCCCCGACGCAGCCCCTCGAGTGTGGAAGCACCGATGTGAACGGCGTCCCCACGGATCCGATCATCGAAACCGTGAAGGAAGCCGCCGCCAACGGCATCAAGACCTTCGTCATCGGCTCTCCTGGAAGTGAGGAGAGCGCGTCCGGCGAAGACATGCGGCCCTGGCTCTCACGGGCCGCCAGTGAAGGCGGGACAGCCGCCGACGGATGTTCCGATTCGGGTCCGGTCTACTGCCACATGGACATGACGGCGGAGGAGAACTTCGCACAAGCTCTCGTGGCCGGCCTCGGGAAAATCGCGGGCCAGGTGGTCACCGAATGCACCTACGACTTCCCCAGTCCTCCTTCCGGTCAGACCATCGATCCTTACCTAACGAATGTCATCCTGCGCTGGAGTGACGGCACCGCGAGCCTTCTGATCCGAGACGACAAAGATCCCGAGGATTGTACGGAGGGCTGGCGCCTGACAGACGACAACAAGATCGAGCTCTGCGGGACGAGTTGCGACCAGGCCAAGGCAGACAAAGGCGCTTCCGTTTCGCTTTCCTTCGGCTGCTCCGTCGACGACATTCCGATCACGAAGTAAATTTGCTGCATTCAGTTTGAGGGATGTCGTGAGGCGCCCCTCATGCTGCCGCTCCCGCGGCTCCCGGGGCTTTTGTCGGGACGACGCTGATCCGAGCAAAGCGCCTGCGCTGGCTCGTCGCGGCTTGGCGCCTCGAAGCCGCGCCGCAAGCCGCGGCCGGTGAATCTGCGCGATCAGGCCGGGGACTTAGATGACGCCGCGGAGCGCGTGCAAGATCTCTTGGCGGAGCACCGCTTCAGGTTTCGGTAGCTTCAGTTCGGCGCGAGTGATGCCATCAAAGCAGTGGTCGAGTCCTTCTTCGATCGTCGCAACCGGTCGAACGGGAACCGCCGGTGACCAGACCCAGAGCATGGCCGTGAATACGCCGCGGGCGATCGGATTCGGAAGCACCGTCGCGCTCGCGACGCAGAGTCTCTTGGTCGCCTCGGCGACACGCGCCGACGTGACCCAGTCGACGATCAGCTTCCGCTCCTTCGCTCCTGGAGTCTTCGCGTTCCTTGGCTGCAGTGAGACGGTGGCATAGCGCTCACCTCGAGCGAAATAGGGCTCATAGAGAGCTGCCATCTCCCGCACTGATTCCTCCGTAAATTGCATCGGTCCCACTTGCACGAGCAGCGGGAACGCTTCCCCCAGGAGCCGCATCTTATCCTTCGAATTCCCAGGGTAAGGTCCTTCTGAGCCCGCCGCAACGGCCACTGGGGGCGAAGCGCTCCGGGTTGTGGCCCCAGAGGTCGCACCGGCGCCTCACAGAAATTCCGCGGCCCGGCCGCTCTGGCCGCTCAGAAGGACGCTGAAAAAGTCGCTCGGAGGTTCCGAGGTGGGCCCGCCACGAAATGGAGCTCAGGGAGCACGGAGTCGTCGGTGCCCGGATAGAATCGACTCGCGTAGTGATACTCACCTTCTCTCACTCCAAGGTCGAAGACATTCTCGAGCTCGAGATCCAAATTCATGTTCCGGTACGACCAACCGAGCGTGAGGTCGAACTGCGCGAGGGGCGCTCCCTCGGCTCCGTGGGGCAGAGGACGAGGCAGAAGACCGAGGAACCGAGCGCCAGCACGAAGCCCGCTTTCATGGGAAAAAATAGCGCGGAACCCGCCGGCTCCGAGGGGAGCAAAGGGGATCTTGGTGCCCGATTCGCTGAAGCGACCGTCGACGAGCGTGAGATCGCCGCGCAGGGTCAAAAACGGCCACGGCTCCGCATGGAACGCGACCTCACCGCCCAGTCGACGTGTTCCGTTGAGCTCCAGGTTCATCCCGGAGACGTGGTCGTAGACGGACTCGCGGTCGAGCCAGGTGGCGAAGGCGCTCGCGCTGAAGCCAAGGTTCGAGACCGGTTGGTAGCGGCCCCCAAGCTCGACCGAGTGGCCCTGGGTCATCATGGGACTGCCTCCGGTGTAGATATCGGACGACAGGCCAGTCGCGGGCGGGCGATAGGATGTGAACGCTCTCGCTTCCGGAGGCCGGAAACCTTGTCCTCCCGCCAGGCTCAGGGTGACGGCCCTGGTAGGCCGGTAGTTCACCACAGCCCGCGGCGAGACGACCGCCAAGTTGCCGCCGCCGGTCTCCGAGCGACGGCGCTCCTCCGCCTCGAGGAGCGCGTCGTCGAAGCGCACACCAAGGCGCGCATCGAGACGAGGAGAGAGCTTCAGCCGCACGCCGAGCAGCATGTGAATGTTCACCTGCAGAGCTCGTAGGTCGCGTTCCCTGTCGAGCGTCTCCTCCTCGCGCCCCGGGTGATCTTGGAACTGTCCGAAGGCGTCGCCACGAACTCCGAGCCCCGCCTCCAAGTCGGTCAGCTCCGTCAGCGGGACGACCGCCTTCGTCGAAAGCCCCCAGGAGAAAGTCTCCTGCTCCTGGCGCCGCCTGTCACCATTTTCGCGATCCAGGAGAAACCCCGTGTAGTTCTCGAGCAGACTCGAGCGTCGGTAGCCACCAAAAAGGAGGGTTTCGCTGGAAACGAAATGGCGCTGAAGCGAGTGTCTGAGACCCAAGAGAACCCTGCTCGACTGTCCCCGAGCCGCGAGATCGTAGCTGTCGTAAAATCCAAGCCGCCCGAGCTCGACGTCCCGGTTCTTGAGCGCCCCTGGGAGCTGAAACTGGCCGAAGTACCCGGACCCGAGCACCGAAAGAGTCCCGTTCGTCTCGGAGCGAAGGAGCGCTGACTGGACGAGGACGCTCGCACGGTCGGCCCTTCGGTGCTGGCCGAAGCCGTCGTCGTGGGTCGCTTCGAGCGCAATGAGGTCGCGACCGTCACCTGCTCTTGGTGAATAGGTGACGACGCCGCGATGGCGGTTCGTCGTTCCGATCGTATACCCGGCAAAGAGCCCTCGCCGCCCTTCGGAGATACCGAGCGCGTAGTCGACAGAACCCGCGGTCGCGAACGGGCCCTGGTCGACCGAAAAGGGCCCCTTGGTCACGCTCACAGACTGGATCGCCTCGGGCACTACGAAGCCAAGATCGACATACCCTTGTGAGTGGACATTCGACCATTCGTTGATCGGAATTCCCGCGACGGTCACTTCGACATCCGAGCCGTGCATGGCGTCGAAGCCGCGGAGGAAAAACTGTTGGCCTTTGCCTTCGGCCCCATGCTGCACGAGCGTGAGCCCTGGGACGAGCTTGAGCGCGTCTTCAGCGGTCCTGCGCGGAAAAGCGCGAAACTCTCGCGCCGTGACCACCGTCGTCGACGCGGGACGCGCTGGAAGCGGCGCGCCTTGCACTGTAACCGTCAGCGCTTCTTCGGCCTCCCGTTCGTGAGGTCCCGGCTCCACTCGGCCATCCCCTCGAACGACGCCAAGCTCAGCCTCCTTCGTGGCGCTTGCCCGCTCGCTCGCCCGCTCGCTCGCCCTCTCGCTCGCCGTAGCCTCAGGCGCCGCACCTTCCCGCGGGGCCTCGACCCTCGCCCGGTCCCCCAGCTCGGCGCTCGTTCGCTCGGGCAGGCTCGACGTTTCCTCGTCAGCCGAAGAAGCGCGCTCGCGATCTAAGCTAGTACGCTCAGCTCCCGCTCGTTCTTCCCCGAACGCTGCCGGAGCTCGTACGCTCCCCAAGAGCCCGAGCAGCGCCGCGCCGAGGCTCGTTAGGACTCGTCGTGAACGTGGCAGTGGCCCTCTCCATCCGCGTGTCCGACCGTCTTCGAGAGTCGAACCAACCAGGTCCAAAGATCATCCACCCCGCCTTCGCTCCCCGGATCGTAGGCTCCGATATCCACCTCTGCGAGCTCCTCCCGAGTGATCTCGCCATCGTCATCCAGATCGGCGTCCGCGAGAGGCTGGAACAGAAGTTTTGGCTCTTCCGAGACGAGACTGTCGGAGAAGAGGTGGTCGGCGTGGATTGTGATCTGGAAGGTCGCCGTCTCGCCAGGCTCGACGCGCGTCTCCGGCTCACACTCATCGTAGCGAGTTGGATCGTCGAACGTCCAACGGAAAGTCTTTTCGGATTTTCCCTTCTTGGCGCGACCCGCGACGACGATGCGCTCGATGGTGTAGCCGGAATCGACCAGCTTGCCCGCAGGTGCTTCCGCGACGCCGAGCTCCTGACCCTCGCCGTCGCTCGCCTTCGTCAGATCCTTAGTGCCGTCGACCTCCAGCGGAATATCCCCGATGTGAACGTTGCTCACTCGCACCGAAAATCGATCGAACTCGACGGACCAGCCGTCGTCAAAAGCATCTTCAGGGATCCCTTCTTCAATGAACTCTTCGCCATAAATCGTGGCCCGCACCGCCCCTTCACCATTTCCCGACGTGCAGGCAGCGGCGCCGAAAAGAAGGCAAAGCGGAAGAGCCGAGAGCGAATGAGTGATGAAGCGCGGACGAGGCACGGAGAACGAACGAGTCACGAAGAAGCCTTTCCCTGCGAGATCAGGACGACCTGATAGTGGTCGTGGGTTTGGAACGTGCGGCGCAGCCGATTGTAGGCGGAGACGAGAGCGGTATCGGTCTCGTCAGGGCCGATCGTGAGCGCCCCGTCGCCGTCCTCGTCGAGCGCAGCGAAATCGACGCCGTCAAAGAAGGTGTCCTTCTCGAAAGGGTCCACCGGTAGGAAGCGGACACCGATCGCAGCTTTTGTCTTTTCCTCGAGGTGATATTCAAAGGGGAGGCCGACGAGCTTCCGATCTTCGGGGGAGTCGAAGGTGAAAGAGAACTCGATCGAGCCTCCGTCCTTCTCGGCGATCCCGCGGAAAATCGCGGTGTGGCCGAGGAGAGGATCGCTCGGCTCCAGGCCGTCGTCTTCGCTCGCGAGCGCAAAGGTGAAGTTTGCGCCCTCGTAACTTCCGACGATGAACGTTCCGGTGCCGAGCTCTTCGGGGCCGCCCGGCAACCAGTCGAGCAGATAGCGGCCGCTGAGCGCACCGGTCACCGTTCCATTTTCAAAATGGCCCGGGTGCGCCCAGGCGGAGGGAACCAAGAACTCCGAGACGCTCCGCCAGAGAGACGCTTCGTGGAGCTCGCCGGACACCGTAAACTCGAAGTCGCGCACCATGACGCGCGCTTCGCTCAGGGTCACCCGGTAGCCGAGATCGGTCTCGACGGGCTCAATGGCGGACGCGTCGATCTGGACCGAACGCTCGATCCGAGGAGCTTCTTTCGGCCCGCCGCAGCCGAAGAGACAGGGCGCGCTCAGAGCGCCGATCAACCAAGTCCGCATGGGAAAAGGGCATAGGCGCCCGATTCCAGGGGATCAAGGCCAGAGCGGGCTCGAAAGGCGGGACCGCCCGTCCCCTCGGAAATGACCGCGCAAGCTTCGGAAATCTGCGCTCGATTCCCCGGAGACGGGCCATCGAGAGCCGATGTTGCGCCGGGGCTCATGGGCCTCCGGCTCAAGCGGTCTTATGCGCCGAGCACGTCAGCGATCGAATAGCGGCCCGCGGGCTTGTTCGCGAGGAATCGTGCCGCGGAGAGCGCGCCGCGCGCGAAGAGATCGCGATTGCTCGCGCGATGCGTCAGCTCCAGGCGCTCGCTGTCGCCAAGAATGTGGATCGTGTGGTCGCCGATGACGTCACCGCCGCGCACACCGAAGACACCGACCTCGTCGGTGGTGCGGGCGCCGATCTGGCCGTCACGTCCGCGCACCTCTCGAAGCTCCGGGCGAACCACCTGAGCTGCTTTGGCGAGCCGCACAGCAGTACCGCTCGGCGCGTCGATCTTCTTGCGGTGGTGCACCTCGACGATCTCGACGTCGAACTCCGGCCCCAGGCGGCGCAGAGCGTGCTCGAGGATCTCGACGAGCACCTGCACGCCGCGGCTCATGTTCGGCGCCCAAAGGACCGGGATTTTTTGCGCGGCGCGCGTGAGCGCGGCCTCTGAACGAGCGTCGAGGTTCGTCGTCCCCGAGACGACCGCAACACCTTGGCGCTCACAATGCAAGAACACATCGCCAGCCAGAGCTGCCGTCGAGAAGTCGATCGCCACGTCGGCGCCGAGCAAGCCGGAATGGAGATCGCCGGTCGTCTCCACTCCTACGGTCCCTACCCCCGCGATCTCCCCGACGTCGCGTCCGACGTCAGGACTGTCGGGAGCGACGACCGCCCCGACGATCTTGAAATCAGGCGATTCGGTAGCCAGGCGAACAATCGCCGTTCCCATGCGGCCGCTCGCGCCGATCAGCGCGAGTTTGATCGGTTCGGCGCTCATCGCTCGAGGTACTCCGCGAGGGCTGCCTTGATCTTCGCCTTGGTCTCGTAAGAGGCCTCGAGCATCGGCGGACGGACGGACGAACGCATCCAGCCGCGCGCCTCACAAGCGGCCTTCACGGGCTGGGGATTCGGCTCAATGAACATCGCGGCGTGGACCGAGAGCAGGCGGAGATGCTCGCGGCGAGCGATCAGAAGATCGCCCTTTTCCATGGCATCGACCACGCGGATCACCTCGCGGGGCAGGACGTTACTCGTCACGCTCACCACGCCTCGCGCGCCCACGCTCATCATCGGAACAACAAGCCCGTCGTCGCCGCAGAGCAGCGCTGCGCGATCGCCAATCCGAGCCAGGAGCTCTTGGCAATAAGTCAGACCACCGGTCGCGTCCTTCACGGCCACGACGTTCGGGCAAGAATCCAAGATGCGCGCGGTGGTCTCGACCGTCATCATGACGCTCGTCCGGCCGGGAATGTTGTAGAGCATGATCGGCACATCGACGGCGCGGCTGATGAGCTCGATGTGACGGATCAGACCTTCCTGAGAAGGCTTGTTGTAGTAGGGGCTCACGATCATGAGCATGTCGGCGCCCGCTTGGACCGCGCCCTTGCACAGCTCGATCGTGTCCCAGGTGTCGTTGTTGCAGGTGCCCGCGACAACGGGCACTCGAGATCCGGCCACGCTCTTGGCGACGCTCACGAGCTCCTGCATCTCGCTCGCGAGCAAGGTCGGCGTCTCACCCGTCGTGCCGCAAACGACGAGCCCACTCACCGCCGCTTCGACCTGACGTTCAACATGTGACGAGAAGGCATCGCGATCGATCTTGCGGCCGTCCTCGCTGAAAGGGGTCACGAGCGCGGTGAAAACTCCGCGGAGCTTCTCTTCAATCGGATGCCGGGCCATGGGCTCCGGTGTTTGGCAGGGGAGGCGCGCCTTTTCAAGGGAATCGCGCGGAAAGGAGCCCGCTCCGAGGTCGGCTGCGGCCGTCAGTGAACCCCTCACATTTCGCGGCGCTCGAGGCGGGCTACGAAGTAGCCATCGGTCCCATGGGTCCCGGGCAGGATGCGGGAAAAAGACGCCTCTCCTGAGGTTCTTTTCCACATTTCTCCGAGGTTTCGCGCCAAAGTGAGCCCTTCGGACACACTTTCCAGCACTTTTTCCCCCTCCTCAGGCAACACGCTGCAGGTCGAGAACAAGAGCTGCCCTCCCGGCTTGAGAGCAGCTGCCGCCTCCTTCAGGATCGCGGCCTGGAGCGCGCCGAGCCGGGCGGGATCCTCAGGACCGAGACGCCGAGCGATTTCCGGGCGATGACGGAGGGTCCCGACCCCCGAGCAGGGCGCATCCACGAGCACGAAGTCGAAGGAGGCCACGAGGGGCTCGGGAAGGGGCGTCGTCGCGTCCCAGACCTCGGTCGAGACGGGAGCGCGCGCGCCCGAAAGACGGCGGCTTTCCCGCTCGAGCACGGCGAGCTTCGACCGGTGCAGGTCAGTCGCGACCACAGATCCGCTCGGTCCGACCAGCTCCCCGAGCAGGAGGGTCTTGTTGCCCCTTCCTGCGCAGACGTCGAGCACGCGAGCGCCCGGGGTCGCCTCGAGCAGGTGGGCGATGAGCTGAGAGCCGAGCTCCTGCACGACAAACGCCCCCTTTCCATATTCCTCCCGCGCTCGAGGATCTCCGCGCCCCAGGAAACGGAATGCCCCCTCACATGTGGCCACGGGTTCGAGTTCCGCTCGCAAGGGCTCGGAGAGCTCAGCCCCCCGGACCACACGCACGGTGAGCCCGCGTCCCGCACCCGGATCCACGAGGTCCCGCGCGCTGTCAGGGCCGACGGCTTCTTCGAGCCGCGTCCGAAGCCACCCAGGCAAAGAGGTGAACGCCGCCTCCCGAAGCGGGAGCCCGGGCCCCGCGGCCGCGAGCCGCCGCAGCACAGCGTTGACGAATCCTCCCACCCGCGGCCCCTGCACGCGCCGAACAGCATTCACCGCCTCGTTCACGGCGGCGCTCTGAGGAATGCGCGGAAGGAAATCGAGCTGATAGACGGCGAGACAAAGCTCTCTCATCACTCGCTCATCAGTCTTCTTCGAACCAATGAAGGGTCTGAGCCTTTCTCTGAGATACGCCTCGGTCCGAATCACGCCGTAACTGAGCTCGGTCGAAAGCGCCCGATCGCGGAGCTCGAAGCCAGACTCGCTGAGCTCTCGATCGAGCGCCTGGGCGAGGAAAGCTCCCTCTTTTTGGACGCGCTCGGTGACCCGACTGGCTAGTCGCCGCGCTGTCATCCGGAGTGAGCTCCTCCGGGTGGGGCGGCGGCGGCAGGACTCTCTCGGTTCCCGAGTCGCCTCTGCAGATCGTTTTTGAACGCGAAGGCCATCAGACAAAGCAACAGCGCCATGCCCAAGATGTGCGCGACCTCGCGCACCCGCATCGGCAGCGGCCGGCGCAGCACTCCCTCGATGAGGAAGAAGAGCAGGTGCCCGCCGTCGAGCACCGGGATCGGCAGGAGATTCAGGAGGCCGAGGTTGATGCTGAGGAGGGCGATCGCCCAGATGAAATAGTCGGTGCCCTTTCGGCGCTCTCGACCGGCGAGCTCATAGATCGCGATCGGCCCGCTCATCTCTTCGAAACTGAGCCGTCCTTGGATGAGCCGAACAAAGGCGACCCCGACGAAGCGCGTCACGGCGACGGTCTCCTCGACAGCCTTGGTGAGCGCGTAGCGAATCGGCTCCGGGTGATTCACGCGCTCTTCGAGGGCGAGGGGCAGCCACTGCTGCACCGAACCTGGGGCACAGCCGGCGGTTCCGGACTCCATCCGATTGGCCCAACTTCCGCAGGGGAGCAGATAGGTCGAGAAGCGCTCACCGGTGGGCAGGGCGAAGTCTTCGCGACGGACCTGAAATGTCCCGGTGTGCTGGAGACCGTCCCGAGCTCCGTTGAACACGAGCGTGTGGGGTGAGTCCGGGGCCTCCGCCAGCATATCCACGAAGGTCGACCAGGCGGGGAGTTTCTCTCCATCGAGGCTCACGAGCCGATCCCCTTCGCGGAGGCCCGCCCGATACAGATAGCTCCCCGGCGGCACGACCGCCGCGTAGAGATCGACGCTCTCGATGCCGGTACGCTCAGCAAAAGTTCCGTGGGAGAGCGGAGTGAAGGCGATGGCGCCCGCCTCGAACACTGCCATGTCGAAGGCGCCGCCGAGTGCACCGGGCACTCGAACCGGGCGCAGATAGGTGATCGGCACGGTCTCGCCGCGGTTACTCTCGAGCTCGAGCTCGATGTCGCGGAAGCGCCGGATCGGGCGGCCGGCGATGAAGGTGACCATGTCGAAGGTCCGGAGGCCCGCCCGGTAGGCTGGAGTCTCCGGCGAAATCACTCCGATGACCGGCGCGGGCATGTTCGGCTGAATGCCGATGGAGCCGAAGCGTTCGGTCAGGTCGAGGTCGAGAGAGCGCCTCTGCTCCTGGACGATGATGTCGACCTCTTCGTAGCGATTGGCGCGAAAAACCTTGAATCGGAGGGAGCGACGCGGGTTTCGTTCGACGATGCGCTTCACTTCGTCGAAGGTTCCGACCTCCTCCCCGTTGATGCTCATGATGCGATCGCCGGGGGCCAAGACGCCGTCCGCCGGACGACCAGGGAGCACCATGCCCACGGTCGGGGGCGCAAAGGGCCCGTCCGCGACGAACACGGAGAAATATAAGATGACCGGAAACACCAGGTTCATCGCCGGGCCCGAGAGCACGACCAAGATCCGCTTGATGAGCGAGAGGCTCTCGAAGGTCCGCTTCCTGTCTTCGGGGAGGACGACGTCGCTGCGGGACGCCTCGAGCATCTTCACGTAGCCCCCGAGGGGGAACAGCGAGACGCAATACTCTGTTTCACGCCCGTTGATCCGCAGCACCTTGGGTCCAAAACCCAGGCTGAAGGTGATCACCTTCACGCCAAATGCCTTGGCCACGAGGAAGTGGCCGAGCTCATGGACGAAGATGAGCGAACCGATCAGGACGATGAAATAGACGACATCCATGCCCGTCGGCGGAGCGACTACCACAGAAACCACTGATTTGACCCGAAATCGGCGTCCGCCTGCCCTTTCTGCTTGCCCCAGAGGGGGGCGTTTGGAAGTCTCCGCCGCCCATGTTCGAGAGCGTCGCGCGCCTCCTGACCAGCTTTTCCGTAAAACGCCCCTGGATCGTCACGGGGCTGCTCGCCGTCATCATGACGATCGGGGCCCTGTTCAGCACGAAGCTCGAGCTCCGACTCAACTACATGGAGCTCCTGCCGCCGGACGCCCAGCTGGTCAAAGACTTCAAGTGGGTCATGAAGAAGGCCGGGACCGAGGGCTACCTGGTCATCGCGCTGTCAGGAGGCTCGCGGGAGGAACGTCTCGAGTTCGCGCCCACGCTCCAGAAAGCGATCGAAGAGCTGCCGGAGGTTCGTTACGCCGAGTACACGAACGACGTCCCCTTCTTCAAGGAGAACGCGGGCGCGCTGTTACCCCTCGATGAGGTGAAGAGGATCCAGGCGGACCTCGAAGCGAAGATCAAACAGGGCATCGAAGACAGCATGGACCTCGGGCTCGATGAGGATGAGCCGCCGAAGAAGGTCACCGAAGAAGACATCGAGAAGACCTTCGCCGAGTTTGACCGCGCGCTCCCGCCCGAGATCCTCGAAAACAAGGAGAAGACCGAGCTATATTTGATGGCCAAACCGGCCTTGGCTTCGGTTGGCGTCGAGGAGGTCACGCAGCTCCTCGAGAGCGCCGAGAGCGTCTGTAACCGCGAAATTCAAGCCTCCGGGAAGCCGTTCCGCGCGGAGTTTGGCGGACCAGCCGTCTTCATGAAGACCTTCAACGACGGCATGCAGAAGGACCTCGGGCTGATTTCGCTCGTCGCCTTCCTAGCGGCGACCTTCCTGCTCGTCGCCTCGACGAGGCGCCCGCTCGCGTCCCTCTTCATCTTGCTCCCGATCGCCGGAGCCATCGCCTGCGCGCTCGGAGTCGCGGCCGTCACCATCGGTCACCTCAACATCATCTCGAGCATGCTGGTCGCCATCTTGCTCGGCCTCGGTGTGGAGTTTGGTATTCACCTCATCCTGCGCACCAACGAAGCGCGGGTGCAGTTGCCGCTCGAAGAGGCGCTGCTCGAAGCGGTCCCCGAGACCATGGCCGGGGCGTTCTCGGGCGCGGTGACCAATGGTGCCGCGTTCTTCGTGCTCATCTTCGCGAGCTTCTCCGCCTACAGGCAGTTCGGCTTCATCGCCGCGACCGGTATTTTGCTCTCGTGGCTGTTCACGTACACGCTCCTGCCCGCTCTGATCGTCATCACCGAGCGTTACCTGCCCGGCTGGGTGATCCGGGCCGACCGAGCTCAGGAGACCAAGTTCATGCCCCCGCGGCCGCTGCTCTGGGGCGTGCTCATCATCTTCCCCCTCATCGCGGCCCTCGGCATCTACGCGATCCCGCGCGTCGGCCTCGAGCGCAGCTTCAATGCCCTAAACGGTACCACCGTCCCCGACCCCGTCGGCTCCCGCGCCTCGAGCAGCCTCGGTACCACACTCACCCCCGCCTTCATCTGGGTCCCGACCCTCGACGACGCGCGCAAACTGGAGGCGATCTTCGAGGACCTAAAGAAGAACGATCCGAACCCGAATGGTTCGATCATCGAGTCGACCGTTTCCCTCGCCCGCGCCGTTCACAACGACTGGGACGAGCGAGGCCCCGCTCTCGCGAGCATCGTCAAATCCCTGCGCAAGCTCCCCGACGACCTCTGGCAGAAGTACGAGGCGCGCCTCTCCGAGTTCGAACGAGCGGCTCAAGCGAAGCCGCTCCAGGTCTCCGACCTGCCGGAGACGGTGCGGCGGAAGTTCGCGCCCCTCGACAACGACGGAACGTTCGTCCTCTTCACTCCTTCTCGCTCCGTTGACGACGCCAATGAGCTCGACGATTTCGTCGCCAAGATCGAGCTCGCCGTCGATCAGGCGAAGGCCATGGGCTTCGAGCCGAAGGTCATGAGCGAGAACCGGATCGCCGTCCACATTTTCCGTCAGGTCTTCGCGGACGCGCCCTTCATCGGTTGGTCAGCGACACTCGTCGCCCTCCTCGTGCTCTTCATCTTGCTGCGCGACGTGCGTGAAACCCTCACGCTCTTCGCGCCGCTCGCGCTCGGAATGCTCAGCATGGTGGCCGGGCTTTACCTGCTCAAGGTCAAGCTCAACTTCATCAACATGTGCGTGATCCCGAGCATCTTCACGGTCGCCATCGACAACGCGGTCCACCTCTATCACCGCTACCAGAAGGACGGCGTCCAGAAGATGCCCCAGATCCTGGGCACGACCGGCATCGCGATCTTGATGGCCTCGCTGGTGAACCTGTCCGGCTACGCTCCGATGCTCCTCGCCCAGTTCTACGGGCTCAAGAGCCTCGGCATCGTGGCGACCCTCGGCATGGCTGGCATGGTCATCGCGACGGTGGCTTGGTTCCCGGCGCTCCTCCTCCTCATCCCGGAGCGTTACATCCGGGGCAAGCGCATCAAAAATCAGGAGGGCTAAGCCTCCTTCGGGCGCTCCGCTCGCGGGGGCGCCCGAGCCCTTCCGGGCTCCCTCAGCCCATTTCCGCGCACCCGAGGACCTCGCGCCCCCGCTCCCTCATTTTGGGGTATGTTGGAGTGTCATCATGAAGATCGACGCATCGCGCTTTCCCGCGCTCAAAGCGCCCCCCGAAGTGCAGCAGCCCCCCAAGCCGCCGTCGAAGAGCCTGATCACCTTGAGCACGCTCATGATGCCCGAGCACGCCAATCATCTCGGCAACGTCCACGGCGGCGTCATCATGAAGCTCGTCGACGAAGCCGCAGCCATCGCCGCCATGCGCCACGCGGGCAGTCCCGCGGTCACGGTCGCGATGGACTCGATGAGTTTCAAGCAACCGGTTCAGGTTGGAGACCTCCTGATCTGTAACGCCATGGTCACCTTCACTCACCGGAGCTCGATGGAGGTAGAGGTCCATGTGACGGCCGAAGACCCGGTGACCGGCGAGACCACCCACACGAACTCCGCCTACCTGGTGTTTGTTGCGCTCGGCGCCGACGCGAGGCCGCGCGCGGTCCCGACCCTCGCGCTAGAGACCGACGCGGACCGGGAGCGCTTCGAAGCGGGCGCAGAGCGCCAGAGGGCGCGGCTAGCCCGGCGGGACAAGGAGCGACGCTTCTCGACGCCGCCTCGTGAGGGATGAGCCTCACAGGCGTGGCAGGCGGCAACCGCCTACTCCTCGACGCCGCCTCGTGAGGGATGAGCCACCGTCCCGGCGGCGCCCGCAAAGGAGCCTTCTCGGCCCCTCCACACCACCCGAAGACGCTCCCCAAGCGCGTGCGGGCGCCTACCAGAGCTCCCCAGAGAGGCCCAAATGTCGAAAAAGGAAAGTTTCGGGAGGTCCGAGCCTAGACCGCCCTCTGACCCGACACTAGGTTCTCGCGCGCAATGTTGACCTGGGTCGTAAAGAATCTGTTCGGGACCTCGAACGAGCGGGCGGTGAAGCGGATGCTCCCGATCGTCGATCGGATCAATTCTCTCGAAGCAAAGATCAAAGCGCTCAGCGACGCCGAGCTCCAAGCCCAGACCGCGCACTTCAAAGAGCGGCTCGATAATGGCGAGAGCCTCGACTCCATCTTGCCTGAGGCCTTCGCGACCTGCCGAGAAGCTTCCAGGCGCGTCCTCGGCATGCGGCACTACGACGTGCAGCTGCTGGGCGGCATGGTGCTCCACGACGGCAAGATCGCTGAAATGCGCACCGGTGAAGGAAAGACCCTGGTCGCGACCTTGGCCGTGTATTTGAACGCGCTCGAGGGCCGCGGGGTGCACGTTGTCACCGTCAACGACTACCTCGCGCGCCGCGACGCCGAGTGGATGGGCCGGCTCTACAACTGGCTTGGCCTCACCTACGGCGTCATCGTCAGCCAGCAAAGCACGAGCGAGAAGATCAAAGCCTACAAGGCCGACATCACCTACGGCCAGAATAACGAGTTCGGCTTCGACTACCTCCGCGACAATATGAAGGATAGCGCGCTCGAACACGTCCAGCGCGCTCTCCATTTCGCCATCGTCGACGAGGTCGACTCGATCTTGATCGACGAAGCCCGCACCCCGCTCATCATCAGCGGCCCGGCCGACGCGGCCAGCGACAAGTATCGGACCTTGAACGAGGTCATCACGCGCCTGACCAAGGACGAGCACTACTCCGTCGACGAGAAGGCCTTCTCGGTCACCTTCACCGACGAGGGCATCGAGCTCGTCCAGAAGCTCACGGGGATCAGGAACCTCTACGACCCGATCAACATCCAGAGCCTGCACATCCTGAACCAGCTCCTCAAGGCTCACGCCCTCTACAAGCGGGACCAGCAGTACATGGTCACGCCGGATGGCAAGGTCCTCATCATCGATGAGTACACCGGCCGTGTTCTGGCGGGGCGTCGCTGGAGCGACGGTCTCCATCAGGCCGTCGAAGCCAAAGAGAACGTACGGATCCAGGAGGAGAGTCGCACCATGGCGACCATCACCTTCCAGAACCTGTTCCGTCTCTACAAGAAGCTCTCCGGCATGACAGGTACGGCCCAGACCGAGGCCACCGAGTTCATGAGCACCTACAAGCTCGACGTGGTGACGATCCCGACGAACCGCCCGATCCAGCGCATCGATTACCACGACGTCGTCTACAAGACCGAGCGCGAGAAGTTCGCCGCGGTGGTCCGCGAAATCCTTGAAATGAACGCGCAGGGGCGCCCGGTCCTGGTCGGAACGACCAGCGTCGAAAAGAGCGCTGCCCTGAGCCGGATCCTGACCAAGAAGGGCATCGCGCACCAGGTTCTGAACGCCAAACACCACGAGAACGAAGCCTACGTCGTCGCTCAGGCGGGACGAAAAGGCGCGATCACGGTCTCGACGAACATGGCGGGCCGCGGCACCGACATCATGCTCGGCGGCAACGCGGAGATGCTCGCGCGGGATGAGTTCATCAAGAGCGGGCGCAACCCTGACGAAGAGCGCGAGGCGTTCGAAGCGACGGTCGCCGTCTGGGCTGAGAAATGCAAAGCGGAGCAGCAGGAGGTCAAAGAGCTCGGCGGTCTCCACATCCTCGGCACCGAGCGTCATGAGTCGCGACGCATCGACAACCAGCTCCGTGGTCGCGCCGGACGCCAGGGCGATCCGGGCTCGAGCCGCTTCTACCTGTCCCTCGAGGATGACCTCATGCGCATCTTCGGCGGCGATCGCGTCAAGAACATCATGGATCGCATGGGCATGCCCGACGACGAGCCCATCGAACATCCGATGGTCTCGAAGAGCATCCAGAACGCCCAGCGGAAGGTCGAGGAGCGGAACTTCGACGCTCGAAAGAACACCCTCGAGTACGACGACGTGATGAACGCCCAAAGGCGTACGCTGTACGGCCTCAGGCAGCAGCTGGGCCTCGGTCGTTATGCTCCTGAGGAGCTCGACGATCTCGGCAAACCGACCGGGAAAACCCGCGTCATCCCCAAGGACCCCGACATCGAGAAGCGCATCACGCCGCTCGTGGCGCAGCTCGTGGCGATGTTCTGCGAGAATCCGCCTCCTCTCAAAGATCAAAACGGCAAGAGCCGCACCCCGACCCGAGAAGAGCTCGAAGCCGGCGGCAATATCCAGGACATCGAGGCTCTCCAGCACGAGGCCTACAACCTCTGGGGCATCAAGCTCGACCTCGAGACGCGCAAGAAGCGCACGCCCGTGAGCGTCTACGACGAGCTCTCCGACCTCGCCGTGCAGGGCCTCTCGGAGCAAAAGGAGCGTCTGCTCGATCTCATCGATCGAGTCGTCGCCGCCATCGTCGAAGAGAATTGCCCTCCCCAGAAGATGCCGGAGGACTGGGACTTCAAGGCGATCGCCGACGCCTTCGCCGACATCTTCGGGCGCAAGCTCGACGTGCGCTTGGAGCAGTTCGGCTCCGCCGACGCCATCGTGCGCGAGGTCTACAGGGCAGCCGAAGAGATTTACGCCGCCCGCGAGCGCTCGATGGGCATCGACCTGCTCCTCCGAGTCTTCCGCTATCTCTACACCCAGGGCCTCGATCAAGCCTGGGTCGACCATCTCCAGAACATGGAGCACCTCCGGGACGGCATCGGCCTCCGCGGCTACGGCCAGCGCGACCCGAAGAACGAATACAAGAAGGAAGGCTATAACCTCTTCTTGAACATGATGGCGAGCGTCTCGAGCAAGGTGCTGACGAGGCTCTTTGAGGTCCAGATCGAAGGACAACAAGAGATCGCCGCGATGGAGCGCGAGTTCGAAGAGAAGCAGCAGCGCGAGCTCGAGCAGGCCGTTGCCATGCACGAAGGAGATCCGGAGTCGGCCGAGCCCGGCGCCGATCTCGACGCAGCCCGCAAGAGCGTCATGAAGGCGCGGGTCGAGCCGACCTCCAAGCCGCCTGTCGAACGGAGCGATCTTTGCCCCTGTGGCTCCGGCAAGAAGTTCCGCGATTGCCACGGAGCCGCGCTCGAGGATTGAGCCCTGTGACCGAGACGTTGCTCTCGATCGAAGGGCTCGCTCGGAGCTTTGGCGGGCGCGAGGTCATCAAAGGCGTCTCGTTCCAGATCCAAAAGGGGCAGTGCGCCGGGCTGCTCGGTCCGAACGGCGCCGGCAAAACGACGATCTTCCGAATGCTCGCGGGTGCGCTCGCGCCCACCCGCGGGACCATTCGCATCGCCGGCCATGACCTCCGTGAGGAGGCGTCAAAGGCTCGCCGAGCGCTCGGCTACATGCCGGAGACGGGCGCGGTGTACGGGGAAATGACCACCCTCGAGTACCTGCGATTTCGAGCGGAGCTCTCCGGGCGATGTCCTGGGAGTCGGGGTAGAGACGCCGCCGCGCGCCGCGCAGCCGAGCTGACCCACGTCGCAGACGTCTTATCATCCCCGCTCGGCGTCCTCTCGAAAGGCTACCTGCAGCGCGTCATGCTGGCGGCGGCCATCGTCGGCGATCCACCGGTCCTCTTGCTCGACGAGCCCACCGCGGGTCTCGACCCGAATCAGGTGCTCGAGGTGCGCGCCCTGGTCGCCGAGCTCGCTCAAACAAGAACCATTATCATCTCGACCCATGTTCTCTCCGAGGTCGAAGCTGTCTGCTCCCATGCGCTCATCTTGAGCGAAGGAAAGCTGATCGCGAGCGGCACCATCAGCGAGCTCGTTCGGTCGTCTGCCTCTTCCCGAGTCAAGATCCTCTACCTGGGCGCGCCTCCAGAAAGTCTCATCGGCTGGCTCCGCGAAAATGGGCGCTTCGTGTCCGACGAGCCGAGCGACGAAGGCCGAGCTCTGGTGTTCTCGGAGTCGGACGAGGTCCGGCGCCAGGAGGTGCTCCGGCGACTTCTGGCTCAGGGTGCGGAGGTCATAGAGCTGAGTCCGGTGCGAGCGCCTCTCGAGGCCGTCTTCGCCCAGTTGACCCAGGCGAGCGCCGAAGGAGACAAGCCATGAGTGGCTTCTTCGCCATCCTCAAGCGCGAGCTGCTCTCACTCTGGGTGACCCCGCTCGCCTGGGTTTTGCTCACGATCTTCTTGTTTCTCGAGGGCTCGATCTTCAACACCATCCTCCTGCATTTCTCGGCGATGCCGAGTATCGACCCCGACTCGAGCCCGATGTCGGCGTTCCTCGGGCAGAACTCGCTCCTGCTCGCGATCACGCTTCTGCTGATCTGTCCGGCCCTCTCGATGCGCACTTTCGCTGAGGAGAAGCGCCAGAAGACGCTCGATATTCTCTTGGCCTCGCCGGTCTCGGCGGCGGCCTTGGTCCTCGGCAAATACGTCGCGCTCCTTCTGACTTATTGCGCGTTTTGGCTGCCGACCCTGCTTTACGCCTGGGTCCTGCGAGACACCGACATCGATTGGGCGGCGCTCGCGACCGGCTATCTCGGCATCTTCTTGCTGGGCTCGAGCTCCCTCGCTCTCGGCGTCCTGATGAGCGCGCTCGCGCCGAGCCAAATCGTGGCGCTGATGCTCGCCTCGAGCCTTGAGTTTGGCCTGTTCGTGCTCGGGCTCGGAGAGTACATCTTCGACTCAGGCTTCGGCCAAGAGCTCGGAGCCTACGTCTCGATGACGAATCTCCTCGACGAGATGTCGCGAGGCATCGTCGACACACGACGCATCGTGCTCCACACGAGCCTGACCGCGTGGGCTCTCTTCGTCTGTGTCGCCTGGATCGAAGGGCAAAGGAGCGACGCATGAGAGGCCCCGTCTGGACGCGATTGCTCAGCGTGACAGAGAGCCCGATCCGGCTGCTCGCCGTGAGCGTGCTCCTCGCAGGGATCGTGCTCGGCGAGCTGAACTGGCTCGGGGCCGTCCGCTACAAGCGCTTCGATCTGAGCGCTCACGGAGACTACTCGCTCTCGGATGCGACGCTCGCGCTCCTCCGGGGCCAGAAGAGCGAAGTCGAGCTCATCGTCACGCTCTCGCCCGCCGATCCTTTATTCGAGCCGCTCAAACACCTGATCGACTCTTACCGTGCCACGAGCCCTCTCGTCCGGCTGACTCGGATCGATCCGGAGCGCGAGCCCCTCGCTCTCAAAGCCGCTGCGGGCAACTCCGCAGCTCTGGATCTCGCGCTCATCGCGCGCCGGGACAGCGAGCGTGTCTTCGTCACCCGGGACAAGCTCGTCCGCGTCGAACAATCCCAGGTGCGCGTCTCGATGGAACAGGCGATCTCGAACGCAATCGCCGATGTTCTCGCGGACTTGAAGGTGCGCGTCTGTTTTCCTACGGGACACGGGGAACCGAGCATCGACGACGTGGGCAAAGGAGGACTTTCGCCGCTCGCGGACCACCTGACCCATCTCGGCTACGCCCCGGAGCGGGTTCCCCTGGATGTTCCTCGTCCCGCCGCGCGTCTCCATGATTGCTCCATCATCGTGGTCGCCGCGCCGGAGCGCCCTTATCCCCGGGAGCACGAACGCGCCCTCGAGTCCGCCCTCGAAAGGGGCGCCGCCTTCCTCGTTCTCTTGCCTCCCATCGTCAGCCCGAGCGGCACGCTGGCTCCGGCGGGCCTCGATCATCTGCTCGGGCGCTTCGGGCTCAAGCTGGAGCGCGGCTTCTTGGTCGAAGAGGACCCAAGTCACAGACTGCCCGAAGGTATGGGTGAGCTGTTCTTCGCGAACCCCGAGCTACATCGCATCACCGATGGTCTCTCCCGCGGGGATGAGCGCCACGACGCGCGCCCCTTGGTCGTGACCTCCGGCGCCATCACCATCATCGATCGGAGTCGGGCCGCTCCTCTGCTCAAGACGAGCGACAAAGCTCGCCTGCTTTCGGGGTTCGGGGACTTCGACTCTGCGCAGGCGACCCAAAGTTACGTCGTCGCCGCCGCCGCCGAGCTCATCGAGCCGACTCACCCGAAGGCCAGGCTCGCGCTCTTTGCCTACGGCACCTTGCTCGACTCGGTCTCAGACTTGAGTCTCGTCGCGAACAGGATCTTGCTCGAGAACTCGCTCGACTGGCTCATCGACCGTACCCCCAAGGTGATTCTGCCGCCGCGGGCCACGAGGACACGAGAGCCCTATTTCACCGAAGAGTCCCTGAGCGCCGTCGGGCGCTACGTCCTGTTCTTCATTCCCGGCGGAGCGGCCGCCCTCGGCGCGCTCGTGATTTTCCTCCGGAGGTCCGGAGCTCGTAAGGCCCAGGAGACGCGCTCATGAAGCTCGCCACCGCACGCGTGACCGCGCTCGTCCTGTTCACGTCAACCACCCTGCTCTTCTGGGCGATCGTGGAGACTCGCTCGCGCCCGACCACAAGCGAGCTCGAGAGCCGCAAAGATCACCTGCTCCCGGAGTTTGATTCCTTCTCTGTCCAAAAGCTCACTATCTCGCGCCCCGGCCGAGACGCGCCTCCCTTGGTCCTCGTCCGCAAAGATGAAGAGACGGACCTGTTCTTGCTCGGGGACGAGCACGGACGCGGAGCAGATCCAGGCATATCAAGCGCGCTGCTCCGAGCCCTCGATCGTCAGAAGGTGCAGCGCAGGTACGACGCGCCGGATGACGCGCTCCTCGGGCGCCTCGCCCAGCCGGACTTCGAAGTCACGATTGTCGCCAGAGGCCGCACAACGCGCCTCCTGCTCAGCCAAGGTCAGGGGTATCTCGTCGGAAAAGTCAGCACCGAAGGAGGCGAGCCGTCCTACGTCGCGCTCGACAGCTCTCTCAGCGAGCTCCTCAGCCATGGCCCGAAAGAACTCACCGTACGCGCGCTCTTTCCGATTCCGAAGAGTGAGACCGCCGAGCTCGCCCTCAGCCGGAGCCAGCCCCCAGGGGCGGTCCGGCTCCGGCCGTCCGCCTTCGGCTTCTCCTTCGCCGAAAAAGGACAGCGCGCCGATCGGGACCTCGTCGACGCGATCTTCTTCCAGCTCGCGCAAAGTGAGCTCGTCACCATCGTCGATCGCAAGGAGGTTGAGGCGCGACAAGCGCTCGCCGATGTCCTGTTCACCGTCGAACAACGGGGCAAGAGCGGCGGCGTGAGTGAGGTCCGCTTCGGCGGACGGTGTGACGCGGCGAACGAAGAGGATACGCGCGTCTTGGCCCTCGAGCTGTCGGGGGACGAGCGCGCTGGCTGCGCTTCGGGCTCAATCCTCGCGGCGCTCTCCGTCGAGCCCACCGCGCTCGAAGATAGGAGCCTATTGCCTTTACGCGCCGACGAGATCGACCACGTCGTGATCGAGACGGAGGCGGAGACCATCGATCTGATCCGAAAAGACTCCGCCTTCGAGGTGAGCGACGCGCGCGGTCGGCGCAGCCTAGACGCGGAAACTGGACGCCGGCTGCTCTTAGCCCTGACGAGCGCGCGGGGGATCCCTGTGTCCACGGAGAAAGGGCCCGATAAGGGAGGTGCAGGCACCAAGACCCTCCGCGTCGTCGGGCACGGCCCTTCAGATCTCGTGATCGATGAGAAGGTCATGCTCAACAGCGAGGGCGATCGCCTGCTCGCAACGCGGGCTGACGGAGTCACCTTGTCGCTCAGCCCCAAAGACGCCTCCCCCATCGTCGAAGCCGGTCTCTGGCTCGAGGACAAGAAGCTCGATCTCGGCACCGCCGAGGCGATCGAGGAGCTCTCATTTCGCACACAGAAGGAGACGAGGAAGTTCGTCCGCTCTCCGGAGGGCTTCCGCGCCGCTCCCGACGGCCGCCTCGCCGACGCTCGCCTCGTCGAAGATTGTCTCGATGTCCTGACCCACCTCGAGGCCGCCGCCTTCTTGCCCCCGGAAAAGGCCCCGGCCGTGGCGTCACTCACGATCGAGGTCCGCCTCGCCTCCGAGCCGCAGCCGCGCTCTTTGCGCGTATTCGGACGCGAAACCGGCGGCGTGCGCGCGACACTCGACGGCGTCCCCTTCCCCTTCCTGATCGATCCCGGCCTCCTCGAAAGACTCACCCGCTCCCTCGAAGATCGGACCCCCGCGAGCCTCGACCTCGAACAAGCAACCCGCGTCGTCCTCGAAGCGACGCAGCCGAGCCCTCGCCAAGTCGAGCTCAAGAGGATCGCTGGAGAACTGCTCGCGGTCTCCGAACGTCCCCTGCTGCTTCGCTCGGATGACCTAAGAGCGCTGCTCGAGAACCTGAACCCCCTCTGGGCGCTGCCGGACCTGACGGCTCCCCCGTCCACCCCACCGTTGCTCTCGATCCTCGTCGAGACAACTGTGGATCGCGCACCCCAGCGCCTCCGTTTCTACAAGGTGCCGAGCCAGGATTTGCGCGCGGAGGGGGACGTCGTCGCGTTCACGGACCGCTCACGCTTCGCCTTCGTCTTTGAGGAGACGGCGCTCAAGCGCGTCCTCGGCGCATTCTGACCCGAGGGCCGCCCGCTCGGGCGACTCTCTCGCCCCCCGCTCATCGGCAGCTGCGTCACGGCTAGGTCCCACTGCGCCCCACCGAGCCTCGCCCGAACCGCGTCCGGGATCGCCGGCTCCTGGTCCGGATTGCCAGTACACAAAAGCCATGCGACACGATCCGGAAACACTTCTGCGGTTCAATCGCAGCGTCAAACGATGGATCCCGCCTACCTCGTCCTCCTGAGCTCTGCGGTCAGCCTGGGTATCCTCCACACGGCCATCGGGATCGATCACTCGCTGCCCTTCGTCGTGCTGGCCAAGGCCCGAGGCTGGACCCTGACCAAGACGCTCGGCGTCACCGCCCTCTGTGGTCTTCTCCACGTCCTCTCCTCGGTGATCATCGCCGGCGTCGGGCTTTCTTTAGGGGTCGCCGTCGGCCGTATTGAGCTCATCGAGAGCGTGCGAGGCTCGACCGCTGCCTGGCTGCTCGTCACCCTCGGAACCATCTATACGGCGGTCGCGCTCTGGAAGCGCAAGGCCCACCGTACCCTCCCGCACGTCCACGGTGCCCATGGCCACGGTTCGAGTGAGCGCTGGCGCGAGCTCTCCGAGAAGGCCGATCGCGTCAGCATGCCGGCGCAGAGGCTCATGCCGGCCCTGTTCGTCATCTTCGCGTTAGGTCCCTGTGAAGCCCTGTTGCCGCTCCTTACGGCGAGCGGACTCGCCCTCACCCTTTGGCAATCCTCGGTCGTCGCGATGGTGTTCTCTTTGGCGACGGTCGGCACGATGCTCTCCGCGGTGACGATCGGGATCCTCGGCGCGGAGTTCCTCTCGAAGAAGTTCCGCTTCCAAAGAGCTCTCGGCCCCCATGCGCACACGCTCGCCGGCCTTTCTCTCATCGCGAGCGGCCTCGCCATCCAAGTCCTCGGCATCTGAGCCCATCACGGAGCCAACGGAGCCGCGCGGAGCCTCTCCGAGCGTCGTGTAAGCCGGGGTGATCCAGAGGGCCCTCCTCACCGCCTTTCGCCCTACCCAGTGGGAATCCCTCGCTTTTTCGGCTGGAGCGCAACATTATCGCCCGTCCCGAAGCTGGGCCCACATTTCTCGGAAATTGCTGGTTGTCGCCTAGCCCGACTCCGAGAGCGTCCGTCAAACTTCCTATAATGCTCTTGAGGACCGAAAAGCCCACGCGACACCGGGCCCGCTGGCTCCCTGTGCTCGTCGCGCTCGGCGTCGTGGCCTGCGGCGCCCCTTCTTCCCTCTCAGGCGACGGACATAGCGGACCGGACGGCGGTGAAGACGGCCAATATGGTCCCGACGACGGCGGCCCCGATGGCGGTGGCGGCAAGAACGGCGGAGGTTCTGGCTCTGGAGCCGGTGCCGCATCTGGCGCCGGTTCCGGTTCGGGTGCCGGAAGTGGAACGGGTTCGGGTGCAGCCAGCGGCAACGGAGGAGGCTCGAACGCTAACTCTCCCTCGCTCATGCCTGCGCGCATTCGCCGCCTCACGAACGCCGAGTACGCTCTCTCGGTCAGAGAACTGCTCGGCACCGACGTGGACGCGTCCGCCGCCTTTCCGCCCGACGCTCGCCAGAACGGCTACACGGTGAACGAAGCGCAGCGCGTCGATCCCCTGCTCGCTCTCGAGCTCGATACGATCGCGACGGAGCTCGCGGCCGACGCCCGGCCCCGTTTGAACGCCCTCGCCCCCTGCGGGAATCCCGGCGGGGAGGCCGAAAACTGCGCCCGCGCATTCATCGAGTCCTTCGGAGCCAAGGCCTATCGTCGCCCGCTCACCGAGGACGACACGGCTTCCCTCTTCGCCCTCTACCAGGCCGGAGCCGAAGGTGCCTCCTACGAAGACGGCATCGAGCTCCTCATCCGCGGTATCCTGCAGTCGCCCGGATTCCTCTACGTCACCGAGCTCGGCGAAACCTCTTCCGGCGAAACCGTCACGCTGACCCCCTATGAGACCGCATCCGAGCTCGCTTACGTCTTCCGCGGCGGTCCTCCCGACCAAGAGCTCCTCGAGGCAGCCGCGAACGGGTCACTGTTGACCCCAGACGGCCGCGAAGCTCAGGTCCGCCGTCTTTTCCAGACGCCCGAAGGTCGAGCCCGCGCGATCCAAATCGTCCGCGAGTGGCTCGGCATCGACCGCATCCTCCAGACCGGCAAGGACACCACCTTCTATCCTGACTTCACCGACGCCCTGCGCATCGGCTACTGGAACGAAACCGACGCGTTCGTGCGCGCGATCCTCGATTCCTCCGGAGGCAAGGTGAGCGACCTGCTCGGCTCCACGATGAGCGTCGCTCAGCCCCCCGTCTCCGACCTCTACAAGAAACAGGGCGGCCCCGTGCGGCGAGGTCTCCTCAACCAGGGAGCCTTCCTCTCCGTCTTCGCCCACGCCAACGAGTCTGCTCCCGTCATGCGCGGCGTGACGGTGCTTCGGAAGGTCGCGTGTGTACCCGTGCCCTCCCCCACCGCGCTCACGGTACAGATCGTGCCGCCGCTGCCCGATCCCCAGAAAACGACCCGCGAGCGCTACGCGATCCATTCGACTGATGACCAGTGTGCCCAGTGCCACTCCCTCATCGACCCGATTGGCTTCTCCTTCGAAGGCTTCGACGGCATCGGCACCTTCCGCACCACCGAGAATAACCCGCCGATCCCAGTCGACACCAAGGTCGAGATCGACGTCAGCGTCGACTTCGACGGCAAGTATGCCGACAGTAACGAGCTCGCCGCCCGCCTCGCAGAGAGTGAGACGGTCCGAGATTGCTTCGGAACGCAGGTGTTCCGAAGCGTCGCGGGTGAAGGACAAAACGCTTTGGGCTACGAGAAATCCTTCGCTGAAATGGTCGCTGGCCTCCCGGCCGAATCCCGAGGCACACTCATCGAGCTGATGGTCGCGTTCGCGCGCAGCCCTCTGTTCGTGGAGAGGAGGAATCCATGACCCGCCGCATTTCCGCCCCGAGTCCCATGTCACCTCTCGTCAAACACCAAAGCTTGGTCCGCCGTTCTTTCTTGAAGTCGGTGGGCGCTGGTTTGCTCGGTTTCCCGCTGATCGACATGCTCGCCGACTCCGTCGCCCAGGCGGCGGGTGAGGCGCTGCCGCTCCGCTTCATCACCATGTACCACCCACATGGTGTCGCAGCCGAGCATTGGATCATGCGGCCGACGGACACGGAGACGAACTTCGATCTCAAGTTCGAGAACTCCTCGCTCGCGCCTTTCGACGACGCCGCGACCTACGGCAAGAGCTTCAAGGACAAAGTCCTCATCATCGAGGGCATCGAGCTGCTGTCCGGCGCCAACGGGCACGACACCGCCGCGACGATCCTGACCGGCAGTCGCGTCAGCTCGAAGCCGTCGAACGCTTCCCTCGACCAGGTCCTCGCCATCGACAAGAAGCTCGGCGCCTCCACGAAGCTGGCTTCGATCTCGCTGGCCGTCGGCTCCGACGGAAGTGAACCCGGTACGACCCTTTCCTATGGTCCCGGCGGCGCTCCGCTGCCGAAGATCATCGATCCCGTCAAAGCCTTCGATCTCTTGTTCTCGGGCTTCGTCCCGAGCGGCGATCCGAACGCCGCGGCCCAAGCCGCGCGCCAACGGGCGCTCGGCAAGAGCGTCATCGACTTCGTCCATGGCGACGTCAGCCGCCTCAAAAATCGCGTGGGTCCGCGCGAACAACAGAAGCTCGACCAACATCTCACCTCGCTCCGGGAGCTCGAGAAACAGTTCCAAGAGCAGACAGCGGGCGGTTCCTGCACGGTGCCGACGAAGCCGAACGCCTCGGCCTTCCCGGCCATCAAGCAGTATAACGGCGGAGAACCCTACTTCGACGTCATCACCGACACCTTCATCGACATCCTCGCCCAGGCCGTCGCCTGTGACGTGACCCGCTTTGCCACCTTCTTCATGGCGGACCTCTCCTACAATGGAAATCCGCTCGGCCTTCCCGCCGACAACCACGGCGGCGTCGCGCACACCTACTCGGGCTCTTCGGCAGGGAGCGACGGCCAACCGGTCGGTAACGGCGATCCTGCAAGTTGGCTGCCCCTCGCGAAGTTCAACCGCTACAGCTACAGCAAGGTCGCTCGCTTGATGCAGAAGCTCGACGAGCTCGGGGTCCTCGACAGCACGCTGATTTACGCTTCGAGCGACATGGGCAATCCGGCCCTCCACAGCACGCGCAACGTTCCGACGGTCCTCGCTGGCGGCGCTGGCGGCAAGTTCCGGATGGGTCGACGGCTCAAGATGCAGGCGGATTGCCCGGCTCAAAGTCCCTGGTGCAACCCGGATCAGCCCGAGTTCCGCGCTTCTCCGAACAACAAGCTCTTGGTCTCTATCGCCCAAGCCTTCGGAGCCACGGACATCACCACCTTCGGCACCCAGCCGAACCAGAGCTGGACGACCGGCGACATGGCCGAGCTCTTCTAAGTCGCTCCGCCGCCGTCCACTCGACAAGGGAAACTCCTGGGCTTTACGCTCTGGCTGAGTGGGAGCCCAGGAAAAGACGAAAGCAAGCCCCGCCCGAAAGCGCACGCTCCGGCTCGGCTGCGTGGCTTTGGCGACGGCTCTTACGGCGCTTGGTCTCTTGCGTCTCGAGGCTCGGGAGCTCGAGTCCCGTCTCAAGGAGCGCGCGACCTCGATTTCTGCGCACCTGAGCGCCACTCTCGCCGGGCCCCTCGAGTCGCTCCATGCGGTTCGCTCCTTACTCCAGACGCCCGGACGAGCCGTGAGCGAAGCTGATTTTTCCTACTTCTGCGAACAGGCGCTCAGGCGGCACCCCGAGATCACTTCCATCGGATGGTTCCCCTTCGTCCCAGGGGATAAGCGGGCAGAGTTCGAGGCGCTCGTCCAGAAAAGTCACCCCAACTATCGGATCAAGAGCCCCGGCAGCGAGACGAGCCCCACGGCGTTTCTTCACATTCCTCTCACATACACCTCCCCCCGCAACATCAAAGCGCTCGGCCTCGATCTCCGAACCAACAGGGAGGAAGCGGAGCGGGCCCGAGCCGCTCAAGAACAAGGGAAGGTTACGGCCACCGATCGCAGTCAGCTCAGCGAAGAGGCGCGCGGAACCTACGGCGTCGTGACCTACGCTCCCGTCAAGAACTCTGATTGGGCCCTGGCAAGTGGAGGCGATCACTTCAAAGATGGCGTGATCGCTCTCACTTTTCGCCTTCCGACCCTCATGGACGGGGCGCTCGCGCATCAGGATATGAGCGGCGTAGCTCTGCGGCTCATGGACCCGGCCGCCGCCCCCGAAAAGCGCGAGCTGATGAGCGTGGGCACGCTGGAAGGAGCCGCTCGCGCGCGCGCAACAATTCCCTTCGCCGATCGCGTCTACGAGCTCACAGTGGGCAGCTCGGGGCGCGGGGCGCCCCTGCTCACTCGGCGCAGCTCTCTTCGTCGCGCTCGCTGGCCTCAGCTGGGTCTGGATCGTCGAGCTCCGGGAGCGCGCTCAGCGCCTCAGCGCCACCTTAGCGACACTCGGGCAATATCGCCTCGAAGAACAGGTCGCCAGCGGCGGGATGGGCGCCGTGTATCGGGCCCGCCACGCTCTGCTCAAGCGCCCAGCCGCGATCAAAATTGCCCATCCTGATCAGTCGGCAACGCACTTCGAGCGAGAAGTGCGCCTCCACAGCACCCTGACCCACCCTAACACGGTGACGGTGTTCGACTTCGGCCGCGGCGAAGACGGAACCTTCTACGCGGCCATGGAGTACATCGAGGGCTATGACCTTTCGCGCCTCGTCGAGCGCTTTGGACCGCTGCCCGCTGGGCGCGCCGCGCGCATCCTGCTCCAAGTCGCGGCGTCTCTCGAAGAGGCCCACGAAAAGGGCCTCGTGCATCGGGACGTCAAACCGAGCAACATCATGATCACCGAGCGCGGCGGGATCCGCGACTTCGTCAAGGTCCTCGATTTCGGCCTCGCCCGCGGCAAGACGGCAGAAGCAGGCTCGCTCCACAGTCTCTCTGCTACGACGGTCTTCGTCGGAACCCCTGGCTACATCGCACCGGAGATCATTTCGGGCGCACGAGCGACCCCCGCCTCGGACATCTTCTCGCTCGGTTGTGTCGCGTTCTTTCTCGTGAGTGGACGCGGTCCCTTCGATGACCCGAATCAACTCTCCAGTTTCACGCGCATCGTCTCCGGCGCCCCGCATCCCTTTCCGAGCGACACGCCCAAGCTCTATCAAGACTTCGTCCTGCGCTGTCTCGAGAAAAAACCCCACGACCGTCCCCCGCGCATGAGCGCGGTGGCGAGCGAGCTGCGCGCCCTGATCCCTCNGCTCCCGGCCTGGACGCCCGAAGACTCAGCCCGCTTCTGGCGCGAGCATCCGCCTGAGCACAAAAAGGCCGAAGGACCCGTCGCCTTCTCCATCGCGCTCCGCTCTCGCGATCCCCGCTCGGGCACGTCAGGCTGAAGCCTAGAGCTCAGGGAGGCAGTCTGTACCCGGGGAGGCAGCCTAAAACTCAGGGTGGCAGTCTGTACCCGGGGAGGCAGCCTGTACTCGGGGAGGCAGTCTGTACTCGGGGAGGCAGCCTGTAACCCGGGAGACGCAGCCTGCATCCGATTGGCACCCTAGTACCCGAGAGACCAGGGCGGTTCGAAGCTGTCCCTCACCTCAGCGCTCTCGAGGGGGAAAGTCAGCTTGAACGTGGTGCCCGGCTCAGGCGCGCTCTGGACCTCAATTTGGCCTTTTGCTCGGGAAACAATGCCAAAAACTGCCGCGAGACCTACCCCCGAGTGGCCGGATTTCGTCGAGTAATAGGGCTCGAAGATGCGCGCTTGGGTCGACTCGCTCATGCCCACGCCGTTATCGCTCACAATGAGGATAAGGCGGCCAACATCCAGGGTGGCGCGGACCACTACTTTTGGATCGCTGCGGCCGCTCAGAGCATCGCGAGCATTCAAACATAGATTCATCACGAGCTGCTCCAGCTCGACCCGGGTCAAGCCGAGCGTGACCGACTCACTCGGGCACGAGAAGGAGAGCTCGATCTCCTTGCCCAAAAGGGCTCTGAGCGACGGCTCAAGCCCCCTTAAGACCTCAGTTGCATTCACGCCGGCGGTCGGCTCTCGCTCATTGTAGAAGTCGCGCAGCTGCCTGAGCAGCGTGTTGCCGTAACGGAGCGCTTCTCTCAGGTCATCCGCCGCCTGACGCAGATCGGTCTCCTCTTCCAGGAGCTCGGCGCGCGCTCCCACGATGGTCATGATGTTCGATAGATCGTGGATCACCACCAGGCCTAGCTTGGTCAGGGCCTGCATTTTTTGGTTCTGTGCCTCGAGCTGCTTTTGAGCAGCAATCACCGCCTGGAGCTCGGCGCGCTCCGCCTGTTGACCGAGAATGGTGAGCATGTCGGAGACCGCCGAAGCGAAACCTGCCTCCTTCTCAGTCCAGGTTCGCTGGGGACCGACGTGTTCATGACACACAACCCCGACGACTTGGCCGTTTCTGTAGATCGGCGCGTCGAGGAGCGAGGTGATGCCATTGTTCGTAAGGTATCCCTCGAGCTCGCGAGTCTTCTCGTCCCGGAGCGCGTCGTGAGCGACGACGACACGCCGCGAGCGAATCGCCTGAAAATACTTGGGACAGCCGCGCCGAAGCAGCTGCGCGCCGCTCGTGAACTCGTCGGTCGGCAGGTTGTAGCTGAGAGCGCACTCGAGCACCTCCGCGTCTTCCGACAAGAACCACACTGAGACGCGGGCGACCTGCAGCGTCTGCGCGCTATGCTTACAGGCGATCCGGTACGCGCTCGTGCGCGCTTCGACTGTTTCATCGTACAGCTGCGCAAGCTCGAGTCGGGCCGTCTCGAAGGCAATCCGAACCGAGCGATCCTCCGTGCGCTGCTCATGAGAAGGAGGAGGGAAACTCGTCTCGAGGCTCTGTGTGGCCGGATTTTCCGCCATCCTCTTATGTTCGCTCTAATTTCTCGGAAACGCGAGCCCCTGTCGCCAGGAGCAGCTCCACCTCGAGACTGTCCGCCAGGCCAAGCCAATCCTTCCGCTCCAGCGCGGCGAGCAGCGCGGAGAAGATCGGGACAAGGCGAGCTAGCTCATCGGGGCTCGCTCGACTGGCCAAGCGTACAAGAAGATCTGGGAGCTCAACCGAAGCCGAAAGCGCGTCACCCGTGCGAAAACGATCGGCGAGCGTCATCAGATCCTGGGGAAGACTCGGCTCGTTCATACGTAGTACTCAGGATCGGGCGAAGTGCGCGCGATCAGCGCTCCCCGACTACTCGTCGCATGGAATACGACATGGGGTCGGGCCGCGATGTAGCGCTCGAGCTCCGACAGGTACCCCGCGAAGTTTGGGCTGCTGCGCACCTTCTCGCCCGCCGCATTCTTCACCCAATGCTCCGCCCTGAGCAGGTCCTGACCGAGCTCCCCGCTCTCCCAGCCTGCGTGGGTCTTGCCCCCGACGAACGCGAAGTCAGCCCCGAATAAGCTGATCTTTTCCGCGCCCATCAAGACCGCCAGGTCGACAGCCGCGTGCAGCACACTGCCGCCCGCCCACAAGACACCTCGCGGGAGCTCGGCGAGCAAAGGTTCAAAGAGGGGGATCTTCGAGTAGGCGGTGAAGCGCAGACCGCTCCAACCTGAAACGATGTTCTTATCGGTGAGCGGAAAATAAACGAGATTCGTCCTTTCGTTTTCGATCGGACAGACGCGCTCGGCAGTCAAATACCGGTCCATTGTGACCGTAATGTGAGGGTGGATGCCAGCTCGGACGAGGGTCCGATGAGCAGTATCCACGGCGATGAGCAGGGGGCTCTCCTCACTTTCGCGCAAGCGAGTCGCCAGGCGCTCCAGATGATCTTCGAGGGAAGGACCCGAGGCGAAGACGTAGGCGCTCTTGCCGACAGCCGTCCCAAACAGCTCGGCGACGTCCCGATCCTCTCGAAAAAGAGGGCGGGTATCGGCGATGCGCGAGAGGAGCTCGGGGTCGTCCGGAGCATGACGGGCCGCGACGTGACGTGCGTTCAGCTCGAGCTGCAATCGATCGCGGATCTTCCAAGCCTCATCCTCCGCAAGAACGAGATCTGGAGGATTCACGAACCAAGGCGCGCACAGCTCCTCGTCGTCACGAGCCAAGGAGAGCTCGACGCGCTCGTCAATCAGCCACTCGCTCTGATCGACGAGCGAGAGGAGCGCCACAAAGAGAGCCGCGTTCAAGATCTTGATCGATACACGCTCACGCTCAGCTGAAGAGAGAAGCACGCGCGGCAGCGCGCCGAGACCGACGCCGTAGACACAGACCGACCGAGCATCGCCGAACCGCTCCGCCTGAAGGTTCGCCTCTTTCCAAGGGTCATGACGAGAGCTGAGCTGAACCCCTCCCAGAGCAAGCGTGCCGTGGCGTCCCTCGACCCAGCTCAGCTCGGGGACGGCGTTTCTCGCCGCTTCAAGCTGCGAGAGTAACTTGGGCCATCGCCGGCCGATCTGGCTCAGCTGTGAAGCGAGAAGCTCGAGGTCGACCACGCTTTTCGGAGTATACGCCCCTACCCCAGCGAGGCCGATCTATTTTTCTGGAAGCAAGCCGAGCGCTGCTCCGTGGACCCAGCCCTCACGCCCGGAGGCATCATATTTCACTCGATACCAATCGCCCATGCGCCCAGTGACGGTCAGTCGCGCACCCGCCAGCACCCGTGTACGCACTTTGGATTCTCCGTTCGGCTCCTCGCGGACCAGCGCCGAGCGCCAGAGAACCGTCGCTGTACCGCTCGCGAGCGTGATGGTCTCCGCTTCAGAAGCGGCGATTTCAGGCGTCTTGAAGAGGATCTTGTAATAGACGGTGTAGCTCGCGTGGGGAGCGGAGGCCGTATCGAGACTGATCCCGGTCAGCCGTTTCTCCGCGCAGAGAAGGAGCTCCTGAGCCACAAGCTTCGGTAAGTTGGTCGAACGGCCACTCTCCACTTTGGCGATCTTCCGCTCGGCGAAGGAGATCTCGACGCCAATCGACAACGTCCCAAACACGCCCTGAGCCGCGGGGCACTCGACGAGCGTGAGGAGCGGACCGTGCAAGAGCGCGTCGAAATCGATGCCCTGACAGTCAGACTGGGCCTTTCCGGCTTGGTCGCGGCAGCTCGTCACAACCGGCTCGGAGATCTCGAGCAGGTCCGTAGCGCTGATCTCCTTCGCCTCGGTCACTTGCGCCTGAGCCTGGCCGGACGCCTCTTGTTCGGAGCGCGCCGAGCCATCGCTGATCGGTGGCTCCGGAACCAGGCTGATCCCGACAATCCAGGGCCAAGCAATGCCCAGCGCGAGGCCAACACCAGCGACGATCAGAGTACGGGAGAGCGACGCCCGCGTGTCCTCGACCGTGACGCGGGGTTTCTTTCGGGGCCGGTGTTTCTCCTTTCCCGAAGGAGACCTCATGCCGTCGCCCCGAGCCGGAGCCCGGTGCGCAGCGGTCCACCAACGAGGATCTCGTGAACCTGGCCGCGACGGGTGCCATCCGAGTTGATGTTGCGTCGCGCTGCGACAGTTTCCAGGCAATAGTCGCCGTAAAGCTCTCGGGTCAGCGGGGTGTCCGAATTCGAGAGCAAGACGTCGACGCGGCGATTCACAAGCTCGGCGAATACGCGTTGTAAGCGGCGATGCTCTGCCTCCCCGAAAGGCGTCGAATAGTACTCAGCGAAGCGCGCGGTTTCGCTCAAAGGCACATAGGGGGGATCGAAATAGACCGCGTCCCGGGGCCTCGCCCGAGCCACAGTTTGCTCGAAGTCCGAATGACGGATCTCGACGCGCGCGAGCACAGCGGCCGCGGCCCGCAGCCGCTCCGGATCGCAGATGCGCGGGCTCACGTAGCGGCCAAAGGGCACGTTGAACTGGCCCGACTTGTTGACCCGGTAAAGGCCGTTATAGCCCGTGCGGTTCAGGTAAATCATGCGAGCGGCGCGCCGGCTCGGGAGCCGCGGCGACGAGGCGCGCACCCGGTAATACTCCTCCTCGGAGTGCGGCATCTTGCTCAGGATCTTGATGAGCGACTCCACGTCCCGCTGGATGACCTGATAGGTCTCCACGAGCTCAGGGTTCTGGTCGGAGACCACGGCCCGCTCGAAGCGGCGCTTCTGGGCCAGCTCGAACAGAACCGCACCTCCGCCGAGGAATGGCTCGAAATAAGTGTGGATGCGCGCGGGCAAACGGGCGCAAATCTCGGGCAAAAGCTGGCGTTTCCCGCCTGCCCATTTGAGCACCGGTTCGGCTCGCATATCGATTCCCTCTACCCGACCCAGATCCCGGCGTCCACATTTCGGCAGGCCGCTGCTCATTTGCCACAACTGCTTCGCGGGGCGCCCCCTCTCGGACGAGCTCGCGCTCACTCTTGCGCGATCCCAAGACGCCGCATCATCTTCAGGAGTCCCTGGCGGCTCAAGCCGAGCGCCTCGGCCACCTTGGTCCGGTTGCCGCCGTGCTCGTCGAGCGCAGCCAGGACCAGGCTCTTCTCGAGCGCGTCCACCCGCTCGCGGAGCCCCAGCTGCTTGTCCTCAGCCCCGGACGAGGACGCGCTGAGCGCCAGATCGGCCGCAGTGATTTCCCGCTCGACGAAAACAAGCAGCCGCCGCACCTCATTCTCCAGCTGACGCACGTTCCCCGGCCAGTCGTAGTCGAGCAGAGCGCGAGCCGCTCCGGGCGCGATCTTGATCACTCGATCCTTGGCATAACGGGCGATGAAGTGGCGAACCAGGGGCAAGATGTCTTCTTTGCGCTCCCGGAGCGGGGGAATCGCGAGCGGAATGACGTTCAGTCGATAGAAGAGATCTTCCCGGAAGCGACCCGCGCGCACGAGCTCGGAAAGCGATCTGTGCGTCGCCGTCACCAATCGAACATCCACACGGCGCCCCTTCTCCGATCCAACGCGGCGCACCATGCCGTCTTGTAGGACACGCAGCAGCTTCGCCTGCATGCTGAGCGGCATCTCGCCCACCTCGTCGAGGAAGAGCGTTCCCCCGTCCGCCAGCTCAAAGAGCCCCACGCGATCGCGGATAGCACCGGTGAAGGCGCCGCGCGTGTGACCGAAGAGCTCCGACTCGAGCAATGACTCCGGCAAGGCGGCACAGTTCTCCGCCACGAAGGGTCGGCTCGCGCGGGGCCCCGCTTGAGCGATGGCGCGCGCGACCATCTCTTTGCCGGTCCCCGACTCTCCCGTGATCAAGATCGGCACCTCGGAATGAGCGATCTTGCGGAGCCCCGAGACAAGGCGGTGCATGCTCCGGCTCTCATAGACGAGCCCGAACTCGCTCTGGGGACCGAGGCTCTGGGTTTCGTCCCGGAGCTTTCGCTCGAGCAGCTCCACCTCCGCCTCTTTCCCTTCGAGGGTCCGCTCCAGGCGTTTTTTCGCGCGCTCTTCTCGAAGCGTGGCCCGCTTCAAGAGCAAACGATCGCGAGCGTCCCGGATGGCGAGCGCCGCAATCGTCCCAATCAAGGAAGCCCAGGCCACCTCCGGCTCTCCGAAGGCTCCCCGCTGATACCGATCGTCCAGGTACGCCACTCCGAACGTCTCCCCGCCCGCCACGAGCGGCAGCGCGAGCACACTGCGCAGCCTGAGCGCGTGCACACTCTGATGCACATCGACAAACTCGCTCATGCCGTCGACGACGAAGATTGGGCGGCCCTCGGAGAGAGCTCGCCGCGCGAGCGTCTCACTCAAACTTCGCTGCTCGGGGGAGAGGTCGCGCCTGCGCAGGTTTCGCCCCACCCGGAACGAGAGGCGATCCCCGGGCGCTCGGAGCAGCAGAAGCCCTCGCTCCACTCCTGTCCATAAGAGGAGCAAGTCGAGCACCTGCCGAAACAGCGGGCGGAGGCCGTCCCGATGAGAGAGCGCGCGGAGCAGCGACTCCACGTCAGCGAGCTGGGCACCGGAGAAAGATTGGAACCTGTCCTTCAGAGCAGTCTCGACCCAGGGCAGGCGTCGGGTCCGCTCTCGATACTCGTCAGGTACCTGGCTCTGGAAGGTCTCGGCCAAGATCGCCGCCCGTGTGGTCAGCCTGCGAGCTGCTTCGACTTGGCCAGCGCTGAGCGCGAGAGCCGCCGCCGCTATGGTAGCGGGCCCCTCGGAGAGCTCACTCCCGCGCCCCGAGAGCTGAACAACTTGGGCGATGATCTCTTGCGCGTCACCCTGCCCTGTCTTTGCGGCATGCAGAGCGCGAGCCTTCCACCAGTCGAGCTTCGCTCCCCGCACCTCCGTCTGCATCGCCCTCTGGTCCGCCCCATCCGCGATCGTGCCGGTGAGCTCGAGGCGACGGGCGTCGATGCGCAAATGATCGTCGGGATCTTCAAGGTGAAGAGATGCTCGCTCGAGAGCCGCAAGTCGTGCCGCACGATCCCCGAGCCCGTCGACGAGACAGAGCTCGAGGTATCCCGCGCAGCGACGATCGCCGTGCTCGATAGCCATCGGCAGCGCGCGAAAAACGACGGCTTCGAGCTCTCCCTCTGAGCCCAGAGCAGAGAGCACCGCCGCCTGGGACAAGAGCGCTCGCGCCGCATGAGCCGGGCGGCCCAAGACCTCAAACAAGGCCGCCGCTCGCGCCGCCGAGGCGAGCGCCACCTCGAAGCGCATGGCGTCCGTCGCTACAGCGGCCAGGCCCGTAAGATAGGTAGCCTCTTCGAGCACCGAGCCGCTTCGGACGGCTCCCTCCACGGCGCGCCGAAATTCGTCACAGGCTTCGCTCGTGGCGCCGAGGAGTTGGTGCGCCATGGCCGCAACTGCCGCGAGTCGAGCCTCCTCCTCCGCTCCCCACTTGTCGTTGCGAAACTCGTCGACCAGCTCGAGCGCTCGCAGAGGACGCCCCCGCGCGATCTCGACAAGCCCAAGCGCCTCCGCGGTGCTCGGACCCGCCGGGGACCCCTGGAGAATTCGTTCCGCTCGCTCGAGATCTCCGTTGTCGTAAGCGTGCCGGGCCCATACCGCGAGAATCGGCGCGGCAAGTCCGGCGTTCAGCCCCAGCTCTCGCACCTGCTGCGGCTCTGGCAAGAGGCCGAGCCCCTCCTCGAGCCTCCCTTGCCTACGCAAGGTCGCGGCCCGCTCGAGACCGATCTCGAGCCCACTGCCAAGCTCTGGTCCCACAACATCACAAGCGCGATCCAAGAGGCGGTGCGCGAGCTGATAGTCCCCTTGGCGCCTGGCAAGGCGAGCTCCTTGGAGCAGCAGAAACAGCGGGAGGTTCGCGCGCTTCTCGAGCTCGAGAACAAGCGCGAACTCCGCGCCACTTTCGCCCAGACGAAAGGCAAGCTCGGTGTTCGAGAGACAGCCGTGATCCTCGGGTGCGCCGGAGAGGTCGGACTGAGTCAGGGCCGCTCGCGGCTTCTTCTGAAAGACTTCGATGAGCCGCGCGAAGAGCTCTTCGTCGCTGCCCCGAAAGCGGAACGAAAGAGCGTGAGGCCCCGAGACGAACCCGAGCCAGCGACTGCGGTCAGACCCGGTCAAGGGCCCAAGAGCCTCTCTGAGGCTGGTCTCGAGCTCGGCGGACCGCGGCGAACCCGACGGCTCGCCAGAAAGAGCCTGGCGCACGAAGCACAGCCCGAGCAACTGTTCAAAGACGTCGACCAGCTGGCCTTGGACGAAGCCGAAGGAGCCTCCGAGCTCGACCGATCCCGTCTCAGCCCCGAGGAGCGCCGCACGAGAGAGCGCCGCGAAGCGAGCGCGGAGGAGGCCGATCCGAAGGATCAACTCGGGCCCGAGCGCTGCCTTGAGCGGAACTCTGCGTGCCTCTTCCGCCTCACAAAAGGGCTCGAGAGCGGACGCTAGGTCCGGAAATATCTCGCTGATGGAGGTAGCGAGAGCGTAGGCGTCTGTGAGAGGTCCGATGACGCCGCGAGCGACGAGCTCAGGCGCGGCGTACTTCGGCGTGAAACCGACGGCTCGAGCATCCCGGGTGCTCTCCCGGGCGAGGCCTGCATCAATCAGCAAGGCATGCCCACCGGCGACGATGATGTTTTCGGGTTTGACGTCTCCGTGAAAGAAACCAAGCTCATGGAGAGCTACCAGCGCCTCGGAGAGCTCAACAAAGGCCGCCTGACCGGATAGTTCACCTTTGCCTTCACGGAGCGACTGGCCTTCGAAGTACTCGACGACGAGCGCAACTTCGCCGGCGTCCGAAAGCGCCGTCGAAAGGAGACGAGGCAGGCCCCGGCCTCCTGCGCACGAAAGGACCCGGGCCTCGTGGAGGAGCACCTCGTTCATCCCGGGAGCCGCGATCTTGAGGGCTCTCTTTTTGCCCTCCCGATCTTCCACGAGGAGCACTCGAGAGCTCTCGCCTTCGCCGAGAGATCCGACCACGCGGAGCTCGACGGGCCCGAGCTCCCAAGCGTCAGAGGGCGCACCAGTTCCGCGCAGCGCGCGAACCGTCAACTTAGTTGTCGGTTGCCCGAAGTCCCTCACCCGCCAAATGTTTGCTGGTTCTTGCGCTCTGTCAACCGAGGCGACAGCCTCGACGCAGGGCGGACCTCGAGGGGCTCGGACACCACCGGCGAGTCAGCCTCCCCAAAAGAGAGAACGCCCCCGGGCCGCCGGTGGGGCACGCACCGAGGCCTCGCCCCATCGAAAGCACAAACGCCGAGCGGCCCCCCGAGGGGAGCCGCCAAGACCATCCTGAGCGACCGAGCGCTTCGGCGAGAGCCGGCTTTAGCGACCGAGCGCCTCGGCGCGATTCACGATGCGCGGCGTGATGAAGATCACGAGCTCGCCTCGGGTGTCGCTTGAGCGACGGCGCTGGAAGAGCACACCGAGCACCGGGATGTCCCCGAAGAAAGGAACCTGATCCAGGTTGCGACCGGTGTTGCGCGTGAAAATGCCGCCGATAACAGCCGTGTGCCCGTCCATCACGAGCAGCTCGGTCTGAGCCTCGCGCTTCAAGATCGTCGGATCACCTCGGGCGGAAGTTTGGTTGAAGTCAGGCTCGTCGCGGTTGATCTTGACGCGCATCTGCACGCTGCCGTCGGCTGTCACGTGCGGACGCACCAGGAGCTGCAGCTTCGCTTCCTGGAAAACGGTCTGGACGCCCTGGGCGGAGACCTGAGAGAAAGGAATCAGCGTTCCTTGGGAGATCTTGGCTTCGAGGTTGTCGAGCGTGAGGACACGCGGGCTCGACAGGATCCTGAGCATACCGCTCGACTCCGCCGCCGAGAGGCGGACCGCCAGGTTCACATTGTTATCGATCGAGCCGAAGGTCAGACCGAGCGCGCCACCGCGACCCGTACCAGCCGTCGCCGGCAAGTTCACCGCAAAGTTCGGGTTCGGCACGGTGGGCGTGAAGGGACTCATGCCTTGAGTCGGCGTGTTCGCGTCGCTCGCGCCACCGACAACACCGATCGAATTCGGGAACACCAGACCCGTCGGGTTCCCCGTCGCTGCCGACATCGCGCCCGAACCACCCCACTGGATACCGATGTCCTTGAGGTAGGTGCTCGTGGCTTCCACGATCCGCGCCTCAACGAGGACCTGAGGCGTCTGGGTGTCGAGAGCGCGAGTGAGCTCTTCGACCTGGTCCAGGGCGCCGCTCACGTCGCGCACGATGAGAGTGTTGGTGCGGTCGTCGACGGCGATGGTGCCGCGGCTCGAAAGCAAGACGGTGACGCGCTGCGCCACATCCGAAGCCTGCGCATAGGAGATCGGCATGAGCCGCGTCTCGATGGGCGCGAGTTGCACGGCCATCTTCCGCCGCTCCATTTCGAGCTCACGCTCCTTCTGAAGCTGGTCGAGCGGCGCCACTCGAATCATGTTGCCCTGCTCGACCATGCCGAGCTTCTTGGCCTGAAGGATGACGCCGAGCGCCTGATCCCAGGGGACGTTGCGGAGGCGAATCGTGACGCGCCCCTTCACCTCGTCTGCGACGACGATGTTGCGCCGCGCGACATCTCCGATCAGGCGTAGCACGTTGTGGATGTCGGCGTCCTTGAGATCGAGGTCGATGCGCCGTCCCGCGGCATTGTCCGCTTGTCCGAGGGCGACCGGGCCGAACGCCGAAGCTTCCTCGCTGGTCGCGACGCCACTCGCCATGACCTCCTCGGCCGTCCGCACCACAGGCAAGTCGACCTTCGTGTGTTCGGTCGTGACGGTCTTCGACTTGCGCGCCTCACGCCCATCGCGAGCAACACCTGTCAAACTCGAAGGCAGCGTCCCCGGCTTGTAGAAGGACCAGAGCAGCCGATTGCCTTGGCGCTCGACCGAGCTGGTCGCGGCGGCCTCACGCTGGACGTGAATGACGACGTCCTGGCCATCAGCGAAGCTCGAGATCTTGTGGACCAGACCGCCAAAAGCATCGACGTCGAGAGTCCGAACCAAGGCGGGCGGAACAACCGCGCCGCGCAAAATCAGGGTCGAGCGGCCGCTGGTCCCGTTGTCGACGCGGAAGTTCGTGCGCGTGTCGAGCTCGAGCTCGACCACGTCGCGGTAGGGAGAGTGCGAGAAGTTTACGTCGAGGAGACGCGACACAACTGCCCCTTCGCTCGCCTGCTCCGAAGGTCGAACCTTCGTCTCAACGGTGGGCAGACGGCTGTCGGAAACGCCGAGGGCCCCTTCGGAGAAGGAGACCAAGAGACGATTCTCCTCGACCGCAAACGAGTAGCTCGCGTCCCGGGTGAGCGAAATGGTAACGCGGGTCAGAGGTCCCGTCTCGCCCTCGAAGGTCTGCGAGAGGACGCCGCCGATCACGCCGCGGGCATCGGTCCAAGCCGGCTCGAACTTGCCGACGCGCACTCCGCTGAGCTCGACAATGAGACGGCGCGCCGCCTTGTCGAGGCGGGCGCTATAGGTCGGCGGACCGTCCAGTTCGATCTGAACGACGCCAAGTTTCGAAGCGCCTTCCTCGACCGTCACCGCCTCTACGGTACCAACGGGAGCCGCTTGCGCTGGGACACCTGTGAGCGCCATCGCGACGAGGGCCCGGACGAAGATGGGACGAAAAGCTCTAGGGGTCAGGCGCATGAGTAGGCGTCTCCAGGCGGGAACATCACAGGAGAGTTCACACCTCGTCAAATCCTAGAGGGGCTTCGTCCCAACTGACAAACTTTTTGCTCAAATTGCCCGAGCTTTCGGGGCAGCCCGCCGGGGACGAGCAGGGGCCGGCGGGGCGCTCAATTGCCCGCCCGCCTGGACGCCTCGCTCTGCTCGAGCGACTGGAGCTTTTCCTTGAGCTCCCTGAGCTCACTCTGCACGTCGCCCGAAGAGGAGGAATCGTCGGCAGAGACCACCTCGTCCTCCGAGCGCAGCGGGACGACCCGGGTCGCGCTCGGCGCCTCTGGGTTCGAAGGATCGTCACGGACGAACACAACGTCTCCGTCACGAATCCGATCCNCCCTCCAGTTCACCTCATAGGATGCGCCTACGCCGCCTGCCGGCTGAACGAGCGCGGCTCGTCCCACGTACTGGCCTCGGACAATGACGTGACCCACCCCCGTCGGGTCCACGAGCATGGCGCGCGCAGGGTTCGCGTTCCCTACGATGGCCACCAACTTCAGCTCGTCGATCGAATATTGGTCGAGGAGGACTTCACGCTGACTGCGCACGGAACCGCGCGCCTCATCGACGAAGGCCTGAGCGTAGCTCCTGAAGGGATCGCGACTTCGGTCTGATTCAATGAAGTCTGCCTCCTCGAGCGGCACGGTGGGCAGCTTCTCCGCTGGCTTCTCCGACGAGTCGTCGACTTGTCCCGTGCCACGCCGATCCGTGGCAGCGGCGGGCCCGCCCACCTGAGCCGAGGTGATGACCTCATCCTCACAAGCGGGCAAACCCGCGAGCAGGCCCAAAAACAGAGCAGCTCGGAACCTCACCCGCCCCTCCGATTCGTGCCGGATTGACCTTCGGTCTCGTCCTCACCGAGCGCGCGGAAGGCCGTCGCCAAGCCGGTCACCGTGACGACCACATCTCGGTCGACGATTGTCGGCTTCGAGATGGTGATGTTCTCGATGTTCATGATTCGATCGTTCTGACCGATCCCGAAGAAGAACTTCGCGACTTGGTGGAACCGACCCGTGAGCTCGATTTTCATCGGGACTTTCGCGTAGAACTTCTCTTTGACCTCGGGCTCGGGGGTCCACGCCGAAAGTTCGACCCCGGCCATGTTCGCCACCGTCTGCACCGACGACAAGAACGCCGGATATTCGGTGGTCGCAGGGAGGATCTTGTTGAGCTCTCTCTCGCGCTCACGGCGGCGAGCGAGCTCTTCAATGTCTTTCTGGTAGGCGACCTCAGCGGCCTTGGCCTTCTTCAGGTCCGCTTCCAGCTGAGTGCGGGTGGCGACCGCTCCTTCGATCTGACCTGCGATATCGCTGTAAAAAACGACGTAGTAGGCGAGCGCACCGAGCACCAAGAGCCCTGCCGAGATGGCAAAGCGAGCGGGCACAGGCACTTTCGCAAGAACACTTTCGGCCATCAGTATTTCACCTCCGCCTCGAGCGCGAACTCGACCAACGCAAGTCCCGTCTTGGCGTCGTTGAGCCGGCGAGCGGGCAAGAGCCGGACTCCCCCGAAAAACGCCGAGAGGTTCATGCGCTTAGCGAGCTCGCTGACGTCCGACGCATCCCGCGCCGTGCCCCGCAAGCGAAGCAAACGGTTTTCTTCACTGAACTCAGTGATCCAAAGGCGCCGCGTATCCCAGGTCGGGCTCGAGACCGCGAGCGGGTTGTCCCGACGAATCTGGGCAAGAGCCTCGGGATCGATGGTGGGGCCTCGGCCAGGCGTGAGCATCTTGGCGATCTCGAGCAAGACCGCAGTCGGTCCCGTCCGCGCGCTCTGGAGCTTGGCGATCGCGTCCTCCCGTGAACGCAGGCGCTCGAGCTCACGCGTGATCTCCGCGTGATTCTTGACGGCGTTCTGGCTCGTCGTGATCTGAGATTGGATCGTCGCGTTCTTCTGCTGTTCTTCGAGAAGCTCGCGCTCCTTGAAGCCGTGGAACACGAAGAGCAGGACAAACTGCACGATCAGGGCCAAGAGCGCGAAAAGCACCCACGTGTCGCCTCCAGCGGAGGCTTCCATACGCCGGCGTTTCTGAGGAAGGAGGTTAATGCGAATCATGCGCGCACCTCACGATCCTTCCGCAGCGCAAGGCCAAGCGCGACCGACAGCTGCAGGGCGTGGCGGTCGAGAGCGATGGGATCGATGTTCTTCTTGAACCCGACGAGCCCTTGGGTCGGGATCCAGAGCTCGACCGGAATGCGAGAACGGGACTCGATCGCCTGAGCGAGAGGCGAAAGGGCCGCTGAGCCACCGGTCAAATAGAGACGGGTGAGATCGGAGTCTCCGCTCGTCGCCATGAAGAAGTCGAGGCTCCGTTGGATCTCGGCGGCGATCGCGTCACACGCTCCGTCGATCACCTCGAGCACCTGACTCGGAACCATGCCGTCACGCCCATCTCCACATTTGTAGGCTTCTGCCTGTTCAAAGGGAACGTTCAGCGTGCGCTGAATTTCCTCGGTGACCGCGTTGCCTCCGTTGGCGATTTCTCGCGAAAAGGCGCTAATTCCGCCGGAGATGACGTTGAGGCTCGAGAGACTGGCGCCGACGTTGACGAGGCCGATACGCGCGTGGGGGTCGATCCCGCGAGTGGCCTCGAACAGGTTCTGTACGCTGAAGGCGTCGATGTCACAGACAACCGGCCGGAGCTTGGCGTCGCGGGCGAGCCGCGCGTAATCCTCGATTTGCTCCTTCTTGGCGGCGACGAGGAGGACCTCCATCTGCCCTTCTTCGGGGTTCCGGCGGAGGACCTGGTAGTCAACCTGGACGTCCTTGATGTCGAAGGGGATATGCTGCTCAGCTTCCCACTGGATCTGTTCACTGAGCTCCGCGTCAGTCATGAGCGGAACGTTGATCTTGCGGATGATCGCCGACTGGCCCGACACGCTGATCGCCACGTCTCGCTGACGAATCTTGGCGTCCTTCCAGATCTGCTGGATGGTCTCGATGACCGCAGTCGCGTCCATCACCTGGCCGTCGACGATGACTTGGGGCCGGAGCGGGGCATATCCAAATGCGCAAAGCTCATAGCCTTTTCGCGTTTGCTTGAGCTGGCAGACTTTGATTGAGGTGGTCCCAATATCCACGCCCACCAGGTTCTTTCCTTCGCGCACGGGAAAATCTTCTCACCCTCCGGTACCTAGAGCCAAGTAAAAGGCGAACAGACCTTGCTTTGGGCCTCAGGAGCCGCCGGGGAGCCGTCCCCGGGGGAGCCGTTTGAGGGAGACTCCCCTCCCTCCGCTCTCGAAACGAGAGGGGCTGGGTCACAGATGACCCGGTCCAAAAGGGGCATTGGCTAGCTGGAAACTGTCATTTTGCGCCGAAACGAGACGCGTCCGGGTCGTCTGCGACCCACTGTGCGCCCGTCCCGTGTCCCACGAGAAAGCCTGAAAACTCGCGGATGGCGGGGCTTTCACCCGGAATCGGGCGGGCTCTGGCGGGTCATTCGTGACCCCCCGTCCCAGAGCGATACAGCCGAGAAGCCTCGGAATTCTCAGGCTGGAGCACGATGGCACACGTCCTGCTTTGGGGAGACTCACAAGGAGTTCCCCCAAATGACTGACACCACCACCGAGACCTACCGAGCCAAAGACCTTCGTGCCAAGCCCGTGAGTGGTCCGTTTCAGGCGGCAGATTCGGTGGCCCCCGAGTTCCCAAGTGAGTCCGCCGACTCCGGTGTGCGTCTTCGTCCTCAAATGAGCGATGCAGAGCTGGTTGAGCTCTATGCGCCCCTCGTGCGCCAAATTGCCGGTGGTTTCCAGAGGAAGCTTCCCCGCAACGTGCTGCGCGACGACTTGATCGCCGCTGGCATGAGCGGTCTGTGGGACGCGGTGCGCCGCCAAGTCGAGGCCCCCGATGAGCGCTTCGAGTATTACGTCCGCGTGCGGATCCGTGGCGCCATCCTCGACGAGCTCCGCGCTCAGGACTGGCTGCCGCGCCGTGCTCGCGCCCTGGCCCAGGAGGCACAGGAGAATGGGAACCACGCCCGCGCTGTCGCGCCCGCCGTCGTGCGCTTCGACGACGTGAGCGAGTGGGAACAGAGCCGCTGTCTGGCGACCGCCGATGACACCAACAGCGAGCTCGCCCTCGAATCGAAGATGACCCACGCGACTCTGACGCGCGCCGTCAATCAGCTGCCCCAGAGAGAGCGCCACATCGTCTCGGCGCACTACTTCCGCGGCGTGAAGTTCAAGGACCTCGGCATCGAGCTCGGCGTGAGCGAGCCGCGCATCTCGCAGCTCCACTCCCGTGCCATGGAGCGCCTCAAGGCCCTCATGGCCGACGCTGCATAAGTCATTTCTATTGCAGCTCCCTGACCCTCGCGTGAGCGTCCTCCCCCTGGGGCGCTCCACACCGCGAGGGTCTCTCGATTTCGGCGCCGGACGCCGCCCTATGGAGATCGCTCGAACACTGCGAGAGTTTCGACGTGCTCGGTGAAGGGGAAATACGAGTAGGCCCCGAGGAAGCGCGGCAAGATCCCCGCTTTGGCTAAGGCGCTCGCCTCCTTGAGAAATGCCGGTAGCCCGCAGCTTAAATAAATCAATCGCCCCGGGAAGTGTGCGATGAGCGCGCGGAGCAGGTCCTCTTCGAGTCCCTTCCGCGGCGGATCGACAATCACCACGTCGGCGCTGCGAAGGAGTTCAGTGTTCTGGCCCGCGGGCCCTTCAATGACCTCAATGTCTTGTGGCTCACTGAGAGCTCTCAGGCCCAAGCGGAGCCCCGCGAGCGAAGGACCGCTGATCTCGTTCATCTTCAAAGAAGCCAAAGGGCGCGCCCCATGCACGGCGAGCCCGATGCTCCCGACGCCCGCGTGGTATTCGACGACCCTCGCGCCGCTCGGAACCCACTCGATGATCCTCTCAACAGCGCGCTCATGGAGCGCGGGGTTCGCCTGCCCGAACGCTCCGGGAGGGAAAAAATTCTTGGTCCCGAGCAGATCTTGTTCCAGCGCCTCCGGTCCGAAGACGTGGACGAAACGCGCACCGAGCAGCGTGTTGGTGCGGTTCGGCTGAGCGTTGAAGAAGACGCTGCTCACCACTCCTAGCTGCTCAAGATCTGCGAGTACCCCTCGAAAGGTTTGCTTCACCGGCTCAGGGGCGTCGAGCAGATCATTGACGACAAGGACCACTTGGACGACGCCGGTCGTGCGGCTCGCCGCGAGCTCAACGGCGCGCAAGAGGCCCTGGTGCCGCTCCTCGTCGTAGGCTTTGACCTCACCTCGAGCGAGGCTCGCCTTGAGGCACTCGAGCACCGCCTTCAATGACGGATGATGCAGGAGACACCCTTCGATCGGCACGAGCCGGTGACTGCCCAGTTCGAAGAGACCGAGCCGCGGATGCCCTCCGAAGGAGCGAACCGACAGGCGCACCCGATGCCGGAACCCGGGGCCGTCACAGGTGAGCTCCGTGAGGGGCTCAGCATCCGGATGCAGCTTCAGGCTTCGGAGCGCGGCGAGCGCGGACGGGGAGAGCTCCCGCTCATCGAACCTTGGACAGCCGGGGCATGGTGGACGGTAAGCACAAACCAGACCTCGTCTCAAAGATTCTGAGGCTTCACTCCCGCCCACCACACGCCTTCACCCCTGCCACAAGGTGTAGATGTAAACGAGCGGACCGACCACGAGGAGCGCGTCGATGCGATCGAGAAGACCTCCGTGCCCCGGAAGGATCGAACCAGAGTCCTTCGTGCCGAAGGAGCGCTTGAGGAGCGATTCGACGAGGTCCCCTGCTTGCCCGAGAAGGGCTCCTGAAATGCCCAGCGCGAGCGCGCCCACGACCGGGAGCTCTGGAAGGTAGGTGAAGCTCGCGAGCAGCGCGCTCAAGGCTGCGAAAACAACGGAGCCGAGCAGTCCTTCCCGCGTCTTCTTCGGGCTGACCGCGGGATAGAGCGGAGTTTTGCCCCAAAGGCGCCCGAAGGTGTAGCCGCCGGTGTCTCCCATCCATGCGATGGTGAGCGTGAGCAGCACGAACCACGGCCCCCGATCCCCCTGCTCGGTGCGAAGCAGCGCCAAGGTGCCGAGGAAAAGACCGACGTAAATCGGTGCAGCGATGCCCCCGAGGATCCGGAGCGCCGCCGTCTTGATGTCTCCGAGACGAAACAGCGGGACAAGCGCGGAGACGAGGATGACAGCGAAGAGGGCCGTCAGAAAGACCGGCGCTTCGCCTCGGCAGACGAGTGACCCCGCGACCACGAAAGCGGCGAGGGCTGCCCATCCTTGCGAGACGCGATCCCCCGGATGACTCATCGTGACGAGCTCAAAGGTGCCCTGAGCGGCGCTGAGCGCGATGAGCAGACTCCAGCCCCAAGCGGGCCCAGCGAAGAGCAAGAGCAAGAGCAACGGGCCGAGAACAACCGTGGTCCCGATGCGAATCCAGAGGTTCGTGTTTTTGCCTTGGCTCATCCGGCCCGGCAGCGTTATCAGGACCCAAAGGTGGTCACAAGCGCAAATCCCGGGATTCGAAGCCCGATCCTGCGGTTCTTTCAGCCGCGTGCGGCTCTTTTGTTGACGGCGACGGCGGTGGGTGTCGCCTTGGGCGCAAGGAGTGCGTGGGGACCACATGCTGCGCGAGCCCAGGACGAGGCTGGACTCGCCGAGCTGCTGGGGAAGCGCGCGAACTGCCAAACGGGTCAAATCCGCTGGGAACCATCCGGGGGTATGCTCCTTGATTGGCTCGCGGGGCGAGGTGTCTTCTTCGAGTGCAAGACGGCTGATGGGCCCCGCGACATCTATCGAGCGCGCGTGCGCATCTCGCCCGACGGCGCGTTGCTCAGTTCGACGAAAGCCTGGAACCTAACGGCAACCAGCGAAGCGGACGAGAGCGGCCTCGGCGTCAGAGGACCCTTCATCGCTTACACATCGAGTTCGTCGGCCTCTTTGGGCGTGACGGTCCTTGAGCGGCGCAGGATGCCCGCCTCCGTTGAGAGCGCGCTCCGTTCTCTCATCGAGAGCGGCACCCCCCTCGGCTACCAAAAAACACACTTTCTCTTCCCCGAAGAGATCAAGGCCATCCGCTTCGAGCTCGAGGGCAAGGTCGCTCGAGTCAAAATAGACGCCCAAACAGAGCCTGCCTCCATCGACCTGAGCGCCGCCTCCACCCCAGCCCACTTAGGGTTTCGCGTCGAACGACAGCCCATCCCGAAGACCCCCCTGGCCCATCTCGGCGCCGACCTGCTCCGGAGCTTCCTCGGTCCAGAGCCCGTAGCGCGCCTCGAACGTTGGCTGTTCCGCTCACAAGATCTCTGGAAGAGAACCTTCCACGCGACCCCCGAGCCAGCCCCGGAGCTTCCGACCTCTGTCCCGACGCCGCCTTTTGAACCAGAGCCAGGCTCGAAGCAACAGGTCCGCTCCTGGCCCCCGGCGGACGACGCTTTGATATGGCGCCCGGTCGAACACGGCTTCTTACCGCGCCCCAGAGGAGCGCCCCTGTCGTACCACGCTGTCACGCGGCCCGATCCGGAGCGGCCCTACGTCGAGGCGGAGCTCGTCGAGTTCGACATGCGCTACCTCGAGCTCGGCATCCGCGCCGGCTACATGGAACCGAAGCCCGAGACAGGGCCTCCTGAGGGCGGTCACGTGCCCGAGGATCCACTGGTCTATCAGCGGATCGTGGCCACGATGAACGGCGGCTTCCAATCGGTCCATGGCCAGTTCGGCATGAAGTCGGACGGACGTCTGCTCGTAAGACCGAAGCCCGGCTACGCCACGGTGCGCGTCGACGAAGCGGGGAGCGTTGAGCTCGGGACCTGGACGGAAGCGGACCGCGCGGAGGACTTCGTATCCTTTCGCCAAAATCTCGAGCCGCTGCTCCTCGGAGGTGTCTTCGATCCGAGCGGCCGCGGGCACTTCGGCGACCATCTCCTGCACGGCGGCGTCCTCACGGAGCGAAGCGGCCTGTGCGTCAACGCGAGAAAGAACTTAGTCTTCGTTTGGGCCAAGGATATCGACCCCAAGGGCCTGGCCGAGGCCATGCGGCGGGCGGGCTGCGTCTACGGGATGCACCTCGATATGAACCCGGGTCACTGTTCGCTCAGCTTTCACAAAGTCGAAAGCTTTCAGCCGCTGCGCGCGCAGAGTGTTCTCTTGAACAGGGAGATGAAGGTCAACGCGAGCCGCTTCTTGCGCTGGTCTCCCAAGGACTTCTTCTATCTCGCGCTCGCCAGCGATGCGCCCACCGGCGAGCGCGTCTCCTGGTCGAAAGTTCCGTCCCAAGGAAGCTCCTCGCTCGTCTACAGCGCCGAATCGAAGGTCGGCAGTGACACCGTCCATCTGCTTCAGGTCTCGCCGCGCGGGGCTCACTTCCGCCTGCACCCAGGCAAACGCGACGGCGGCCCAAACGCGCCCGTTCCAAGGGGCGAGCTTCGGCTCGGTCTCGGTCACCGCACACACGGAAGTCGCCCAGGGCTGAGTCAGAAGGAGCGTTCCCTGGTCCCGATGCACCGAGCCTTTGCGACGCTCGAGATCCGAGCCGACGGAGAGCTCCGGATGCATGAGCCCGGTGTCCCCTTCTTGGCTCAAAAGGACGCTGATTTCGTGCAGCTTCCGGTCCTTTTGCGCGACGGCGTCCCGACCGATCGAGCCAAGGCACGGGGCGACACGAGGAGTCGCGTCGCCTTGTGCCTGGGGCGAAGCGGCGCCCTCTTCCTCGCGAGCAGCATCCAGGATAGCCCTTCGCTCCTCGTCAGCGCTTTGAGAGATCTCGGGTGCAGCTTGATCCTCGAAGCGGACCGCGGCTCCCATTTCGCGTCCTCGGTGACGCTCGGGAGCGAGGGCGGAGACCTCTCTGAGGAAACCGTACTGCTCATCGAGCAGGGAGAGCTTTCGCCTCGCGCCCGCTCGTTTACTTCACCTTCCGGCGCCGTCGCTTCTCAACCCGCTCTGGCTCCACGGAGATGATCTCGCGCGTTTTTGGATCGCGCAGTCGAGCTTGATAGGTGAACTTACCCGCGCCCTCGGGCGCGCCCTCGTAGAGCGTGCGCCTCTCACGAATCCATCCCTCGGCAGTGGGCTCCGGGTCTTCCACCCATTTTCCGATATCCGGAGGGAGCGGCTCGTAGACTCCGAGCCGCTCTTCGCCAGCGCCGGGGATATGCGTCAGGAACAGGGCAAGATAGGCCCCCGAGCCCAGCGCGGCGATGACCAACATGATGACGTAGAAAGTCACGGCCCCGCGAGTCTGAGCAGAAAGAGCCCTCCTGGTAAAGTTCAGAAGAATCCCTCGACGATCGGGGGGTGAGCTCCTACGCTCGGCGCATGCCCCAAGGCCCGGGAAAATCGAAGCAACCGCCGCCCTCTCGCCTGGACGAGCTGGACGAGTCCGAGGTCGAAGGCGCCGAGGACATGCTCCTCGAGGCCCTCGATGCGCTCTATGAGCTCGCCGAAGAGGACCCCGAGGAGGCCCTCGAGATGCTCGACAATCTGCCCCCGGAGGTCCGGCAGCATCGCGAGTTCCAAATCGCCGAAGCCGCCGTGGAAAAGGCTCTGGGACGCCTCGACGCCGTGGTGGCGAAGCTCAAAAAGCTTCTCGAAGACGAGCCCGACGACCCCGATCTTCATTATCTCCTCGCCGACGCGCTCGAAGATGCGGGCGCCGACGAAGAAGCCCAACGGCACTACGATAAGACGTGGCTCCTCGACGTCGAGGCGAGCGTCCCCTTGCCGGAGGAGGTCGACCAGGCCATCGAACGCGCCGCCCTGCGCGCCATCGAAGAACTTCCCGAGCAATTCCGCGCCCCCTTGAAGGGAGTTCCGGTGTTTTTGGCTGAGCGTCCGACACGCGAAGAGGTGGCCAACGGGTTCGACCCGCGAGCTCTTGGGCAGTTCGAAGGTTCGGGCATCGAGGCGCCGGACGGGGCCGTCGAGCCCCCCAGTCGCATCGTTCTCTACACCCAGAACCTCGCCTCCGAGTTCGAGGGAGAGGAGCTGGAAGCCCAGGTCGAGCTCACCGTCCTCCACGAGCTCGGTCACTATTTCGGTCTCGACGAAGACGACATGGTCCGACTCGGGCTGGACTGAGCTCTCTCCGGGGGCTCAACTTTCTGAGTGATTTCAGAGTTTTCCAGCTTCCTCGGCGAACGCCCGAGAAAAAAGACGCCCCCGGGTGTCACGATCCCACCTGCTTCTGCCTAGACGATCTGCGGGCCCCCTCGGATGGTCCAAGGTGAGCGCCGCGGAAATGACGGAATCATGAAGCAGCTCAAGATGTTTACTGTGGTGTCCTTGCTCATGGCGCTCCCTGCGGTCGCCATGGCCGGCGCTTGTCCGTGTGGTTCGGATTGCCCCTGCGGCGACTGTCCCTGCGGCAAATGACGCGCCGGAGGGGCCGGAGCAGCGAGCGTGGATCAACAAGGCAAAGAAGCACTCAAGGTGCTGATGATTCGGCTCGCCGATGGCGATCGAACTGCCTTTGATCCGATCTTCACCGCGCTCTGGCCCCTTGTTCTTCGCTTCTCAGAGCGATTTCTCGCCGATCCCCGCGACGCAGAGGACGCAGCCCAAACCGCACTCATCAAACTATTTTCTCATATTTCGGACTTCGATCCGGAGCGCGACGCGCTCGCCTGGGCGCTCGGGATCGCCGCTTATGAGTGTAAGACGCTGCGCAAGAAGAAGCAGCGCCGCCGCGAGACCGCGGGTGAGGTCCCCATCGAAGCGGACGAGCGGGCGGGACCCGAGAGCCTCGCGAGTCAGCGTGAAACCGAGGCTATCGTGCGAGAAATCCTGTCCACACTGAGCGAGAAAGATCGCGAGCTGGTCCTCATGCATATGGAGGACCGAAGACCCCCTGGAGACGACGCTACTTTCCGAAAAAGACTCTCCCGCGCGCTGCGCCGCTTCAAGCTCAACTTCACCGGAGGCCCAAACGATGCATGACAGTAGGATCGCCGAAGACCCGAAAGAGCGCGCTCGATTGCTCGCTCGGCGCGCCTACGAGCGCGGACGTCTCCGCTTGGGCCTGTTGCCTGCGCTCCTGACGCTTCTGTTTACTTTGATCTCGCTCTCCCTCGGACGCGAGCCGCTCTACTCCGGTGCAATTGGCCTAGGGCTCGCGGCGATCGCCGTGCTCTTCACTTACCGAGGCGGCATCCCCGGGCGGGCCGTGCTCCCCGGACTCGTCGCCGGCATGCCTCCGCTGCTCTTTCCCTGGGCTCTCCGCTCCGTCGGGCACTACTGCACGAGCGGCTCTTGTCATTCGCTGTGCCTGCTCGGCTGCGTGAGTGGCGGGCTGGTCGCGGGATTCTTGCTCGGGAAATGGGCGACAAATCAGAGCGCTCGTTACACGTTCCTCGCTTCCGGTGGGATCCTAGCTACTGGTGCAGGACTGCTCGGCTGCACGATGGCCGGAGCGGCAGGGATGGTCGGGATGAGCGCCGCCCTCGTGCTCTCGTCCGTCCCGATCTTGATGCTCAGTCCGACGCCTTCGGGTGCTCGTTAAGGCTCACGCACGCGGGGGCTCTCGAAATCCGAGGGGCGCGCGAGCGCATCGCCGATCAGCTCCGGGACCAAGTGCGGTTCGACGCCGCGCCAAAAGACAGTCCAGTCGCCGACCCGCTGCATGCCGTCACACACGGCGCGATACCAGCCGTTCGCGCGGTTCTCCGTGCGTGAACGCCAATAGAGCGAAGGGTTCCGCCTCACCATGTGCCACCAAAGCTCCTGCCCGAGACCTTCGCCCTGCTCTTCGGGGAGCACGGCAAACTTGCTCAGGTAGGGGACACGGTGCCCCGGCTCGGTGAGCGCCACCCCACGGTAACCCTTCTCGAGGTGGATCTCGAGCGGCGTTCGGCCCCAAAACCCCGGTCGAAGCTCGCGTCCAAAGCTCGCCTCGAGCAAGGAGTGCAACCTGTTGCGATCGATCTCGTCCCAGCTCGAGAACTTCTCGACCTCAGCGCCCAAGCGGATGAGCGTTCCTTCGCCACGCACCGTAAAGAGCTCACGGAGCAAGGACAGAGGAGACGCGATGGTGACTGCGGTCTGAGGTCCTGACCCGGACCAAAGCAGCTCAAGGAGGCTGCGAGCGCGACGCAGCCAGGCCACATCCAAAGGCGGCAGGAAACCGCCCCGAACGAGCGGAGCTTGGTCGCTCCTGAGGTTGATCACAGAGAGCCCGCTCGCGTGCCCGAGCAAGACGTGGCCCGGCGCCACCTCAAGACGACCCACGCCGTGAGGACCGAGACCACCCCGGCCGCGCAAGATGATGATCTTCCGCGGCGAAAGCTTCACGAGCAGCTCCTCGAGATCCGGGGCAATCGCCGCGTCCTCGGGGAGACCAACGGAGCCCACCGCGCGCTCTCGGAGAACGAACACGGGGATCTCCGAGCGCGAGAGAGCCTCTTCGGCTTTTTCGAGGGCGTCCTCCGAGTAAGGAATGCGCACGGCGGGGAGCTCCGCCTCACGGAGCGCGTCGAACAGCCACCCGACCTCTTCTTCGGTAGGATTGTCGAAGGCGCCGACCGCGAGCGAGACCGAAATGTCGAGAGCATGGAGAAGCGCCAGCTGCTCGGCGAGCGTTCCGGCGCGCTCCCGGAGCACAGCGTCCGTCGGCAACACGACGGCAAATCGCCCGCGCGGAACGGCTCGAAACAGGCGCAGGTACATCTGCGCTTCCGTTGGAGACCCGACGCTGTCCAAAAAGGAGAGCAGCGCCTGGCCCGGAGAAGGCTTGTCGGGTGCGGTCATCTCTCACCCCAAGCGGAGTTTCGCTCCCATGGCGCGCTCCCGGAGTGAAGCGGCAAGCTGTTTGCAAGCGGTGGCGGTCGCTGCCCTAAGGAGCGAATCTGGTAAAGAACTCACGATCCAACGCACCGTAAACTTTGAGCTCTCGCCCGGGGGGATCGTCTCGTACTTTCCCTGCACTTCGATCTCGACGTACGCGCCGTCCAGGTTCGCAAAGATCTCCACCTCACCTTCGCCGGGCGCTTGCTCAGATGGCGCAAGGTCCGGAAATGCTTTGACGAACAAGAGAGGCCGGCTTCCCTGAGGGCGCGCCAAATGCGCGAGGTAGCCGCCACGGCCATCCGCGTGCACCTTGAGACTCGTGCCTTGCTCGAATTTCTGGTGATCGAAAACGCTCAGCTCGCCGAACTTTTCCAGGTGGAGCGCGCCGTGGGGCGCGATCGGGGTGAGCTCAGCGTCGCCGGTCGGGAAAAATGTCAGTCCACCGGGCAGCACCCGCGAAATCTGCCAACCCGCGACCTCCAAAGTCGCCTTTCCGACGTTATGAAGCTCATAGGCAATCTCGAAGCCGCTCTCGCCCTCAAGAGGTACAAAACGCTTCTCGAGGACGACCTCGGTCTCACCGAGACGGGCGGGCTGCCCCCTGAGAACAAGCGGCGCCTCCCCTTTGACTGCGAAAGGCTCCGAATCGATCGCGGCCACCGGAGGCCAGCCCCACAAGTTCTGAGGACTCGGCCAATAGGTCGTCCCCCAGTTGTCCGGATGAGCCTCCGGTCCCGAGAGGAGCTCTACCCCCTGATAGGAGAGTGAGCTGATTCTCCCGCCACGAGAGGGCAAAACCCGGAGCTCGAGGGCGCCCGCTTGGAGAGCAATGTCGGAGGAGGGGGGGGTCATGGGGGGCGCGAACGTACACCTTTTTTGGGGTTTCGGGGGCATTCTGTGGCAAAACCGTCCCATGCGCCCGGTCGACTTGTTGAACCCCACAAAAAACGCGCTGAAAGCCCTCGCCGCGAGGCCTTGGGCTCCCTTGCTCGGACTCGCGCTCGCAGCGACCACCCTCGTCCCCGCACACGTGCAGGGACAATCGGAACGGGAGTCGCGCTACCCTTACGATCCTGCCTGCCCCTGGGGGCGTCTCGCCAATGGAAAGGGCATGATTCACCGCTGCCTCTCTGAGGACGAGGCCAAGCGCATCGCCTCCGGCGCCATCGCACCCACCACATCGAGCGCTCCGAGCGCACCGGCCGTCAACCCGGCGGCTCCGCCCACCCCGGAGCCCGCGCCGGCCGCTCCCCCGAAGGACTTCACGATCACCGTTGGGCCCATCCGCGCCGCCGAAGGCGACATCACGATCGGAAAGCTCGGTAAGCCCCTGGATCGCTACAAGGCCTGCGTCGTGGAGAACGGGGGCCTCGAGGCAGCGCGCGCCAAGGTCGTCGTCAGCTTCCTGGTCCAGGCAGAGCGCTCCCGCGCCGAAGGAGCGGAGGTCGTCAGGTCGAGCGGCATCAGTAAGAAGGCCGCCGCCTGCATCGCGGACGTCATCGACCGAAGGCAGGTGGGCACCCCGACCCAGCCCACGACCGGCGCCGAACTCACGATCGAGCTCATCGCCAAATGAGCTTCCCTCTGAGCGATCTCGACGAGCGCATCCAAGCAGTCCGTCTCCGAGAGAAAGCTGCCCAAGCTCAGGCAGATCACTGGGACGACAAGAGCCGGCGCATCGGACATCTCCGAGGCCTGACCTTTCTCGTCGCCCTCCTCTCCGGCGGCTCCGCGTTCATGGCGGAGACGGAAGCCAGTGTCTGGGGGGCCGCCGCCCTCGCGGTGGTCGCCTTCGTCGCGTTTCTCTGGCTGATCAGGCGCCACGACGTTTGTCTCTTGGCCATGCAGCGCGCCGAGCGAGAAGCCCTCGTCGAACGGGCGCGCGCTGTGCGTCTCGCTGGACAATTCGATGGCCTCGAGGACACCGGGCGCGATCTGCATCCAAGCGGTCACCCATACGCCGCCGACCTCGACCTCTTCGGCGAAGGCTCGCTTTTCCAGCGCATCTCCATCGCCCATACCCATTTTGGCCGAAACGCCCTCGCCCAGAGCCTCCTGGTTCCGCTCGATCCCGCTTCGGTCCCCGAACGTCAGCAGGCCGTGAGTGAGCTCGCCGAGCTCCGCGCATTTCGAACGGAGCTCGAGCGCGAGGCACGAGCCCTCGTCCATTTCTCTCACAAAGGGAAGGTGCTCACCCGAGAGACCCCCGATCCGAGCTTCCTTTTGACCTGGATCGAGAGCCCGCGCGGACTGCCCACCTCTTCTGGTTTTCAGGTTCTTTGCACCCTCATCCCGATCGCCACGATCGGCGGTATGGTCGCGAGCTTCGCCTTCGGCGCCGCCCCCTATTATCTCATTCCCTTGGTGGTCGGCCTCATCCTTTTGGCCAAGACCCGCGACGTGACCGGGCCGACCTTCGGGACCGTCAGCCAAACGGAAGGCTCATTCCTCCCCTACGCAGACTTACTCCGAGTCCTCGAAGGGCTGGACCCCAAGACGCCCCACACTCAGAAGCTCATCTCCGAGCTCAAGCCGAGCCGAGAGGATACGAGCCGTCTCACGGCGAGCCACGAGATGCAGCGCTTCCGCGATCTCGTCTCCTGGTACGACATTCGCCATAACGGGATGATCTACCCGTTCATCGAAGCCATCTTTCTCTGGAGCATCCACTCGACTTTGCGTCTCGAGCGCTGGAAGACCAGGATTGGCCCCCGAGCGCGCCGCTGGTTCGAGATCATCGGCGAGATGGAAGCGCTCGCCTCCCTCGCAGAGCTGATGGACGTCGACCCCATGGCGACCCTCCCCGAGCTCGCGCGCGAAGACGCCGAGCTCGTAGCAGAAGAGCTCGCTCATCCGCTCATCGCCGCCTCGCGCCGTAAGACGAACGACCTCCCCACACTTGCTTCGGGCAAAGGTCTGCTCATCACCGGCTCGAATATGTCCGGCAAGAGCACGTTCCTCCGCGCGCTGGGCGTGAACGTCGTCTTGGCGCTCGCCGGTGGCCCCGTCACAGCAAGGCGCTTCCTGCTGCCGCCGCTGGTGCTCCGGACGAGCTTGCGCATCGAAGACTCGCTTCTGACCGGAACCAGCCACTTCTTCGCAGAGGTCAAGAAGCTGGCCTCCGTGGTCGAAACGGCTCAAGCGGGCCAGCCCGTCCTGTTCCTGCTCGACGAGGTTCTCCACGGAACCAACTCGCGAGAGCGCATCATCGGCGCCCGGTGGGTCTTGGCTGAGCTCCTCGAGCACGGCGCTCGAGGGATCATGACGACCCACGACGAAGGACTGACGAGCTTCGAAGGTCCTCTCCGGGAGCGCGTTTCCATGTACCACTTCCGCGAGGACGTCGAAGGTGGTGCGATGACCTTCGATTACACGCTGCGCGAAGGTCCCGTGCGCTCGGGCAACGCGCTGCGTTTGATGCGCTCGGTGGGCCTTTCGGTTCCGATCGAAGAGTGACAAGGGGCGCCCTAGGGGGCGGGGCGGACCTGCTCCGCCCTCGCTTTTCCTTCAGACCTCGCCTCGCCGCTAATCCTCGCAGCCGATGCGCGCCGTATCGATGGCGAGTTCGTCGATCCAAACGTCAAAAGGCTCCGGATCGGACTGATACTGCCACCAGCCGAACCAGAGGCTCGTCACCTCCGGCAGGACGTACTTCACGCGAGGATCTTCGCCCCCATGCTGGGTTTCGCTCGTAGCGAGCGACGGATGCTCGACGCCGTCCACGAAAAAGCGCGTCACGTTCTCCGAGCCGCGATGTTCCCACTCGAGACAGATCCAGGTGCTTATGGGCGGCTCCTCGGGTTTTCCCAAGGGGTCGGCATCATGCAGGGTCCAATCGCCGGTCGGTCCTCCGTCAGATCCGACGCCATATCGATTCGCCCCGAAGTGATCCGCGTATTGTCCTCCCACCCGGATCAAAGAACCGTCGCCCTTACCCGCCGCCTCAGCCACGGTCCAATGAGCATAGCTCACCGTCGAGAAGCGCTTCACGCGCAAGAACATGCGCCCGAAATAGTTGTTCGAAGGAACCGGGAACACACTCGTGTTCTTCAGGTATCCGAAGCCATTTTCGGCCTTGATGTGCACTGACTGCGCCCCTCGCGCTGCGGTCTCCTGGGAAAGTTCGACAACGTTCGCGCCGTTTTTTTCGATGGTCCAAAGGGCGCTATCGATCGATGTTGTCTCAAACCCATCACAGAGCAAAAATGAGCGCGCCTGACAGCGGGAGTCGCCGAAAAATGTGCTGCGATCCGGCGCGCCGCCCGTAGCGTTCCCTCCTCCCACAGCCGGCGCGCCGCCTGTCATCACCGCGCCTCCCGAAGACGACGCACCCATTCCGCCGCCGCCGTCGCTCGAGGCCGCCCCCCCAGAAGCGCCCGTCGACCCGCCCGAATTCCCAGGGTCACCGCCTACAGCCGGGCTCCCACCTGACCCGACACCATTCGAGGCAGATGGAGTGCACGCCGTTACGCACCAAACGCAGATCAACGAGAAAGCACGCATGCTGAACGACTATGCGACTTGGTTTCTGACAAATCCATGTTGCGTTGGAGATTTCTTGCAGGAGGAATCCAGTGAGAGCTCACTGAGCTCACCTTGCGCCCTTCTCATTGGTTCCCTGTTCAGAGGGTTGTAACGTCGGGCCCTCGTTTGAGCTCTGTGGAGGGACAGAGAGGCTCGCGTCTCACGCGAGCGCAGCATTCGCTCTTCGCGAGAGTAACGAAACTGAAGAAGGAAGAAACACGCATGATCAGGAAAAGCATACCGGTATGGACACTCGGAGCGGCGCTTGCGCTCACTCTCGGCGTAGGCCCCGTCGGCTGTGGCGGCTCGGACACAGACACAGCCGACTTTGGAGGTTCCGGCAACGACGACGACGATGAGGACTCCTCGAGCGGCGGCAGAAAAGCCTCCGGCGGCTCGAAAGCCACAGGCGGGAAGTCGAACGGCACCGGCGCCATGGGGGGCGATACGGCCTCAACGGGCGGTCGGAATGGGACCGGGTCGGGCGGGAAGTCGAGCACCGAGCCTGCGAAGATCGAGGACCTGATCGCCGCCATCTGCGAGTATGAGTTCAACTGTTGTTCGGAAGGTGAGCTCGCCTATCGGCTCGGCTCGACAGGCGAGAGCGTCGACGAGTGCATCAAAGACTTCACGTTCCAGCTCAAAGAGTCGAACGCCGCGAGCAACCCCTTCCCCACGGGAACTGCAACAGGGCTCCTTGGTATACTTGGTTATACGGTCGACCTGAAGCGCGTCGAAGAAAGTCCGAAGGGCATCGCCGAGTGTATTGCGTCTTGGGAAAGTCGCGAGTGTCCCAAGCTCCCGAGCGGTGAAGCGAGCTTTTGTGAGCCCGGTGTTGGAAAAAATCCGTGCGCTCTGACCAACCTCTTTAAGCCCGCCTTGGCCGAGGGGGACCGCTGTACCCTGAGCCTCAGCGAAAACACTACTGAAAATGACGTGGAGTGTAAGGCCGGAACGACCTGTCTCCCCGCCAATGACCCCGACAATCCGAACGACTACCCGAGCTGTGTTCGCCGCGGTGTCGCTGAGGAGCCCTGCAGCGCCGACAAGGACTGCGACTTCAATTTTTACTGCAACCGCTCTGGCGACTGTACGGAGAAGGGTGACGAAGGAGACGACTGTTCTTTCAAGGACCCGGACGCCCCTTCGCCGATGGCGGTCGAAGCCGACTGTAAGCCCGGTTTGAAATGTAGTCCGGAGACGGAAAAGTGCGTCGCGCAATGCAAGGAAGACTTCCCCTGTTCGTCCAACTCCGAGTGCCCCGAGGGTCTCGTTTGCGCGCCCACTACCATCGGCAACGACTCGGTGACCTGGAAGACCTGCCAGCCTATCGGAAAGAATGCGAACGCTCGCTGCGACGAGGACGCGGACTGCGAACCCAATCGCTATTGCGATGGCAACGTCTGCCAGGCCGACAAGAGCATCAACGACGGGTGTGTCCGCGACGAGATGTGCGAAAGCGGATCGTTCTGCGACCGCGCCACGGTGAATGAAAATGGCGCCGTTCGCACGCCCTCTCTCGCCTGCACCGCCTACTTCCAGGCAGGAGCTACCTGCTTCCCCGTAGCGGACGCTTCGAACGGTTGCGCGAGTGCGGCAAGCCGCTGCATCTACAACCCGGACGATCTCGAGTACCAGTGCTCGAAGAACCTCAGGAAGGCGAATGAGCCTTGCAATCCGGACAACGGCGTCCCCGAGTGCCAAGCCGGACTGAAGTGTGAGGTCGTCGACTCCACCGCGGATTGGCCCTATGCGTGCACGAAGGGCGCGAGCAAGGGAGAGGCTTGTGACGACGACCTCGAAAAAAAAAAAAAAACTGAGCAGCGTGGGCCGGGTGAGGACTGTGAAGATCCGGATTACCCCGGCTATCCGAACGACTCGCTTTGCCTCAACTCGAGTTGCGTACGGAACTGGGCGAACACCGGGATCGACTGGCTCTGCAGCGACGCTCCGGTCCCCGTCGACAACGCAGGCTCCGGCCTGACCTGCGGCGGTTAACGAGACATCGGCTCAACCAGAAAAGGGGCCCGGACACCAGTTGTTCGGGCCCTTCTTTTTCGCGTCGCTGAGCCCGGGGCCTGTGCTCGCGCGACGTCAATCATCGATGCGCCCCAAGCCTTCAACCGCGCGCTTGAAACCGCTGCGAGCGTCTCCGGGTGCGCGTCATCGTCACTCCGAGGACCGCCAAGAACGCGGCTCCGAAGGGGATTTTTCCGCGTGCGGCGGGGCTTACGACAGCACATCCTCCCGCCTCCATCGGCGCTTCCTCCTCGCCCGGGGCCTGAGCTCCCCCGCCCTCCCGCGATGAGCCTCCCACACCTGCATCTCCGCCTGCGGAAGTCGCCGGAGCTCCCCCCGCCGAAGCTCCACCGGACGGCATAGCTCCGCCTGTTTCGCCTCCGCCCGCGCCCGCGCCCGCAGGCGCGCCTCCACTCGCGGCCGCCCCTCCTGCCCCGGGCTGTCCTCCTGCCCCCGGCTGTCCCCCGGAACCAGGAGCGCCTCCGCTGCCATTTTCGCCGCCTCCTGAGCCGGGCTCGTCCTCTGCCGGTCCGATCACAATATCAGCGCATTGGTAGTAGAAGGGCGCGCCAGGTTTATCGTACATGATCTGCATGAGCTGCAGCACACAACTGTCGCAGGGCTCGTCAGGAAGGACGACTTCGATGGTCCCCTTGCGATTGTTCCCTTGATCAAGGTCCTCGATACCATCCAAAAGCTCGTTACCATCCGTCGTCTTGTCCATGAGACTCGTGGGATCGACGAAGGCGTCATCTCCTTGCCGACTGAGCGCCAAGCGATAGTGGCTCGGGTGGTCGATGGTCTCAGTGTACTCGACGACGACCGTCGCTCCCGCCGTCCAACCCTCGATGACCTGAGGTGTCCCCGGAGTGCTTGCACCGCAGGGGGCCGTTTTCAGGTTCGGGGTGGGTCGAGCCTTGGGCACGTCGAGACTGATGTGAGCGTTCACTACAGCCGGAGCCGTCAGGACCGCGAGAGCGAGGCCGAAAACCGGGAGATTTCGAGACATCATGCCCATCGTACCGGGACTCGCTTCGCTCAGGTCGCACTGATTCGTCCCGGCGGCGGATTTCGGACTCAGGAGTTCCAAGTGGACGGCAAAGTTGCCCCCCGCACGCTCCTCTCACGGACGCATCTCGGGCCTGCGTCAGAGCTCGTCTACTTGATGATGTACAAGCAGCGCCCCCCGGAGCAGGGCACATCTTCGCAGCAGTCGCTCGACTGGGAGCACGTCTGCCCGTAAGCCGCGCATTCGAGCCCTCCGCCTCCACCGGTGCCCTGGTCAGGTCCGCCGCCACTTCCGTCGTCAGGCGGATCCACGCTCCCGTCTCCGCACGTCCCCGTCGCCGCGCCCGGGCGGCGCAAACAGAGGCTTCCACGACAGCAGTCCGCGTCCACGGTGCAGGGGCCGCTCGCTGGCACACACTCTCCCGGCGGGTCGTAACAAACGAAAGCGCCGCTCTCATCTTGAACGCACGGAACCCCACCGCAACAGTCGCTCGCGGTCGCACAAGCCTCACCCGCCTCACGACATTCGGAAATCGCATCGCAGCGCGGGATCTGCAAGAGATCGAGCGCGCAGTTGCTATTGGCACCGAGGAAGTTGCAGCAGTTGTTCGGTGACGTCGAGTTCCCGCCGCAGAACTCGACATAATCAGCGTCGTCGTACTTGCAGATGCCTCCCTGCGGAGTGCAGCCTCGATTCTTACAGCGCCCGATTCCCTGCTCGTTGATGTCTTCGCAGGTCGCGTTGCCCGCGCCCGGCAGGTCTGCATCCGGATCGCCACCACAACAGTCGCGATCCGTGCGGCACAGCTCGCCTTCGGGCCGACAGCCGCTCGGAGGCTGGCAGATGGTTTTTCCACTGGTCGGATGAGGAGCGCAGGCTCTCGAGCAGCACGCTGCGCAATCGCCCTCACAAACCTCCCCCGCCATCAACTTGTTGTCACAGCGCGAGCCCGAACCAACCTGGACCTGACAATAGCCAATCGTAGCGCCGTCTTCGATCGCGCAGGTGCCGTGACAACACTGCTCATTGTCGGTGCACAGGTCCCCAAGCTGAACGCAAAAGGAAGATCCGAGCAGACAGAACCCGTTTTCTCCGCACAGCTTCGAACAACAGTCCCCGTCATTTTCGCAGGCGTTGCCCGCGGTCGCACAAGAGAATGCACCATTGATGTCTGCGCACACCGAATCAGCGCAGCGCCCGCTACAGCACTCTTGTCCGCTCTCACAGGCCTCACCGTCTCCGCTGCATTGCGTTTCCGAACAGCGACCATCGTGACAAGAGAGCGAGCAGCATTCGATTCCACTCTCACAAATCGCCCCCACAGATCCACAGGCCGCTAGGTTCGTCGCACAAACCCCGCGCACCGCATCACACTGCCCCGAACAACAGTCTCCGCCGCTCTTGCACGCGCCGCCGGAGGGAGCGCAGACCGCGCCCGCCCCGCCCAAACCACTCGAGGCCCCGGTCCCGCTCGTAGCCCCCGAAGAGCTTCCCGCAAGGCTCAGGTCACCACCAGAGCCGTTTCCAGCTGCGCCCGTGCCTTTACCTCGTCCGCCTGAGCCAGTTCCGGAATCGGCGCCGGTCCCCGAGTCACCCGAGTCCGGGTCGCTCCCCGAAGAACACGCTGGCGCGACGAGCGCGATCGCAAAGCCAAGGGAGAGCACAGTCCCGAAAGCGCGGCGAACTGAAGATGCCATGAGAGTAGACTACGGTGTCGACGCGATGCGTGGAATAAGAGTCACTCTGCCCTCCGGCAGTTTGGTAGGTCTCGAGCTCACACCCGCAGATTGGGGGCTCTTTTTGGCTCACTTGTGTGCGATAGTTTCGCGGTTCGATGGATGCCCCGAAAAAGCTCCCACTCTTCGCGCAGATCCTCATAGGTATGGTGGCTGGAGCCGTGACGGGGTTCGCGCTGGGGGAGAAAGCTGCGCCGCTCGGAGAATTTGGCTCCCTCATGATCTCCGTGATCAAGGGACTCGCTGCGCCGCTCTTGTTCTTCGCCGTAGTCGACGCATTCCTAACGACCGAAATCCGCGCAAAAGACGCCGGTCGTCTGCTCGCTATCAACGCGCTCAACGCAACACTCGCGCTCACGATCGGGCTTACGCTCTCGAACTTGATCCGACCGGGCGTCGGCTTTCCCGCGCCCCCTCTCGTCGGCGACAAACCTCCGGGGACGATCGATGTCGCACAGACACTGAAGGACTACGTCCCCACCAATCTTTTTCGACCTTTCGTGAGCGACTCGATCATTTCGATCATCCTGATCGCAGTATTGATCGGCCTCTCGCTGCGCAAAGCCTCCCAAGAAACCGAGGAATACCGCGGTCTCATCCAGCACCTCGTGCGCGTCGCCTACCGCTCGCTCCAGATCGCGATCGGCTGGGTGATTCGTTTGATTCCCCTCGCGGTGTTCGCCGTCGTAGCGAAGACGGTCGGTGAGCATGGATTTGCTCCGGTCAGCGGCCTCGCTGTCTATCTCGGTGTAGCGCTGCTCGGCATCAGCCTCCAGGTCGCTCTCGTCTATCAAGCATGGATCCTGGTCGTCGCTCGGATGTCTCTCGTCCACTTCTGGAAGGGCGTTCGTGAAGCCGCCGTGTATGCGCTCGGCGCGAGCAGTAGCTTGGCGACGCTGCCTGTGACCCTTCGCTCTCTCGACAAGATGGGAGTTTCCCGCGAGTCCTCGACGCTCGCCGCCTGCGTCGGGACCAACCTGAACAACGACAGCATCCTCCTTTACGAAGCGATGGCTGCGCTCTTCGTCGCCCAGGCTTACGGCATCGATCTCTCGCTCGGCGACCAGCTCACCATCGCCGCAGCGGCCGCGCTCGCGGGGATCGGGATCGCCGGAGTCCCCGACGCCGGCCTGATTTCCTTAGCGCTCGTGCTCGGGACCGTTGGCCTCCCTGTCGAGATCTTGCCGCTCCTGCTCACGGTCGACTGGATCCTCTCTCGCGCCCGCGCGACAGCCAATGTGGTCTGCGACTTCGTCGTCGCGATCCTCCTCGACCGTTTCTCCGGAGCCCCGGAGGGAGGCCCGCCACCGAGCGAAAACAAAGCGGAGGAGGCTTGAATCGAGAGGCCGGACGGGGACCGCTCGTTTTCGCGGGTAGACCAGCTCGCCCGAGCTCCTTGGCCCCAGAATATAGGCTAGCAGCCGAAAGTATCCTGCATTTCCCTACGTTGATTTTGAAAGCGTCCACAGCCAAGTCGAGCTAGGGTCCGGCCCGTGTCGGACGCCCCCCCGCCCCTTGCCGCCGAAGTTGACCCGAAGGGTCCTTGGCGCTCGTACAAGGAGCGGATCTCCCGATTCTCCAAGCGGATCGTTCGGGCCCAAGAGCCCATCCGCATCTTAAATGCCGTCAAATGGCCGGCTCGGGTGTGGACCGAGTTCCAGCGCTCCCGCTTCCGTAGCCTTCCGCCGATTGAATATTCCCGAGCCGACCTCGGCTACGATCCTGTGCTCAAACGAGAAGAGCTCATCGAGCTCGAAGGCGACGTCCGGCGTGAGCTTGGAGAGACGGATCCGATCGCCGCGATCTTGATCGCAACAGCGCGCGAGTATCGCCTCGTCGTCGAGATGCTCGAGCGCCGCGGTACACCCACCTTCTATGAGCTGTCTCGAGAACTCTACGGCTCGTCGTCCGACCTCTTCGCAGACGGTGTCACCAGCGTGCGCGACATCGCTCGAGACATGTACGGAATCCTGACGGGGATGGACGACACGAAGCTCGGTCCGATTCCCTCGCGCACCATCGACGCCGAACAAGCCGTCGTGATGTTGAACGAGCGTCTCGCCCACGTATTCGGCGACAGTCGCGTCCGCGTCATCGTCGACGACGGTATCGCCGCCGACGCCGCAGCGGGCAGCGACTACGTCAAAATCCGGGCTGGGGCCAAATTCAGCCTCGAGGACATCCGACTGCTCGAAGTCCACGAGGGTTGGGCCCATATCGGGACCAGCATGAACGGCCAGACGCAGCCCGTAGCCTCCTGGCTCGCCAAAGGTCCTCCCCGCACCGCGGCCACCCAAGAAGGTCTCGCTTCGCTGCTCGAAGTTCTGACCTTCGCCAGCCACCCCGCCCGCGCGCACCGTCTGAACAACCGAGTTCTCGCCGTCGACAAGGCAGAATGCGGCGCCAGCTTCTATGATGTCTTCGAGTGGTTCCGCACCGAGGGCTACGACGAGGAGACCTGCTTCTGGAACACGCAGCGCATCTTCCGCGGAGGGACACTCGACGGGGGCGCACCCTTCACGAAAGACATCGTCTACATGAAGGGCATCGTCCAGAACTACAACTTCCTCCACGCGGCGATCGCTCAGGGGCGTCCCGAGCTGATCCGCTGGCTGTTCGTGGGCAAGGTGGCGCTCCCCGACATTCCGATCCTCGAAGCCCGGGCCCACGAGGGCCTCGTGCGTCCTCCCCAGTATGTCCCTGAGATCTTTAATGATCTTCGGGGGATCGCTATTTGGCTGAGCGTTGGCACGTTCTGGAGCAAGCTGAACTCCCACGCCGTCTTCAAACACTACGAGAAGGTGTTTTCCTATTCCAGGGCACCTGTCTGAGAGAAAAACAAGTTAGAAATGTCTGAAAACTTCGCCGAGCTCCCGCCCGAGCTCTCCCGAACCCTCGTCAAACGAGGTTTCCAATCCCTGACCCCCGTTCAGTCCGCCGTCATGGCCCAGGCCAGCGGAGACGCCGATCTCCGTATTTCCTCACAAACGGGCTCAGGTAAGACCGTCGCCGTTGGCATCGCCATCGCGCGCGCTCTGCTCGCGGAGGGACCGCGGCAAGGAAAGCCCTTCGGGCGCGCACCCTCGGTCATCTTGCTGACGCCGACGCGCGAGCTCGCAGCCCAGGTTCAGCGTGAGCTCGAGTGGCTGCTCGCAGAGATCCCGGACGCTAGCGTCGACGTGGTGACAGGAGGAACCAGCCTCGGCCTCGAGCGCAAGCGCCTCGCCAACGGCCCGCGCGTCATCGTCGGCACGCCGGGACGCTTGCTCGACCACCTCTCCGCTGGCGCATTCGACGGCTCCAAGACCACGACTGTCGTCCTCGATGAAGCCGATCAGATGCTCGACATGGGTTTCCGCGACGAGCTCGAAGGAATCTTGGAGAAGATTCCGCATCGCCTCCGCACGCATCTCGTCTCCGCGACATTCTCAGGTGAGGTCGAGCGCATGGCGTCCAAGTACCAGTCGAACCCTCTGCGCATCGAGGGAACGCCGCTCGGACAAGCCAACCAGGATATCGAGCACATCGCCCACGTCGTCGACATGCGCCACCGCTTCGACGCGCTCGTGAACATCCTCTTACTCGCCGCTGCGAAGCCCGAGGAAGAAATCGGCCGAACGCTCGTCTTCACGCGCACGCGCGCCGACACGCTCGAGGTCGCGGAGAAGCTGGTGCGCGAAGGCATCCGCGCGGAACCTATGAGCGGTGACCTTCCCCAAGCCCAGCGGACCCGCACGCTCAAGGCTTTCCGGACAGGCCAGATCACGACCATTGTCGCCACCGATGTCGCGGCCCGCGGTCTCGACGTCCAGGGCGTCTCCCTCGTCGTTCACTACGATCCGCCGAGCGACGCCGACACGATGACCCATCGAAGCGGACGCACCGGCCGCGCCGGCCAAAAGGGAACCAGCGTCCTGCTCTTGCCTCCGCAGGCTCGTCGCCGCATCGAGCGCTTGCTGAACGACGCCAAGATCAAGGCAACGTTCGGACCGGTCCCGGCTCCCTCCAAGATCATCAAGGCGTACCAGAAGCTCGGCAGGCGGCGGGTCTACGCCGCGCTCGAAGCAGAGCTCCAAAAGCAGGTGGCTCCGGAACAGATCGCGACGCCGGGAGATGACTCGGAGGAATTCGTTCAGAAGCTCCTCGCGGATCGCTCACCCGAGCTGGTCATCAAGGCGCTCCTTTCGCTGCTCGAGGTCGCCCCGCCGTGTCCGCCGCGAGAGGTCGTTCAAGCCCTCGAGCACCATGGACATCATCCTCGCGATCGCGACCGCGGTCGCCCGCCCCGCTCCGGCTTCCGCCCCGATCGGCCGCCGCGCCCCTTCCATGGGGAACCGCGCCCGAAGGGCCCAGCTCCAGATCGCGGACGCCCCGGACCGTCCCGTTCCAGTCCCTTCGCCGCCCCGCGCCCGAGCTCAGGCGGCTTCGGCGGACCGCGTCGTCGAGACGACAGACCGCCGCACCCGGACGCCCCGCCGCGCGCCAAAATCCACGCTCAGCGCAGCGCTCCGGGCATCAAGTTCCACAAAGGGCGCGACCGCGGCTGATCGGTTGCGAAAGTGGCTCGGTCGGTCGAAAAAGTGGTCAACGCGAGGGTTCGACCGGCCGACAGGGCAAGGTCGGCACCTGCCCCCGGAGCCCCTATCGATGATGCCCATCAGACCGAGCCTCTTCTTCGCGACCCTTCTCTTGACGAGTGCGTCCTTCGCTGAGACGCGTTCCGCTTCCGATGCGCGCGCCGCCGCCGAGAATCCGCTCATCGAAGAGGCCCGCAAAGCCTTCGCCGAAGGCCGCTTGCACATGGACGAAGGGCGCTACCGCGAGGCAGTCGAGAAATTCCGCATGGCGGCTCAGGTCAAAGACACGCCAGGCCTCCGGTATTACATCGCTTATTGCCTCGAACAGCTCACCGAGCTCCTCGAAGCCAAGCGAGAGTACGATCGGGCCGCAGAGCTGCTCTCAGAGTTCGAGGCCAATGACGTCCGCGAGCTCCTCCCCGAGGCTCAAGAACGCATCAATCGGGCCCTGCCTTCCCTGATCCTCGTCGACGCGCAACCGGGCGACATCGTCCAACTCGACGGAAGTGTCGCTTTCACAGACGAGCCCCTCCGCATCAATCCCGGACACCACATCCTGCGAGTGGTGCGCGGGGACGCACCCGCCATCGAACGTTCACTCTCGATCGCTCCCAGCGAACAGAAACGGATCTCCTTACGTGACCTCACTCCTTCGCCCGTCATCTCCGAAAAACCCGCGGTGACCCCCGCTGCTGAGCCAAGCTCCGCAGAACCTAACTTGCAGCCTATCGTCTTTTGGTCGAGCGTTGGCCTCGCCGCAGCAGGTGTCGGCGTAGGGCTCGGTGGATTCCTCCTGCGGGCGGACGCCGCTGACGAGTCCAAGGCCTTAGCCTCCACGATCCGCGACGAGACGACTGGAGCGAGCCCTTGTGGCCCGCGGGGCGAGGGACACCCTGGTTGCGCGGGGCTTGCTGCCGCCGGCGATCGGCATCAGCTCGGCAACACACTGTTCATCGCGGGAGCGATCGGCGCGGGAGCCGGCCTCACGGGGGCCCTCCTGTCCCAGCTCCTCTGGCCGAGGGGCGAGCTCGAAATCGGCACCACAGCCGCACCGGACCTCGCGTGGTTCAGCGTGCGCGGCCGGTTCTAAGCGGACGGTCCTCTTAGGGCGAAACGCTCTCGGCCCCGGCGGTCCTCTCGGATGCACTCGAGTCCAGCGCGCGCGAGAGGCGGCGCTCCTTCGCTTGCGCGTCTTTTTCGCTGCGAATCGTCGACCCTGTCATGCGCTCCGCTGCGCGGAACTCCTCGTCGATCAACTTCCGGACCACAACACTCGCGGCGGTGAGGCCGAAGGTGCCGGTGACGAAGGAGGCTGTCCCGTCGATGCGCTGTCTGTGATCGCAATCGGCGCGACCTTCTTTGCCCCCCGGGCAGACGCAGCGGAAGCCGGAGCCATGGTCGTAGCTCGGGACGCTCGGCGGCGTCGGAGGTTCGATGCTGAAGACCGTCGGTACCCCGACGAGCTCACCCTTCTCCCTTGTGAGGCCGTACTCCTGCCGGAGACGCTTGCGCACCATGGCAGCGAGCGGATCGTTATAGGTCTCCATCAGATCGGCCACTCGCACGAGGGTCGGATCCATACGCGCCGCCGCGCCCATCACAGAAACCAGCGGAATCTTTCGCTCGATACAGGTGGCGATGAGATGGATCTTCGCGCTGATCGCGTCGATCGCGTCGATCACGTAGTCGTACTTCTCAGAGAGGATCGCCTCCGAGCTCGCGCGTCCGTAGATCTCCTGCATCGGCCGAATCTTGGCGGTCGGGTGGATCAACCGCAGCCGCTCAGCCATGACGTCGACCTTCATGCGACCGATCGTGCCGCGCATCGCGTGGAGCTGACGGTTCGAGTTCGTGATGCAAACCGTGTCGAAGTCGACGAGGGTCAGCGCGCCAACGCCGCTCCTCGCTAGAGCCTCCGCCGCGAAAGAGCCCACGCCGCCCACCCCCACGACGAGCACATGAGCCCCCGAGAGCCGGGCCATACCGGCTTCGGAGAAGAGACGCGCCGACCGATCGAAGCGACGTTCGAGTCGATAACCGCCCTCGTCCTCCGTGCTCTCAGGGCTCGCCGTCTCCCCCGGAGCGAGGAGGTCCGATCGGGTCACGCCGTCCAGGGTCATCGGAAGGGGCTTCATGCGGCGCCTTTCATGAACAAAGACCGGGGGCGGATCAAGGCTGGAACGAGCACTGGAAGAGAGTTTCCGTGTTCTGGCGGATCGCGGCGGCCAGATCCTCAGGGTGATCACCCCTGATTTCGGCGAGTCGCTTCACGACCTGAACCACCCCTCGGAGGTCCTCGGTTTGGTCCGGAGCGTCCGTTTCGACCAAAATTCGATCGAGAGGAACTCGGGCAGCGGCGCGCGCCAGGGGGGAGTCGGGATGGCTCGCTCGCTTGAGGAGCGACATCCCAAACCCGAGGTAGAGATCGCGCTTGAGGAGCTGCTCGGCGGATTCAGGACCGCCCGAGAAGCCGTGAACGACCCCTCCGTACTCGACAGGATTGGTCTTGAGCGCTCCGAGCAGCTCTCCCTCTGCGCGGACGAGGTGCACTATGATCGGCAGCCGGAGCCGATTGGCGACGCGCACCTGGAGCTCGAATACTTTTGTTTGGTCTTCGAGCGCCGAGGAGTATTCGGGTTTGCTCTTGTCGAAGCCGGTCTCTCCGATCGCAACTGCCTCGAGTTCTTCCGCCGACTCGGCGAGCAGGTCCTCGACTGCGTCGGGCCCGCCCAGGGTCCGAAGCGTGCTCGCCGCAAAGTAGGGGTGCACTCCGACGGCAAACCGCACCATCCCGTAGAGTCCAGCCGCTCCCAGCTGCGTGAGCAGCGCCATGCGGTTGTCGAGCGTGCCGAGGTCCACCCCGGGCACAACCCAACCGCTGATTCCTTGGGCTCGCTCAGCTTCGAGACGCGCAGCGAGCGCTGATTCACAGCGCGGGTCATCCAAATGTGCGTGACTGTCGATCATCCGTTTTTTCTGAGTTCAAAGAGAGAAGCTTTCGGGCACAAAGCTTAGCCGAGCAGAGCGGATCCGTCCTCCCCTGCTCGGCCGGGACCCCACCCAAAACGCGGACGCTTGTCCGGTCACGAGTCCTTGCGTCGCTCCTCCTACAACTGAACAAGACGGAAGGAGCGCGGGCCGAAATCCGGAAAGGCACACCGAGCTCTCGTCTCAGCCCATGGCGAAAAAAGGAAAGCGTAACGCGGGACTTACACGCGCGCTCCTCGCCGGTGAGGACCTGCGCCCGGGGGCCTCGCGGAGACCTGCCTCCCGATCCGAAGCTTCTTCAGCGCCTGGCACAACATATGCTTCAGATTTGATCGATGGTCCCGCTCCGCTACCTCGTCGTCGGCTTCGATGGGTCACCGCTGAGCGAGCTTGCGCTCTTCCGAGCCCTTCGCCTCACTGAGTTCACACAATTCTCCTTGGTGCACGTCGTGACAGTCGTCGAGGACGAGGATGACCTCGTCGTACTCCCGGACGGGGTGCGTCTCCCTGAATGGTCAGCGAGCGAGATGCTCCGCCTCACAGTCCTTGGCCTCGCGGCAGGGTCAAAGCGCCTCGGTCGCTTCGCCCGGATCATCCCCCATATCTGCGCGGGACGCCCTGCCGCCTCGCTCGCCGACTTCGCGCGGCGCTATCAAGCGGACATGGTCTTAGTCGGGGCGCGGGGCACGGGCGACACCAAAAAGCCGCTCGGCTCGGTTCCGAGAGAGCTCCTCGAAAAGCTCGACATCCCCGTGCAGGTGGAGACCTTCCCGCTCGACAGGGCCTTCGCCAGCGAGCCCCCCCGAACCGGAGAGGCCGCTCTTGCCCGCGCCCTCTCGCTGCTCTCTCCGCGCGCCCACCCCACTCGAGTGGAGCTCAACTGAGAAAGCTCGCGATGGTGAGCTCTCTAGTGGTCCTGTGATCTTTTGGCGCGGGCGGCATTTCTCCTGCGCGCTGTGGGGACGATGAAGATGAGTTATCGTCTCCGCAATGCAGCTCCGAGCGGAGATTGAAGTCGCGGCCTCGCCGGAAAGCGTTTGGCGTGCACTCACCGACACCTTGCGCCTCCATGAGTGGAACCCTTTCATCACCCGCATCCAGGGGCCTCTCACGGAAGGATCATCTGTCCAGGTTCACTTCACGTTGCCGGAAGGCAGCGACCGCCGCGTGCGAGCCCAGGTCGTCACCTCAGAGCCTCGAGAGAGGCTGCGCCTGGTCGGGAGCCTCGGAGCCAGCTGGCTCCTCCAAGGAGAACATTTCGCCGAGATCGTTCCCTTGGAAGAGGGCCGGACGCGGGTGGTTCACGGCCAGAACTTCGAGGGACTCCTGCTCCGCGTCGCGCCCAACACGATGACACGCGCAGCTCGAGCCCTCACGCTCATGAACGCTGCGCTGAAAAAGCGCGTGGAGAGCCTCCCGAGCTCGAGCCCTGCATCGCGCGCTGCTCCCTGAGGGCAAGACCGGGTCGAGGCTTCCCCAGTGCGCGCAAGAAAAAGCAGCCAACCAGGGGCCTCGTCACGCGCTCTTGCCGCCGGTTTCTCGGCAAACGGCCCGTGAAATAGCCCGCCCCGCCTTCGGCGACGTTGAAACCAGCGGGGCTTCGGCCTAGAAATTCTACTGCGCCCCTATGGTTCACCGGAAATGGAAGATCCTGCTCGCGTGCCTCGCAGCGGGTGCTGTCCCTTTGTCGATTCTCTTCTGCGTTCCCGCGCGTGAGTGGGAGAAGACGGGCGTCGAGGACGAGGCCGCCGCAGCAAAGGTGCCCGAGAAGAAGGCGCCGGTGGCGAAAGGGCCTCCCGGGAAAGCACCGATCAGTCGCTATCTCGTTGTCGACCAGTTCGGTTATCGGCCCGAAATGCGGAAGGTGGCAGTGCTCGTTGATCCCGTCGAGGGCTGGAACGCAAAGGACAGCTACGAGCCCGGCCCCGAGATCGAGGTTCGTCAGGCCCAAGACGACAAGGTCGTCTTCCAAGGCAAGCCCCAGGTCTGGAAAGGGGGCGCTCTCGATATCCTCTCGGGCGACCGCGGCTCTTGGTTCGATTTCAGCGAGCTCCGCGAGCTCGGAAAGTACTACCTCTACGATCCAAAGAATCACCTCCGGAGCGGTGAGTTCGTCATCAAAGGCACCGCCTACGACCAAGTGCTCGCCGCGGCGCTCCGCGCCTTCTACTTCAATCGAGCAAACTTCGCCAAAGTGGCGCCGTTCGCCTGTGTGGGTGACAAGTGCTGGCTCCAAGGCGCTGACTACGTCGGCCCTGGGCAAGACAAGTCCGCGCGCAGCGTGCGTAAACGCGACGATCCGAAGACCGAGCGCGATCTGCACGGCGGCTTTTGGGACGCCGGCGACGTGAACAAGTACACGACGTTCATGTACTCGGTGATGCACCAGCTGCTCACCGCCTACGTCGAGAATCCTCACGCTTTCACAGATAATCTGAACATCCCTGAGTCGGGCAACGGTATCCCAGACTTGCTCGATGAAGTTGACGTCGAGATTCGCTTTCTCGAGCGCATGCAAGCAGACGACCTCAAAGGCGGCGTCTTGCTCAAGGTCGGCAATGTCGCCTTCGGCGATCCGAAGCCAGAAGCCTCCGATTTCCCCCGCTATTATTATCCAGAGTCCTGCTCCTCCGCGGTCATCACGGTCGCCAGCGTCTTCGCACAAGCGGCGCTCGTCTACGCTTCCGTGCCGAAACTCGAGCCCCGCGCCGAAGAGCTCAAGAAGCGCGCTCTCGCCGCTTTTTCGCACTACCAAAAGAATCCAAAGTCCGAAAACTGCGACGATGGAACGATCCACGCCGGCGACGCGGACGTTTCCCTCGCGGAGCAAGAGCTGCGCGCAGTCAGCGCGGCCGTGTACCTCTACGCCCTGACGAACGAGCCAGAGTTCTTCGAGTTCGTCGAGAAGAACTGGCAGAAGTCACGCCCGTTCACCGAGGACCGCTGGAGCATCTACGACGCCCCTGTCGGCGATGCACTTTTGTACTTCGCGACCCACCCGAAGAACGCCTCGACCGCCCTCGCTCAGGCCATCTTGAACAAGAAGCGGGAGCAGTCAAAGTCGGACATCTACGTGTTTGACCCCGAGAAGAGCCTGTACCGCTCGTACATGCGGCGCGACTCCTATCACTGGGGAAGCAATCAAGCCCGCGCCAACCACGGAAACACAGTGTGGGACTTGGTGCAGTACGGGCTCGTGAGCGGCGAAGACCTGGAACGCGCGATCGAGCGCACCGCAGGCCTCTTGCACTGGTTCCACGGGGTGAACGCGATGGGCCTCGTTTACCTTTCCAACATGTACCCGTACGGCGCTGAGCGCTCGGTGAATGAAATTTATCACGTCTGGTTTAGAGACGGCGATCCCGACTACGACAGCGCCCTCACCTCGAGGCTCGGCCCCGCACCAGGTTACGTCGTTGGCGGGCCCAATCCGACTTACTGCCAGACGGAACAAGACCACGTCTGCCGCGTCTCCCTGTTCCAGAAACAGCCGCCCGAAAAGGCCTACGTCGACTTCAACACCGGCTGGGAACCCAAAGCCGACTTTGACATGTCTTGGTCCCTCACCGAACCGGCCACCTATTACCAAGCCGCCTACGTGAAACTTCTCTCGAAGTTCGTGGGACGTCCGCTGCCTTCAGCTGACTCTCAGAGGTGAACTTCGCCCGGGATCGTCTCCGCCGAGAGCAAGAGCTGCTCCGCGTCGCGGGACATGCGCACCGGTGCGTGCTTGTTGTCGACGCAAGCGAGCATCGTCGAGCCCGTCGCGATGAGCGACACCTCATCAGTCTCAAGCGACGGCCGGAAGACCTGGTAATCAAAGCCGACCCGAACCCGTGACAAAAAGGACAGACGCGCCTCCACACGCAAGAGGTCGTCGAGGTAGGCGGGCTTCCGATAGTCGGCTTGAAGACCGATCACCGGCAAGTGCAAACCGAGGTTCGTCCAGGAGACGTAGTTCAACCCACGCCTCCGAAGATACTCGATCCGAGCCAGCTCAAAGTATTTGATATAGTTCGAGTGATGGACCACACCCATCATATCCGTATCACAGAACCGAACGCGAACGAGCGACGTGGTCTTACAGTGATCGGGGAAGTGAGTGAGCGGAGGCATCTCAAACGAACAGGTCCCGCCGGCGCCTTCGACGGCGGGAGGGCGAACGATATGGAAAGTCTGCGCGAGCGCAATCGCCCACCGCTAGAGGCTCCCTGCCGCCATTTCGCTCTCACGAGAACCGGGTGACCTGGCAGGACTCGCTCGAAAACTGCGCTCGCTCAGCTGGCTGGGCGCGCCCCAGGACGAACGTTCGACATTCCGATAGCGTGGCCCCATCTCCTTCCGCCTTTGGTGCGCACGACCGACGTCCATGACCCACCCTCTCCTCGATGAGCGTTCAGCCGGCCTTCTCCTTCACCCCACCTCTCTCCCCGGGCCCCTTGCCTCTGGAGATCTCGGACCAGCCGCTTACCGCTTCGTCGACTTTCTGAAGGACTCGGGCTGCACCTTCTGGCAAATGCTCCCGATTCATCCCATCGGGGGTGGAGATTCTCCCTACGACTCCTGTAGCGCCTTCGCCGGTGCGCCTCATCTCGTGAGTCTTGAGCTCCTCGCCGACGAGGGGCTCTTGGATGCCTCCGAACTGCGCACGTTTTGCAGTTCGAGAAACAAGACCTCCCTGGAGGGACCGAGGCACGCGGACCTCACGGAAGGCCTCCGTCTTCGCAGTGAGTGGATGCGGAGGGCATTTTCCCGCCTCAGTGACAAAGGGCGTGAGCTCGGGCCGAGCTATCATGATTTCGTCGAACGAGAGAAGTCCTGGCTTTGGGACTTTGCGCTCTTCTTGGCGCTCAAGAACAAATACCAAGGCGCCCCCTGGTTTACCTTCGAGCCAGCTCTTCGAAGGCGCGAGCCAGAGGCCCTCTCGCAGGCCCACAGGGAGCTCGAAGACGAGGTCCTCTACCGAGTCTTCGAGCAATATTGCTTCGACCGACAGTGGGCCACCTTGAAGCAATACGCGTCCGAGCGCGGCATCCGCCTCATGGGCGATATTCCGATGTTCGTGGCCCACGATTCGGTCGACGTGTGGGCGAACCAACACATGTTCTTCCTCGACGAGGCTGGCCAGCGCACCGTACAAGCCGGCGTGCCTCCCGACTACTTCAGCGAGGACGGGCAGCTCTGGGGTAATCCTCTCTATCGCTGGGACGTGATGCAACGCGACGGCTACGGCTGGTGGATCGATCGCCTGCGCCGCGAACTCAGGCGCTTCGATGTCATTCGCCTGGACCACTTCATCGCCTTCAGCCGCTACTGGGAAGTGTCAGTCAGCGAGACGACGGCCAAAAATGGTCGTTACGTCGCCGTGCCTGGCTACGACTTCTTCCAGCGCGCCGAAGCAGAGCTCGGAGCTCTGCCTTTTGTGGCCGAAGACCTCGGGATCATCACCCCTGACGTAGAGCTGCTCCGAGACTCGCTCGGCTTGCCGGGCATGAAGATCTTGCAGTTTGCGTTCTCGCCGGGCGCCGAAGCCTACCTGCCTTACCGTCATCCGGCTCGCTCCGTCGTCTATACGGGAACTCACGACAACGACACGACCGCTGGTTACGTGCTCAACCTCACGAGGCGAGCCGGAGCGGCCGACGAGTCCGCACAAGCCGCCGCGATCGAGCTCGAGCGCCTGACAGCCTGGACTGGCACCAATGAGCCCGTCGCGGCAGCGGAAGCGCTTGTGCGCATTCTGTTCGCCTCTCCCGCCAACACCGCGATCATCCCGGTCCAAGATCTGCTCGGTCTCGGCAGTGAGGATCGCATGAATATCCCCGGCATCGCTCAGGGCAATTGGGGTTATCGGCTCAGCGAAGGAGACCTCACCCCGGCCCACGGTCGTCGCCTCCACACTTTGCTCAGCGCCACCGGTCGCACCGTCACATGATCCAGCCGTCGCCCTTCCTGCTCGCCCTCGACCTCAGCGGAAAACCCGTGCTCGTCGTCGGCTCGGGAGAAGAGGCGATCGCGCGCGCGAGCGCGCTCAAGGAAGCAGGAGCGAGCGTTTCGCTGGTCGCCCCGGCCCCCGAAGCCGTGCTCCAAAACTGGGCCGCTGAGAACAATGTCTCACTCGTCGAACGCGAGCCTTCCGAGGTTGACCTGGACGGCATGTGGCTTGTGGTGCTCGCCGATCAAAACGCACAGTGGGCCGAGCGCCTAGGACGGGCTGCGAGTGCGCGCCGCGTCTTCTTCTGTGCGATTGACCAGCCGAAGTGGAACAGCTTCGCTCACGTCGCCCTCGCCCGCGCCGGAGCTCTGCGCGTCGGGTTCAGCTCGAGCGGCCGCGCTCCCGCTCTCGTAGCGGCCCTCCGGCGGGAGCTCACTCGGCTCTTTGAAGAAGCGCGTCTCTCGGAATTCGTCGAGCGCATGGCGGAGCTCCGACAACGTCTGCCCCCGGAAAAGCGCGCCGAGAAGCTGCGCGCTCTGGCCTCCCAGGTTCACCTGACGGGCCGCCTTTCGCTTCCTGAGAGCGATTGCTCTGAATAACGCTCACTCGAAGAGGGGCGCGTCGGTCGGAGCCGGCGGCGCGTAGGTCGCCAGAATCGCTATCTCATAATAGCGGAACTGGTGCTCGATCTTGTCCCACTCCGGCGCCGCCAAGCCTTGTTTGACACATTTGGTGGCGTGGCGGGCTTGTGGCCCCCGCCATTTTCCGCTCGCCCCCGGAAAGACGTGGGTCTGTTTTTGCGCGAAGTCGATCTTGAGCACGTAATTGAGCGTGCCAGCTTCGCCGGTCCTCGGCGCACAATCGATCGAGCTCAAGATGGAGTTGGCGAGCGCCTTCTCAAAGAAGGGCAAAGGATCGCAGAGGCGCCCAGAGCCGCCGACGGCGTTCGGGCTCGCACCACAGCGCACCCGTTCGACCTCTCCCAGCCGAACGCGCCCGTCTTCCTTCTTTTCGCTGGAAGAGCTCGGAACGACGGGAGCAAAGCCCAAAGGAGCCACCTCTGACTCCGGTCCTTGGACGGGCTCAGGACGCCGGAAGAAGTAAAGAGGGAGCGCGATCACCACGAGACCGAGCGCGATGCCAAAGATGACCTGGGCGCGAATCGGCTTGTCGAGCTGGGCCGAAGACCGGACTCCCAGACGACGGAGAGCCGGCTCACTCGGCGGCGCAGACGGCAGACGGTGCGGAAATTTCATCAGAAATCGAGCAATTGTTCGACGGGATGCTCAGGATCGCCGCGGACCACGGAAGCATCGAGATCGAGGGTATCGGGCATCAAGCCCTGCACCTGGGCGACGACTTGTTCCACGATGGCGCGCGCTTCGTCGATCCCGGGGCCCATCATCCCGATCGCAAACTTCAGGTGACCGGTGCGACCAGCGACCGCCGGGATCATCGCAATCATCATCATCTCAGTGAGCTCGACGATCCGCGTCGCCACTCGACGCAACGCGAGCATCTCCAAGATGGTCGGGCGCTCGGAGTCCGAGCGCGTCGGCCCACGGATCTTGTAGCGCGCCAGGGAGACGCTCGAGCCGGTCCACTTCGCGAACGCCACCTCTTCGGCCAGCGCGCGCAAGAAGGGCTCCCGTTGCAGAAGGCCGGTCAACCCGTCATGCCGCGCAAGGTAGAGCTTGGCCCGCTCGTGTTGCGCGCTGCCATTGGCGAAACTGACCAGTTTGACGCGACATTCACCCAGCTGCGCTTCCGCACCGTGCAAGAGGCTCAGCCTCTTCTTTCGCTCGTAGCTGTGGTCGGCGAAACTGCCGTTGGTGCTGCCGACGTCCTCGACGAGCCAGGTGCCCGCTTGCCAGCGCATTACCGCGTGATGTCCGGAGACCGTCGCCTCCGGCAAGACGACGTCTTGATCGGCGCGACGACCGACGGTGACCGTCGGTTGATTCAGAGGAATCAAAAGTCCCGGCGCGTCGGTTGCGTTCGTGCAAAAGGTGACGAGGAGAGCCTGCGCGCCTGGATGAAAGGTCTCAGTGTAGGACCGACCGAGCGGAGCTCCGGGCGCGATCCTCTCTTTCGGGATCTGCAGTTGGCTCGTGGTGAGCTGAACAGGATTGAAGAAGCGCATGCGGCGCGCTTCTGGACGCATCTCCGGATCGTCCGCGAGACAACGAAAGACCTGCTTGACCTCGTCGACAGAGAGCGAAGCGGGAACGTCGAACATGATCTGCGTCCGCATCGGCTTGGCCCGGGGCTTGTAGCCGGGCTCGGGAACACGGCAGGTCCACATCTCCCAGAGCGTGAGACCAAGCGCGTAAATATCGTCTTCTGGGCTCGCGCCGCCGCTCTTCAACCGCTCGGGCGCCATGTAGTTCGGCGTGCCGCCGTCGGGGGGCGCACCAGGGCGCCGAGCGCCGAGACGAGCCCTCTCTTGAGCAAAGCCGAAGTCGAGGATGATCGCTCGATCTTTGGTGACCATCACGTTGCCCGGTTTCAAATCCCCGTGCACGAGGCCCTGCGCGTGGATCGCGGCGAGCCCCGCGGTCACTTCACTCGCGATCTTGCGAAACTCGTCGGCGGTATAACCCCCTTGTGCTTTGCGACGACGGATGTGCGTGTGCAGCGTTTGGCCGTTGATGTGCTCCATCACCAAAATCGGCCCCCAGGGACTGGGCGCTAGATCGTGAACACGGCAAACGTTCGGGTGACTGATGGAGCGCGCGAGCAGCAGCTCTTGACGAAGTGCCTCGTCATCACCGGGCATACGAGATTCTTCGCGGACGACCTTGAGCGCAACCGGCTCCTGGGTGCTCCGATCGTAAGCGAGGAATACCTCACCCATGCCCCCCTTCCCGAGGCTTTGGCGAATCTCATATCGGTCATTGACCAGGCTGCCTGGCCCAAGCGGAGGGGGAGTCCTTGTTTGCTGCATCGGCGCGCTGCGAAGGCACCTGCCCTCGCCCTACGGTCCCCCAAGCGTCGCCAATTTATGCTGGCGACGCAACTCCGAGGGGGCCTCCATGGGGCCGGAAAAGAGGCCCAATATCGCGGATCCATGAGCACAAGGAGCCTCCTCGGGGCCAAGGGCGCGCCGCTCGACGGGACAATTGCCTTGATTTAAGTTGATCTCATGGCGCTCGATGACCTCCGCGCGTTCCTGGCCGTGGTGGAACAGGGCTCTCAGGTGGCTGCGGCAAAGTCGCTCGACTTCGCCCGCGGCGCGCTCCATCGCCAGGTCGAATCCCTGGAGGCGAGCATCGGCACCCCTCTCATCAACCGGGTGAGCGGTGGTGTCGTGCTCACGCGCGCAGGCGAGCGGCTCGCAGAGCGAGGCCGGCGCGTGCTCCGTGAGGTGAACACAATTTGGGACGCGGCCAAGACTCTGAGTGGGGAGACCCCTCTCATTCCGCTCGAGATCCCCGTCGGCATGCCGCCAGCCTTCGAGCAGGCGCTCTATTCGACGCTACGCCGCGCGGCGCCGCTTCTCCGTTTCGAAGTTCGTTATACGAGCGGTCAGTTCACCTCTGACACCGACGCCTGGCTTTCCTTGCACACGGGCCCCGTGACGCCGAGTCCTGAGTTCAAAGCCCGTCGCGTCGCGGCTCTCGACAAGAAGCTCCTCGCCTCGTCGGATTACCTTTCCTCTCACGCTCGGATCCAGTCGACCGATGACCTCACTAGTCACCCCATCGTCGTCTCCGGCGTTCCTGAAAAGGATGGGAAAACCTTGCCGCTTCTTGCAGGCGGCACGATCCCGATTCGCCCCATCCTAGTGACCCAAAACGCTCATCTTCTGCGCAAGATGGCAGGCTCCGGCCACGCCATCGCCTTCGCGCCGATGCTACCGACCTTGCTTCGTTCCCTCTCCGAGGAGTCGAAGCTCGAAGTTGTCCTCGGGGACGTGGTGGGGGAGCCGGGCGAGCTGTGGATCTCGATCCGCGTCCGGGGCATCCACCCTGCCTTCGAGACGGTCGCTCTCGCCCTCGGCCGCTTCCTCACCGCGATCATGGGCTCGGGAGGGGGTTCGGGCGCAAGTGAGTGGCCAGGGGATGAATCGGAAGGGTCGCCCGGCTAGAAATTTGGATTCAGTGAGGAAGGATCTGTCCTCACCCTCTCCCATTTCCTCTGCCGAGCGCGAAAAGATTGGCTTGAATCGAGGGCGTTCCCGAGGGAAGAAAAGCGCCCATGGAAAACGTCTCCTCCGGTCGTCCCGGCTTCGTCGTGTGGCTCACAGGTCTCCCTTGTTCCGGCAAGTCGACGATCTCGAACTGGCTCCTGCCCGCCATCCGCGGCACCGGTAGGAACGTCGAAATCCTCGATGGCGACATCGTCCGAACCAACCTGACGAAAGGCCTGAGCTTCGACAAAGAGGACCGCGATACGAACGTCCGGCGCGTCGGATTTGTCGCGAACCTCCTGGCCCGAAACGGCACGGCTGTCGTATGCGCGGTGGTCAGCCCCTATCGAGACATCCGCGACGAGCTCCGAAACACCGTCACCAACTTCGTCGAGGTCTTCGTCGATACTCCTGCCGAAGTCTGCGCTCAGCGGGATGTGAAGGGAATGTGGGCTCAGGCCAAGGCCGGCCAAATCAAGAACTTCACCGGCTATGACGATCCCTACGAGCCGCCCACCGCGCCTCACGTTCACATTAAGACGATGGAAGAGAGCGTCGACCAGAGCGGCCAGAAAATCCTCGATTTCCTCAAGGAAAAGGGCTGGCTCTAAGGGCCCGCGGGGGCCCGAGAGGCCGCGCTCGACCCATCGCTCGGGTCGCAGACAAAGCAGAAAGGGAGAGGCGCTCGCCTCTCCCTTTTCTCATTTTCGTCTCTCCCTACTCAGGCGAGCAAAGAACTCATTTGAGCGAGGACAAGAGCAGCTGACGATAGTCGGTCCCCGGAGCAAAGTAGGACGTGAGGACGATGCGCCGCTTGTCCGCGCCTTGATCGACGCGATCGACGAGCACCTGACCCTCGCGCGTCACGGCGACAGTTCTGATCTGATTGGGCTCGATGCGATAGAGCACTCGATCGCCGTTCTTGTAGCCGCGAGACTCGACAGGCTTGAACCAAACAGGCAACCCTTCGCTGACCTGCTTCCGCACGGACGCTGACAAGAGGCCCGCCTTTTCCGCAGCCTCGAGGCTCTCTCGGACGCCGTCGATCCACTGCTTCAGGGTCACATCGCGCACGAACTTGAGCTGGATGACGGCGCGGTCCGCATCCATGGCCGCCTTCGCTAACTCGGCCTCAGCGGCGGCGCTATAAGGCTTTCCGCCAAGGATCTGCTTGAATTTCTCTTGAGTCGAAGGGCCCACCTTCACATCGATGGTGGCGACGTCGACCTTGAGAATCGTCTTCTCGAGCATCATGTGCATGCTCGAGAAGGGCCCAGAGCCGAGTCCCGGTTCGCTGAGCGAAGGAACATCGCCCGCGAGAGCCGTCGCCGCGACAAGCAAGACGATCGCGAGAGTGCGAAGCATCCCCCGAGACGACCAAGAAGCTGCGCGTACGCCGAAAGTTCGGAAAGCGTTCATGCCGTGAATCAAACCACGCGAAAACGGCTCCGCCAAACGAAATACGTCCTTCTTTTCGGTCGCAAGATGGACCCTCTGTTCGGTTACCATTTCGATTCGTTCAAATTTGCTCATCGCCCACCTCTCCTGCCAACAAGATAAAAATATTCACCGGAGACGAACCTCTACTGTCGATCTCGTCAGAGATGAGAGATTTCTCGACGGAGCTGCCCCCCGTGCGGGTACAGAGCGCTGGAAGTGGACCGTCGTCCACTGCGTGCCCCCTGCAAGAGTCCCATGAATACGACGTTTCAGCGCCTTCTTCGCGTCTTCGGTGTTCTTCGTCACGCCCACGGTCTCCGCGTCAAACCGTTCATCTTCGCGTTTCTCTTCGGGTTCATTCGCCTGCTCGTCGCGGCCTCTATGGCGCTCGACCGCCTTTTCTTCCCTGCACTCCGGCGCGTAAAAGCGAAAAATCCCATCGTCATTGTGGGAAATCCGCGCACAGGTACGACCTTCCTCCAGCGTTTCCTCTCGGACGCCGGCTTTGGAGCGGGCATGGAGCTCTTCTTGATGCTCTATCCCTCCCTGATCCTACAGGCCATCCTGAAGCCGCTCTTGCCGCGCCTCGAGAAGCTGAACCCCGCTCAGTTCCATTCGAGCGCCGTCCACGAGACGAGCCTCGGGTCAGTGGAGACCGACGATGTTGCGCTTCTCTTCCGTTACCTCGACGGCTTCTTCCTTTATGGGTTCTTCCTCGCTTTTGACGACGAGGAGCTCCTGGACCAGTTCGATCCGCGGATTCGCGACACCTCGTCGCGAGATTTTGATTGGCTCGAGGCGCTTTGGACGCGCAGCCTGGTCAAGCACAACGCCGAGCGAAACATCGCCAAGCTTTTTACCTTGTCGACCCGCCTGCCCCAGTTTTTGAAGCGCTTCCCCGAAGCTCGCATCCTGTACATGGTGCGTGATCCCCTCGACACGATTCCGAGCACCATGAGCCTTGTCACGGGCCCGCTCGATAAGGCCTTCGGCTTCTGGAAGAAGCCTCAAGAAGAGCGCGATCGCTTCCTCCGCCGCCTCTACAACGGCCAGGTGAAGATCCTCGAGCGATTCCACGACGACTGGGTCAACGGTCGGATCGATCGGAGCCGCGTCTACTTCGTGCGTTACGATCGCATGATGGCGGAGTTCGAGAATGTCGTCTCGGAAATGTGCGCCTTCCTTGGACATCCGCTGACGCCCGAGCTCGCCGCCCAGGTCCAAAAAATCGGCGCGAAGCAGCGCGCTTATAAGTCCGAGCACAAGTATGACCTCTCGAAGTACGGGCTGACCGAGGAGCAGATCCGAAGGGATTGTCACTTCCTCTACGAGACCTTCCTGCCGCCTCTGCCGCTCGCGGCAAATTCCGGCGAGTAAGCCGGAGAGAAGCGACGCTCGGCGAGGGAGGCTCCAAGCGTCCCGCTTTTGTCGACGTCTCGCAGAAAAACGAGAATTTGCGCGCCACCGGGGAACTTTCCGGTGGCGTTTGTGTCTGATCGCCTTCAATGGGTGGTCAGATCTGGCCGCTCGACCTCTTAGAGTTCGAGCCGGCCCTTCGCATCAATGGGGCAGTCACCGACGCGGCCATCGTGTTCGCTTTTGCGGGGAGCGCGTCGGTGGGCCTATTCGGTGACGCTCTGGCCCAAAGCAAGATTCCGGCCTCGTCTTTTCAGCCGGACGGCTTCGTCGAAGACCTGTTCCTGAAGGACTTTGTTCGCTCAGCTTTTCCAATTCGCGTGGGCGATCGACTCCAAAGTCCCAACGTACCCTGGCTGGTCCGACTCCTCTCCCATCCGCCCGTCGACCTTCGTTCTCTGGAGTTGCGCCGGGGGATCACGAGTGAGCTCACTCAAAAGCCGCTCCTTCGAAGCGCGCTCCAGCGGGTCTACGAACACCTCGCCCAACTGCAGGCCCTCCTCGAGAGCGGCGGCGACCGCACCAACCCTAACCGCCGTCAGATCGAGATCCTGTCGACCTTTGCGGAGGTGATCGAGCTCTTCGCCACCGAGTTTTCAACTTCAGAGACAGCCCTCCAAAGGCTCCACGCCTTCGGTGTGCGCGTCGCCGAAAGTGAAGGCTTTCGGGCGCTTCGCGAGCTTCTTGCTTACGAAGGACACCTGGCGACCCTCCGACTCAAGGTCGACGTCGGTTCTGACGGGCGAATCACTCGCCTGCAGATCGAAGGCGTCACAGAGAACCGAGACAATGTCTTCGTAGCTTCGCCGCTCCGCCGCTGGATGTCTCGTTTCGAGCTATTGTTCCGCGGCTACCGATTCTCGGAAGGAGAGGTCATGGCTCGAATGTTGGACGCCGTCTTCGAGGGCGTGCGCTATGAGTTCGTTCCGCTCGTTCAACTGGTCGGTGACCTCGAGTTTTATCTCGGGGCGCTCGGCTTCGCCGAGCGCGCCTCGGCGGCAGGTCTCGCCGTCTCGCTCCCCGATTTCGCAGAGCCAGGCTCGCCGCGCACCGTGACGGACTTGTTCAATCCGCTCCTTCTGGGCGCGGGCATTCGTCCTATCCCCTGCTCAATTGCCCTCGATCGACACGACGCGATCCTTCTGGTCACCGGACCGAATTCCGGCGGCAAGACACGGCTCCTGCAGTCGCTCGCGCTCTGTCAGCTCCTCGGACAATCAGGGCTCTTCGTACCCGCACGAGCCGCGACCTTGGCCATCACACCGGGTTTGGTTGTCTCGCTCATCCAGGAGACGCGCGCTGACCAAACGGAAGGGCGCCTCGGCGTAGAGCTCATGCGCATCCGCGCCCTCTTCGAGCGCTTGCCTCCGGGTGCGATGGTCGTCCTCGACGAGCTCTGCTCTGGCACCAACCCTTCCGAAGGCGAAGAAATCTTCGAGCTCGTGATTGAGATGTTGACGCTGCTCCGGCCCCAAGCCTTCATCACGACGCACTTCCTCGCCTTTGCTGCGCGACTCGAACGCGAGCGAAAGGTCGAATCTCTGAGGTTCCTTCAGGTCGAGCTCGGACCGAACCAAGATCCCACCTACCAATTCAGAAGCGGCGTTGCTCACACGTCCTTGGCCGGCCGCGCGGCGGAGCGACTCGGCGTCACGGGTGAGCAGCTCCTCGGCCTCATCAGCAAGAAGGTCGCACAAACTGCACGTTAGAGGCCCGAGCTCATGCCGACCTTCCTCACGACCGAAAAGATGCACCCGGAGCTCCGGGCTCGGATTCAGCGCAGCGTATCCGGACAAACAACAAGCGGTCGCACTGAACGCCCAGGATTGAGAGCCCTGTTTCGCGCGACCCTCCTCCTCGGCATCGGCTCCCTCGCCGCCTTTCTCCTGCTTTCCTACCAGGCAGAGGTCCGAGAGCTGGAGTCGGCTCGACGTGGGCTCAAGGCTCAGCTTTCCTCCCTGAAGCAAGCTCTCACCCCCGACGATCTCGAGCTCGGCGAGCGAATCCAGACGCTCATCGCCCGCGAAGCCGACTCGTATCAGGGCGACGTGCAAGGGGCCCCCGAAACGTGGACCCCGAGCGAGACGAGAGCAGCCCTCTACGTCAGGCTCTCTCTCGCCGACGCTCAGAGCGCAGGCCGGGTCGAACAGCAGAGCCTCGAGTCACGGCGGGACGCGCTCCTCGATTGCTTTCTGGACCCTCCCGAGACGCGAGATGAGTCGAGTTTGCTGCGTCGGGTCAGGCAAGTGTATTCGGGCGCACGACCCGAGCTCTCTTCGGTCCACCCTGTCTCGAGTGTCTTCCTCTCGCTCGTCTATTTAGCCCCTGCCTTCGAGGCTCAGGTCGACGCCGCCACGAGCCGCCGTATCCTGAATCAACTCGAGAGCAGTGTGCGAGAAGCTCGCCTGCCCCGGCTCACGCCCGCGCTCCGGGCAAGTACTCTGATCCTGGCCCTCGACGAGCCGAAGGACCCCGGCGTTGCCAGCGAAGTGGACGGCGCTTCGCGCCATTTCATACGCCTCGTCGTCGCGGACCTGCGCGACCATCGCGTCCTCCTTCGGGCGCGGCGCGAAGTCGATCCAAACTGGATCAGCGAGAAAGTTCGGTTCCGCTATGCGCTCGGTCTCGACGGCTGTCGTTTCGCCCGCGACGTGCGGTTGAATGAGAAAAACGAAACAGGCGCCGAACCCTAGGGTGCGGCGCCTGTTCCTCAGGGCTCGGAGAGCACTCGACGTCAGGTGCGTTCGATGAACGCGGTCGTGAAGTACTCGTCCTTCGTGTTCGGAGCGAACGAGATCTGTTCGATCTTGAACACGGACTTTCGACCGTTCTGAAGATTCTCCATGATCATCTTCATCGGCCGATAGCGCTTGCTCGCAGGATCAACGAGCTTCACGTCTTCGCTGGTGAGCGTCTTGATATGCTTGCCCGAAGTATCGAAGAAGTGTCCCTTGCGGACGGTGTTCGTAGCCTTGCTGATCCAATAGGTCTTCTTGGAGTAACCTTCCTCTTTCGCAGCCGTAGCGTTCTTCGGCACCACGTCGACCACGTAACAGGCCTCGCCACCCGCCGCCTCCTCCTTCACGAGGGTGTAGGTGTAGGCGGTGAGCTCAGGAATCGTCAGATCCGCGTACGAAAACTCGCTCCCCATGAAGCTCTTACCTCGGTCGGAGCTGACGACGCGCCGCGTCTTCCTCATGGCGGGCAAGAAGACCCAAACGTCATCGGCGCCACTCTCGTGATCGAACACCAAAACGCCCGTCCCCTTGATCTCCGGTGGATCCAGGAAGCGGTAGACGCGCTTCTCGGTCTTTCCACCGTCGAAGAGCTTGGTCGCCATGGACAACTTCCGCTTCTCAGCGCCAATCGACATCTCGACCACCGCTTCAGACCCCGCAAGCTTCAGGGCAGAGGCGACCTTCTTCATGATCTCATCGCCCGTCGGGGCTGCGTCAGCGGAGCGAGTCGGCGCGAGCACCGACGCCGAGAGCGCGAGAGCTAAGGTCAAAGCGGCGAATTTTTGGGCAGTCTTCGTCATCATTCATTCTCCTCGTGGCTTTTCGCCTTGTCCGGCCAGTGTCTTACCACTCCTTCCGGCGATTTCTCCCTTACTGGCACCTCACGACGCACTGTCGCTCATCAGGAACGACGAGAACAAAAAAGTCCGCGCGCACGGATCGATCACTCTGAACTTCCAGTTCCGTCGATTTCTTGTTGAGAGAGTCGATCGCGGCGCGCCGCCGCGACAAATGGAAGCCCTTCGACACGTCGAGAGGTACGAGTCAGCGTTCATGAGCCCACAAATGCGCACGCGAGAGCGCCTTTGAATGCAGACCAGAGTAACCAAAGCCTCCGTCTGGAAGGCACTGGATCTTGTAATTTTCACCCGGAAATTTCGCTCATCTTGGTGCTTTGCTTCAAGGGATGCGCGTGTAGAGTCCGCCGCGCCTGACGCGCTCTCCTCTCGGGTGTTAGGCTATCAGAGACGTGAGTTCAGAAGCCCTGTTCCTCTCGCGACCCGGCGTCGCCTTTCCCGATCATCTCGTCGACAACGCAGAGATCATCGCCAGAGTCGAGCGCCACTATCGTGGGCCCAAGTCTGGGTTTTCGACGATCCAATCGGGCATCGAGAAAATCTTTGCGCTCTGCAACTCGAAGGAACGCTACCTCGAGGACTCCCTCGACGCGCGCGTTGCCGAATATGCTGCGCGTGCCGCGCGCCACTGTCTCGAGGTCAACGGAACGACGTTCGATGACGTTGACCTGCTCATTCACGGCGGCATTCCTCGCCAATATTTCGAACCCGCCACGGCCATGGAAGTCGCCGATCGCCTCGGCATCTCGCCGGGACACGCTCTCGATGTGACGGCGGCCTGCGTCGGGCATATCGAGGCGATCCATACCGCCGTCGCCTATATGAAGATGCATCCGGAATACCGGACCGCGCTCATCACGACCGCTGAGCTCACCTACGACTATATCGACTACGATATCCAAGAGGCACGCGATCTGAAGAGCAAGGCGGCGGGCCTCACGATCGGTAACGCCGCGGCTGCCATGCTCCTGCGCCGCCGTCCCTTCCCTCAAGGAGGGATCCAGATCATGAGCGTCGATACGCACACCGCCCCAGCCCATTGGGAGCTCTGCACCGCGCCGATCGGGGGCAAATTTGACTCTTCTTCCGTGGAATTGATGCGGCTTGGCGTTTTGATCCCGCCGGTCATGAAGCGCAATCTCGAAAAGCTCGGGCTCAAGGCCACGGATATCGACCACTACGTCTTTCACCAGCCGAGTGAGGTCATGGTGAGAAAGATCCTCGATGACATCGGGGCCGGACAGGAGCGCGGCGTGTACACCCACCACCTCTACGGAAACACGGCGAGCGCCGCGGTGGGCGTCACCTACCACCACCTGCTCCAGACCCAGGGCATCCGGCCAGGAGCTAAGGTGGTCCTCGGCAGCGCTGCGGCAGGGTTCACCGCGTCCATGGTGACTGGGACTTGGACCGTGGGGTAAGTATGAGCGGGGTTCAAGGGGGGAGAACGCTCTTACGACTCAGCGTGACATTTGCGGCTCTCAGCCTCACGTGCGGTGTTGCCTGTTTCGGCTCCGGATCCCAGGACGCCCCTCGCGGAGCTCCCTCCGATGGTGGAATGCAGGTTGAGGCGGATGGCGGAGCGCCGTCGGGAGGAGCGAAGAGTGGCGGCGCACCTGGGACCGGTGGCTCAGCCGGGGAAGCGGGAGCGGACGGCAGCGGGGGCCAGCCGGCCGCGACGATTGGGCGCCCGCTCACATTTGCGCCCACGAGAGATGGCTTCGGGATCAACTTCATCTGGGTGAACGGCGATCCGGGTGAGCTGATCGCAGAGGTGCGACCTCGAGACGGAACGGAAGAGTGGACCGACCTGGGCCCGCCAACGGTTCCGGCGAGTGATCTCGCAGAGTGGCGCGCCAAGGGCCTTACGGCAGGGACTCGATATGAGTACCGGATCATTCGAGAGCGCGGTGAAGAAAGAGAGGTCGTTGCCTCAGGTTCTGCGGTGACTCAACGTCCTTCGGGAGATTCTTTCACCTTCGGACTCCTCAGTGACACACATATCCCGCCCCGCGCTATCAGCCCCGGCGACGACTCCCAGGTGAACTATCAAGAAGTCACCCTGGCTGCGGTCGCGTCGAACCTGGCCCCCGAGAACCACGATTTCGTTGTGAACCTCGGGGACATGCTCGACTTTCACCTATTCGGCTTCAATTCGCCGCCCCCGTCGGGCTCGTACACTCGTGAAGGGTACGTCAACTATCGACGCTTACTCGGCGACGTACTCTCCGCGTCGGCGCACTTTCCGGTGGTGGGGAACTGGGAGGGAGAAAATGGCGACTATACCGAGGAGGAGATCGCGCGCTCGCGAGAGCAGCGGATTCTTTACGCTCCTGGACCCGATCCCGAGACCTATCCAGAAGGCGGAAGTCCCCACCAAGACTATTATGCCTTCGAGTGGGGAGACGCACTTTTCATCACGCTCAACGTGATGACGTACACACCCACGCCTCATCTGCTCTCCTATGAAAAGGGAGAGCCCGATGACTGGACCCTCGGCGAAAAGCAGCTCGCTTGGTTCGAAGAAACGCTCAAAAATGCACGAGCAAAGTGGCGTTTCGTCTTGATCCATCACGCAGTCGGCGGAAAGGCTGGCAACGACTACGACTCGGCCTACGGGCGCGGCGGCGGCCAAGCTGCTCGCGTCGGCGAGCAGGCGATCGTGCACGATCTCATGCTTGAGCACGGGGTTCAGATTTTCTTCTACGGTCACGACCACGTCTTCACTGACATGGTCGTCGACGGCATCCATTACACGTTGCCCGGGAGCGCTGGCGCCCCGTGGAAGTTCGATGCGCAATACACAGGCTATCAGACCTATTGGATCGACTCCGGCCACGGCCGAGTCGAAGTCACTCCTGACAAGGTCCGCGTGGAGTTCGTCGCGATCGATGGGAAAATTCTACTGCGTTACGAGATCTGAGCGCAGAGACAAATCCGAGATAGTACGTTGTAACAGAGGTCGTTCCGTCCTCTACTCGAAAACCATGAGCACGAATCCGAAGGCCCAGAGTTCGCTTCTCAACCTCGCCATCGAGGCCGCGCTAACAGCCGGCGCGGAGATCCAAAGCGTCTATGAGAGCCCTGATTTCAACGTGGAACTCAAGGGGGACGGCTCTCCGCTGACACGAGCCGATCGCCTAGCGCATCAAGCGATCGTGAAAATGCTTGCTGTGAGCGAGCTTCCGGTACTGAGTGAAGAGGGAAAGACCATCCCCTACGAAGAGCGAAGCTCCTGGCAGCGATTCTGGCTCGTCGATCCACTCGATGGGACAAAAGAGTTTCTCAAGAGAAACGATGAGTTTACTGTGAACATTGCGCTCATCGATGGGCAGAGTCCGATCCTAGGAGTCGTCTACGCCCCCGCCTGCCGAGTTCTCTATGCTGGGGTCGTCGGTGAGAGAGCGCTCGTCGTGCGCGAGCTGGCCCCAAAGCCTGCGCCCGCGGGTCTGGTACTCGAGCAAGCTCGTCCCCTCCCGGACTTCGAAGGCGAGCGCCCGTTTCGCGTCGTCGGCAGCCGTTCTCACAGCACAGCCGAAACCGAGCGCTACGTCGACGAGCTCCGCCGGGCTCACCCCGATCTCGAGCTTGTCAGTATGGGCTCTTCGTTCAAGCTATGCATGGTCGCGGAGGGTTCCGCGGACGAATACCCGCGCTTCGCTCCGACCATGGAATGGGACACGGCCGCCGCTCAGGCCGTCGTGCTCGCCGCAGGCAAACAGGTCCTCAGGGTCGACTCGAACGGAAAGCCGGAAGGCCCAGTCGTCTACAATAAGCCCGATCTCTTGAACCCCTGGTTCCTCGTTCGTTAAAGCGAGACAATCAGCTCTGCATGGCCGGCGATCAGCACTCACCTCTCGACCAGCTGCTCGAACGCATGCAGGCAGACGTTCACACCAAGAAGCGAGACCTTTTGGCTCGCGTCACCCCTCTCGAACAAGCTGTCCAAACCTATCGCCTCGCGCTCGAGTCCGCCCTCGCTCGCGACCTCGCCGGGAGCCACTCGCTGCCTCGCCCCCCTTCGGCCACCCTGACGCCCGAGGTGGCCGCGCAGCGCTTGCTCGACCTCGTGAGCGCCCTGCCGGAGCTGACCGCAGCGCCTGCCCCTCAGTCCCCGGGCCAACGAAAAACCCTGGTCGGTCCTCTGAGCCCAGCACCGCGGGCCGAACCTTCGGGGAACGAGGCGGCATCACCTCGCTCCGCTCCTTTCCCTCGACTGGTCCAAGCCTCGAGCGGGAGGAAGCTCGTGCTGATCGGCGCCTTGTCGGGGCGTCGAAAGAAGCTCCCAGAACCATTCGATACGATCGTTGAGTGGATCGACACCGGTCAGGGCACAGCGAACGCCATCGGGAATCTCGCCACGAGGATTCGTCAAGGACGCGTCTCCGCCCTGGTGCTTTGTGACCAAGCCATCTCCCACAAGCATTCTGAGCCCCTGGTCGCGGCTGCAAGAGCCGCCCACGTGCCCGTCGCCTTCGCCGGAAAGGGCGGAGCGCAGAGCATTTTGCGCGCATTTCAAGCGATCGAAGACCAGCTATAAAGGCCGGGTCCCTAGGCCTTTGCTGCTTTTCGCTCCCCGAAAACGCGGCCCCGGCGGCGCGAGCCATGATCGTCTCTCCTTCCCCCTCTCCCTGCGCGCTCTCTCGGACCGACGCCAGCTGCCGCAGCTACGCGGACTTCGTCGCCATGGTCCAGCGCGTTCAGAGCGCCGTCTCACAGATCGCGCGCCCAGGTGATCGGCTCCTCCTCACCACCCGTGACAGATACCACGTCGCCGCTGTCCTCCTCGCGATGCCCGCCCTCGGCACCTGCCTCAGGATTCAAAGCAAAGACCCGTCCCTGCCGACTTCGACTCTACGCCTCCTCAAAGATGGGACGGCGAGCGGAGAAGACCTCGACGTCCGAGCCTTCGACGAGCAGGCAATAGAGAGCTCGGGTCCGCTCGATTGCCCTGTCGAGAGTGACGAACCGTTCCTCGAGCTCACCACGTCCGGCAGCGATGGGTCGCCCCGGGTCATCGAGAAGACCCCTCGCCAGCTGTTCAGCGAGGCCATGATGCATCGGGAGCTGCTCGGAGTTCGAAGCGACGCGCGAATTTTGAGCACCGCGTCTCCCGAACACATCTACGGCCTCCTCTTCACCGTCCTGCTCCCGCTCGTTTCCGGCGCCAGTCTCAGCCGAGAGACCCCGCACCACGCCGCCTCCATCCTCGGCAGTCTCTCGTCCCTCGCAGCCACTCATCTCATCACTTTGCCGGTTCACCTCAAGGCACTCCAAAGTGAACTAATGAGCCGCTCTGACCTGAAGCTCCCGAAGAGCCTCCGAACCGTCATCTCCTCCGGCGCCGAGCTGCCCCCTGCCCTCGCCACCGCCTTCGCCGAGAGAGGACTCCGCGTGGTCGATGTCCTCGGTTCGACAGAGACCGGCGGGATCGCTTCACGGGAGCCGGCTACGAGCGAGCTCTATGAGCCTCTGCCATGCGTCCGCGTCGATGTCGGACTCGAAAACGCACTCCTGCTCGACTCTCCATTTCTCCCCACGGGGACGGGCCGCTACGAATGTGCGGATCGCGTTCAGCTCGAAAATGGCAAAATCCGATATCTAGGCCGCCGGGATCGGATCGTGAAGGTCGGGGGGACACGGGTCTCTTTGGCTGAGCTCGTCAGGATCGCGCGGGGCTTGGCCCAAGTCGACGACGCATTTGCCTTTGCGAAAGACGATCCCGGAGACCTTCGCGGGACCGCCATCTATCTGGTCATTGTGAGCCAGGCCCGCGAGCGCGCCGAGCTCTGGCAGGAACTTCGCCGGGCGCTCCCAGACGCACTCTTGCCCCGGCATCTGTGCGTCGTTCGACAGGCGCCGACGGACGACCGAGGCAAAGTCACCATGAGCTGCCTCGAAGCGCTCTTTGCGACATCCGAGAAGAAGAACGAGCAGCGCGTGGAGCTGCGCGGCCTCCGTGCCCCCGTCTGCGAAGGCCATTTCGAGGGCGAACCCATCGTTCCCGGAGCCGTCGTCATCGAAGACCTGGTCCTTTCGAGCATTGCTCGCTCTTTTAGCGACCTCAGGACGCCGAAGCGCCTGCTCCGCGTCCGTTTTCCTGAGGCGATCGCTCATGGCGCCCTGGTCAACGTCTCGCTCTGTCGCCGCGACAATAAGGTGGACTTCGAGGTTTATGTAGGCGCATCGCCTCGAGCCACAGGAACTGTAGAGTACCCGTCATGACTCCGGATCACTCGCGCCAGCTCGAACTCGACGGGAAGGACATCTCCCTCGAGGATGTGGGTCGCGTCGCCGAGCGGAAGCTCAGCACCAAAGTCTCAACCGATGGAGCTTTCCTCGAACGGCTCGCCGAGAGCCGCCGAGTGCTCGAAGAGGCTCTCGCGCGGGGCGAGGTCGTCTACGGGGTCGCTACTGGATTCGGAGACTCTTGCGAAACGTCGACGCGTGATGCGCTCGACCACGACCTCGCGCGCAACCTGTTCCGTTACCATCACGCGGGCGTCGGAGAGCTGCTCCCCCGCGCCGAAACGCGCGCTGTCCTTTTCGCACGAGCCGTGTCGCTCGCGCGAGGTTACTCGGCCGTGCGCACCGAGCTCCTAGAGCGTCTTTGCGCTCTCTTGAACGAGGACATGCTCCCAGCGATTCCCTCGCTCGGCTCCGTTGGCGCGAGCGGCGATCTGACCCCACTCGCCTATGTTGCCGCGGCCCTCAGCGGCGAAGGAGAACTCTACTCCCAGCGGGGACCTTTGCCTGCGGAAACTTTTTGGGCGCGCCTCGGCCCTGGACGCCTCCTTCTGACGCCCAGAGAGAGCCTCGCCGTCATGAACGGGACGAGCGTGATGGCGGCGCTCGCCGCGCTCGCCGTCTTGCGCGCAGAGCGGCTCGTCCGACTCGCGAGCGCTCTCACCGCCTTCGCTTGGGAGGCGCTCGAGGGCGCCCCCGGCGCGTTCACAGAGGTCATCACGGAAGCCAAGCCCCATGTGGGCTCGAAGCGCGTGGCCGAATGGATTCGCGCTGACCTCGAGGGCACAAGAGTGCAGCGTCCGGCGGACGCCCGCATCCAAGATCGGTATTCGATCCGCTGCGCCCCTCAGGTGCTCGGGGCCAGTCTCGACGTCGCGACCGACGCTCGTCGTTACGTGGAGATCGAGCTCAACTCCGCAAGCGACAACCCGATCATCGATCCGGTCACAAAGACCATCGCCCATGGCGGGAACTTCTACGGAGGACACATCTGCCACGCGATGGACAGCGTGAAGGTGCAGCTCGCGAACGTCGCCGATCTGTTAGATCGGCAGCTCCTGCTCCTCTGCAACCCCATGACGAGCCGCAAGCTCCCCGCCAATCTGAGCGGCGCAGAAGGGCCCGGTGCGTCGGCGCACCACGGCTTCAAAGCGCTGCAAATCACCACTTCGGCGCTCGCGGCCGAGGCAGCAAAACAGTCGATTCCGATGAGCATTTTCAGTCGCAGCACTGAAAATCACAATCAGGACAAGGTGAGCATGGGCACCATCGCGGCCCGCGACGCGCTCCGGATCCTCGACCTCACAGAGAACCTCGCGCTCATCCACGCGCTCGCCTTGGCTCAAGCCGCCGACCTCAGAGGCCCCGAGCGCTTCAGCGCGAGTGCAGAGCGCATCCGGTCAGAGATCCGCGCCATCTCCCCTAAGCTCGTCCACGACCGCCCCCTCGACCAAGACATCGCCGCGCTGCTCGCCTCTTACCGAAAGCGCGAGCTCTTCTCGCACCTCTGATCCCCTTCGTCTCAGCCCGTGATCGGGGCGCCCTGTCCCTCACGGGCTCCGGCCCCCTCCTCGCTCGAACCGGTCCTCTGGCGCGTCAAGAACTCGGCTTCGACGTAGACCTCTCCTTCTTCGCTCATCAATCTCCCTGAGAAGGAAGCACTAGGCCCGGAGGTCGCGATCTGCTCGACGCTGGCCACGAGAGACTCGCCGGGGGGAAGGTGAGTGACCTTGAGCTCCACGAACCGGGCACTCACGAGGTATCCGCCGAGCGGGCGTGTTCCGCCGCCGTAGCCGAGGAATGCAGCCGCCGCCTGAGCCAAGACCTCAAGACCCATGGCCGCCGGCACCCCTCCCTCCCGCGCGAGGCTTGTGGCCCCGAGCGGGACGGTCGAGCAACGAATCGAGCTCAGGTCCGCGGAAAGGACCGCCCGGAGCACTATGGCGGGGCCACGGTGTGGGAGGATTTCGGCCACGTCAGGGAACACCGGCGGATTCTTGGCCGAGATTTGCGCTCCGCGCCACCCGACTGGCCCTTTCTCGCCTCGGTTGCTACCTCCGACTTGGAGTTTGAGACCCAGTGACCCAGATCGTCGACATCTTCCTTCACCTCGACCAGCACCTTGGCGAACTCTCGCAGTCGCTCGGACCGTGGATGTACATCGTGCTGTTCGCGATCATCTTCTGTGAGACGGGCCTCGTCATCACGCCGTTCTTACCAGGGGACTCGCTCCTGTTCGCGGTCGGGGCGCTCTGCGCGCTCGAGAGCTCGGGACTGAACCTTGGGTTGATGATGGGCCTCCTCGTGATCGCAGCGATTCTCGGGGACGCCGCGAACTATGGGATCGGGAGGTACCTGGGTCCGGCGGTGTTCACGAGCGAGCGCTCTTTCCTATTGAACAAGAACCACCTTTTGCACACGCAGCGCTTCTACGAGAAGCACGGTGGTAAGACGATCGTTCTTGCCCGCTTCATCCCCATCGTTCGTACCTTCGCTCCCTTCGTCGCTGGCATCGGACGCATGAGCTACCGCCGCTTCGGAGTCTTCAACGTGGCAGGTGCGCTCGCTTGGGTCATCGGCTTTTTGTCTCTCGGCTACGCCTTCGGGAACATGCCCATCGTCAAGAAGCAGTTCCACTACGTGATCCTCGCGATCATCATTCTCTCGGTATTGCCCGCGGTGATCGAGTTCATCCGCGCCAGGCGCAGCCCCCACGCGGCCTAAGACTGAGCGGCCGCCTGAGACTGAGCGGCCGCCTAAGACTGAGTGGCCGCCTGAGACTGAGCGGCCGCCTGAGCGGCGCCGCCCGAGGTCGAGCGCCGCCCGAGGTCGAGCCCAGGCGCCCTCGGGAGCCTCGGGAGCCTCGCGAGCTCCTCGCGAGCTCCTCGGGCCTGCCCCAAGGAGCTGCTCCGTCGAGGGTCCTCAGTTGATGCGCTTACCGCGGAAGAAAACGGCCCGCTCTTTTCGCGGCGGGCCCGCCCGCCCCATCGATTCCGGCGCGCCCGCACCACTCGACTTCGGCTGCTCGGCGAAGATGTTCTCTGCGAGCGGGAGCGGCGCCGACGAGATCAGAGTCTGATTCAGGTCGATCGCCGGGGGAGGTGGTGTCACCTCCACGGGGCCCGTAGCGAGGTCGTCCGCCGTGATGCGGCGGCGCGCCAAATTGACCGCGGTCCGCAGCGCCGAGTCGTTCACATTGGCCGCTGCCATCACGGCCAGGATTCCGCCCGCCGTAGGGGCGAGGGAGAGCTTACTGCTCGCAAAGCGCAGGTTGCACGCGGAGACATCACCTTCGGAGAGCGCGAGGGCATCCCGCAAGCGAGCGAGACGAGGGCCCACCTTTCGCGCCCCTTCGAGCAGCTCATCCGGTAAGTCGGCGAACACAAGCTCGCCGTCCCCGTCGAGGAGAAAACTTCCGATCGTGCCGTCAACGTCTTTGAGGGCGTCGAGGGTTCTTGCAAGTGACTTGGATTGCATCTCGCTTCTCCTCTCTCAAAACCCTGCGCGCTTCTTGTAGCCGTCAATGTTGCTCGCGCTGTCCGCTTCGAGCGCGACCACGGTGTCGCCATCGGGAAAAACGAGCATGGTGCGGTCGGGCGCCTTGCATTCAAGCCCCACGAATTCATCGAGGCCCAGGCCCTGTCCAATGAGCCGAGCCAGGCGCGCGGCGTAGGCTGCGACGTCCGAGAGATCTCCCACGTCACCCAAGGTACTGACTGTCTGCCCTTCTTCGTCGATGCGCACTGCCCGCAGGAGGCCATAGCGACCTGCGTCGTTCTCAGATGCTCCCAAGCCATCCTCCATTCGCTTCGCCTCGACCTTTTGCTCACTGGGCGCCCTCGAGGGTCGAGGAGGAGCAGCGCTCCGCATGCCCGGCGAGCGCGTCGAATCTTTGACGAGGTGCTTCGAGGCGATGGTCTCGCCTGAGTCGGGCACATTTTCGCGGCGAGACTCATCGCTGCGACGCATCGCTTCGATCAAGAGCATCTGCCAGCCCGTGTGAATCGTCGGTCGCAGAGGCCACGGCCGCTCCACGCTCACAAACGTCCCATCTTTCCAGGACATCATCTCAAACACAGCTTCCTCGCCATAGGCGCGACCCGAGGAGGCGTGCACGACGTTGCCTTGATCAAAGAACAGGTAGCCGACCTTTACGCCGGACGAGACACAGATGACGTGCCGCGCGCCGCGCAAACACTCCATCTGAATCAGATCTCCGAGTGACGCGCCCTGTAGTCGGGCAACGAATCCTCGGGATGGACTTTCATCACTACTTTCAATTCGCGGTGCCGGGGGCGTCATTTGGGGAGCAATCCAATCATCCTCATTCCCTGTTCCCATCGTAGGATCCACTCGGCCGAAGATCGATAAAATTAGGGTTTCGAATAGCACAGAGGCACGACATGGAGGTGTTACCAAGCCGAAACAAACCTCGCGCGAACCTAGACAGGTCGTGGGTTCAATAACTTACATTGTGATACTTTGCGGAGGGCATGCCTCATGAGGCGCTCTCGAACTTTGGTCGCTGTCTGCGTCGCTTTGGCCTGCTTTGCCGTCGCAGGTCAGGTCCTCAGCGCCGAAGGCACACAGCCGCAGCTTTCCTGGGAGGAGTACCGAGATCACCTCGGGCTCCGGTCCATTGCCGACGTTGAGGCGAGTCCTGTGGGGAAAGAGGGGGGGTTCGCGGTCGACGCGGCCTGGACCCTGTTCGCCGCCATCTTGGTCTTCTGGATGCAGGCAGGCTTCGCGCTGCTCGAGACCGGGTTCACTCGCGCGAAAAACGCCGTGAATATCCTGATGAAGAACCTCGTCGACTTCAGCGTTGGCTCTGTCGCCTATTGGCTCGTCGGTTTCGGTCTGATGTTCGGAGCCACCAACGGGTTTTGTGGGCAAACGGGCTTCATGCTCTCCGGTCACGAGAACGACACCTGGTCCTACACGTTCCTCATCTTCCAGACCGTGTTCGCCGGCACCAGCGCGACGATCGTCTCCGGCGCGCTCGCCGAACGCACGAAGTTCAGCGCTTATATCCTCTACAGCCTGCTCATTACCGTCGCGATCTACCCGATCTTCGGGAGCTGGGTGTGGGGCAGCGCAGTCGACGGGAGCGGTTGGCTCGAAGCGCCTCCGGACGGCGTCTTGGACCGACTCGGTCTGCCCCCTTTCATCGACTTCGCAGGTTCCACAGTCGTCCACTCGGTCGGCGCCTGGGTCGGACTCGCGGGGGTCCTATTTCTCGGGCCCCGTCTCGGAAAATACGGCGAAAACAGCAAGCCGCTCCGGGGCCACTCAATGAGTCTCGCGACCCTCGGTGTGTTCATCCTTTGGATGGGCTGGTTCGGCTTCAACTGCGGGAGCACCACGAGTGTCGCGGGGGGCCTCGGTCCTCACGACGGCTCAGGCAAAGCCATTGGACTCATCGCGGTCAACACAAACCTCGGCGCGTGCGCTGGCGCCCTGGCGGCGATGATCACGGTCTGGATCCGAACTGGCAAGCCCGAGATCGGAATGACTCTGAACGGGGTTCTCGCCGGCCTGGTCTCGATCACCGCTTCCTGCTCGGTGATCAATCCCATCTCAGCCCTTGTGATCGGTGCCATCGGCGGCGTCATCGTCGTCTTCGCCGTCGACTTCTTCGAGCGGCTGGAGATCGACGATCCGGTCGGTGCCCTCAGTGTGCACGGTATCTGCGGCGCTTGGGGGACGATCGCTGCTGCGCTCTTCCACTACGAAGGATTTCGCCCGGCGCAGCTCGCCACCCAGCTGATTGGGGTTATCTCCGCTTTTGTCTGGGCCTTTGCAGGGGGAGCGCTCATCTTCTGGCTCCTCAAGATCACGATAGGTCTGCGCGTCGACCCGAACGACGAAATCGACGGCCTTGACCTGAGCGAGCATGGCGGTGAAGCATACCCGCGCGAAGAATTCTGACCGTTCCAACGACCGAGGACGCGGCCTCACGCGAGAGGGCGAGGCCGCTCACCGGGTTCACTTTTTTTGGACGCGCCAGCCGCCGCCCAAGGCCTGATACAAGCTCACCATCGTCAGAAGCTGGCGCTTCTTGGTCTCGATGAGCTCGAGCTCCGCGTCGAGGGCGTCCCGCCGCGTCATGAGCACCTCCATGTAGTCTGCGCGCGCAGATTGAAAGAGCACGTTCGAGATTTCAACGGACTCCGTCAGCTTTTCCACCTGCTTGGCCTCGAGCTCATAGCTCTTCTTGAGGTTCTCCATGCGCGCGAGCTGGTTCACGACATCGGTGAATGCCTGAAGGACCGTCTTCTCGTATTGATAGACGGCCCGGAGCTGCTCGGCGTTCGCGGTGCGGTACTCGGCGGCGATCCCAGCCCGATTCAAGAGCGGCGCGCTCAGATTCCCGGCCAAGTTGTAGATCAAAGAATCAGGAGTCGCGACCAAGTGCTGAGCGTTGAAGGACCGGTAGCCGACCTCTGCGTCGATGCTGAGCGAGGGGTAGAAGTTCGCCTTGGCGGCCTTCACGTCGAGCTTGGCTGCTTCGAGCTCAAGCTCGGCCTGGCGCACGTCAGGCCGATTCTCGAGCAGATCTGCGGGCAGGCCCGCGCTCAGAGCTTCAGGCAGCGGGCTCTTGAGCCGCACGGGGTCGCGCGCGACCTTCGTCGGATAGCGGCCAACCAGGAAGTTGATGCGGTTTTCTAGCTGCACCCGCTCCTGTTCGAGCTCATAACGCCGACTCTTGTTCTTGAGCACTTCGGCCTCGAAGCGCTGCACCGCGAGCTCCGTCACTCGAGCCGCGAGCTTCTCGAGCCGAACGACCTCGAGCGCGTCCATCTGCAGCTCGATGTTCTTGTCGAGAACTTCGAGCTCATTGTCGATCGCGATCAGCTCGTAATAGGACCGAGCGATCTCTGCCACGAGCTCCGTGATCAGGAAGTTCCTCCCTTCGATTTGCGCGAAGTAACGAAGCTGCGCCGCGTCCGCCGCATTCCTGAGCTTCCTCCACACATCGATCTCCCAGGAGCCTGCCAGACCGAACTTGAAGTCTCCGAGATTTTCTGGGAGTTCGTGCGCCTCGTCGCTCACACCCTGACTCGTGTTCTTCCCGACGCGCTCCACCCCGGCGCCGGCCCGAGCGCTGAGCTTGGGCAGGTATTCGCCCTTCCTCGCCTGGACCTCAGCGTAAGCGATCACGATCTCCTGAAGGCGGATATTCAGCTCCTGATTGTTCGCGAGGGCCGCTTCGATGAGCGCGCGGAGCTCTGGTTCGGCGAAGAACTCCTCCCAGCTCTTTTGGCTGATGTTCTCTCCGGAGCGGGCCGCCGCGGCTTCGGACGCCAAGAACTGACTCGGGACGTCCTTCTTCGCCTCCCGCGGCGGGTTATCCTTGAGCGAGGGAAGACACCCGCTCAAGACGAGGCTCAGAAGGACACCGCCGAACGCGACGTGCCTGTTAGCTCTCATGGGCCATCTCCTCCGTGAGAGGCTCGTCCCGCTCATCACGAATCAAGCTCTTGCCGTCGGCGAGCGCGCCGAAGATGTAATAGAGACCTGGCACGATCAAGACGCCGAAAATCGTCCCAAACAGCATGCCCCCGAGCGCTGAAGCGCCGATGGTTCGATTGCCGATGGCACCGGGACCGGTGGCCCGCACGAGCGGAATCAGGCCCGCGATGAACGCAAACGAGGTCATGAGAATGGGGCGGAAGCGCACCTTCGCCCCCTCGATGGCTGCCTGAGCGATACTTGCCCCTTGTCTGCGCTTTTGTACCGCAAACTCCACGATCAAGACCGCGTTTTTCCCGAGCAAGCCGACCAACATCACAAGCCCGACTTGAGCATAAATGTCGTTGGCGAGGCCCATGGTCTTGAGGAGTAAGAACGAGCCAAACACCCCGGGAGGCAGGGAGAGCACCACGGCGAACGGGATGATGAAGCTCTCGTACTGAGCGGCGAGCACTAAGTACACGAACGCGAGCACGATCAAGAAGATGAACAGCGCTTCGTTCTGTCGCTGCGCCTCATCGAAGGACAGTCCTTCCCAGGCGATGTCGTAGCCGCGCGGGAGCGTTTCCGCCGCGACCTCTTTCACCGCTTGGATCGCGTCACCGCTCGTATAGCCCGGTGCCGGTCCGCCTCGGATGGCCGCCGAATTATAGAGGTTATAGCGGGTGATTTCGTTCGGTCCCTGGGTCTTTCTCATCGTCATGAAGGCCGAATAGGGAACCATCTCGCCGCGGTCGTTCTTCACATAGAGGTTCAGGACGTCCGAAGGCAGCCTGCGGAACTCCGGTGCCGCTTGTGTGTACACCTTGAAGAAGTTCTGGAACCGAATGAACCCCTGCTCGTACGTACTTCCGATCAGGATATCGAGGTTGTCCATGGCGGCCTTGATCGAAACCCCCTTTTGCATCGCGAGATCGTTGTCGATCACGAGCTCGTACTGGGGATAGTTGGCCGCGAAGAACGTAAAGAGTCCGGTGAGCTCCTTGCGCTTGCGCAAGTTGTCCATGAACTCCTGATTGATCCGATCGAACTCCTGATAGTCGGTGCCGTTTGTCTTATCGAGCAAACGCAAAGCAAAGCCGCTCGCCGCGCCGTAGCCGGGCACGGCCGGCGGTTCGAAGAACTCGACGATGGCCCCGATATCCTTCGACCTCTCCTCGAGCTCTTCGATGATCTCAGTCACCGAGTGTTTCCGCTCACTCCAGCTCTTGAGGTTGATCAGACACGTGCCCGCGTTTGATCCGCGACCCTCCGTGAGGACCTCGTACCCTGCCAAGGAGGACACCGACTCGATGCCTTCGACCTCCTCCGCGATCGCTTGGAGCTCTCTCGAGACCGCGTTCGTTTGCTCGAGCGTGGAGCCGGGCGGGGTCTGGATGATCGCGTAGATCATGCCCTGGTCCTCGTTGGGCACGAACCCTGCGGGCAGGATCTTGTTGACCTGGAGGATCCCGAGACAGAACGCGATCAAGAGCCCGAACGTCACGCTCCGCCTCGTCACAATCCGCTCGAGCACCTTCACGTAGGCTCCGGTTCCCCGTTCAAATGTCCTGTTGAACGCGGAAAGCAGGACCTGAATCGGAGTGCGCCGCTTGGGCTTGCCGTGATCGTTCTTCAAGATCATGGCACACAAGACGGGGGTGAGCGTCAGCGCAACGATGCCGGACAGCACAATCGACGAGGCCATCGTGATCGCAAACTGTCGGTAAAAGATGCCCACCGGGCCGGTCATGAACGCGACAGGCACGAACACCGCGGTCATCAAGAGCGTGATCGCGATGACCGCCCCGCTGATCTCCCCCATCACGCTCTTGACGGCTTGGTAGGGAGAAAGATGCTCTTCGGCCATCTTCGCATGCACCGCCTCGACGACAACGATCGCGTCATCCACGACCACACCGATCGAAAGGACCAACGCGAACAGCGTGATGAGATTGATCGAGATGCCGAAGACCTGCATGAAGATGAAGGAGCCCACAAGCGAGACGGGCACCGCGAGCGTCGGAATCAGCGTCGAACGAACGTCGCCCAAGAAGAGGAACACAACCAAGGCGACCAGCACGAAGGCTTCGCCCAAGGTGTGGACGACCTTTTCGATCGACGCATCGAGGAAGGTCGAGACGTCGTAGCTGATCTGGTAGTCCATCCCAGCCGGGAACGTCGTCGCCTTGAGCTCTTCGAGCTTCGCTTTGACGTTGCCGATGACCTCACTGGCGTTACTGCCGTAGGTCTGTTTGAGCACGATCGCGGCCGAGGGGTGTCCGTCGAGGTTCGAGTAGATGTCGAAGAACTCGCTCCCGAGCTCGACCTCGGCCACGTCTTTCAGCCGGAGCATTTGGCCATCAGGGTTGGCCCGAAGGATGATGTTTTCGTATTGCTCCGGCTGATTGTAGCGGCCCTCGTAGACGAGCACGTACTCGAGAGCCTGCGCGTGTTTACCGGAGGCCTGTCCAATGCGCCCCGGGCGCCCGATCACGCTCTGCTCCGAGATGGCATCCATGACCTCCTCGGTCGACACCCTGTAGGCGCGCATACGATCAGGATTCAGCCAAATGCGCATCGCATATTGGCGCGAGCCCAAAATGCGCGTCTGAGCGATGCCCTTGATGCGCCCGAGCTCCGGCAGCATGTGCACGTTCGCGAAGTTGTAGAGAAACTTCTGATCGGCGCTCTTCTCCGTGCTGTACAGGTTCACATACATCAGCATGCTGGGCTGTACGAAGTTCACGACGACCCCCTCGAGCTGAACGAGCGGAGGGAGGCGGCTCATGACCTGATCAACGCGGTTCTTCACGTTGACCATGGCTTGATTCGGGTCGGTGCCGAGCTCGAAGATGACCTGAATCGTGGCTTCTCCGGCGCTCGTAGCGTCGGAGATAATGTAGCTCATCCCTTGGACGCCGTTGATGGCGCGCTCGAGAGTGATGAGCGAGGATTGGACGAGGACGTCGGCGCTCGCCCCCGGGAAATCCACGGTCACGATCACGCGCGGCGGCGAGATTTCAGGAAACTGCGAGATCGGGCGGGATCGCATGGCGAGCAGGCCGACGAACACCACGACGGCCGAGAGCACCATGGCGAGAACAGGCCGATGAATGAATCTGCCGGTCACGCTTCCACCTCACGCAGATTCCCTTTGGGTTGGGCTGGCGAGCGGTGGCGCCGGGACTGTTTTGGTGAGGTCATTCTGCCGGGACCTCCAGCTGGGCGTGAACCTCTGCGGGCGCTTTGAACTCCGCGTGAATGAGGCTGCCGTCACGGACCTTGCGGAGCCCATCGATGAGGACACGGTCATTTTCCTCGAGTCCGCTCGCCACGGCATACAGCTGGGGCAACTCAGCTGCGACAGTGATGGGGCGGGAATGAACGACGTTCTGCTCGTCGACAACAAAGACGAACTTCTTATCGAGAACCTCAAAGGTCGCCTTTTGCGGGATGAGCAGCGCATCCCGCAGTGGAACGCTCATGACGACCTTGCCGGTCTCGCCGTGCCGCAAGAGGCCACTCGGGTTCGGAAAGGTAGCACGAAACGCTATGTTGCCGGTCTCGCTGTTGAAATCGGCTTCGATCGTCTCAACTTTTCCAGGATGCTCAAAGAGCTCTCCGCTCGCCATCACCAAGCGCACGACCGGCGCCTCGTCGCCGGGAGTCTTCGCCTTGTAAGCGAGGTACTCGGCCTCGGAGACGTTGAAGTAGACCCAAATGGTTCGGTTGTCCGAGAGGGTCGTCAAAAGGTCTCCCTCATCGACCAAGCTGCCGAGCCGGACGTGGAACCTGCCCATGATGCCCTCGAAGGGCGCTCGGATTTCCGTCAACCCCTTGTGCGTCGTGGCGAGGACGAGCTCAGCGCGGGCCTTGTTGACGTGGGCCTGGGAGAGGGCGAGCTCATTGGGTGAGACGACGTTCTTGTCGGCGAGGAGTTTCGTGTTGTTGTACTCGAGCTCCCGCAGCTCAGCCTCGGCCTGGGCCTTCTGGACCTCGGCTTGATAGATGAGCGGCATGATCTGAAACATCCGCTGTCCGCTCTTCACGGTCTGACCTTCGTCGACGAAGATCCCTTGGAGATAGCCGCGCTCGAGCGCCCGCACCTCGATGTGCTGGATGGCGCGAACCTGGCCGACATACTCCCGAACCAGCTCGGTCGTCTTACGGAGGGGCGTGGTCACGAGGAGCTTAGGGGTCTCCTCGTGTTTTTTGTGTTCGTGGCGACAGCCGATCGCCGAGAGCAGACAAAGGGCAAGGAGAAGAAAACGGGACATAGTCTTGGGGGTCGAACAGCGCTGGTTTTGCGCGGGCAGAAGCGGGCACACCCGCTCAGAGAGAGGTCACAAGGGTCAAAGCGGAGCGCTCCTCGCGCCGAGGCGCAGATGCGCTCCGAGGAGAGTCACCAGACGCTCCTTTCGGGAGCTACGCTCCTTGGGCAGAAGCGGGCGCCGGAGCTCCACAGGCCGGTACGACAGACCGCCATGGGCGTATCCTCATCGCGCGCGAGAGAGCCTCATGGAGGACTACTCTTGGCGCGCGAGTCTGCGCGACGGGCCGCTGGGCGCGTCCTCGCAGCTCAGAGATGTCTCTATTCAGGCGCGCGGCGGACCACGAGCGAAACCAAGACGGTGGAACCCGCTGCTGGCCCGGGCCACGTAGGTGTCCCGGAGCACGACCACGCAGTCGCGCGGGTAGACGGGAAGCAAGCGGAGCGCGCCCCGCGGATCTGCATAGTCCGGTCCGGGATCTTTAAAATCGGGTTCGATGGCTTCGAACTCGAGCCCGTCACTCGAGTCAGCTTCGACCAAAAAATCCGTCTCGTCTTCGGTCGCCCCCGGCTGAATCGAAGAGAGGACCCGCTCCGGGCGCGCGCCCCACTCACTCGGCGCCTCCGGGCCTACGGCGCGGGAACCCGAGGACAGGGCGAGCAGCAGCGCGAGAAACGACAGCACGCCCAAAAAGCCCAGCCACTTCGCGCCCATCTCCAGGAAACTCCGCCCATTCTCGTCAGCCGAGCCCGACCGAGAGGTCGCAGGCGGGGGGTCGAGAGAGGGGACAAACATGGACGTACGTTCCAGGGGCCCTGAGGCTTTCCGCGTATAAAGCAAAAATGGAGCTTTGCGCAATGCCTTCAGGAAGCTCGGCCGCGCATTCAGAGAACTCTCGTCCGAAAACAAACGAGTAACGACATTGTTTCCCCATCCCATTTCTGGATTTGTGGCGCGCGGCTCGACTCATGAGCGCAGGCACCTGAACGGATCTTCTCGCTCGACCGATGAGCGCGCGCTTCGTTCACTCCGTTTGTTTCGAGCGCGTTACGAGAGTGTTTCTGTCCTGTTTGGCCTCAGAGCTCTTTGGTGATCGAACAATCCGACCGGAACCGTGTGCCGTCTAACGCGTGAGCGCTGTGCGCACCTCTTCGAGCAGTTGGTTCGGAGTGAAAGGCTTCTCCAAGAACTGCGCTCCGGTAGGAATCGAAGAGGCTCCCGCCTCGGACTCGACGTAGCCCGACATGAAAAGGACGCGGAGGCCCGGGTACCTCTTCTGAAGCTCTGCGTAAAAGGCCGGACCCGTCTTTTTCGGCATGACGACGTCGCTCACCAGCAAATCGATGGGACGAGAGCGGTCTCGGAGAAGCGCTTCAGCCTCCTCCGCCGTTGACGCTTCCAAGACTTCGTAGCCGCTGCCGGAAAGCACGCGCACCGCCACCCTGCGAACGGAGGCGTCGTCCTCAATGATCAAAACCGTCGCCGTTCCCACTCCGACGCGCGGGCCACGGCTCTCGGGAACTGTCTCCACATGCCCCGACGAAGCGAGCGGGAGGAAGACCTTAAACTCCGTCCCCTCATCGACCTCGCTCTCCACGCGGATCTGGCCGCCGCTCTGCTTCACGATGCCGTAGACCGTGGACAAGCCGAGGCCCGTCCCCTTCCCGACCTCTTTGGTCGAAAAGAATGGCTCAAAGATCCGCTTTTGAACCTCGCTTGTCATGCCGACGCCCGTGTCACGGACCGTAAGCACGGCGAACATCTCATTGCCCGCGCCGTGAGGCCCGCCTTTCGCCTGGCTTACCTCAACTGTGAGCGTGCCTCCGTCCGGCATCGCATCCCGAGCATTGATCGCTAAGTTCAAGATGATCTGCTCAATCTGCGTCACGTCGCCGCGGATCAGCGCGGGCTCCTTCTGGGTGCGCAGGATCAACTCCACCCGTTCATCGAGGAGCCGACCGAGCATCTTCGAGACGTCAGTGACGATGGCGTTCAGGTCGAGGGTCTGTTTGACCTGAGGTTGACTGCGACTGAACGTGAGAAGCTGTTTCGTCAAAGCTGCCGCGCGCTCCGCCGCTTTGAGGAGCTCAGCCATGTCCTCTTTGCCGGGATCGTCCTCGGCCATCGACTCCATCACGAGCAGGCCGTAGCTCTTGATCACAACGAGGAGATTATTGAAATCGTGGGCTACGCCGCCCGCGAGCCGTCCTACCGCATCCATCTTCTGCGACTGGAGGAGCTGCTGCTCGAGCTGGAGCTGGTTCGTGACGTCACGAGCGATTCCGACGAGCCCCACCACCGAGCCGTCGATCCCGCGGACCGGGGCCTTCGTTTCGGAAAGCCAACGTGATCTGCCACCTGCGTGCACCTGACTCATCAGATCGACGACCGGTTCCCCTCGCTCGATCACGCGACGCTCGACTTGCTCGAGATCTTCTGGGCTTTCGATGCTGGCGGCCACGTCTTTGAGCGAACGGCCTAAAAGCTCGTCGCTCCGACCACCGAGCCACTCGGAGAAGGCGCGATTGGTGCGCGAGAACGTGAGGTTCCGATCCTTGAAGTAGATCCCGTCCGGGCTGTTATCCATCAGCTCGTGCAGGAGCTGTCGCTCCTCAGTGAGCTCCTGAGCTAAGCGGAACTGTTCGGCCGCGCGCATCACTTTCAAGCGAAGGTCCGATTCATTCCAAGGTTTGGTCGCGTAGGCGAAAATGCGCCCTTCGTTCACAGCGCGCACCACCGCGCCCAGGTCCGCGTAGCCGGTGACCAGGATCCGCTGCGCCGAATAATCATTAGCGAGGCGGGAGACCAGCTCGTCACCAGTCATCTTCGGCATACGTTGGTCGGTGATCACGACCGCGATATCGTGCAGCTGCTCCATCAGGCTCAGAGCCTTCTCACCGGAGTCCGCCGTCAAGACCGTAAACTGGTCACTCAGAAGATCCTCGAGGGCAACGAGGATCTGTGGCTCGTCATCAACTAACAGTACCTTTTGCATCGCCGCCTGTGCCATAAAGGGAGCCCTCCGAGAGAGCGCGCGCACCCGCGCTCCTCCGCTTGCGCTGAGAATGCATCGGCCCAAAGGCCGATCCAAGAGGTTCCCCGAGAACCTCGCCCCCCCCTGTCCTCTGACCTCTCGGGAAAGAGAACGAAATGTGGGACGCTTCGCCCCCGCCGCTCTCTCCTCCCAGAGAGCTCACGACCCGCAGGGACCGTTCGGCGATAGGGATGAATACCGGTCACAATTTCCGGGGTATGGAGAAGCGAGCGCTCGCGCAAGCGGGCGCCCTTTGAAGCTGAATAAGTAAGAGAAGAAGGGCGCGCGCCCTCTCGACCGGGTCCCGTTAGGGCGAAAGATGGCCCTTTGGGGGGGGACGATCTTGGGCCTCAGAGGGGGGCAGGCAAGACGGACAGCTTCGGGCTCGGAGCGCGAATTTGCCACGACCCGAGCCGAGGCATAGGCTGAAAAGGAGGAAAAATGGCGGGAGAGCGGCGTGTACAACGGCACGAGAGCGGCGCATCGCCGACGCTCGGGCAGAGTCGCGTCACCCAAAGCGGGACCTTCGCCAAGGCGCTCGCTTCCCCCCTTGGAATGTTGCTCGTGTTTCCGGGGGTCGTACTGGTCGTCGGGGTCTTCCTCATTTGGGCCGCGCAATCCTCCCTCCGCGCGAGCAACCTCGAGCTCGCTCAGACGCGCATGCAGGACGAAGCGCGCCTGGTCGCCGAGCATCTCGGCTCCGCGCTCGCACAATCGGACGCCATCCTCAGCGATTTAGAGTCCTTCGCGCTCACCATCGACTCCCACACACCGCCGGAGCGCGTCGCTTATCCGTTGCGCCGCATGATCAACGGACGACCCGGCGCAAGCTACATTAGCGTGAGCTTCCCGGATGGCACCTTCGAGGGAGCCTTCGTCGACGAGGACGGAGTCGTCCGCTTCCAAGTCAGCCGAGTGCTTGAGTCCGCCACCGAGGAGAGCGTTTTTGACTTCGAGGGCGGCGAACAACTGAAGCTGCGCGAAGTTCGAAAGAGCCAATACGATCCGAGGACGCGCCCTTTCTACGTGCTGGCTCTCCGCGAATCAGGTCGAGTCTGGACCGAGCCTTATGCCTTCGCGCGCACCGGCGACACGGGCATCACCCGCACCTCTGCCGTCCGCAAGGCGGGCGCGGGAGAACACGCCGTCTTGACCATCGACTTCGACGTGCGGCGCCTCTCGCCGCTGCTCGTCCGGAGCGATGCCCGCTCTGAGCGCCCGGTCCTCTTCGATCAAAAAGGAACCATCCTCGCCGACCCTCAGGTGAAGCTTCAGGAGGGCGAGATCAAAGGCCCTCCCAGACTCCTTCACTACCGTACGCAAGAGGATCCCGTCTTAAATGGGTTCTTCGCCGCGCGCGACAGCTCTTCGAGCGGTGAGTTCTTTTCTTTCTCCACCGAACGAGGACCGCACCTCGCCGCGACGGCGCACCTCGCCGGAAAGGGGCGGCCTGATTGGTCTGTCGCCTTTATCGCCTCAGAAGCCAGCTTTCTGAGTAGCCTCGATGCCTACAAGCGAAAGAGCTTCGTCCTGGCTGCCTCGGCCGTTGTCCTCGCGACCATTCTCTCTTCCGCTTTCGCACGCCTCGTCATCCGCGTGCGCAAAGAGGCGCGCGATGCCCGCGAGGCAGCGCGACTCGCGCGCAAGCAAGCCCGCGAGCTCGGAAGCTACCGCCTCGTCGAACAGCTCGGCGTCGGCGGCATGGGCGAAGTATGGCGCGCTGAGCACCGGCTCTTGGCGCGACAAGCCGCGATCAAGTTGATCAAAAACGAGGGCGGTCCCGACGCTCTTGAAGCCCACAAGGAGCGCTTCCGGAGAGAGGCGCAGTGTCTGGCCGGCCTCCGCTCGCGCAACACGATCGAGATCTTCGACTACGGCGTCACCGATGACGGAACCTTCTTCTATGTGATGGAGCTCTTGAACGGAGTCGATCTCGAGACGCTCGTCACCAAACACGGCCCTCAGCCGCCCGCCCGAGTCGTGAACCTGCTCATCCAGGTTTGTCGCTCCCTCTCAGAAGCTCACGCTGCGGGACTTGTGCACCGGGACGTCAAGCCCGCCAACATCTTCGTTTGCAGGATGGCCGACGAGCTCGACGTGGTGAAGGTGCTCGACTTCGGTCTCGTGCGCTCTTTGAACGATGAAGTTCCTTTCCAAAGCGCGGACACAAAAGGACAAGCGCCGACCTCTGGACTGCGCGAAACTGTGCCTGCCGACAAAGTGGCGAGCGGAGCGAGCGGTCCCCGCCTCACCATGGCCGACAGCATCATGGGTACTCCGGACTTCATGGCGCCCGAACAGGCCGTGGGGAGCGAGGTCGACGCTCGCGCCGATATCTACGCCGTCGGCTGCGTCGCCTTCTGGCTCTTGACCGGGAGAACTGTGTTTCAGGGCAAGACTGTCATGGCCCAGCTCGCCTCGCACATCGCCGAGATCCCCCCTCGTCTCGACGAGGTCAGCCCTCACAAGCTTCCGCAAAGCCTCGTCGAGCTGGTCGCGACCTGCCTCGAAAAACGCCCCGAGGACCGTCCGCAGAGCGCCGCCTTGCTCCGGGACGCCCTGACCAGGATCCAGGCAGAGCTCGACGTCTCCTGGGAGAGCGAGGTGCAAGGCTTTTGGGACCAGCACGAGCAGTCCCCAGCCGCTCTGAGCCTGTCCCCCACCGTCGCCTCCGACGACCGCCTCGCGCACACGGTCGCCCTCCAGCGCATCTCATGAGCTCGCTCTGCCGCGCCGCCGGGCTAACGCCGGACAGCTCTATCGCTTGTGTCGGCTTGTGCCTACGTCCCTGTCGGCGTATCCGGTCTGTCAAAGCCTCACGCCGTCAGAGTTTGAAACCCACTCAAAAAGAACGGGCCAATCGAATTTTCGATCGGCCCGTCTTCTCCAGGGAGTCTGGGCTCTCTAAAGCCCGCGTCCCATGGTCTCAATTTTACTTCTTGCTGGCGGCCTTTTCCTGAGCCAAGCGCGCACAAACCGCCGTCTTGAGGGTGCACGGAACCTCCTGGGAGGCCTTGTGCTCGGGAGCGGGCGGCGTGGATTCCATGGACAAACGAAGACATGCGGAGGTCTTCAGAGTGCACGGAGGCTCAGTGCGCTTGGGCGCAGGCGGGAGCGGAACTGCAGGGCTGGCTTCGGCTTTTGCCTTTTGCATGCCGCAGACTCCGGGTTTGTAACAGCCGGGCTCTGCACTGACTGCTGGAGCCGACAGTGCCACCGCAGAGAATACCCCCGCAGCCGTGAGCGAAATGAAGGACCAACGAATGGATTCAAACATGAACTCAACCTGATGCCCATATGGCACCCCGGCCATGGGCAAGTTTGCTCATTCGAGGGGACTATGGTTGCCTATCGGTAGGTGCCCATGAGCGAACTCCCTCGAGTTGCCATCGTCGAAGATCAGACGATCTTCCGTCAGATCCTGGCGGAAGTGCTCCGCTCATCAAAGCGCGTCAACGTGGTCGGAGAGTATGGCAGCGCAGCCGAAGCTCTTCCTCATCTCACCTCTACGCCTCACGACTTGATCCTGCTCGACGCAATCTTGCCGGACATGCGAGGCCTTGAGCTGCTCGCCCACATTCAGGAGAAACGCCCGCGCACCCCGGTCATTTTGGTCACGGCCCACGCTCGTCCCGCGCTCGTTCAAGAAGCGCTCGCCGCAGGGGTCAAAGGCATCGTGACCAAGAACGCTCCTTTCCATGAGCTCACGACCTCTGTCGAGCGCGTGCTCGCAGGAGGACGGTCGTTCTGCAGTGTGACGACAGCCATGCTCGCTGAGGTGCTCGAGAACCCGACACTCGGAGAGGAGCTGACTCCGCGCCAAGCAAAGATCGTCGAACTTGTCGCGCGAGGTCTCAGCTCAAAGGAGATCGCCGACGCTCTCGGCATCAGCGACAAGACCGTTCAAAATCATCGGCTCCAAATTCGCGAGAAGCTGAACATCCACGATGTCGCCGGACTCACCCGCTACGCGATCGAGCGAGGCCTCATTGAGCCACGCGCCTGAAGAGACACTCGGCCCCGCGGCTTTCCGAGCCATCGCCGAGTTCACCTACGACTGGGAGAGTTGGGTCGATGCCAGCGGCCGGCTCGTCTGGGTCAACGCGGCCGTGGAGCGCATTACCGGCTACAGCCCTACGGAGTGCTTAGAGATGGAAACCTATCCCTTGCCGCTCATCCATCCGGAGGATCGCCCGCGGCTCGAGGAGGTGTGCCGTCGGGCTGAGCGCGGGGAGTCCGAAAACCACATCGAGTTTCGAACTCTCTCCAAGGATGGCAAGAGCCGCTGGGCGGCGATCTCCTACCAACCACTCGTTGATAGTCACGGCAGACGGACCGGTTATCGGAGCAGTGTTCGCGACATCGAAGAGCGAAAACAAATGGAGGCGCGGCTGCGTGAGGCGCTCGCGGCGGCTGAGGAGGCGAACCTCTCGAAGACGCGGTTCCTCGCGAGCATCTCTCATGAGCTGCGCACCCCTCTTCAATCCATCATGAGTCACGCCGAGCTCCTGTTCCGAGCAGGGCTCCCCGCAGAACTCCGGGATTACGCAGAGGCGGTCACGCGCGAAGGAGAACACCTCGCGCGTTTGGTCGGCGACCTGCTCGACTACTCAGCGCTCGAAGCCGGTGGTCTGACGGTGCTCCCCCGCTCCTTTTCTCCAGCCGAGGAGTTTCGTCCGCGCCTCACGTCTCTGGCTCGCAAGGCTAAGGACAAAGGGCTCGACTTTCATTTCGAGCTTGGCGACCCACACGCCCGTGTCGAGAGCGATCCCGACCGCTGTCTGCAAATTCTCACGAACTTAGTCTCGAACGCCATTCAATACACAGCGGAGGGGCGCATCGAGGTCATCGTACGGGTCGACTCCGACCTCACGGTCGTGGTGTCTGACACAGGACCTGGGCTCCCTCCCGGGATCGAACTCTTCCAGCCCTTCCGGCGCGGCCACCCCGACGCGCAAACGGGCGGCTTCGGCCTCGGCCTCGCCATCTCGGCCCGCCTCTGCGAGCGTCTCGGAGGCAGTCTCACGGCCCAGAGCAACGCCGAGGGCGGAACCACGATGGTCGCCTCGTTCCCGATCGGCGCCCCCAGCCAACAGGTAGGCCGTGCCCGAAGGGCGCCCGGCGAACCTGCCCTGGTCGTCATCGTCGACGACACGGGGTCTTCTCGCGCCGCTCTCACCCACGCCGCAGAGGCCCTCGGCCACCAAGTCCGAAAAGCGTCCACGCTCAAGGAAGCTCTCGCGATCGAGGAGCAACGCTCTCCCGATCTCATCCTCCTCGACCTGAACATGCCGGGGCCCGACGTGACCGAAAAGGCGCTCGCGCTCCGTCAGCGCTTTGGCAGCGGTCCTCGCCTCTTGGTGATGAGCGCTGGAGGCATCGGCGCAGACCAGGCCGCGCTCAAAGAAGCAGGCGTCGACTCCTTCGTCCAGAAACCCATCTCCCTCGAGACGCTCACTCGTTTGATCAGCGCCAGCGAAGACGCAGGTTACCGAAGGTCCTCCCGACCGGCTCCGGGGACTTCCGCCCCATCAGCTGCGGAGACTTGGGACCTCGAGCGCTGGGCAGAGCTCGAGAGCTTCAAGGATCCGGAGGGACGTTCCCTCGGGCAGCGCATCTCCGCCCGTTTAGACGAAGACGTCGCTGCACTCTCGAAGCGCCTGCGAAGAGCAGCGACCGAATCTGAGATCCGAGGCTACCAAGACGCGCTCCACGAGCTCAGAGGGCTCGTCGGTCTTCTCGGCGCATCCTTTGCCCTCGACTCCGTCAGGAGGCTCGAACAGCTCGCGGAAACGCGCGGCGAGCGCCACGCTGGCGAAGCAGTCGAGCTCCTTGAGACCATGCAGCGGGGTTTCCTCGAGCGGTTTCCTCTCCACTAAGGACCGACCTTCGAGCCTTTGAGTCGACCGGACGCGCTGTCGACCGCGCGCTCAAGCGCATCTCAAAGTGAGTTGCCGACAAAAGCCCTGGGAACCGTCGAGCAGAGCCGGGCCGAGTTGGCGCGCGCTCCAGGCTCCGTCATGCTGACTCCCACCACAATGCGGGAGTCATGACGGAAGTCACGAGTCACCACGTCCCAGGGAACGCAGCCCTCGAGCTCGTCGCGATCGACATGGGCTATGGGCACTTGCGTCCAGCACACTCGATCGCTCAGTTCCTGGACCTTCCCATCCTCCTGGCCGATGAGCCGCCTCTCGCTACGCAAGCGGAGCAGATGCGATGGCAAAGGGCGCGACGCGTCTACGAAGTGCTCTCGCGCGCGAGCGGGATTGCTGTGCTGGGGTGGCCCTTCGCTCGCCTCCTCGGCAAAATGACTCACATCGAGCCCCTCACCCCCGGAAAAGACCTTTCGAAGCCGAGTTGGGAGACGCGCTGGCTCCAGAGGGAAGGTCTCCGGGGCATGGGGCGTAATCTCGGAGATCGGCTTCGATCAAAGAGCGCCGCGCTCCTCACGACATTTTACGCGCCGGCGGTCCTCGCCGAGCTCCACGGAGCTATGAATCTCTTCTGCGTCGTCACCGACAGCGACGTCCACCGCGTGTGGGCCCGGAGCGATCCGAAGAGCTCACGAATTCACTACCTCGTCCCCACGGAACGAGCCGAGCGCCGCCTCCTCGCTTACGGAGTATCCTCGGATCGCATCCACCTCACCGGCTTTCCACTCCCTCACTGTCTCATCGGTGGCTTCGAAGACCGCGCCTTCCGGCAGAACCTTGAGAGGCGCCTTCGAGCTCTCGACCCGCGCTCGAGCGCACGAGAAAGCGGCGCTGCTCTGGAACTACCCCCAGCTCCTGCGCTGCACTTGGTCTTTGCTGTAGGAGGCGCTGGAGCCCAGAGCGAGCTCGCTTTGCGCTTCTTGCCGAGCTTACGTCCCCTCATCCAAAGCGGCCGCTTGCGCCTGACGTTGGTCGCCGGCGTGCGAAAGGATGTGCAGAGGGCGTTCGAAGCGGCCCTTCGGCATGCGGATCTCGAGAGCGCCCCAGAGGGTCCAATTCAGATCCTCTTCAGGTCGAGTCTTTCTGAGTATTTCGAGGCGTTCCACCGTCTGCTCGCTGAAACGGACGTCCTTTGGACGAAGCCGAGCGAGCTCTGCTTCTACGCAGCGCTCGGCCTCCCGCTCATCCTCTCGCCGCCTTTAGGAGCGCACGAAGGAGAGAACCTCCGCTGGACGCTCGAGGTTGGCGCCGCGGTGCGCCAAGGCCCCCCCGAGTCCGCTGCCGAGTGGCTCAGGCGACTTCACGAGGACGGAACCTTTTCAGCAGCAGCACGCGCGGGCGCGGCACATCTGCCCCGCCATGGCCTCTACCGCATCGTCGAGCTCGTCCTCGGGGAACCCGCGCTGAAACAGGCGCTCAAGCGGGCCGAAAAAAGCTCCCTGCATCTCCCGCAGCCGGGGCTATAAGGTGCGCCCCATGACCAAAGCGGCCTACGCGTTCCTCTTCCTTGCCCTCGCGGCCTGCTCCTCGTCCCAAAAGGAGGCGCAGGGACCCGCCGACGCCGCCCCGCCTGCAGAGAAGAGCGCACCCATCGGCGCCCTGGCTCCCGGCGAGCCCGCGACCCGAGTCCCCGTCGAGGCCGACGACATCGTGGTCGGAAGCCCGACGGCGGACGTGACCTTGGTCGCGTTCCTCGACTTTGAATGTCCCTTCTGCATCCAGAGCTTCTCTTCGCTCACAGCGCTCAGGGACGCTTATCCCGAGAGCCAACTCCGAATCGTCCTGAAGCAACATCCGCTCCCTTCTCACGAAGCGGCGATTCCCGCCGCAGTGGCGGCACAGGCGGTCAGCGTGGGAGCGGGCGGCGATGCCGGGTTTGAGTTCAGCCGCGAGCTCTTTGAGCGACGAGACTTGAGCTTCGGTGCGCTGGCGGACGCGGCGGAGCGGGCCGGCGTCGATCGGGAAAAATATTCGGAGCTGGTTGAGTCGGAGGAGACCGTCCAAAGGGTCATCGCTGACCTGAAGCTCGCCGCGGAGCTCGGAGTCCGCGGCACTCCCGCCTTCTTCGTGAACGGCCGCATGCTCACCGGGCTCACGGAGCTCGAGACCTTTCAGCGCGTGATCGACGAGGAACGCTCCCAGATGCGCGCGCTTGTCCCGAAGAGCTCCTTCGCGCGCGTCTACGCCGAGCGCGTCGACAAGAACCTTCGCACGAGCCTGGTCGAAGGACTGCTCGCGGCCGATCCCCTCACCTATCGTGTACCCGTCGATGGCTCCCCCATCGACGGTCCGAAGGACGCCCTCGTCACGCTCGTCGTCTTCAGCGACTTCGAGTGTCCCTATTGTCAGCGAGCAGAGAACACCGTGCGCGCTCTACGAAAGAGGTACGGAAATGACCTCCGGGTCGTCTTTAAGCACGCTCCGCTCCCCTTCCACCGAAACGCGCGGCCCGCAGCCCGTCTGGCGGTCCTCGCCCAAGCCAAGAAGGGCGATGCGGCTTTTTACGATGCTGCCACCCGCCTCTTCGCTCAACGTGCGGAGCTCGGGCCGAGCGCTTTCTTGCAAATTGGCGCCTCCTTGGGCCTCACTGAGGCCGAGATTGAACAAGCGACGCTCGGCGAGCTCCCCTTCGTCGAAGCTCAGCTCACCCGAGATGCTGACCTCGTCGAAGATCTCGAGGTCCGCGGCACTCCCCATTTCTTCATCAACGGCCACCGCCTCGTCGGAGCCCAGCCATTAGAGACCTTCGAAGCACTCATCGACTATGAGCTCTCACACGCGAAAAGCGAGCTCGCGCGCGCAGGAGACGCGCAGGACATTTATGAGTTCTTGCAGAAGGACGGAGTCTCCCCTGGTCTCCCTGAACCCATTTTGGTGTCAGTGCCGACCACAGATCGCCCCAAGCGCGGTCCGAAGACTGCAAAGGCCGAGATCCACATCTTTAGCGACTATCAGTGTCCTTTCTGCCGCAAGGCCGAGCAGATGCTCAAGTCCTTCGAAGCAGAACACGGCGAGGACTTCGTCGTCGTCTGGCACGACCTGCCCCTCGAATTTCACAAGCGCGCGCTCCCCGCGGCCCGCGCCGGACGCGAGGCTTTCCGTCAGAAGGGCGACGCGGGTTTCTGGGCTATGCACCGGCTCCTCTTCGGGCTCGATGTGAGCGTCGCGCTGATTGAGGATGCTGAGATCGAAGCCCACGCCAAACAACTCAAGCTGAACGAACGCGGCCTCAAAGAGGCGCTCAGCGGCGCCCTGGATGCCACGATCGAAGCGGACCGAGAGCTCGCTCAGAAGCTCGGGATCGAGGGCACCCCTGCCTTTTTCGTTACGCGCCCCGCCGGGACCTCCGGTTATCTGATCAAAGGCGTGCCGAGCCAGCGCCGCCTGGAGCGGATCCTCGCCTTGACGCTCGGCGAGCAGCCCTAAGGCTCGCTCAAGGCTCAGCCGAAGGCGCCGGCGCCATACGACCCCGGATCGCAGAGATCGCTTCTTCGAGCTCTGGCCCTCTGCGAAGGCAAGGATAACAGGGTTGTCCGGGGCGCCGGCAGCTCAGGTTCGCCTGCAAGCTCAGAAGGCGCGAAAGCGAGCGCTCGTCTCCGAAGAGCTTCGCCTTTTCGAGGAGCGGCAAGAGCTCCTTGCAGGAACGCGCGGCCGCCAGGCTGAGCGCCAGGGAAAGCGGGAGCGAAAGGTTCTCTCGCACCTCCGGCGAGGAGAGCGCCTGGTTCGCTTGAGCGCGGATCGTAGCTCTCACGCTCCCATCAAGGCTCAAACGGTACAAGAGATCGGCGCCTTCTTGGCCCATCGGGCCGCGCAAGAGACGGAAGCTCGCGTCCGTCGACGACTGCATCTGGGCAGTTTTCTCGAGCAGCTTCTGCAGGCGAAGGTCTCGATTCAAGCTCGGATCGAGGCCCAGGGCGGTGGTCACGGAGAGGACCGCGCTCGCGTAGTCGCCACCTTCGAGATACGCCTCGGCGAGCGCCAAATGGACCGCAGGTTCCGAGCTGTGCTGCCGTGAGAGAGCAATGAGATCGTCCAGGGTACGGGGAACGTCAGGGTCGAATCGGAAGACGGGTGGCTCGCTCGGGACGGAAGCTTCTTCCTCGGCGGGCGCGGGGGAGGGCAGCGAAGGCACAACCTCGGCGACCTGAGCTTCCCCGGTTTCAGCAGGCTTCAAGGCGAAAAATGCGAGGCCTGCTCCCAGACCGAGAGAGACCGCGGCCACCCAGAGCATCGGAAGAAAACGATTCGACGACTCGAGCGCTCGAGCAGATTCAGACTGAGACGAGCTCTCGGGCGCGGGGGTAGAAGGCACCGCGCTACGAAGAATGGATTCGAGGCGCGCACACACCTCGGGCATCTTCGGTCGCTCCGCGCAAGCAGCCGCTAACATGGTGCGCAAGAGCGGCTCCAGGTCGGGCGGAGCCACGCTGGTGTCGAGACCGAGAGGCGGGAGTGGTTTCGTCAGCTGCTGTCCGAGGAGCTGCTGAGCCTTTCCGTCGTAAGGCCTCCGGCCCGCGATGAGCTCGTAGAGGATCACCCCGAGGCTGTAGACATCGGCGCGTTCATCCACCTCCTGACCCAAGGCTTGCTCAGGAGCCATGTATTCGGGCGTCCCGTAAACGGCCCCCGCGTGGGTCAGTCCCTCCTCCACGGGCTGGTCCAAAATCTTTGCGACGCCTAAGTCGAGCACCTTGACCTTCTCCCCCGAAGCGTCGGTCTCCAAGTAGATGTTCGCGGGCTTGAGGTCCCTATGGATGACGCCCTTGTCGTGGAGGGACTCGAGGGCCCGTGCGATCTGAAGACCGATCTGCACGGCGCGCTTCCAAGGGATCGGGAGCGGCGAGACAGCCTCACTGAGCTCGGTGCCCGCGGCGCGCTCGGTCACTAAGAAGGGAGCCCCATCGTCCGTGCGCCCGATCTCGAAAGCCCGAACGATGCCAGGGTGATCGCTCAGGATCGCAGCCGACGCCTCCCGCTCGAAGCGGGCTCGCAGCTCCGGGGACGCGAGCACGTGAGGTCGCGGCACCTTGATCGCGACAGTGCGCGATTCAACTCTATCGAACGCCTCATAAACAGACGCCATCGCCCCCTCGCCGAGGAGCGAGCGGAGCTCGTACCTGTCTCCGAGAACAGAGCCGACCTGCACGGTGTTCAGACGATACCCTTAGACGAAGCGGAGAAGACGAAGGGAGCCGCTCCGGAGTCTCTCAAGAGCCCGGGCGGGCGCCTCAACGAAACTCCTCCTCCTCGGAAGGAGCGGGGGCGCTCGGCGCGGGGGCTGGCTCCGGCGGGGAACTCGCCCCTTCGGAAGGCTCGGAAGCCTTCGGTGCTTCCTGAGCAGGGGGCGCCGCCTCGGAGGGTTCGGAGGCCGCGGGCGTGGGCTCCGTGGCGCTCGGCGCCGTCGTGCTCTTCGTTTTCGGGCGGGGCTTCGGTTGTGCGGCGGGGACCGGCGCGGGAGTCGCTGGTGGAGCCTCCGGCGGGGCCTCTTGGGCCTTTGGCTCATCGGAGTCTGCTGCTGGAGCCGCCAGAGGGGCCGGCTCGCTGTCAGCTTCGGCCGCGGGAGCTTCCGGCGCGGGCTCAAGATCTTCCGGCGGGTTCTCCTCGGCCACAGCCGGAGTCTCCGTAGCGGTAGTGGGTACGGGCACGGGCGACCGGCCTTCGACCTTCGGACGGATCCAGGTCATGTAGACGAAGCCTCCGCCCACGACGAGCGCCGCCAGCGTGACCCAGAGCACCCCGCGCGACGTCGCGTCCGCCGGTGGCTCCGAGGGATTCACAGGATTGCGCGGGACAGAGCGGGCCACCGGTCGGGGCGCCGCGGAAGTCGTTTTCTGCGCGGGCGGAGCTGGCGCCGCCGCTTTTTCGGAAGCTCCCGCAGCTGCTGTCGAAGGAGCCTCCGGCGGGACCGCCTTTGTCTGTCCGCTGGACTCGGGAAGCGAGCCCGGCGCCTCGCTAAAAGTGGCAGACGCGGGCGCACCCATTGACAGGTGCGGACCAGAAGGAGCCGGCATCGTCTTCGAAGCTTCCCCGGCCGGGGCGCTGCTCGGCGCTACCGCGAGCACCTCGTCCCGCGGGCGGATCACGGTCGGATCTTCGGACGAGCCCGGATCTCCAAAACTCGAGAACATATTGCCGCCCTGAGCGTCCGGGGAGCGATCGTAGGCGCTCACAGTGTCATCACCGCGGCTAGCGACCAACCTTTCGATCACGGCACGGGAGGCGTCATCGAGCTTGATGAACTTGATCCCCATGCCCGCGGGCTCCGTCTTTCCGTTCGAGACGTCGCGCTTCCACACCACTCTCCCCACGCCCTGCATGACCCGCTGGTCGTCAGCGATCTTTACTTCGAACTTGAGCAGGGTCCCTGGAGGGAAGGGCGAAGGGGTCGTGATGAAGACGCCGCCGCGGCTCACGTCGTACGAGTGATGTTCGATGAACTCGTTCAGCGTGGCGCTCCGATAGCGGACCGTCATGCTGAGCACCTTCGCTCGAGGATCCTTGCGGTTATGCTGGTTCATGCTCGCGGGGAGAATCCTACCGCGTTTCCTCAAATTCGAAGAATCCCGAGCGTCTAGCCGAACTCCGCCGCTTTGAAGGGCTCTTCCCGCGGGCCCCGAGTGCTCCGATTCCATACATCGCACCCTGCGTCGCGCGCCTCGCTCGAACGGCGGGCCGAAGAGCACACTGGCAAATTCTGCGTGCGAGATCCGCTCGGAGAGAGGAAAAAGCCGTGGTAGATTACCAAGGATCCGTATGGGGCAGCGGTATTACCGAGCGCATCAGAGGTTTCCGGTGCGACTGGGAGCGGTCATTGTCGCTCACCGGCGAGGCCGCACCGTGCGCGCAGAGGTCATCGATTTGGGATTGGGAGGGCTCGCCGCAGAGGCGGATGGCCCTCTCCGGCACGGGGAAGCTGTCCTGATCCGCCTCGAACCACCCGACAGTGCCCAGCCCATTGAGCTCACCGGTAACGTCGCCTGGGTCGCCTGGACCGATCGGAGCTCCGTGCGCGTCGGGATCCACCTCGTCGAGGAAGACGAGGACACGCTGCTCCCCCTCTTGCATCGGCTCGGGCTCAGCGTTTGCGCGGTCTGAGAGCCATAGGACGAGCTCAGAACTGGTCTTTCAGCTCTCGGATGCGGCGGATCACCTCCGCCGGAGCTACCCCGGGCGGTAAACCCAAGCGACTGACGATGCTCGGTCGATCGGCTCGGAGGAACGGATTCGTGTCTCGCTCGAGCGGCAGGGTTGTCATCGCAGTCGGCTCACCACGGGCCCGCGCCGCGCGCACCTCGGCGAGGCGCTCTTGGATGGCGACGCTGTCCGGTTCGAGAAATAGGGCGAACTCGAGGTTCCGCTCCGTGTATTCATGCCCCGTGTAGATTCTCGTGCGCGGGTCGAGGCGCCCGAGCACGAGGTAGAGGGCGCGGTAGAGCTCTTCGGGCGATCCCTCAAAAAGCCGCCCAGCTCCCGCCGCGAACAGAGTGTCTCCAGAGAAGCACACGTCCGCGAGGACATAGGCGAGCGCGCCGCGGGTGTGGGCGGGAATGTGGTAAGCGCGCCCGGTAAATCCTGCGATGGAGAAGCTCTCTCCGTCCTCGAGCGGGTTCGAGAAACAGGGGATGCGATGGCGCTCACTCGCGTGCCCGAAGACCGGCGCTCCGTACTTCCGGACCAGTCGCTCGTTCCCTCCGACGTGATCTTGGTGATGATGGGTCGACAAGATCCCGGCCAGGCTGAGCCCTCTCGCTTCGAGCTCTCGCTCAATCGGCTCAGCCTCACAGGCGTCGACGACCAAAGCCTGATCCGAGCCAGGTCTGGTCAGAAGGTAGGCGTAGTTGTCCTTGAGGCAGGCAACGGGCAGCACCTCGATGTCCATCGGACAGAGACCCTAGGCCGGATCGGCATCGAAATCATGGGAGACCTGGTCCCCCCAAAGCGCCGAGGGAGCGCGATCTTTCGATCGGCTCCCTCGGGGGCGCCCCTGATCGGTCCAGAGCGCAATTGTCGCTCAGGTTACGCGCTGGCTCCGGAACGAACCGGGATCTTCTTCGGCGTCTGCTCTGCGGGCTTGGGGATGTGGACCCGAAGTTGTCCGTGGTCAACGTTGGCTACGACGCTCTCGGGGTTGACGCCCTTGGGCAGTACGAACGAGCGCTCAAACGCGCCGAAGGTTCGCTCCACACGTCGGTAGCCGTCCTTTTCCGATTCGGACTCCTCACGCCTCTCGCCCTTGAGCTTCAGCACTCCATCCTCAACCGTAACGTCAATGTTCTCGGCGGTCAGACCGGGAACGTCGGCGACCAAGTCATAACCCTCCTTGGTCTCACGAATGTCTACCGCAGGGACGAAGCTCCGAGGCTGCGCGAGCCGGGAGCGGAAAAATTGGTCGTTAAAGAGATCGTCGAATTGATTCCACAATGTGAGCATAGTTCTTCCTCCTTTGTTGAAAGCCTGGATCGGCGGCCCGTCCGCGCGCGCTCCCCCTCCCCACACCGAGACCGGGAGCTGAAACCCTCACCGGACCGAGAGGGTCCAGAGGGGGCGACCGTGATGGTCTTTCTTTTTTTGCGCCCGTTTCGCCGCGCAAAAGCAACGTAAGTCGGGCTTCCGGTCCGTCAACTGTGGGGGGGGGACTTTTCTCGGGACCCCGCATGCGCTAGGCACCGGGCCCCAAACGCCGTCAGGCGCCCGTAGCTCAGCTGGATAGAGCGTTGGCCTCCGGAGCCAAAGGTCAGAGGTTCGAATCCTCTCGGGCGCGCCGCGTTTCCCCTCCCCCAGAGCCCGGGGGCACTTTCGTTCAGCCCGCCGCTCGCGCAGACGATGCGCTCTCTACCGGTTCGCAGAGTCGCGGGGCGTAAACGAGCACGTATAAGATCGCCAGAATCAGCCACGATTGCATTGGTCTCACCAGGAGGTGGTGCATCGCGCGGAGGACGGCCGGGAGATGTCGAGGCATACTCGGTTTGAGCCGAGCTGGCCGCCTCTTCAAAGGAGGGAACTCAAGGCGCGGAGATCCTCGACCACGTGGTGCGATTCGTATCCGGAAAGAGGTTCCACCTTCTCATGGAGTCCGCCTTTTCGACGCACTCGCACCGTTTTCCAACCCAGTTTGCGAGCTGTCACGAAGTCCTTGTGCGGGTTGTCTCCGACGTAGACGAACTTCTCCCGCGGGCCCATTCGCGACATGACAGCTTCGAACGGAGCGGGGCTCGGCTTCCAAAAATCCGGTCCTCCGAGATCATCGCTCACGACGATACAAGCGAGGCGCTGCCGAAGCGCGAGCGCGTCGATCTTCTGGTGCTGGGTCAAAGACCAGCCGTCAGTGATGAGCCCCAAGGCTCGCTCGCCTGCCCAATGATCGAGAAGCCAGGCGGCGTCAGGAGCAAGGGATATTTCGGGACGATGGCTCCGAAACATCTCGACCAGCTCTCGCACTTTCGCCTCGCTCGCGTCGACTCCTAGTTCCGCCAAGACCGCGTCGAAGATCTTCGTCCTATGACCAGCACAGAAGCGCTCCCAGGCTCGCTCAAAGAAGCCCGAGATGCCTCTTGTGCGCAAAGATGTGTCGAGGTGACGAAATCCAGAACGGGCGAATTCCGACTCGAGATAGAGGGTATCATCCAAGTCGAAGATGACGACCGTCATGGCAGGACGCGACCTTCTTTCTTTCGCTGCTCGGTCCAATCGACGTAGACGGCGTCGTCATAGCGCAGCATGGCGAGGTCCTCTTTCCAGCCGTCCCAAGCAATTTCAGGATCTCCGCCCAAGTGCCACTCGATGAGCCAGCGAGGGAACTGAGCTCCCGCCGCCCAGGAGAGCGGGTAGCCGCCGCCGAACCGGGGATTGATTTCAATGAACTTCAGCTCACCGCTCGGAGTCTTGAAACACTGAATGGTGATGCAGCCTCGAGCATCAGGGAGGGCCTCCGCGACTCGCCTTCCTGCGGCCATGATTTCATAGTCCTTGACCGTCACCCCCTTGCTGACCTCGCCTGCCCGCGTCTCGAGACGGAGGCGCGGCACCACCTGTCGCACCCGGCCCTGAAAATCGACCAACACGTCGAGCGTGTATTCATTTCCCGTCACATGCTCCTGGAGCATCGCGTTTTTGACCGAATGGGAGAAGTATTCGAGGTCCGAGCGCGAGCGAATGAGGTGAGCTCCTTGACTGCAGCTGCCGTCGGCTGGCTTGAGAAACAGGGGGAAAGAAAGGGAGGGGTCCCCGAGGCTCTCCTCGATATCGAGCAAACGTGGTGTTGGAATCCCGGCCGATTCGAAGAAGTCTGCGGTGAGGCGTTTGTCGGCGGAGAGCGCCGTGGTCTTGGGCCCACTCAAGCAAAGTTCGACCCCCTGAGCTCGGAATAGGGCGTGACTCTCCGAGAGCGCCCGCAGCTCCGTATCGATCAGAGGAACCACAAACGTGGCGTTATGACGTTGACAGGCATCGATCACCCGAGCGACGTAATCGGGCGCATCGACGCGTGGTACCAGCTCAAAGGCGTCCGCTTCGTACAGGGCTGGCGCGCTCTCCTTCAGGTCGAGAGCTACCACGCGACCGCGAACCCCTAGGTCCCGAAGGGCTTCACGAAAGTGGCGGAGGAGCGACACCCGGCGCCCCACGCTCGTCAACAGGACGGTCAGCTGTCGTCCGTGGTAAGGGCTCGTCCCTTCGACGTTCGTCATCGCCCTTACCATACCTCGCTGACCCAAGTCCCGTCACCCGACGCCCCTCGCAGCGCGGCGCAGACCCAAGCTTTGTGCGCCGGTGACCCGCTCAGGAGCCACGAGGTCACGTTCCTTCAGAAAGCGACACGCTTCCCTGGAATTTCGCCATTGTCGCCTCATGGGCCGGAGAGATCCCGTCGCGACGCACGACCTTCACGAGCGTCATGGCAAGAATCTTCAGATCGAGCAGCAGCGATTGATGGTCGACATACCAAACGTCCAAGCGAAACTTCTCCTCCCAAGTGAGGCTGTTTCGACCGTTCACCTGCGCCCAGCCGGTGATGCCGGGTTTGACCTCGTGACGCCGCGCCTGTTCTGTCGAGTAAAGCGGAAGGTACTCGACGAGAAGCGGTCGTGGACCGACCAGGCTCATTTGACCGACCAGCACATTCCAGAGCTCGGGGAGCTCATCCAGGCTCGTACTGCGCAAGAACCTTCCGAAGGATGTGAGCCTCTCAGCGTCCGGAAGAAGTCGTCCCTCGGAGTCGACCTCGTTCGTCATGGTCCGGAACTTGATCATGGGGAATATTTTTCCCCGAAAGCCGGGTCGCGCTTGTCGAAAGACGGGTGGCCAGCCGTGGAACCAAAGCTCGAGGCCCGTGATGGTGACGAGGACGGGAGACAAGAGGACAAGGCCCGTCCCCGATACGAGAACATCCATGCCGCGCTTGAGCTTTCGCTCGAAGAAGTTCATCGGCATCGGTTGTCTGACCCTCCTGCTCTCCACCCCTGTGATCCTCAGGACGAGGACGACAGGTGCGCGAAAAGTGTCGTCACTCCTCCTTCTGCGGTCAAATCGACCCTCCGCAAAAGACCCGTACACCTGTTTTCGCCCCCTAGGCCCCCTCTATTCTCCGCCCGCCTCGATCTCGACTTGCGTGCCCGCACCCAAACCACGGATGCTTCGAGGCCCCCGCGCGAGGACTCCGAAACAATATGTCATCGAACCCAGTTGCGCCGAACGAGCGCCCTTCGAAGCGCTACGCGTGGGTCATCCTCAATCAGACCATCAGCCCAGCCTTCGAGAGGCTCGTTGCCCGGCTGTGCGATGAGCTCGGCCCCGGCCTCTTGCTCACCGGAAGCGACTTCGCCCGCTCGTCAGGACAGCTCGAAGTCCGTCACGGGCCCGCCTACGATCGAAGAAACCTCCGCCGAAGGCTCGCCTCTTGGGCTCGGTTCGCGCTCTGGGCGAGCGCCGAGTGCGCGCGGCTCAAAGGTGCGCCGTTTTTGCTCGCTGCGACGAATCCGCCGCTCCTGCCGCAAGTAGCGCTCTTCTTCCGGAAGCTGCGGCGCTTCCCTTATGGCGTCTTGGTCTGGGACATTTACCCTGAACACCTCGTACATATCGGGGTGTGCCGCGAGGGCAGCTTCGTCACACAGGCACTCACGCGCGCGAGCGCGCTCGCACTCGAAGGCGCTGAATTCGTCGTGACCTTGAGCGATAGCATGGCGGCGACCTTAAAGCGCCAGACGCGCGGAACGCCTCTTCGCTCTCTCGAAGTGATCCCGAACTGGGCCGACACAAACGCGCTGCGCCCTCTCCACAAGCAGGACAATCCGCTCGCCTGGGAGCTCGGCCAACGGGATAAGCTGACGGTCCTTTACTCAGGAAACATGGGCGCCGGACACACCCTCAGCGGCGTCATCGAGGCCGCAGCCTTGCTCGAAAGCGATCCGCGCGTCGAGTTTCTCTTCATCGGAGACGGCCTCAGCCGCCCCGCGCTCGAAGCGGAAGTCGCCCAGAGGAAGCTCAAGAACGTGCGCTTTTTCGACTACCAACCTCACGATCGGCTCCCTCTCTCATTAGCCCTCGGTGACGTGGCCATCGTCGCTCAAGCACCGGGAACGGAACATCTCTCCCTGCCCAGCAAGACCTATTCGTCGCTCGCGGTAGGCAGCGCAATCCTTGCCCTCACGAGTCCTCAAAGCGACCTCGGAAAGTTCGTCACCGAGCAAAGAGTGGGCGCCGTGCACCGGGCCGACGATGGGACGGCGATCGCCGCGACTGTGCAGAACCTGGCAGACGCGCCCGATGAACTCGACGAGCTGAGGACCCGCGCCCGAGAGCTCGCCGTCGAGAGTTACTCAGAAGACGCCGTCTACACGGCTTGGCGCGCGCTGCTCGCGCCGCTGGTCTCGCCTCCCTGAAGCTCCCCAGGTCGACTCAAAGCGCCCAACTTGGCCCGCAGGCTCAGACGGCTCATAAGCCTGTCTCGACTGAGCGGAGCGGCGCAAAGCCAAGTGAGCGTTCACATCAGTCCCCTGCGCCAATTTGCACGGTCTGTTTGAGCTTCAGCTCACCAGCACTGGGGCCCACGAGGAACTCAACAGGGCCTTCTTCGACGACCCAGCGCCCCTGCTCCATGTCCCAGTACTTGAGATCCTCCACGCGCACGGGAATTGTCACGCGTTTCGTCGCCCCGGGCTCGAGGTGAACGCGAGCGAAACCCTTGAGCTCCTTCTTCGGGCGCCTGGCCTTCGTTTCCGGATAGGAGGCGAAGACGAACACAACCTCGTCTCCCGCTGGACCTTTTTTGTTCTTTACATCGACGGTCACAGGGATGACAGCACTCGTGCTCGCCGTCTCACAAGGAACAGAGAGATTTTTATATTCGAACGTCGAGTAGGACAGACCGTACCCGTAGGGGAAAAGCGGCTCGAGCCCCTCGTGATCGAAGCGCTTGTACCCGAGGAAGTAGTCCATCACTGTGGTCTCCTCGGTCCCCTTGAATTCTGGCAGTTGCGCCTCGGACTTCGGCCAGGTGATCGGGAGTTTCCCGGAGAAGTTTGCTTGTCCGAACAGTAGGCGGCCCAGCGCCTCCCCGCCCCGTTGACCCGGATGGAACGCCATCAGGACCGCGGATACATCGTCGAGCCAGGGCATGTTCACAGCGCTCCCACCCTCGACAACAACCACAACCGGTTTTCCGAGCTGTACTGCTTCCTCGACGAGCTGCGTATGGCCCGCGTCGAGGTCCAAGCTCTCCCGGTCCGCCGCATGGGTGAACTCTTCGCCCTCTTCCCCGGCGCTCAATCCGACGACCACTACGATCAGGTCGGCATCAAGAGCGGGCGCAACCGTGCCCCCGGACACGACCTCGACGCCTTGCGGCTTCGTGGCGATGATGCCGTCATAGGGTCCCATAGTCTTGTCGGGATCAACGGTCACCTCGGAGCTTCCCCGATCGCCGAGGGCTGCGTCCCTCGCGAAGTCGAAGTCAACGGCCACAGGACCGCGCCCGGCGCCCACGTTGAACTTCACCTTCTTCCCAAGGACCGCGATCTTCTTCACGTCCCGGATCGGAAGCAGCGGCCGGTCCCCTTCGAACGGTTCGTTCTTGAGAAGAACGATACCCTTCTCCGCGGCTTCGAGCGCGAGGTCCAAGTGCGCCTCGGTCGAACGGAGGTACCCTTCCTCCTCATTGTACTCGGTCGTGGGTTCCTTGAGTCCGTGAGGCTCGTCCAGATATGCCGACCGGAACCGAAGCTTCTGCTCAAGGACGTTCTTCACCGCGTCATCTACGACCGCCTCACTCAACTCACCCTTCTCGATCAGGCGAGGAATCGCGTCGTAATGCAGTAGCCATGGCATCTCGATATCGAGCCCGGCGAGCAGCGATGCGCGCGCTGTGATCTCATCCTCGGGCGCATTCACCGGCCCCTGGCCAAAATTTTCCTTGGTCGGCATCGCCCACCAATCGGCCACCGTGAAACCTCGAAATCCCATATCCTTGCGCAGCATCTCGCTGAGCAAGAATTGATTCTGTGTCGACTTCGTTCCGTTGACCGAGTTGTGAGCCGCCATGACACAAGCGACCCCCGCGTCGCGCACGACCATTTCGAAATGGCGACCGTACGTTTCACGGAGCGTCTGCTCGTCCATCTCGGCGTTCAGCTTGGTTCGATCGGCTTCGATGTTATTGGCTGCATAGTGCTTCGCGCACGAAGCGATGTGCTCCTGAATCCCGAGCACCAAATGCGTCGCCATGCGCCCGATATGGAATGAATCTTCACCAAAGGTCTCCTGAGCCCGGCCCCAGAAGGGGTGGCGCAGGATGTTCATGGTCGGAGCCAAGAGCACGGAGGCGCCCGAAGCTTGCGCCTCGTCGCCGATCGCTTCGCCGATCCTCTGCACGAGCTCGACGTCGAAAGTGGCTCCTTGCAGGACGCTCGTCGGGAACGACGTAGCGTAGTTCGAGTAGGTGAGGTGGCGGTACTGGAGCTTGAGATTGACCCCATGGGGGCCGTCGGTCCACTTGTGACCACGCAACCCGAGTACCTCATCGTGGCGAGACAAAGAGGCCTCCTCGTAACGTCCTAGGTCCGACGCAGGAGGCGCCGGGAGGCCAGTGATTTGGAGGAGCTTTTGATCGAGGTCCATTTGCTCCAAGAGCGCGTCGACCTCACTCAAGATGTCCTCTGTCGGCTGGTACCGATCTCGAATCAACCGATCTTCACAGGCGACACGCTCGCCGTCTGGAGGCTCTTCCGGATCCGAGATCTCAGTGGTGCGCAGGATCGCGATCGGATCGTCCCCCTTCGAGCGATCGACATAGGGCGTATGATCACGGAGCTCTTCATCCGGCCGCGACCCGCCGGCCCCGTCGACCTCACCGGGCTCGAAGGGAACCTCGATCACCCCACAGGCAAAGAGGAAAAGCGCGGGGAGAACCGCAGATGTCCTGAGGGTGAGCTTCTTTCCCATGGGGGCGTAGTTCTACGGTTTCCACGCCCCCCCGTCCCCGTCAAGGTGACGGTGGAGAGAGTCCCGACTCCCCTGGGACCTCGTCCGCGCCGGGCCTAGAAGCTCCTTCGACCTGCGCGAGCAAACGACGCGCCGCCGCGCGAATCGACGAGGTGGCTCCAGTCGCTCTCAAATCTTGCAGTGTTGCCATCTGAGCCGGCGACAGCGTCCGCTTCCCGTCGCGCACCACAATGTTCATCTGCACCTCGGCGAGCCGGGCGTTGTCCCGCGTCTCCGCGTCGTCGCTCTGGCGCAATTGGACGATCAGCTCGCGCGCTCGGGATTCATCACCGGTGCGCATGGCCTGAGCGACGTCCTCCCAGCGCGGGGCGGCGGACAAGGCGCTCGGTGCAGGCGCCTTCGAAGGCACACTCTTCGGCTTCGTACGCCGAGGCACTTCCTTCTCTTCCGCGTCCTCGAGCGCAGGCTCACTCACCTCGTCCTGCGGCGCAGGGATTTCGATGACGCTGTCCGCTTTCTGCTCACTCGCCTTCCGCGCGCTCTGCCACGTTTCACCTGTGACTCGAACGTTAGATCCCGTCGAACCCTGATTCGTCGACCAGAAAAAGAGCGCGCCGAACGCGACTGCTAGTCCGGCCATACCGAACTGCACCGGGCCAAAGAAACTCCTCGACCTGGCAGGCGCTTCCCTCTTGGCGCGCCGAAACCGGGCCAAGATCTCCGCATCCGGCGGAGTCGTCGCCTCGAGATCTTGGCGAACGATTTCTTTGACCAACTCCCAGCTCATGATGTTTTCCCTTCTTTGCTCGCGAGCTCGTCCTCTCGCACGCGGCCGTAATACACATCCCCCTCCAGCAACTCCTTGAGCCGCTTCCTCCCATCCCGCAGCCTTGTCCTCACTGTCGCCTCACTCGTCCCCACGATCTGCGCGATGGTCGGAATGTCTTCCCCGCTGATGTCATGGAGAAGAACGACCGCGCGACGCTTCGGCGAGATGCGCTCGATGACGCGATAAAAATGGCGAAGGCGCTCTTCGGCTTCTACCTCGGAGAGAGGAGTCCGCGTCTCGACCGAATGCCGCGGCTCCTCGTCTGCCTGGAAGGAGAAAACAGAGCGCCAGCGGTAGAGCGAGCGCAGGTGTTTCATCCAGACCCGAAAGCAGATGGAGTGGGTGAAGGTCGACAGGCGCGAGCGCCCTTCGAACTTGGCCAGCAAAACTTGCTCGAGGGCGGTCTGAACGAGATCGTCGAGGTCCGGATGCGGCCCGACGAGCGAGCGCATCTGCCGATAGATGAGGAGCAAGAGCTCCGATTCCTTTGCGCGGAGCTCAGCCCGGGTCTCTTCGGCGGCGACGAATGCCTGCTCGGGAAGTGTGGCCAAGGTGAACATGAGACCGCATCCATTGGGTTCCCGCGAGGGGTCCGTTTGGGCAGTCGAAGGGGAAAGAGTTTGCGCCCCTGACGGGCAGTGTGCGATGAGCAATCCGGGACCACGCATTTTTGCCGTGGAATCTCCCAACCGGCAACGCGAGCTACACTGTGGGCGGGAAAATTTTGTTGAAGCACAGGGCGTGGGGGTTCCTCCTGGGAATCCTCCCGAGTCCAGTGTGGGCGCAAGGACCCGAAGTACTGATCCGTTGTGACGAGATCAGCGCGGAGGAGCGAGCGCGGGTGGAGGTTCGCCTGGTCACCGAACTTCGGACCCTCCCCGGCGCCCCCGGCACCCTCGAGCTCACCTGCACGAGCACGACGGTCCAAGGAGGCTGGCGAACCGGAGACGGTCTTCACGACACCCGGAACCTATCGGTCGCCCCGGGCGACGATCGCACCGAGATGCTGCTTTGGATCGGCTCGCTCCTGCTCGAGACCCAAGGCGACCGCCAGAAGGGGCAACCGGAGGAGATACAGCCGCCTCCAGAGACGCGAACGCCGATCGAAGAGCCCCCTGAGCCGGAACCTCCAGCTCCTGACACCACGGACGCGCCGGCGCCTTTGCCCCCCGCTCAAGGGGAGTCAGAGAAGTCCGAAGAGCCGGAGACTCCGGCCGACCCCAGTGAGCCCTCCGCAAACAATGAGCGAGCGCTACTGATCGACGTCGGCGCGCTCTACTCCCACTACGGAACCGAGATCGAGGGCGCCCTCGGACCCCATCTCGGAGCGACCGTCGCCCTCCTCGGACCTTGGGGCGTCTCGGCTCACGCTGACCTGCTCTTTGGTACGAGACAACCTCGCTCGATCGGGACGCTCGAAGGTGTGTTTTTTGTGGGCGGGAGCTTCTCTCCTGTGAGCTGGGCTCAGGTCTCGCTCGGACCGACGCTCTCTTTTGCCGAGCTGAGCGCAACGAACGTGAGCCGAACTTCGGTCACGGCAGGCTTCGAGGCGAGTGCGCGGGCCGCTTGGGCTCATCCCTTGGGCGTGTTCATACAAGTCGGACTCCGGATCCTGGCTGACCAGCGGCGCGTCGTCCTTGGTCAAGGTGATGAGCCGGGCGGCTGGGCGGGCACATTCGTCCCCGCCGTGAGCCCTTTTGCGACCCTGGGCGGAACCTTTGAAAAACGCCCGCTCTGAGGTCGCGCGCCCAGGGAACCCACCTTCTCCCTGGCCAGCTGCCCTCGATTTCGGGCGGGGAGGGACTCGGCTACCCTTCCCGGCGCTCATGACGGTCCGGCCCCTCAGCGTGCTCCTTCCTCTCGCGCTTTCGCTCTTCGCCTCGTCTTGCACGATGACGGCCCGGACGAGCAAAGACACGGTCGGCATCGTCGGGCGCGGGATCGTCAACAGCCCCACGAACAAGACCCTCCGCTTTGACATCATCCGCTTCGCGCTCAAGCAGTTCTGTAGCGAGCTCCTTCTCACCGGCGCCCCCATCCGCCTCTCCGACGACCAGCCCGTCATCGGTCGCTACTACGCCGACTCCTGTGAAGCGAAGAGCCTCGACGAACCTGGTCGCAGCACCGTCATCGCCCAGTTTTCCGGACAGGGCTTTGCCTACAATGCGGCCACCGGTCGCCTCGGCTTCCGCGCTAGCGGTTTGATCGAAGTCGCGCCCGACTTTCGCATTCACGAGTCGGCTCTCTACGTCTATTTCCGCCCGGTTCAGGTCGACACCAGCGGCTTCTCCCTGCTGATGACCGAAAAGACCTTGGCGCGAGCGGCGCTGGAAGCCGCTGGCATCAACGAGGCGGACGTCGGCAAACAGATCATCAACGCCCAGCTCGGGCGCGGCTTCACGGTGGTTCGTTATGACGCCGACGGTCATACAGATTTTGCGCTCGGCCTGATCGCCCCTGGCGAAAGGCCCTTCCGCCCCTTCTCGGTGGAGGCTTCACCGCGGCTGACAGTGGCCAACGGGCGCACGGAGCTCTTCCCCGACCAGCAAGACTTCATCGGCAAGATTCGCCTCGAGCGAGGAGAGAAGCTGACCATGACATTGCGCCTGGAAGGGGCACCGGGGGTCGATGTCGCGCTGCTCGACGCAAAAACTGGGGCCGAGGTCATCAGCGCTTACGTGAGCCAAAAAGGTCCACAGAAGCTGCGGGGCGCGAGCTTTCAGGCGATTTTGGGCGACGGGGCGAAGATGCGCGCGACGGCGGATCCCGGACCTGGGGAATATTTCTTGGCCCTCGACCATTCGGAGTTGGTCGGCGCGGCGCAGACGAGTAAAAACGCGCTCCCCGCGAGGGTGGACTATCTCCTGCAAGTTGGCGATGAGTAACGATCTCGAGAGAAAGATGGGCAAGACGGGCCCGCGGGCGAGGACCGCGTGAAGAATCAACTGCATCGCTGGGTCTACTGGCCTATTTGGTTCGTCGTCGTCCCTCTCGCTCTCGCGGCGCTCACGGTCTGGCTTCTGGGCTCGGGCGAAGGTGGATTCCCGGAGGGTTTCTTCGGGCGCGTCCGCTACTTCGTACAGGACCAGAAGGTCCCCGCGATCATCATCTTTTTTGTGCTCTTTGAGATGGGCATCTACCAGCTCCGGCACTCGCTCCCCTTCGCCTCCGCGCTCGGGTTGAGCGGACGCCCAGGGCTTCCCCGCGAGCGCTCCCGGGAGTTCGAGAGCGCCGCTCAGCTCGTTGAAGCGACCGAACGACTGATCCGCACCAAGAAGCGCGAGATCTCTGGGGAGCTCGGGCCGGAGGTCTTCGGTGAAGTCGAAGCGGCCCTTGTCGCGCTGAATCAAGCTATGCACCGCGAGCGGTTCTCGATCGAAGAGTTCGATCGGACCTACGAATCGGTGCTCACGCTCACCAGCAAGCACCTTGCCCGCTGGAAGAGCAGCGAAGCCAAGGAGTACTTCGAGTCGATCTTCGTCGCCGTCGCCGTCGCGCTCCTGCTCCGCGCTTTCCTGGTCGAAGCCTTCAAGATCCCGAGCGGCTCGATGCTCCCGACGCTCCAGATCAACGATCACATCTTCGTGAATAAGCTCGCCTACGGGCCCATCGTGCCCTTCACGAAGTCCCGCGTCTTCGCTGATCTTCCGCCGAAACACGGCGACATCGTAGTCTTCGAGTTCCCCGATTCTGATCCGGGCGCTCCGCGTCAGGACTACATCAAACGTGTCATGGCGGGGCCGGGCGACGTGCTCGAGGTCCGCGACGGTCACCCCACCATCAACGGCTGGACCGTGCCCTTCTGTCGCGTGGGAACTTACTCCTTCGGGAGTGACGCTCGGTACCTCGAGACCGGCGAGCTGTTCGTCGAGTACTTACACGACGTCGCCTACCTGACTTTCTATGAGAAAGACGGCCCCCGGGGCCGACAAGGACCCTACAGGGTCAAAGAGGGGGAGTTTTGGGTCATGGGCGACAACCGCCACAACTCGAGCGACTCTCGAGCCTGGAGGCATGGACGTGGCGCCGGAGTGCCTTTCGAGAACGTGAAGGGCCGGGCCATGTTTGTCTGGCTGAGCTTCGACGACCAGGGAGGCCAGCCCCTCGGCGTGACTTGGGACCGTCTGTTCACGAACGTGATGGGAAAGCCTCGGCTCCCGAAAGAGGCCCCTGAAGATCTCAAGCGCGGTATCGAGCGATGTCTCGCCTCCCGCCCCAAGGACACGGTTCCCCCGCCGCCTCAGGTCGACGCAGCCTCCGTCCATCGTATCACGAGCGGCGCTCCCTCAGGCGCGCCGTAAGCGCGCTCCTGAGGAGCTCCTCGAAAAAAGCTGTGAGTCAAACGCGAAGGACCTCTCCCCGCGCCGACTACTTCTCTTCCTCGTCGGACGCCTCCGGGATCTCCTGGTGGGGCGTGCCGAGCACAATGCCAAGGCGGCGGCGCTCTTTGGACAGGCTCCTGCCGAGCAGGGCTGTCCACACCACAACGACAAACCAAGTCAAATCCACCGCAGCCCCGAAGTACCGCGTCTCCTGTCGCGGATAGTGAGGCAAGAGCCAGTATTCGGCCCAGATCCCGATCACGAGCTTCAGCACACAAGCCAAAGCTGCGCGTCCGTACACGCGCACTTCTCGCTCCTGCCACGCGCTGAACTCAGCCGGAGGCACCCAAGGAAAGTCAGCCTGTGTGCGGCTCCGGGCGTCGAGCTTTCGAATCGTGTAGAAGATGCCCAGGATGACCGCGATGAGCGACAGCGCCATGATTCCGGGGGAGAGGTATCGCGAGCGGCCGCGAGTGGCCAGCTTCGGCGAGCTGTTGTGGGACTTATTTCCCGAGGGCCCCAAGCTCGGCGGCGCTCCAGCGAACCTCGCGTTCCATGCACAAAAGCTCGGCGCAGAGGCGCTCCTGATCACAGAGGTGGGGCGCGATGAGCTCGGTGAACGAGCTCTTTTTCGCCTCGAGGAGGCGGGCGTAAAGGTCCTCTGCGCGAAAAAGAGCCAAGCCCCCACAGGACGGGTGCTCGTTTCGATGAGAAATGGAGAGCCGAGCTACGAGATCGCCTCCCCTGCCGCTTGGGACGAGATCCAGGTGAGCGAGGAGGACAAGGCCGCGGTCCTCCGCGCGGACGTGCTGTGCTTTGGTACCCTCGCCGCGCGCGCGCCCACCTCGCGCGCGACGCTCGATGCCCTCCTCTCGCTCGCGGGCTCGCGGACAGCCCCTTGGTCGTTTCTCGATCTGAACCTTCGCGCGCCTTACGACGACCGCACGACTATTGAGTTCTGTCTCGCTCGAGCGCGAGCGCTCAAGATGAACGAAGCAGAGCTCGAGCAGCTCGGGAGAGTCTTCGAGACCTCCACGCCCCTCGACTTCCTGCAGAGCCGGTTCACCCCGGCCTTCATTTGTGTCACTCGCGGCCCGCGCGGCGCGACCCTCTATGACTCGGAAGGTGCGCTCGAAGTGGACGCGTTCCCCTCGCGCGGAAATCACCCGGTCGGCGCCGGAGACGCTTTCTCCGCGGGGCTCGTGGTCGCCCTCGCCCGCGGACAAGACCGAAAGACAGCTCTGTCCATCGCAGCTGAGCGGGCAGCGCGCGTCGCGGAGCTACCGGGCGCCATGCCGCACTTCTGATCCAATCGCCTGTTCACTCCGCGTTCGGCCGAAGCTCTTCAGCGAGCTCGGCGTAGAGCCAAACGTTCGTCAAGATCGCCCGCTTGAAGAGGCCGAGGTGGAGCGACTCGTTCGGTCCGTGAGCGCCGGTGAGCGGATCCATCACTCCGTTCAAGATCAGCGGCAGGTGCGCGTAACGTCGACCGAATAGGGCCACGAATGGAATCGATCCACCGATCCCGATCTCGGTGAGCGGCTTGCCCCAAACGCGCTCATAGGCGCGACGAGCCGCGGCAAATGCCGGTCCTTTCGGCTCATAAAGCCAAGACGCAGCGCCTCCGGGGCGCTCGGAGAGCTCGATCAGGACCCCGGAGCTCGGCAGCTCCGCGAGCAGCTCTTCGATCTCACGACGAAGCTCGCTCTTGTCGCGCCCGGGAGGAACGCGGATCGAAAGGCTCGCGCGGGCCGAGGCGCGCAGCGCGTTCTTATGGGCGTCGGGGCGCGGCAGGGTCGTCGAAAGCACCGTGAGCGCCGGCTGTCTCCAGAGCCACTCAGCAGCAAAGCGCCCCTCGAGCGGGAGCGGCTCGACGCCTGCGGCAAGATGAGCCCCTTGTCGGATCACGTCGCTCCCGAGCGGGATTCGCTCGGCGCTCTCACGAAATGCCTCGCTCGGCTCGGTGCGTCCGAACTTCGGTCGCCCAAATCCGTCGACCAAATGCGCGACGGCGCGGAAGAGAGCTGTCGAGACGTCGGGCGCCATATTGCCCCAGAGGCCTGAGTGCACGTCGCTCGTGAGCGCTCGACACTCGATATCGATCTCATACAAACCGCGAAGAGATGTCGTTAAACCCGGCAGATCGAGCCCGGGATTCTCACAATCCGTCAGGACCATCACATCCGCGTCAAAGTCCTCCGGGAACGCGTCCATATAACGCTCGAGGTTCGGCGAGCCGATTTCTTCCTCGCCCTCCAGTACGAGCTTCACGTTGAGCGGGACGGTCCGCTCGGTCTCGAGCCACGCTCGAAGCGCCGCCAGGTGCGACATCCAGCCGCCCATGTCGTCCGCTGCTCCGCGTGCGTAGAGCCGCTCTCCGTCGGGAGCTTCCCGACGAACCGCTTGGTGCGGCGGAGTCTCCCAAGCTTCCCCGGCGACCGGCTGCAGATCGATGTGTCCGTAGATGAGCAAAGTGGGAGCGGACGGGTCCTCGGCGCTGATGCGCGCAGCGACCAGGGGCAGAGCGTCCGGCAGCTCTCGCACCGTCGCCTCAAACCCGAGCGCCCTGAGATCCGAAGAGACCTGCAGGGCGAGTCGACGCACGTCGTCGTGGTGCGCAGGATCGGAGCTGACCGCAGGAAACTCGAGATATTGGCAGAGGTCCCGGATCGTTCGCTCAAATGTGCGTTCCGCTTCCGCGAGGACTCGAGGCGCCGAAAGAAGTGTGTCGCTCACAAGAGCGTAGCCTTGCCCTGCCCGGGTTTCGAATCAAGAGCAGCGGAAAGCTCGACGTAGCCGAACCAACACCAGGCGATCCAAAGAAAGGTCGCGGCGGCAAGGTGCACAACCTGCATGAAGGCGGGCGCCCGCAGATAGATGTTCAGGACCCCGAGGGCCATTTGGAGCGTAAGCCAAAAGAGGACGTGTTTGCGCGGTCGATCCCGACCTTCACGGGCGCCCAGCGTCCAAAACAGGAAGAGGGCCGAGGCGAGAGCTGTGAGCGGATGAACTCCTCGTAGCCGATCCAGGAAGTGATCCCCGGGATTGAACGCAGAGGACACCACAGTCGCGGAGCCCTGGCCCTCCTGCACGGGGTACAAGGTATCGCCGAGCGCCGTGACAGCACCGAAAGCCGAGACCACGAGCAAGAGAGTGCCCCCGACCACGATGAACAGGTTCTCCCGGCGCAGGGAGGCCCGGACCAGGGCCGAAAGCGCCCGAGGCTCTCCGTCGAGGATCGTGGCGCGGGCGTACACGATCGCCGCCGTCAGAAGCGACGTGTTGAGCAGGTGAAAAGCCATCACGACCGCTCGGGACGCGGAGCTATTGTCCCCTACCAGAGCCAAAAGAACCAGGGCCGCTCCGACGAGCGACTCGCTCAGAAGAAACGCTAGCGAGAGCCAGGCGCCGAGGCGCGCAGGGTGACCCGGCCCGAAAGCGCGTCGGACCAGGACCAAGAAGGCGATGCTGAAGAGCAGACTCAAGCCCGACGTCACGCGATGGGTGAGCTCAATGGCTGTCTCGACCGATTGGGGGATGTGAGCGATGTCGCCGTGGCAGGTCGGCCAATTCTGGCCACAGCCCGCGCCTGAGCCTGTGATGCGTACCACGGCCCCAAACAGGATCACGAAGACCACGTAGGCCAGGAATGCTGTCGCCAGGGCCCCGAGGCGTTCGCGCCCGCCCGAAAAAGCGAGAGGAGCGGCCGGGGGCGCGAGATCGCGTGCGGTGCCGAACATTCTGGACCGAGCTTGCTACTCGGTCGGCAGCTCATCAAGGGAGAGCACCGGTCGCCGATCGCGATCGACGGCCTTTTTCGCGACCGGAGCCTCGCCTCGTTCCTTCGGCGCAGAGTCTGCGCGGACAGGCTCCAGCGGAGCGACACTGGCGCTCGCTTCGGGCTCGGTCTGACCGATACCAATCGGCTCACTCGAAGGCTCGGTCAAGGCACGCGCCAGAAGCGCTCCCACCAGCACAGCAACAGCACCAGCGAGCCCCCAGAGGATCATCGTCAGGCTCTGACGCCGTTCGGCAGCACGACGGTGCTTATGAACTTCGGCGCGCAGCGAGTCGACCTGCCTCTCGCGCAGGACGAGCGTCGGCTCCTGAGCGCGGGGTCGCCGGGAAGGAGAAGCGACAGGATAAACTTGGACGTTCCCCAAAGAGGGTGGCGTCAGGTCGGAGAAGCCTTGATCTTGAGGGGCCACAGACCGAAGCGAGCCACGTGAAGGCCGCCCAGGCGCATTCCCCAAAGCATGCTGAGCCGCGGCATGTGTCTCCGCGAGAGCTTCACCGCTCACCGGCTCGAGTCCGTCGTCCTCTTGGCTGAGTGACCATGCCATGATCATGAAAGCGGAGACGTCGACACGCCTCGCGACGCCTACTCGTACCGCATTTTTTCCAGTCAGCCAACCAGATATCCAGCGCGACGCTCCAAATCCAAAAATAACGGAAATGGGTCATTGAGGCCTAAAGTCATTGACTTTGTTCGACTATTTCCGCCAAAGGCGCTCGGTGCCGGGAGGTTTGGCCTTTCGCTGTCAGTGGAAGAGGTCTCCGCTCGGACCGCACCTCAAGTACTCATGTGTGCCCGGGTGTGAGCGTTCATGAGAACTACCGAGCCCGACCCTCACAGTCTGAAGTGCGAGAAGACTCATCGCCCACCGAGGGCGGCGAAAGCGCATCCCAGGCGAATATGGTAAGATTGAGAGATGAGCCCGTTGGGCGATCGCGGGGAGGCGGAGTCCGTGGAGCCAATCGTGGTGTCCACTTCGAGGAGCGATCTGAGCGCACTCGTTGAGCTCACCGAGTCCCTCGCCCGACGCCACGACATTCACGACATTTTGTTCTTCGTCGTAAGCCGCCTCGCCGAGCTGCTCGAGGTCGACCGAGGCAGCATTGTGCTGCTCGATGACCGCGGCGTCGAAGGCCTGGTCGTGGCCACCAGCGATGACGAGGAAATCCGCGGTCTCGACATCGACCTCGAAAAGTACCCGGAGCTGCGCGAGGTGATGCGCACCGGGCGCCCCCTGCTCATCGATGACGTGAGAAATAGCTCGCTCTTGACGGACGTGCTCGCCGAGCGGGGCCCCCTCGAGTTCTCGTCCATGGCGCTCCTTCCCATCATCGGGGAAGCCGGAACGATCGCCGTCTTGGTGCTCAAGGGCCGCGCTCGCCAGAGCTTCAGCGCCCACGAGCTCGAAAAGGCGCGCACGGTCGCGAACGCCACGGCCATCGCCCTCAACAATGCCAAGCTCCTCGGCGCTCTGCGCGCTCAGTCGCGAAAAGAGCGCGCGGAGCGCGAACGGCGCCTGGCAGCGCTCTCCCGCTATTTCGATGTCTTTGAGAGCAGCGCCGACGCGATGCTCGTCATGCAAAGCGACGGAACCATCCTCTTCGCCAATCCGAGCCTGCTCGCGCTCGTCGGCTGTGAATCGAAAGACATCATAGGTCGCCACTTCTCAAGCCTATTTGCGACCCACGCGCTGGATCGTGCTGGACAGATCGTGCGCAGCTTCGCCGATGGGGAGTTCCCAGTGCTCGTCGACTTCCCGATCGAGAGCAGGAGCGGCTCGCCCCGGACCGTGAGCATCAGTTTCTCCGAGATCGCGAGCGAGAACGACGCCGTGTTGGCCTCGATGCGCGACGTGACGCGCGAGAGGGAGCTCGCCCGCGAGCTCGCTCAAACCAAAAAGTTCCTCGAGAAGGTCATCGAATCATCCGTCGACGGCATCGTCTCCGCCGACCTCCAAGGAAACATCCTCCTCTACAACCGCGCGGCGGCGCGGCTCTTCGGCTACGAAAAGCAAGATGTGATCGGTCGCCTCAACGTCGAGCAGCTCTATCCGCCGGGAATCGCGCGCCAGATCATGCGCCTCATCCGAGGACCAGATCACGGCGGCCCTGGTCGCCTCGAGGACTACCAGGTGACAATGGTGAACCGGGATGGCGAACCGATCCAGACGACCCTCTCGGCCAGTTTGGTCATGGACGGCGCCCGGCCCATCGCGACCTTAGGCATCTTCACGGACATTCGAGAGAAGCTCGCGATGGAGCGGCGGCTCGCGCTCGCCCAGAGGGAGCTTCGAGATCATGAGAAGGCGAGCGCCGTAGCGGCTCTGGCGGGAGCCGCGGCCCATGAGCTCAACCAACCGCTCACAATCATCATGGGCTACGCGGAGGTCTTGAGTCGCGCGCTCGTGGGCGATCCGGTGCTCGGTCGCGCGACCGAAGTCATCCAGTCGGAGGCGGACCGCATGGCCGAGATCATCCGCAAAGTGGGGACGGTGACGCGGGTCGCGACGAAAGATTACGTCGGCGGCGCCCAGATCATCGATCTCGAGCTCAGCAGCGACGAGTCTTAGGACACGTCTCGACGCTTCATCGGGGGCACGCGCACTCAGTCTGCGAGCGCTCTGACCGCTCAGGGCCGGGGCGTTTCACCATCGATATCGAGCCTCCCCGCCGCCAGGCGATACAGGACCCGCGCCTCGAGCCAGGCCATCTCCGCGATCGCCGCATTTGTCTCGGCGTCGCGGACATTGCGCTCCGATTCGATCAGCTCAATTTGGGTCCCTGACCCCTCCTCAAAGGAGCGCTGGGCAAGAGCGAGAGCTTCCCGCGCGACGCGCGCGGAGTTCTGAGCCTCCTGCCAAGCGACGAGCAGACTCTCGACCTGTTGTGCCTTGGCTCGCACCTCAGCAGCCGCCGCGAGCTCTGCCTGGCGAATCTCCGTGCGGCTCGCCTGAGCCTGAGCCCGGCGCGCTTCCTGATCTCCGTAGCGTCGCCCGCCATCGTAGAGGGGCACCATCAGGACGAGCTGAAGTTGCCAGCCAAACTCCGGAAAGTTCACGGACGGCGGGTTCTGGTAGAAAGCCATGCCGGTCGCCGTGAGGTTCGGGAGGTAGTCGAGGTAGGCCTGGTCGACCCGCTTCTGATCGGAGCTCGCTTGAGCTCGAAGCGCCACGAGGTCAGGTCGCTCCTTTGCGGAACCGAGCGCATCCGCGAGAGAAGGAAGCTCACTCGGGAGCAAGGAGCCGGACGCATCGAGAGGCCCGTCGTGCAGGAGGGCGACGCCGAGGTTTTCTTGCGCCTCATAGACGCTGGCGCGGCGGGCGGCGAGGTAGGCGAGGTTCGTGTGGAGCTCGTGCTCTGCGCGCGTCACCTCAAGGCGGGAGCCGACCCCTTCTTGCTCTCGCGTCTGCATGAAAGACAGCTGCTTCTGAGCGACCGTCACCGCGCGCTCGGCGATCTCCACGTTGCGCTTTTCGAGCAAGACGCGCAGGTACGCGCGCGTCGCGTCCATGAGCGCCTGTCGCCTGGCTTCGGTCACCCGGCCTTCCGCGACTTCAAGGGATTCTTTCTGTCTGGCAGTATCCGCCCAACGTGCTGCCCGCACGATGGGTACTTCGAGCTGGGCGCTCAGGTTGAGCGCGTTGGCGGGCGAGACGACTCGGTCGCCCACCACGCGGTCGCCATCGAGTCGAGTATAGGTCCCGACTCCGTCCAAAGTGGGCAGCCAGTTCGCCCGGGAGCGCTTCACCTCCGCCGCCGCGCTTCCCATCTCCGCTCGAGCCTTTTGGACTCGATAGGATTCCGCGCCCGCCCGCCTCAAGGCCTCAGCGAAGGAGATCTGCGGAATTCTCGGGCCGCGCTCCTGCTCTCGGCGCTCATTTGTTTCAGGAACTCCATCCGGACCAGCTTCAGCGGCAAACCCCGGCGCCGAAAAGAGCATCAGCACCGAGCTCACGAGCCAAACGCGCCCCTTCATCGTTTCTCCTTGGGAGCCTCGAGGATCGCTCGCACCGTATCGCCCTCGCGCAGGCTCTCCGGCGGACTCTTCACGATCCTCTCACCACCGACAAGACCGCTCACGATCTCGACATCGACCCCGAGCTCTCGACCAATCTCGACAGGCCGACGTTCGATCTTCCCTTCCCCGTTCACCGCGAAGACCACGGTGCCTTCCGCTTCCGGCACGATGGCGTTGGCCGGGACCAAGACGGGCGGAGAAGTCGGCGTTAAATTCAAGCTGACGCGCACAAACGAGCCCGCCAAAACTCCCTGATCGCCGGGGATGACGGCCTCGACCCTGAGGGTACGAGTCGACGGATCGAGAGCGCCTGCGGTGCGAGCAATCTGCCCCGTAACGGTCGTCTGTCCGAAGATGACCTTTGCCTCGTCGCCCACGCGCACGGACGGTGCGAGCGTTTGGGGAACGTCGATCAGAACGCGGAGCTTCTCAGTGCGCGCGATCTCGAAGAGGCTCGTCACACCAGAAGTGCTGCCGGCGGTGACAAGGGTGCCCTTCTCGACGCTGCGCCGTGTCACCACGCCGTCGAAGGGTGCTTTCACGATCCGAAAGCCGAGCAACGTCCGAATTCGATGGACCTCCGCCCGGCTAGCCTCCAGGGCAGCCACGGTGGTGTTCGCTTCGACTTCGTATTGGTCTGCCTGTTCGCGGCTATTGACCCCCGCTTCAGCCAGCCTCTTGTAGCGCTCAGCGCGCGTGCGCGAGAGCCTTTCGTTCTCCTCGAGTTCCTTGACCTTCGCCTCGGCGCTCCGCGCCTGCGACTCGATCTCAGGCGCATCCAAGATGGCCAGCACGTCGCCCGCCTTGACGCGGTCTCCGAGATCAACCTTGTACTGTCGGACGAAACCATCGGTGCGTGAATAGATCTCCGCGGTCTCCCAGGCGATGACCGAGCCCGGCAACGTGAGCGCCACCGGGCCATCTTTCTTGCGCGCTTCTTCGACGTAGACGGACCGCGGCTGATTCGCCGCCTCCTGAGCTTTGGCGCGAGCTTCGCTCATGCGGACCTTCGGTCCGGCTCCGATTGCGATGACAACACCGAGCACCGCTCCCAAAACCAAGAGCACGATGAAAGGCGTATAGGAGCTCCGCGGAGACGCGGGGGGTGCCTCGTTGGGGGTGACGGGAGGACGTTCCATATTCATGCTGGTGCCCCTTCTCTCGAGCGAGGAAGAGCGAACCGTTCGAGCTCAGGATCAACGACGCGGCGCTTCTCCCGTGCGGTGAGCTTGCTGTAGACGAGGGGGACGAAGAACAGCGTGGCGCAGGTCGCCCCCATCAAGCCACCGATGACCGAACGCGCTAGTGCCGCGTTTTGCTCGCTTCCTGGCGCCTGGCTCAGCGCGATCGGTAACATGCCGATGATCATGGCGAGCGCCGTCATCAGGACGGGCCGGAGGCGTGTCTTGCCTGCCTCTCGCGCGGCTTCGAGGGCGCTCATGCCCTCCTCACGACAGTCGCGCGCAAAAGTGACGAGCAAAATCGAGTTCGCCGCGCCCACACCCACGCTCATGATCGCTCCCATGAGCGAGGGAATGCTGAAAGCGGTCTGGGTACAGAAGAGAGAAAGCACAATCCCGATCAGCGCACCGGGGAGCGCCGTGATGATGATGAAGGGATGGAGCCAGGACTGGAAGTTGATGACCATCAGCGCATAAACGAGGATGATGGCCGAGAGGATGCCCAAGCCAAGCCGCTGGAACGCAGAGTTCATGCTCTCGATCTGACCTCGGATGGCGATCTTGGTCCCAGGAGGCGCCTGCTTCTGGTACTTCTCGGTGATGGCCTCGATGGCCGGGCTCACGTGCCCGAGGTCGGCATACTGGAGATCTGCCCGGACGCTGTAGGTCGGCTGGATGTCCACGTGGGTGATGAACTGAGGCGTTCGGCGCAAGGTCGGAGTCGCAACGTTCTCCACGATCTGCGGGCCGCCGGGGGCGTCGAGCGCGACCAGCTGGAGGTCTTCGAGCCCGCTCACGCGATTTTCCGGGACTCGCACCGAGACCGAGTAGTTGTTGCTCGTCTCCGGATCGGTCCAGTAGCCAGGGCTCACCTGAGAGCTCGACGAAACCGTCAGGAGCATGTTTGAGGCAACATCTCGTTGTGAAAGACCAAGGTCCGCCGCGCGCGCTCGATCGACCTCATAGTGAAGGCGGGGCGCGTTCTGCACCTGGAACAAACGGACATCTACGATGCCAGAGACATCCTTGAGATCGGCCTCGATGGAGCGAGCAATCTCGTAACTCTTCGCCTTATTGGGTCCTGAGACCTGAATCTCGATCGGAGACGGGAGACCGAAATTCAAGATTTGTGTGACGATGTCCGCGGGCTGAAAGTAAAAGGCGAGATCAGGGAAGTCCTCGTTCAGACGCTGCCTGAGCTCCGGGATGTACTCGGTGGAGCTCTTTCGACGCTTATCCGTGAGAGTGATCAAGATCTCACCATCGGACGTTCCAGTATTGGCGCTGTCGGTGATCGCGAGGTTATAGCCTGACGGAAGGCCAATCTGATCGAGAATACTGGAGCGTTCTTCTTCAGGGATGTAGCGGGCGAGAGCCTCTTCGACGCGGCCGAAGATGCGCTCGGTTTCTTCGATGCGCGTTCCGGTCGGAGCGATGACGTGCAGGCGAATCTGCTCCGCGCTCACCGCGGGGAAGAAGTCGCGACCGACAAAGGGCGCGAGCGCTGCGGCGAGGCCCAAGAGCAAAACAAAGCTAAGGAAAACCGTCTTCGGACGACCCAGCACCCACTCGAGAGCGCGCACATACCCGTCCCGGAACTTCTCGAAGCCTGCTTCGAAACGATTGTGCCAAGAGGCGTGGCTCGTCATCTGACCGGGCTCGAGCCCTTTGAGTAGCGCCTGGATCAGCGTCGGGATCAGGGTGCGCGAGAGCACGTAAGACGCCATCACCGAAAGAGCGACCGCGACCCCCATCGGCGCAAACAGGGCTTTTGCGGGCCCTTCCAAGAAGAAGACCGAGACGAAGACGATCGAGATACAGGTCGAGGCCACAAAGGCAGGCACCGCGATCTGCGCTGCGCCATCGAGGATCGCTCGCGTCGGCGATTTTCCGAGGGCGAGGTTTCTATGAATGTTCTCGATCTCGACGGTCGCGTCGTCGACCAAGATCCCGACGGCAAGGGCGAGTCCGCCGAGGGTCATCGCGTTCAGCGTGTAACCAAGCTCACGCATGATGATCAGCGCGGCGAGCACAGAGAGCGGGATCGAGACGATCACGACCAGGGTGCTCCGGAAGCTGCCGAGGAAGACCAAGATCATGAGCGCCGTCAGGGACGCCGCCATGACCGACTCGTGGAGCAGGGCGTTGATCGAGGAGTCGACGAACTTCGACTGGTCCGTCAGGACCTCCACGTCGAGACCGGGGGGAGCGGAGGCGATGATGGTCGGGAGCAGGTCCCGCACCTGGGCCGCCACCTCCGTCGTCGAAGCTTCCCCCGTCTTCATCACGTTGAGGACGATGGAACGTCGGCCGTCCCGCCGCGCGAGGTTCGTACGGACCGCAAAGCCATCGTGAACGTTCGCCACATCCCGCAGCAGGAGCAGAGGCTTGCCAGGGCGAATGATCGGGAGCTCGTTCAGCGCGGAGACCAGGCTCGGCGACGAGTTCAAGCTCACCCGGTACTCGCGGGCGCCGAATTTCGCGTTGCCCGTCGGTAGAGTGAAGTTCTGGAGCGAGACGGCATTCGAGACCTCCGCCGCGGTGAGGCCATGCATCTTGAGGGCGTCCGGATCGAGGTCGACGTTGATGAGTCGAGACCGACCACCCATCGGGAGCGGCATGCGCGTTCCGCGGATCGCTCCCAGCATGGTGCGCACCCGCTGGTTCACGTGATCAAAGATCGCTTCTTCGCTCAGGGAGCTGCTTGAAAAGGCGATCTGCATGATCGGCACGCTCGACGCCGAGTAGCGCAGGATGGTAGGCGGCTGGGTTCCAGGGGGCATCCGTCGCACGATCGACTGAGACGAAGCTGTCGCTTGGGCCATCGCCGAGGACACGTCGGCGTCCGGCTGGAGGAAGACGCGGATCACCGAGATGCCGTCGAAGGATTGGCTCTCGAGGCGCCGAATGTCGCCGACGTTGCTCGAGAGAGTATACTCGGAAAATTGCGTGATTTGCCGCTCCATCTCCTGAGCGGGCAGCCCTTCATAGCTCCACACCACGCTCAAGACGGGATCATTGAGCGCCGGTAGGATGTCCGTCGGAGTCTTCGAGATGGAATAAATGCCGCCCAGCACCAAGAGCAGGGCTGCCACCACGAAGGTGTAAGGACGGCGCAGAGCCAGTAGGACAATCCACATAGGAAGAAATCAGATGCAGCGTTTCAGGCCGGAACTCGAAGCTCTTGGTCCGGCGTCAAAGGGACCTCAATCCCTAGAAATTCGAAGGCGAGGCGAGGCAGATGCTCGATTCCCTCGAGGCTATCGTGGAGGCGCGCATCAGCGAGCATGCCTTCGATAAAGCGAAATAGGCTCCGAGCCTTCTCAGCAGGATCGCGAAGACGCAAAAAGCCCGCTTGCCCGGCTTCCGTGAGCAGCTTCGTATAATAACCTTCGTAGACCGCAATGATCTCGCGAACGCAGGCGTTCACTCGAGGCAGTTCAACGTTGCCGATGCCTAGGCTAAAATAGAAACAGCCGAGCACCCGGCCGTGCTCCCGTGCGAGCTCGTATTGCCTCTCGCGGATGAAGAGGAAATAGCGCCCGAGTCGCTCGAGCGGAGGCGCCTCGGACCGAAGGACCTCGTCGAGCATCGGGCGTCGCCGGAGCCAGTGGGCCTCGAGGGCCGCGAGGGCGAGCTCCTCCTTGCTCTCGAAAAAGTGATAGAAGCTGCCCTTGCGCACCGACGCCGCTTCGCAAATCTGATCGACGCTGACTCCGGAGAATCCTTGTCTCCAGAAAAGCGAAATCGCAGCTTCGATCAGCCGGCCGCGCGCGTCACTCGGGCGTCCCATGCAGGGGGATTCTTGACCGATCGTCTAGCGAGAAGCCAGCCCGAACGCGCAAAAACTGCCGGCGCCTGAGAGAATCGACTCCTTTCGACGAAAGGCCCAGAATGTCGGTCGTCCGGTCTCAGCAGATTTCGGCCGGCACGGCGGCCGCGGGGCCTTCGAGGGAACTCGGTCTCGGTCGGTCTCGCCCAGCTCTGTCCGACCTGCATGTCGCTATGTCCCTCGACAAGACGCGTGTGTCGACGAACCGTGCGAGCCACTCAAGGCTCAAGCTCGAGGACGATCCCCGTGGAGACGGAGAATCCCGGTCCATAGAAGCCGCTCCCATGATCGAGCACCCGCGAATCCGCAACGTTATCTACTCCGACAAATGCTTCCACGCCTGGGGCTAGCCGATAGGAGCTGCGCGCGTGCAAGGTCAAGTAGCCAGGGGTGCCGCCTTCTGGGATACGATTGTCATCGAGGTTCACTGGATCGTTGAGACGCTGTTGCTTCGCTCGAAAGCGCGACCATATCTTGAGCTCCCATTTCGATCCCGCAAGCAGCTCGGCTCCGATCTCGCCCTGATAAGGCGGAACTCGATCAGCGGGCGTTTGGCGGGGAAGGCCACTGTTCTCTGGGTTCGTCTCAGTGCCCAACATGGCCAAGTAGCGTCCAAAGAAGGCGAAGGTTTGGTTCACTTGAGCTCGAAACGACAGGTCCAGCCCCAAATAGTCGATCCTCGATGCATTCTCCGAATGGTAATAGCGGTCGCCCTCAGGGGAAAACCCTTGGCCACCTACAAGCGTCGGTGCCAGAACGATCGCATCGGCATAACGACTCGCAAATACGAACGTGTTCATCGTCAGCCAGGGGAATCCGACCTTGACTCCGAAGTCTAACGTATAGCTATGCTCCGGAGCGATAGCCTGGTTGGGTACCTGGTACCGTCCCTGGGCGCGGGCCCCCAGCGCAGAGAAGTCTGCGACATTGGGCATGCGTACTCCCCTACCGAAGTTCGCCGCGAGCCCCACACTCTCTGTGAGGGCATAGCGAACTCCGGCGTTCACGGAAAAATCTACCGCTCCGCGCTCGAAGGCATCGTGCCCCAGACGCTCTGGCAGCGCCACATAGAAGCCCATCGCGCGGGCCCCGACATAGCCGCGAAGCTGGCTCACATGAAAGGCGGCCTTGGCAAACAGCCCGCTTTCGCTCATGACCGAACCATCTGGAAAACGCGCGGGAGCTTGTTGGGTCTGGCCAGTGAGAAGGTCCGTCTCCCGAGCTTCGCTGCCAACACGGTCGACATGCAGATCGACGCCCGCGCGCAGGTTGATGCTTTCGCCCGCACGGAATCCAGCAATCCATCGAAGAGTTGCAGAGTCGGAGCGGTTCATTTCCACGGTGGAATGAGAGGCCGGCTGGAGGCGCAAGCGTCCAATGCATTCTTCACCTCCAACGAGAGGCGGTTCATCTAGGCAAATCTCTCGGAGTCGGCGGTCGCGATTCGTCTCGCTCAACCCCTGCCACGCAACGAGGAGCTCCGACCACCGGTATACTGGACTGTCGGAGGTGTGACGAGCGCTGAGAGCAACCATCCCTCGACTCATTGGGGTTGTTTCCGCCTGAAAGCGGGCCGGGTACTCCTCCTTGAAAAGAGGTAGAATGCGATCGTAGCGAACTAGAGTCGGTCGATACCCAGCCTGCGCCTTCGCGGTGATCTCCCATCGATCGACGGCTCGACGAACCGCCAGATTCGCACCGACGAACTCGAATCCTGTCCCTTCCTGAGTCGCCTGCAACTGTGGTCGATATGGATCTTGCGGCGCTCGCTCAAGCTCCACATAACTATCAGGATCGGGTGACATCTGCCCCCCGCCCGGGCGAATGTCCTGGTCGCGGATGTAGGTGATCCCGAAATGATAAGCAGTACGTCGCAAGCGATGGGTCACTTCGGCGTGGGATCTTTGTCCCCATGGATTCGACGCAAAGCTCTGGAACAGTTTGAGCGTGGGTGGCTCCAGGTCGCCCTCGACTCCCAAGAACTGCGGCGTCGCAGTGGACATAAGAACAGCGCCACCGAGCGCGTCGCTGCCATACTCGACAGAGGTTGCTCCGGGCTCGATCACGATGCGGCGCAGAGAGTAGGGATCGACGAGCGCCAGGTAGGGGTTGTTCCCCGCCCGGTAGAAAGCTGTGTTCATCCGAACTCCGTCGATGGTGTGACCTACGGCGCGCCCGGAAAAGCCACGCACATAGATTGTGCCTTGCCCGGGCGTAGTCTGTTGGATCGAGACCCCCGGCGTCTCTCTCACCGCATCGACAACAGAGCCAGCGTTCTGCTTGACGATGTCCCTGCCGGAAATCACGACTGAGTTGCGAAGATCAGCGTCTGTCGATGGAGTGCCACGGACGACCACCTCGGTAACCTCTACGATAGGTTCCTCGGATGCCAATGACGCACCGTCCTCGGCGTAGGCCGAACGTACAAGGATGGTAGCTCCGAAGAGAACTACGACTCCGCGCGGCCTTCCCCATCCCCACACAAAAACCAACTTCCTCGCATCCCTTCTCGAGGCGCGAAGGCACACCCCTCATGACTCCTCGGCCCGAAGCAAGCCGCAGCGCAACGGGTCGAACGCGAGTCTCCGGGCGAGAGAGGGCGCTGTCATGTCATCATTGCGTCCACACGCTCGAGACCGCGCCGCCTCGCTCCGCAAGAAGGGGATTCAGAAGGCTGCGAGGCGCATGACCATGCTTGGCGCGGGACCCTCAGCGACCGCACAGCTCGGTTCGTGGCTCCTTCCGGCCCATTCGAAAGGAGTCTCCCAAGTACCGGAGATCCAGACTCCACCGCCCGAATCGACCGCGACGCGTTTGGCCGTGTAGCCCGTTGCGAAGCGCTGTGTGGAACTGACGGTCCCGTCGGCTTCAATGCGCACGAGCTCTCCACCTCGATCACGGACATCGCCGAGCGGGTCTCCGTAGCGGCCCACGACATACGTGCGCCCGTCCTGGTCGAGAGCCATCTTGCTCACAGCCATCGACGAGCCACCAAACGGAACCGCTCGCTCAAGGGTTAGAGCGGCGTCGAGGTCTGTCACAGCGGCTCGATGCTGGCCGAGGTCGACGGTAACACCGAAGAGCTCCACGCTCTCTTCCGAATGGCTCGTGAGCAGTCGCAAGTCACCGGAGCTTGTCACATTTACGTCCCAAGCCATGTCCGTCAAAACGGAGCCGCCAAAGGTCTGCGCCCGCATCGGCTCACCGTCGTCGGGCGAGAGCCACGCGATCCAGCCGGCATAAATGAAGTCGTCGTCGCGGCCCGCGGGCGGCTTTTCCAGCACAAACTCGCCGATCGTGAGCGTGCGTGAGTAGAGACCTGCCGGAACGATCCATCCGTCGGGTAAGATCGTCATGCCATAAATCAGTGCCGGCATGACCTCGTGTCCGAAGGGCGTCGACCATACTTCCTCGAGAGTGCTCCCTGAGTACTTGGTGACTACCGGGTGCATGCTCCCTTTCTCGAAGCTCGCTACAGCAGTGCCGACAATCAAGTCACCTGCTCCGTCTACCTGCAGAGCGTTGACCTGCGTAGCAGGGCTTTCGACGGCCCTAGCCGCGAGCACTTCGAAGGTCGGGGAAAGCTTGACCAAATAGTAGCCATCGTCGACGTCAGGGACCGCGAGCGAACCGAAAGTCGTTCCCGGCATTTCCTGCCCAGCCAGAAATATCGATCCATCCGGAGCGACGGCGAGTACCTCCGGCCCGCGGGCTGCCGAGAAAGCGAAACTACGTAGGACCGAACCTGTGACAGAAAGTTCGGCTAGAAACGGGACCCCCGGTGACTCCGGGAACAGATCCTCGGGTGCGCTAGGACCCACAATGAGTACGGACCCGGCCGGCGTAGCCCCGAGAAGGAGCCCCTCATGGGGATGAGCGGCGCCGCCGGGGAAGCAAAGAACGAACTCGCTCCCTTCCGGCGAAATAGACGCACCGCCCGCTCCCCCGACTGCCGCGCCGCCGCTAGCTCCGGCGCCGCCTGCTCCGCCGCCGCTAGCTCCAGCGCCGCCTGCTCCGCCACCGCTAGCTCCAGCGCCGCCTGCTCCTGCGCCGCCTGCTCCGCCACCGTTCGGCCCTGCGCCACCCTGTGGCTCGCGGCCCCCCAAGCCGCCGGTAGGTTCGCCAGTACCACCGTCGCGTCCAGAGCTACCACCAGCGCCGCTCTCTGGCCCCGACTTCGCGCAAGCAGCGAGGAAAACGACCGCCAGAACCGAGCGCGCCCATCGCATTCCTCCCCACATCCTTTGCCTAAAGACAGCTCACCCCCACCGTCCGCACGATCAAATTTCTATCGCCGAACCACCCGTTCGCATCATTGTCATATATCACGCGGATTTCTTGAGGTCCACCGGCTGCGTTGAACGTGAACTGATACGGATTAAACCCGTTCGTCGTCACGTTCACGCCCGCGGTCGGATTCACGGCTACTCCGCCGACCGTGACCCGCATGTGGGGTAATACTCCGAGCGCCTGCTGTCCGAAAGCTGACACGGTGATCGTGTTGGCTCCCGGCGAGAAGTTATGGGTCGCAGAGATATACCCGTTGGTGTAGCTGTTCCAGCCGCCTTGCCACCATGCATTGCCGGTCGAGTGGTACATGCTCTCCGCTTGGTATGTGAAGGCATTGCACGCAAGAGGACACGCCGGACAAGACGAACCACCGCAGTCTTGCCCAGTTTCGAAGCCATTTTGGACCCCATCCGAGCAAGAGGGCACCTGACATAGGTTGGATATACACACCGAACTCGAGCAATCCGAGCCCTGAACGCACGTGTCTCCGTCAGCGCAGCCGCTGCATTGTGGGCCGCCGCAATCGACGTCGGTTTCGCCCGGGTCGAGCGCCCCGTTGCCGCATGTCGACGGCTCTGGACTCCCCACCGCGGGGTCGCACACGAGAGTCGAGACCGGCGTCACGTCGATACTCCTCGCGAAGAAAGATCCTCGAAAGATCATCCCGTTGGCGGTACCCACAACGAGATCACGCTGCGGCGCGATCACCGTACCTACGAAAGGCGCGTAGAGAGCGAGGGCCCCTCCTCCCGAGACGCCGAGTACGACCGGCGCCAGCTCGCTCGAGCCCACGGCGGCCACGATGCTGGTGTTATACGTGACGTCGCCGCTCACGAAGAGGCGCGTGCCAGGCTGGGCCACTACGATCAAACCCGCCGAGTTGAAGTAGAGGTTCGTGAAAAAGTAGTCCCCCGAAGAAAGGACCAAGACAGCGGAGTTCGCCGGGTCTGGGTTGCCGTTGACCCCGACCTGCCCGTAAGAGCCGGGCGCTAGTACCAAGGTGTTTCCTGGATTGATCCACTGATCGGTGTTCGCCGGCGGTGGAAACGTGGGCAGCGCGGGCGGAGAAGGAAGCTGTACGCCCGTCGAAGGAACGATAACACCATAGTGTTTGCCGGGCTCGTTTACCTGCACAGAGCCGACAGCCGTGATGTCACCGTGAACGTAGCCATCCCAACCAACACTGACATTGCCTCCGGCCACGATAGGCCCGACGATAGCGCCACCACCAATCGAGGTGATGCCCGAGCCAGAGTTCAACACCGCCGCCGGGTTTTCTTGCGCGTCCTCCACAGATGCGCGATCGCGCACGTAATAGGCGTGGCTCGCCACGATTCCAGCCCCGACTGTGATTGTCTGATGACCTGTGACAGGGCTCGTCGCGGCGGATCCGTCGTCCACAGTCCACTCCACCACGTAGCTGCCTGGGCCGAGTCCCACCTGACCGTTGATGACCGGGATGGGTGGATTGAGAGGCTGCCCGTTCTTGCTGATGACCGATCCGACAGGGACGAGATTCTCAGCACAGTTATCGACAGCACTCGCCACGCCCACCAGGACCGTTTCAACGGAGGAGCAGGTGGTCACGCTGACAGCCGGAGGGACCGCGAGCGTCGGCGGCGTTTGATCCTCCACCACGAACTGTACGTCGCAGAGCGCCGCTGACCCCTGACTGTCCGTCACTTGGAGCTTCAGGTCGTGTTGCCCTGGGCCCAGTCCCGGAGCCAAAACAGGGACCAGCGCGCCGCCGTCGACGCGGACGACGTCGAGGACGAGACTCGCGTCGCCCTCGGGATCGATCGAGCCGTTGTCCAAGGCCGCCGCATCAGGCATCGCTCGGCACTCCCCGTCAGCCGCCACGGGAAGCGGAGAGGCGGGGGGGAGTGCACTCCGCTCTCGGCGGACGGTTCAGCTCCGTCACCCCTGAGACGCTCCAGGCGCCTCGCCCTTGTGTGGCCACCACCAAGACGTCCGTGGCGGGATTGTAGTCGAGCGCTGTGGTCGGGGCTCGCGGGAGGTTATTGCCCACGCGAACCCAGGCGCCCGGGTGAGCCACGGCCATCATGTACGCCCCGTTGGCGCCCTCGGAAGCGGCCACCACGATGCGATCTCCGCCGCTCGCGCTCTCGACATAGGCGACGTCTCGGAGGCGCCTCGCCCCCCAATGGAGCCCGTCAGACGCGAAAACTAGGTCGCCCGTGACGGAGTCCCAGCTCGCTCCGCCATCCGTCGTGACCCAAACTTCGCCCCCTGCGGTGGTGACGTACGCTACCTGAGCATCGGACGGGGCCATGGCCACGGCGAGAGGATCGGGACGCGGGAATGCTGTCGCTCGGGTCATGCCACCAGCGGCGAAGCGATGAAACACCCCTCCGGAACCGACCGCCCACATCGCCTCGACGTTCGAGGCAACCCCGGCCGCGATGCTTGTTGCCGCAATAGGGCTACCGACGATGAGCGCTGCCGTGTCGCCGCGATCCATCGACTCCCAGATGCCCTGCTGCTTGGCCCCGACGAGCAGGCGATCGGGAGCGAAATGGTTAATCACTAAAGTTTCCATCCACGAGATATCATCCACGTCTCGCAGGAGCTGGCCGCCCGGAGTCACGAAGTCCAAGTTCACGTACGGGAGCGACGAGCCTGCTGGAGGTACGACTGTGCTGGAACTGTCAAAGACGTGACGTCGAAAGTCGTTTTCCCCCTGCCAGGTGGTGTAACGGTACGACAGAGCCAGTCCAGACACAGGATCCGTCGCCTGGGCGTCTACGGCCGCCACTCCGCGCCCGTCTGCAGTCTCGATCTGGGTCCATTCCTGGGGTCCGCCTCCCATCGGTCCATCCGACGCGGGTGTCCCGTTGTCCTGGAGGCCACCTAGGACGCCGTTCGACACCCGATCGATGGCGACTGTGAGCATCTCCGCCGTGATCATGTCGCCGGCCAAGGAATACCAGTCGCCATTGTTCGAAGAAGGGTTCGTGCGCAGATAGACACCGCCGTCGGTGGCGGCGAGGAGGCGGCCGGAGGCATCGACGAGCAAGTCGCGCACGTCAGCGTGAGGAGCAGTGTCATTAGCTGTGTTCAGGCCGACCACGCCCGACCATTGTGCCGAAGGGACCTGACCCGCGGGCAACGTGCTATCCCCCCGGGCCACGAAGATCGGACTCGCGTCACCGGCAAGGTATACTCGCCCGGGAGAGGCCGGATCGACCGCAATCGCGAGATGCGAAAAGACGGCCTGGGCGCCCAGATTCGACCCGGACCAGCCGGCCCACTCGCCGCTGGTCACGGTGGCCGCCGCCGTCGCGCCGGTTCCCTCCGCTCCCGTGTACAGGTCGAGGAGCGTGAGCTTCGTCGTGGAGGCGGCGCCGGTCGTGGGCTCGATGTAGCGTCCCAGGAGCCAGTCGCGGTTCAGATCCTCGCTCGCCGGCCCGAACGCGGGCACGTTGCGGAGTCGAACGTGATCGGCGCCGAACAGGTTCCCGTTAGCGTCTACGTAGCCGTGAGCTGTCCCACAATCGACGACGATCTGGCTGGATCCGGCAGCGCGAGAGACGCTCACAACGGAGACCGGTCCCGCGGCGCTGGCTCCCTCGAGTCTACCTGGCAAGTCCATCGAGGCCCAACTCGCGCCCCCGTCATTCGTGTGTGCGATATAGGCGGCCCGGCCGCGCCGGGCGACGACCACGAAGAGCTCTCCTGTCGGCGCGATCGCGAGTCGCGCGTTGTCCACCCATTGCCCGAGCGCCTGGGACTGGGAGAGGGCAACATTCAAACCGCGCGGGTTCGCGTCATTGTCCGAAACGCGCGCCCAGGTCGTGCCTGAGTCGGCCGTGCGGTAGACCCCGCCGCCCGCGCCCACGAAATCGGAGGTGATCAAAGCATAATACGCACCCGGCTCCGAGGGATCTGCCACCAGGTCAAACACAGCACCCATCGTCGCGGGGAGGCCGCCGAGTCCGGCGCGGCTCTCGAAGGAGCCCGCATCGGAAGTGCGCCGATAGATACCCCCTGTGCCCGCGGCTGCGCCCGTAGCGACCAGGATAGTCTGGCCGCGGACAGTGATTCCCTGGATCTTTCGCTTCGCGGCAGAGCTGTGGAGTAAGGGGTCGACGGTGGTCGTCCAAGAGGTTCCACCGTTCGTGCTCAGGTAAATAAGGCCATCCTCTCCGCAGAGCCCCCCGGACGTCACACAGCCAGTCCCCGTCACGATACGCTGACTGTCGAGCGGATCGATCGCGAGGTCGCCGAGGCTGAGCGAAGGGAGCTGATCGGTGGTCGTCACCCAAGAGGGGCGGGCCGCGGGGACAGCGAGGATCGACGTATAGTCGGCCGTCTTCCAGACTCCGCCGTTGACGCTCGCGACATAGGCTCCCGTAGGGTTCGCCGGGTCCAGGAGGACGCGCTCGACCGCGCCGGTCGAGTCACCGCCGAACTGGCCCGGAAGCGTTCTATCGGGAACGGGGAACTTGATCGGCTGCGGTCCGAGCGACGGCCAGGTGGCCGGCGTCGTACCCAGGTTCTGCTCCTTGGCGCCGAGGTCTGTCTCGTCCGTTTGCTTCGTGCTGCAGCCCCCCAGGGCCACCAGAGGACCTAGAATCCAAAGTAGAAACCGTCGGCCCCCGCGCTCTTTTCTTGATAACATCCCCACTCCTCCGCTGGCACTGGCGCCGAGAAAAGCGACTCGAGCGCGGCACCACTGTCGCTCAGCGGAACGGAGGCTGTCACGTCGTCATTTTGTCTACAGCGGGAGCGCGAACGCGCATCTCATCGGACGGAGGTTCACATCCATCTCATGCGGTGACTCGGCCGACCGAGTCCGCCGATCCTGCATCGCATCCGGAGCCGAGGATAGAGCCGCAAGCCAAGAGAACAGGGAAAATCAAGCGCATAAGAGTCAGCTTTCGGGGGGGGCGCAGCTCCGCGTCTTTAGCGCGCACCGCTCACCTGTACTTGCAAGGGAGAGCCAGGCCGGCATTACTCGTGCAACTGAAGGACAAACAACTACAATATCGCTGGTATTCGCTCACTGGCTCATCACAACTGACCCCGGTCTCCTCGATGTCCTGGTCCGTGCCGTAGATGCACACAATACACTCGGGGGAGAGACAGGACGTGCATTGCTGTGCCCGGTCGCCGTAGCAACCCCTCACCCAGCTCGGATACCCGTCAAAGGGACTGGCCGTTCCGCCGGTTCCGTTCGGGGGCGCGCCGCCTCCGCCCAGTCCGCCTCCGCTCGCCGCTCCACCCGAAGCCCCTCCGCCCGCGGCTGAGCCTCCGGCTCCCCCGCTGCTCACGCCTCCGCTCGCCGACCCTCCGCTCAGACTGCCGGCGTCTCCCCCGGTCGAGCCGCCTCCGCCGCCCAGCGCGCCTCCCGAGGCGCTCGCGCCGCTGCCTGGCTCCCCGCCCACGGCTGCGCCGCCTGTGTTCCCTCCCGAATCCTCCGACCCTGAATCGCATCCGGAGCCGAGAACCAAGCCGCAAGCCAAGAGAACAGGGACAATCAAGCGCATAAGAATCAGCCTTTCTGGAGGGCGCGGATCCATGTTTGAGCCTGCCGCTCACTAATATCTACATATTCCGCCGTTTCCGTTTTCGCAGCCGACCCCACAACTACAATATCGCTGGTATTCGCTCACTGGCTCATCACAACTGACCCCGGTCTCCTCGATGTCCTGGTCGGTGCCAAATATGCACACAATACACTCGGGGGAGAGACAGGACGTGCACAGATCGGCGCGCAAGTTGAAACAACTCTTCACCCAGCGCGGATACCCGTCAAAGGGACTGGCCGTTCCTCCGGTTCCGTTCGGGGGCGCTCCGCCTCCGCCCAGTCCGCCTCCGCTCGCCGCTCCACCTGAAGCCCCTCCGCCCGCGGCCGAGCCTCCGGCTCCCCCGCTGCTCACGCCTCCGCTCGCCGACCCTCCGTTCAGACTGCCGGCGTCTCCCCCGGTCGAGCCGCCTCCGCCGCCCAGCGCGCCTCCTGAGGCGCTCGCGCCACTGCCTGGTTGGCCACCCACGGCTGCGCCGCCCGTGTTCCCTCCCGAGTCCCCCGACCCTGAACCACATCCGGAGCTCAGGATAAAGCCGCAAGCCAACAGAACAGGGAAAATCAAGCGCATAAGAATCAGCCTTTCTATCGGACAGTCTGTGTCATTTTTGGGTCGGGCGCTAACAGCGCGTCAGTCAAAGCTCCGCTCGCGCTGACCCACGGGCCAAACCGCTCACTTCCTCGTGGAAGTGTCGAACAGCTTCCTGTTTTGTCATGTCCTCATTGTGTCTACACGTTCGCATTCATACCAGTCATCCATAGGCATCCAGACAGTCCGTATCATCCCCAACCAAACATGATCCATCTGTGAGACGCCAAAAACCCACAAAAACCTCGACAAAACAAGGCACCTGAGAACCCCGCAAAGAAAAACCTTGCCCCCCCCCCCCCACCCTTTTCCTATAGTCCGGGG
>NASX01000011.1 GCA_002085155.1 Sorangiineae bacterium NIC37A_2
TGCGCTCGGCTACCTGAGCCCAGTGGCATTTGAAACTTGTGAGAAGCCGCGCCTTGCGGCATAGTGCTTAACAACCTGTCCGGAAAATCGGATCAGGTCCATTCTTGCGTAGCTCCGCGGCTGAATAGAAACACCCTTGACGCGTCGTACGGGACGAGAAGCCACATTCGCCTAAACCAGTGTTCCTTCTCCTCGGCGCGTTCTTGCAGGAGGGCCTGAAGCGTCGACCATGCCTTCTGCGCGTGCGCGGGCGACAGACGGTCAAGGTTGTCGAGCACCAACACTAGACGTCGCTTCTTGTCGGAAGGCAGTGCTTCCCTCATGGCCCGATCGAAAAGTTCCATGAACTCAATTGTTGTTGGATCTGCGGCGCTAACGGTGATGTTGGATGCCTTTGTCAGCAGGCTACTGTCGTTCTTGATCGATTCCTTCCAGAAGCGTGAGAGAAGCGGTGCCCTGAAAATTCTGACTAACAGGGGGCTTGCGGCAAACAGGATCGGGATCGTGAACTGTGGGTCCGGACATCCCGGGGGCCAGAAGGTAATGGTCGTCGTCCAGTCACGAGGGAGCAGCGCCAATCCGATGGCGGACAAGACCGCAGAAATAGTGAGGAGCTCGCCCCAAGGACTGACGTGCGTTCGGGTTTTCTTTTCGGTCAGGTCCGATCGGATCTGACGCTTGGTATCAGGACTTAGCCAGCGTTCTCGGCTGTCGTTGGCGGTTCCTGTGAGCTGTTCCAGAGTGCTTTCAACAAAACTTCTTCGAAGGGGATCTCCCTCGTGTGCCCAGGAGTCAAATGTGACCATGCGGACATCCAGTTCCCTAGCGGAGCTTGTTGAGCTCAGCTCTTTATGAAGCAACCTGAGGACGGTTGACTTTCCAGAGCCCCATGGTCCTTCCAGACCGACTGCCCTGCCAGCCATCGGCTCCTCGACGAGCATTCTTGCGAGTACCCGCGCCACCTCTTGGTGTGGTCGATAGCCTTCGACACCCAGTGCGTCGTCGTCCGATGGATCATCAGGGATAAGTCTTGTTGGGCAGTGCCGAGCGGGCGTAACCTCTGCCAAAATCGGGGGTTCGGATGGCATTCGATAGCTCGAGTGTCTCACTTTGACATTTGTGAACAAGGCTTGCGCCAAACAAGCTAAGGGCGCGGGATAGCCCTCCGAACCAGCTCGACCGCTCCGGGAAAGTCGCACTCGAGGAGCCGAACGGGAATCCGTACGACCCGATAGCCGAGCCGTCCAAGCGCGGCATCTCGACGAGCATCCCGGGCCTCGCGTCCGCTATGCGAAGCGTCGTCGACTTCGACCACGAGCTTTGGCTGAGGCGCGCAGAAGTCAACGATGTAGAGCTTCTTCGAAGCGTCTCCGAGAAGGACTTGTCGGCGAAAGGCGACTCCAAGGCGTCGGCTCCTCAGCGCCTCCCAAAGGCGCGCTTCATGAGAAGAGGGGTCATGCCGCATGCGTGCCGCATAGTCCTCGAGACGGAGACAATACTGCTCGGCGGCACGGCGAGCGGCCGGAGGGAGAGAGGAGAGGTGAGAGCGTCGCGGCAACGTTTCCTTTCGGCGCGGCGGAAGAGCCGAGCACGAACCCTTTGGCGCAGGATCCGTGACAGCGTCGATGAAGACGCTGCGCAACGGTTTGGTAGCTGGCGCGGAACGTGCGCCGTTCCTCGTGCTCGGCTCTTCCGTCGCGATTGCGAGCTCGCCGACTGATGTCTTGTCTCGCGAACAGGCGTGAATCACGGACGCCTGAACAAGAGCTCGGGACCCTCATCCGCGCGCAGCTTGCCCTCGAGCCTCGGTCTCGTGGGCCGGGCACACGCCGCTTTCGACCGAGTCCAATGTGGGGCCAGCGAGCACGGGTAAGAGGGACCCGTTCCGCGCGGACCATCGGGAGCACGGAACGGAGTGAACTCGAGAGAAGGCGAGGGGGAGCCCCAAGAGACCGTTACCCCGGTCGAGTATCAGCTGTACTACTCCTGCTGAGACAGAGAGCGCGCCTGGACCCGCTTCGAGGCCGCTCGTCGGCCTCGCATGACGGGGTAGGCGCAATTTCTAGGTCAATCTAAGTGACCGATAACAAAGCCGTCGCTTCCTGAAAAAGGCAGCGGCGGCTTTGTATATTTCTCCGGGCACGCGCGAGTGAAGGCGAGGGGGCAGCCTCAAGACTCACGGAGCGCTCAGAGGATCAATCGAAGTGGATCGCCGCTTGGGCGCCGAAGCGGAACCACTCCCAGTCGTTGCCGCCTTGGTACGAGGGGGGAACGAAGTCCAGGTCGCCGCCTGCTTGGTTGTAGGAGGCGAAGGCGCCGATATCGAGCTTCGGAATGATCCTGAAGTCCAAGCCGACGCCGATGTCCCAGACGAAGCCGCTCAGCTGACCAGCGAGTCCACCAGCGTGAGCGAAGATGGCGGGGCTGATGGCGTTCAGGAAGTTGACGCGGGCGCCGCCCTTGACGCTGAACGAGTTCGGAGTTCCGGGAGCCTCGAAGCCGACTTTGAGCTCAGGAGTGACGCGAAGCCACGGCCCGCCCATCGTGTAGCCGAGACGCGCAGCAGCGCCGACGCCCGTTTTCTCCAGGTCGGTTCCGTCTGTGTTCTCCTGAACAGCGTCCACGCCGACTTCAGCCGCTAGTGTGACGTGACCATCGGCAGCAGAGGCGCGCGGACTAAAGCCTGTCACAGCTAGAGCGGCTGCGCCCGCGATGAGGCCGAGGGGGGCACGGCGGAGAGAGGGAAAGAGAAAGAAAGGAGAGTTTTTCGGAGTTGTTAAGGGTGCCACGACCACGGCTTCAGCAAATCCGGTGCCAACGGCTCATTTTCGTCTGTGTTCCGTGAAAGACGCGCGATTCTTCGCGAAGCGACGGAGCTAGAGAAGCGAGGAGTGAACGATGAGTGCGGCAGAATGTCACGCTCCCCCGAGCTCTGCGGCAGGCTGCACCGCGGGCCCTCGATCGACGGGGAGGTAGATGCGAAACGAAGTTCCCTTGCCGATCTCGCTGAGAAGTTCGATGCCGCCTCCGGCCCGCTGGACGACGTTGAAGACGATCGAGAGGCCGAGACCCGTGCCGCGGTCCGCCTTGGTGGTAAAGAAGGGCTCGAAAATGCGGGCGCGGAGCTCGGTAGGAATGCCGCTGCCTGTGTCTGTGATGGCCAGCATGACGTAGTGGCCAAAGGGGAGCGCGGCGGGGCGGCCGTCTTCGACTTCTGAAACGAAGACGTTCCTCGTCTCGATGCGCAGGATTCCTCCAGAGTCCATCGCATCCCGGGCATTCACCGTGAGATTGAGCAGGATTTGATCGACGTTCGCGGAGTCCATGCGGACGAGCGCTAAGTCGGAGGCGAGATCGATCTCGGACTTTACCGCGCGGCCTAGGATCCGCTGTAAGATCGGCTCGAATTGCTGCACGCAGAGGTTGATGTTCAGAGGCTCAATCTTGGGATCGCGACCGCGGCTGAACGCGAGCAGTTGCCCCGTGAGGTGGGACGCTTTTTGGGCGCTCTCGATGATGGATTCGAGCTCTCCGCGCACAATCTCTTTGTCGTCGAGCCTTTCACGGGCGAGCTCGGCGCCGCTCAGAATGATTGTGAGAAGATTATTAAAATCGTGGGCCACGCCGCCTGCGAGGCGCCCGAGCGCGTCCATCTTCTGGGCCTGGGCGAGTTGATTGGAGAGGCGCGTCTCCTCCGTGACGTCGATAGACAGTACGACGACACCGATCGGGCAGGGCTGGATTCGGAGCTCGAAGACGCTGCGGCTTCCGTCCGGATAGGTGAACTCGTTCCGGCGTGCAGCGATCTTCCGCTCGAGCATGCAAGCCCTCAAGAATGCGAAGGTCTCCGTTTGTTCGATGCCCGGATAACACTCCTCCATCGTGCGACCGATCAGCTCCTCCCGCCCTCGCTTGCCGTGACCGATCACCGCAGCGTTCACGTAGACGTACCGGAAATCAAAATCGAGGACCTGAATGCCCTCGCGCAGCGCATCGAGCACTTCGAGGAGGCCAGACGGCGCGAAAACGTTGTGCGTCGACTCCACTTCGCTTGTCTCCCCTTTTTTTCCCGCACGTCGGAACATCGACGGCGCTTCCCCTGGAAGTCCTTCTTTTCTAGGGTCCGGATGTCGCCGCGCGTGTCAACCGCAGCCCCGAGGTCCCCGAATTCAGCCGCAAACAGAGACTACGAACGTCCGCGCGAACTGAATGACGGGTGAGCGTGCGGGTTTTGCCCCCACCCTCTCGACACCGCGAACCGGGAGCCTTACGTAGCCAGCGGTTCCGACGAAGAGCGGAGGACTGGCTCACCGTCCGATAACCGAGGGCCGCACGCTTTCCCGGAGCAAAGACAAAGAGCTACTCGGAGAAGAGGAGAAGAGAAAGGCAGAGAAAGGCAGAAGAACAGAAACTCCTTGAAGGGGAGCCGAGGATCGGCTAGCTCGCCGAGCAAGCAAGGGATCGCGTCGCAGGATCTGGACGCTGGTGGGGCTGCTTCGTCACGCTGGGCTGGGCTGGGCTGGGCTGGGCCGGGCTGGGCCTGTTACTCGCGTTCTAACGCGCCTAGCCAGAAGCGGCAGCGTTTCGCTGAGCGTAATGGCGCTTCTTCTCGGGTGTAGCGGAGAGGAGGTCAGCGAAGGTGACGTCGAGCCTGTCGAGGCAGTTCGGGCGAACGAACACAGCGCGACGGTTGTTGAACAGACCTTGAACCTCAAGGTCGAGTTTCCTGACGACGTGAAACTGACCGACGCCTCGGTCATTGGGACTCAGACCCTGACGCTGAAGGATAGAGTTACCCTCACGAAGGCGGCGACCTCGAACCGGCTTCTCCTTTCCGTGGGGCTTGACGCCAAGGTCGGCCATCTGCGCGGCGCGCGAGCCATTCAACTCAAAGATCGGGCGAAAGTGACGGGGAATGTCACGGCTGGAACGACTCTGACGAAGGGGCCGGGGGTTGTCATCACTGGCACGGGCGCGACGAACGTCGCCGCAAATCTGACGGAAGTCGCGTGGCAAAGGAAGGCCCCCGAGGTGAGCCTGGGTCCGATCACGCTGAACGCCGAGGAGCGTCGCTTTCTCGAGCCGGGGACCTACGGTAACCTCACAGTGCGCTCACGCGCAAAGCTCACCCTCACGACAGGGGTCTACGTATTCCAGAACGTCCTCATTGAGGCGCAGGGCGAGCTGAGCCTCGACAGCCGGCTCGGTCCGGTTCAGATGTTTGCGAAAGGGACTTTCAACTATCGGGGTAGCGTCGCCTCATTGGGCGTGGAGATGCCCCAGTTCATCGTTGGCTACCTGGGCACGACTGCGGCGCTCATCGAGGCGCCGTTCACCGGCGCGCTCATCGCTCCGAACGCTGACGTTCGGTTCCAAGCAGCGCTCCCCGAGGGACATCGCGCGTTCATTCTCGGAAAGAACGTGACGCTCGACGCGGACACGAAGATCCTTCCGTACCCGGTGAACTGGGTGAGCTTGGTCGGGCCCACGCAGTACGAGGGGCCTCCGGACAACACTCCCACGTATACAATGCCGCGCGCCGGTGAACATCCGGGTGACCTCGACCACCGACGACCTGGGGACCGGAGGCGCAGGGAATGGCGGCTCGAACGGAGGGGGCTCGGGAAACGGAACGGGTGGCAGCGGCGCTGACAATGGCACGGGCGCGAGCGGAAACTCAGCGGGCGGGACCACCGGCGCTTCAGGTCCGGGGGTACAAACGGCCACCGAGAAGGTCGATCACCCGGTCAGCTTCAACCTTCCGCCGAAATATCCAGTCGCCGCGGGTACGCTCGCGAATGGCACCGTCGACTTCAAGTTCCGAAATGGAAATGGGCCCGAGGTGACTTGTGTGTTCCGAGGTGGCTCGTCGTCCGCCTTTCCCGTGACCCAAGAGGAGCTCAACAAGGGCCGCACGATGGATTTCGTGAGCTGTTCGGACGGTCTCGGAGTGAATGCGCGAAGAACAGCGACACAGTTCACCTTGACTGTGCACCCGGCGCCCGACTACCAGGTCTCGATCGTCCCGCCGATGATCAAGGACGGAGGATGTGGCGAGCTGATCGAGCTGATCACCCCAGAAGACACCTACGAAAAAGTCCAGGGCTTCGACTGGTCTCGCGCGACGAAGCTGCCGGAGACGTCACAGGGTCGGCCGGCGCTTTTTTATGCGTGGGTCTACGTCAAAAGCGAAAAAGACCTGCTGGCGCTGCGTCAGCTCTACATCCATGTCCTGAAGCGTCCTCTGTTCAGTAGCGAGGTGAGCGCGCTCGACGATCGCTGCGGAACGATGACGAACCCCGGTGACGGAACCGGCTCCTTCCTTCGCGTCCTGATTCCAGGGGCCACCTACAATAAACTCATTGACGCATTCACCTCGAACGAGGTCGAGGGCGAGAGACAGGTCTTCGACGCTGTCGTTCTACAGTCAATCCCCGTCGAAGTTCGTACTCCCCAGAACTCGATCGACCTGAACAAGCTCGCGCTGGCCGGGGTGCGCTATCTGGGTTACGAGCCGGACCCGTTTCGAGCCCCGAGCGAAATCACGGAAGACGCCGGAGTCGTGAAACTCTTCGCGGACGCCGTTGCGTGGATCGCGGCAGCGACGCAGGACTTCGCCTCCGGGATCGGCCGCTTGCTCAATGAGCTCGGCAAGGCGGTCGGCGGGCGCTCCATCCTCACGGTCCATATCCGCGCCCAGAACCGAGATCCGGGCTTTGATCCCGGAGCGAGTCTTGTGCGTCCCCTCTATCGGGGCTGGGGACGGTACGCGAACACGCCTCTTGGCGCCGAAGGCATGCAAGTGACGGTCTTGCAGAACCTCGGGTTCATTCCCTCCGAGAGCTACGGGAACACCGACCTGACCGGCCGCGCGGACATCGCTGTGGCTCGCCAGGGAGGAGTACGGGGACACGGCCTCTGCGTCGAATTCACGACTCCTGCTGCTATGATCACCGACTTCCTCGCTGATAGCAGCGCGTGCGACTTCCGCGAGTGGGATCCGGCGGCGGGCGTCTATATCCCAAACTCGACGAGCCTGAACGCGGCTCAGACCCAGGTCGATACGACGCTTCAGATCATGATGGATCACAGTCGACTGAACACTCTGTACCAAAGCGACGATGCTTATCAGTACAGCAAGCAAGTCATCGGCTTCCAGCCGAAGCGCGCGCGCATCCTCGCGGGTTCGGCGGGGGGATTCTTCACGTTGTTCACGCAAGGTGCTCCTTTTGCCCCTTGTTTGAACTACGGGAACAGTTTCTCGGATGCTGCCACGATGACAGCGTCGCTCACGGCAATGGGCTATGCCTCGGCGCTCGGGCCTGTGGCCGCCGCGCTCGGAGGAACGGCAGCGAGCTTTGTTGCCTCCATGGTCTTCAACACAGACATCGTATTGCCCGAAGGAACGTATCTCGACGAGAGTCGCGTCGGCGCGACCCATGAATACGGGCACTACCTCTTCTGCGCGCTGATGATGGAGCGGAACGATGCTGCTGTGGATCATGTCGTCTGGTCGACCATGTTCGGAGGAAGTGGCTGGGATCGGCCGATTCGCTACATCAACGAAGGCTTCGCTGACTTCATCGCCGGGCAGGTCGCGGGCGGCGCGAACTATCCGTGGCCGTCGCTACGGAGTGATAGCGACGATCCACTAACGCAGGGCTTCACGAATGGTGGTGATACCTTCGCGTATAGCTACATGTGCCGAGCTCCCTTCCCGGAAGATCCGGTCGGTGTGCAGTGGTGCTTTGATACGAACCTGAAAGGAACTCGGAGCCTGGGAGACTCGAGCCTCGAGCCTGGCACCGAGGGAATCGGCTGGGTAGCGACCTTGCTCCACGACGCCTTCGACGGGAACCCGGCGAACGTCCGCGGCGCCAACACGCCGGGGGACGCAGACTACTGGATGCACGCGAGCCGCACGCGTGAGCCGAAGCTCCGCCGCAACGCTGATGGGGGGATCTACCACGATCCTTCTGGCAACACGGAATGTGAACAGGCCTTGGACTCGGGTGGTCGGCCTCTCTTCGACACGGCGGGAGAGCCGATCTGCCAGACGGAGTTTGTGTACGGCCCCCTCGTCTGGGCGGCAGCTCCTTACGGGAACACGGACGGAGACATCGAGAGGGTTTCTCTTCCGGGCCAGGCGATGCTGCAAATTACGGGGCGACTCGCTGACGGCCTCGATCCGATCCTCGCCTTCACGGAACACCTCGACGAGAGCGTCAGCCTGACCGACAAGAGACTCATCCAGGCGATCGATGCGACCCTGATCGAACACGGGTATGAGAGCTGGTGTGAGCGTTGTCGCCTCTTCGCGCTCCATAGCAAGAAGCCGGGGCGCGTCTTGGACGAGAGTAACCCGCGCGACCTGCTTCAGACCTGCTGGTCCGACTTCGGCGATCAGGGCAATCGGTGGATCCAGGGCGGGCCGCCTGATGGACTCGATCGTCTCGACGCTGCGAACTGCGTGCCCTGCGCGCCCGGCTATCGGGCCAACGAGAGGGGCGAATGCGTCGAACAGGTTTGTCCTCCCGACGTGACGCTGCAAGGCTCTGCGCTCGCCGCGACGACGTACTCCTTCGACACGACGGCAGTGACCCCGGGCGATCCCTGTCCGGAACAGTTCATCGTCCGAGTCGAAGGGTTCCAGAGCTTGCCGATCGCGCCGACTGAGGAGACCTTGGTGACGGTGCACCCGATCGATTACGAGACGCCCGAGGCATGTATGCAGATCTACGGCCTCGAACGCATGCTCTCTCTCGGCGGAGTCCGGTCAGAACAGAACTACCAGGCCGTCCCTACGTACAATTCTTGTGAAGACCTCCCCGAGGGCGATCTGTGCGTCGGGGAGCGCTGCCGAGGCATGCTCGAGGTCAAGACCGCGCCCTTCCAAGCGGATCTCGTCGAATTCCGCGTCCGGGCGATCTCGGGACACTAATTGTTACGCTCGCGAGCGTGCGGCCATCACTCATTCCTATCCCACGAATTCCCCGAGTCTCGGCGTAGGACGGCCCGTCGTGGCCGAGGCAGACATCGAGATCAACGCCGTGCATTATTCCTGGGCCAAGGAGGAGGGGGCCGCTCTGAGTCCGCTCGCGCCTCTCCTCGTCCACGAGCTCGGTCACGTGCTCGGCCTGGCTCATTCTTGCGCCGGGCTCGAATGTGCGTCTCATGAGGCTGCGCGAGCTTCTGTGATGTATCCGGATCCTCGCGAGGGGACCCCGAGGGTTCGACCTACCGAAGAGGACTGCAAAGCTCTCGCGACCCTTTATCCCGCGCGAACGTCTTTGGTTCTCTGGGCCGTCGTGGCGGCTCTTTCACTCTTCGTGTTCTTCGCAGCGACTGTCGGCGTCCAGCGCCGAAGGCTTGGGCGAAAGACGAAGTGAGAGGCCGCTCGTCCCGCGTTCGATAGGGGCATCCGTTCAGTGACCGAGTATATCCTAGCTCCCGGACGGCGACTTCCATTCGGCTCGGGGACCCTGATAGAACGAGAACGTTAGGCTCGCGCGGAAGGAGCCGTCCTGAGGGTCCTTCCCCCGCGCGCCTTATCCCCCTGCACTCTCTTCCGCGCACCCTGCCGCCGGTTCAACCCGCCCGAGCACCGGCCGGAGCGCGGCGGGAGGGGGCAGGGGGAGGCGCGGCCGCAGGCCGCGCCGACAGTGATGGACAGATGAGCGGCGGGGGAGGCGCGACCGCAGGCCGCGCCGACAGTGGGGAGCAGGTGAACGGAGCGTCTCGGACTCAGGTGAAGGCTCGTCCGAGTTCAGCCGGCCTTACTCGTGCCGGGGCCAAAAACGGCATATCGAGCACGGCCGCTTTATCGTTGAGCAACGCGAGCGACGAATCGGGCGAAAATGAGCTCGAGGTTCCGAACATTGAGCCGTCACCGCTCCCCGAGGGGCAGGCGATCTTTCCGCACGGAATTCTTTTCCTCTCAGCCGCGCCGCATGTCCCCGATAGCTCGGCGCCCCCCGCCTTTGAGCGCATCGAAGCGGCTTGGTCTTCGCACGGCGCGCGCATCACGGGCGACACGAAGACCTCGCTCGGAGAGTGGCTCCGAGAGGATTTCTTCGCCTATCATAAATCGCTCTACGAAAACCGGCCGATCTATTTTCCGCTCTCGAGCGAGACGCAGAAGCTAAAAGCCGAGTTGGGGGCGGTTTCATTCCCCAGCACCTTGGCTTTGAAGTTTGCCAAAAGATGGCCCAGGTTCTGACGGAAGACACGCAGTATTCCTTTGTTGACGAGCGCGGCATGGCCGCGATCAATGCATGGCGAAACGATCTCGGGGCGCTTCTGAGGCGTAGTGCCGATAGTCTTCAGGAGGACGACAGGGGGGTGATATGGTGGACCTTTGCTGGTGGCCGCATCAACCACACGCTCAAATATGCCCTCGAGTGGAAAGAGAATTGGAAGGTCATCGCCGATAATTTCTCGCTGCGCCTGACCGGAAGCGGCGTGACGCTAGAGCGCGTTCGTGAGGCGCTCGAGAGCATGCGCTCGGGAGATTTTCTGAAGAGCGAAGAGACCCGAAAAAGGCTGCTCGCGAAGGTCCCCGAGTATCGGCTGAGCAAGTTCCAGCGCGCCCTGCCGCCGAAGTTTGAGGTGGAGATGGTGGGGGAATATCTATTGGATTTTGACGGAGCGGAGCGCTTCCTGGCTCACTTCCGCGCTTCCCAGGCGGCGCGGGCGTCTATGTCGTGGGCGCCGAAGCGCGGGATGTAATCGCGGGTGAGGGTTTCTTCGAGGGCCGCGGCGTAGTCGGGCGTGGGCATCAAGCCGAAGGCGCCGAGGGCGGGAGAAGGGGAACCTTCTCTGTGGAGCTCGGAGTAGGCGTAGTTGGTGCGGAGGCGCGCGAACATGTCCGGGAGCATTTCTTGAACGAGGTCACGAACCACTCCGCTTTGAGGAGTCGACAGGAGCCACTCCAGAAGGGACCAGCCGAAATCCCTGTGACGCACTTCGTCTTTGAGGATTCGATCGAGGGCGGCGCGAGCGGCGGGCTCGGTGGCGGGCGCACGCAGCCGAGAGAAGAGGCGAACGGCGACCGTCTCGCCGAGACAGAAGGTCTCGACGCTCGTCTGGACCACAGCGCGGAGGAGTTCGTCGTCCGGAGGATGACGCAGGCCAATCGTGGCGGGCTCCATGGGGGGAACGCCGCCGCCACCAGCTGCGACGAGGACCGCGTGGCTCAGCTCCGAGTGGACGAGTTCGTCGTCCACGATCGAGAGGCCTGCTCGGATGAGCTCGAAGGGCGCGACGAGCTTGAGCAGCCAGAGCGTGAGGTGATGAGTAATGGCGGCGGAGCGATATTCGGCTTCGACGCGCCGCGTCCATTCTCTTTGAACGAGACGCCGCTCTTCGGGGGTCAATGTGACGGCGTTCACTGGGGCGATTCACCTCCGGCGCCGCCCATGGGAGACGGAGGGTTACACTCGACGGGCGGATGGATGACCTCCCAGTTTCCGTCGTCCCCACAGGCGATGGTGAGCGGCGGATAGGGAGAGCAGCTTTGCGCCGGGTACTCGCACTTGAGCCCAGGTTGGTAGGCCGCGCAGGAAGTTCCACCCTTGGGAAGCTCCTTGGGATTGGGACACTCCGTGATGGGCGGCGGCGGCGGATTGCACTTGACCGGTCCATGCACAACTTCCCAGGTGCCGTCTTCACCACACGCGATCGTGTACGGTGGCATGGGAGGACAGCTCTTGGACGGGTCCTCGCATCTGAGATTCTTTTGGTAGCCGGAGCATGAAGTTCCCGCACCAGGGAGTTCCTCGGGACACTCGGTGACGAGCGGCGGGGGCGGATTGCAGGAGTTTGCCACCAGTTCCCATTTGCCCGTGGGAGCGCAGCGGAACCCTTCGCACGTATCTTCGCTCGTCTCGCAGGTCAGGCCTTCATCAAACCCTTCACAGGACGAGCCCTCCTCGATGGCTTTCGGACATTCTTCAATCGAGGGGCCTGGGCGATCCTGGGAAACACAGGCGCCCAAGAACGTTGAGCTGAGAGCCCCGATAAGGAAGGGCTGGGCGAAGCGGTTGCGCGGTTTTCGGGTCATGGTCTTCGGATTAGCAAGACGCGGGCCAACGGGCAGCGGACCTGGTTTGTTGCAAGAACAATTGGTTGGGTGTGCTGCGCGGCCCCCCGCGTCCCGCACTCCCTGGCACACTATGGCACAAACCAGGGCAGCTCACCGCATTTCGACGGGCAAGCGCTCTGTGAGCCGAATTTCCTGTTCGTTGATGTCGACGCCGTAGGCGAGGAGCTCCACGCCGGCGGCGTGAGCGCGGCGGAGCGCTTCTCCGTAGGCCGGATCGATGGCGCCGGCGGGCTCGAAGGAGCGCACGTCCGTCCGGGCGACACAGAAGACGAGGACGCCGCGGTCGCCGGCCCGTTTGACGAGGATGAGTTCTTCGAGATGTTTCCGGCCGCGTTCGGTGACGGCGGCGGGAAACGCTGCGCGTCCCGGGCCGACGAGCAGAGTGACGTTTTTCACTTCGACGAAGGCTCGCCCTCCGTCTCCCTCGAGGAGGAGATCGATCCGACTTCCGGTCCCGTACTTGACCTCGCGGCGCAGGTTCCGATAGCCGGAGAGCTCGGCGATAGTGCCGTCTTGAATCGCTTCGGCGACGAGCGCGTTGGCGCCGGCGGGATTTACGTAGATGCGCGTGCCGGCACATTCGGCTACTTCCCAGGTGTAGAGGAGCTTGCGCCCAGGGCGCGCTTCGCTGAGCCAGGCGCGGGTCCCGGGCTCGAGACAGGTCTTCATCGAGCCAGTGTTGGCGCAGTGGGCGGTGACAGTCGGGCCGTCATCGAGCGCCACGTCGACGAAGAAGCGCTGATAACGACGAACGACCGTTCCTTGGACAAGGGGGCCGCGAAAAAACACAGCGTTTAGCCGAGGAGATTGTGTTTGGCGATCGCGTAGATGGCCCGGAAGCCGTCCTTCACACCGATCTTCTTCCCTTCAGCGTACGTCCGACCGTAGTAGGAGACGCCGACCTCGTAGATGCGGCATTTTAGCTTCGCGAGCTTGGCGACGACTTCGGGTTCGAAGCCGAAGCCATTTTCGGTTAGCGTGATCTGGTCGAGGAATTCCTTCTTGAAGACCTTGTACCCGCACTCCATGTCCGTGAGGTTCAGGTCCGTCATCACGTTTGAGAGCAAGGTCAAGAAGCGGTTCCCGACCATGTGCCAGAAGTAGACGACGCGATGAGTATCGGAGCCGGCGAAGCGCGATCCGAGCACGACGTCCGCCTTTCCTGCGAGGATGGGGGCGAGCAGCTTCGGGTACTCGCTCGGCGAATATTCGAGATCGGCGTCTTGAATGATGACGAGGCTACCTGTTGCTTCCTTGAGGCCGCGACGGATGGCCGCGCCCTTCCCGCCATTTTTCGGTTGTTTGGCGAAGATGTCGATCTTCGGGGCGAGCTCCTTCTCACAGATCTCGATGGTCCCGTCCGTCGAGCCATCGTCGACGACGACAATTTCGATTCTGACCCCGGGGATCTCCACGCCACGCACGGTCTCGACGACTTCGCGGATCGTCCTCACCTCGTTGTACACGGGGATGATGACGGACAGGGTGACAGGGGAGCTGCTCATGGCGCGCACCCTAGAAAAAGACGGCCGAAAGTCGACGGTGCTTCGGCGCGGCCATTTCCTCGGGGAAATGGCTCGGAGGGCCCGGCACGGGGGGCCCAGGGAACGCCTCTCAGGCAGGGTCTCCGGGGCGCGCATCTGAGCAGCGTCGGAAGAAGGGACACGGCGCCGGAGGCCTCTCCGAGCCGCGCATGCGAAGGTCTCGAAGAACCGTCGGGAATCAACGACGCCTGTTTCCGAAATCTCGAGCATCTTTCCGCTTTTTAGGTGAATCATTCGCGGCCTTGCGGACACTAGGTGGAAGCGATGTTCGTTTGGTGACGACGCGTCGCTGCTTGGTGCTACGATCTGGACATTATGCGTCGCCGCGCGAGATTTGCGCGGGCCCCGGCGCCCTGAAGAGTCATGAAGAACTTACGGTTGCTCGCTTCGAGCTTGTCGATCCTTTTCCTTGGTTTCGCTTGTGGCACTTCGTCCGGAGGCGGACCTGATAGTTCAGAAACAGGCGGGGCCCCCGGAATCGGTGGCGGCCCGAGCAGTGGCGGTTCCTTTTCAGGAGGAGCTGGCAACGCAGGGAACTCGGGCGGATCGGGGAACTCCGGCGGGGCGGGTCCGGGAAGCGGCGCTGTGGGCAATACGGGCGGCGAGGGCGGCTCGAGCGGTGGAGCCCCGAACAACACAGGAGGCAGCGGCGCGGGACAGAACGGCGGAGGCGGCGCCCAGCCGAGCGGCGGAGCAGAGGGCAGCGGTGGTGGCCCGCCCATGCCGTGGCAAGGCGAGAAGTATCCGTTCCCTCAGAACGTGACCTATCCCCATGGTCTGAAGTCGACCAAGATCACAAGCGACCACGTCAAGAAGTGGTACGACAACTGGAGCAAGAAGTACCTCCAAGAGTGCAACTCGAATCTGCGTCCGGGCGTGGACCCGCTCAGCACCTCGCTCGTGGAAGCGCAGGGGTTTGCGATGATCGCTGCGGCGTACATGGGCGACCGCGAAGTCGTCGACAAACTGCACGGCTACTATCAAGCAAAGGTGACCAACCAGGGCTGCGGGCTCATGGGCTGGAAGAACAACTGCCAAGGCTTCGAAGATCAGGGGTCCGCGACCGACGGAGACATCGACGTCGCATCCGGTCTGATCGTGGCTCATTGGCAATGGCCGGATCAGGGCTACGATGACAAGGCGCGCGCCGTCATCACAAATCTCAAACGAATGATTCTGGACTGTGGCGGAACCTCGACGCTCTATCCGGGATGCTCAGGGGGCAATCCCTGGGGCGGCTGTCAGGAGACGGATATCTCCTACTATTCGCCGGCGTTCTTCCGCTACTTCGCTGAGATCAGCGGCGACGAAGCGTGGCGCAAGCTCGCCGACGACAGCCACGTGATCCGGGACAACGGAGCTCACCCGACTACGGGCCTCGTCCCCGACTGGCAATCGACGAGCGGCACCGCGGGCGCAGGAGAGCGCAAGGGCTACTACAGCTTCGACGCGATTCGTACGCCCTTCAAACATGCCCTCGACTTCCTCTGGAACGGGAACCAAAAGGCAGAGGCATGGTGCAAGAAGATCACGACCTGGGCGCACGGGGTCGGGGTCGCGAACCTGAAGGATGAGTACCAGCTCGACGGTTCGGGGCCGGGCCGGAATCACAACCTGGCTGTGGTCGGGAGCCTCGCTGTGTGCGCGGCCGCCAACACCCAGACGATCTTGGATGACTTCGTGACCGAGTCTGTGAAACTCCGAGACGACTTCTGGTACAGCGGTTACCTCGGGAACCTCTACTTGCTCGCGATGTCGGGCAACATGTGGAACCCGGACCTCGTCGACTGAGCCTGGCTGGCCCGGGGCTCGCCCGCCTCGGGCCGAGCCCCCAAGGGCTCAGCCTGTCTGACAAGGGGGCCGGTGCCCCGGGGGACTTACGGAAACTTGGCCCTCCGTGAGTGGCTCTGACATGGGGGGACTATGAACGCCCTCGAAACCGCCCTTTCGCCGGCAGCCGGCCCGGTTTCTGGCCCCGCATACGGCCAGCTCTCCTGGGAGCAGCTCGGTTGGCAAGAGCCGCCCGTGACCCTCGCTCACGAGGAAGCCCTGACTGCTTTGAACGCAGTGGCCGCGGCCAAGGGATACCTCTGCGTGCAGCTCGCGCCCCCCGGCGCCCATTATCGTGGGCGACTCGGGCTCTATATCGAGGAGGCGATCGAAAACGAGCTCGAGAATCGCGGCGCGTTGGCCCCAGGGATTCAGGCTTCGACGGGTCTGGATGGCTCTCTCGCCGATCAGCTCTACCGCGCCCGGCTCCTCAACATGACGGGCCTCGCGCTCACGATTCCCGACCTCGAGGGCATCACGAATCTCGGCCGCGTCCTCGACGCGGATGACTCGAGTGTGCTGCGCTGGTGGTTGGCGGCGACCGCGGATCGCCCCGTCCGTCTGCTCATCCACGAGAAGAACTCGCTTCTGCGCGTTTATCCCGCTCCTGTGCTCTTTGAGAGCCTGTTCGACCAGAAGCTTCCCGTTTCCCCGCGCGCGCCTTCCGTCGCGATGGCAGAGAGCTCGGAGACGATGGAGCTTTCTTCGCAGCCCCCGAGCGTCACCGATACTTCCCTCCAGGGGACCGCGGCTACAGTTTGGGACGGGGACGAGTTCCGGGCCCTCGACCGCGCTCTCGGGATCTCCGAGAGCGTTCAGCCGGGAGCCGTGGAAGAGCGAGAGCTCGCGGCTCTTCAGCCGTCGCTCTTTGAAATTCCTGCCGAAGCCTCTGCTCTCGAGGCGGACACAGACGTGGACGGAGTCGTGCTCTCGGGCGAACAACACCTCGAGGAGTTGCTGGAATCGCCCGTTCCTCCGAGCAACCGCGAGACGCCCCACGTCTCTCTCGAGATCAGCAGCACGGCTCCGCCGAAGAAGGTTGCTCCTTTCTCTCCTTCGGATTTCCTCTCCGCGAGCACTCGCGATCCGGCGGAGGCGGAGTCTCCGCTCCCGACGAGCCGCATCGAGCGAGAGAGCTTCTTGCGCGCGCTCGAAGAGGAGTCCTCTTTCGAGCCCGAGAAGGTCGTCGAGGCCGCGCCGGCGCTCGAGACTTCGCCGACGCCGCTGCCGACCAAGCAGATCTCGGCCGCCTTCGAGGGGGCTCCCGAAGATCGTGGGGAGATCAGGGAGGCTCAGAGCGAAAATGAGCGAGCGACTCTCCCGGCCGCTCCGGACGAGCTGAGCGAGCTTCCGGTCGCGGTGATCCCGAAATTTACGGCGCCTCCCGAGGAATCTTCCTTCTTGGAGTCAGCGCCCTCGCCCGAGGCTCCCCCTGAGCCCGCTCGCGAACCCGAGCGCGCACCGGTGCAAGCTGTGGCCCGCAAAGCGCCGCCTGCCCAGGCCGAGATTGGGCCATTCTTCGAGCTCGCCTCGCGGGAGTGGAGAACCTGGGTCAATAATCTCGACGCTGCGCGAGGACCGAAGCCGCTTTCGGTCATCGAGCGGATGTTTGTCACGGATTATACGCGGCTCGCTGAAGCGCGCCGGCTCGGGATCGCGGACGAGAGCGCGGATGTGGCCCTGCGCGGCTGGCAGGAGTCCTTCGCGCAGAGTTACTCGGAGGCCTTCGACTCACTGCGCGTGCGCGGCAAGCGCCCCACGATGGTCCTCGATGTGCCGGACATGGCTCATCGCCTCGGCCGTCTCCAGGGCGCGCGCCGGGTGCAGCTCTTGCTCGTCGATGCGCTCCGTTTCGACCTCGGTCTTCTGGTTCAAGATCGCCTGAAGGCGCGCGCGGACGCGGCGCTCACTGAGCGATTCTTGCTCTGGTCGGCGCTTCCGACTTGTACCTCGTACCAGCTCGAGCTCCTCGGGAAGGGGGCGGCTGGGCTCAAGGAGACGGGCGAGACGGATGAGCCTCCCGCGCTCGTGGCGCGGGGGCGAGCGGCGATGACGCCCCGGCGCGTCCGCACGGGTCAACTCGAGATCTACAAGCTCGACGTAGTCGAAGATTCGCTCCGGGACATCGGAGAGCCCGTCATCGATCGTCTGCCGAGCATCGCCGATCGCACGGCGGACGCCATCATCGACTTCTTCCAGAAGCAGCCGCCGAAGACGATGGTGGTTGTGTTTGGGGACCACGGGTTCCGACTCGATCCGAACGCCGCTGGGACTTCCGAGGAAGTTGTGCAAGGTGGATCGACGCCGGAAGAGGTGCTCGTTCCGGCCTTCGCTTGGCTGACTGGCGCTGTGCACTGAGTCGGGGAGGAAGGAGTGACGGGGCGCCGCCCGAGAGGGCGGCGCGAGGCGAACCCGAGGTTCGCGGGGGGCGAGGTTCGGGTGCAGTCTCGAGGTTTCGCGGGGGGCGAGGTTCGGGTGCAGTCGAGGAGCGAACCCGAGGTTCGCGGGCGCGCCAGCGTAAAGTGATGCATTTGTGAGTGGCGCTCGGGCTCACTCGGGGAGGTGAGCTCAGTTGAAGGCTCGGTGGGGCGCCCCAAGAGCCGCAGCGCCGGGGCCAAAAGAAAGAGGGCAAACGTCAATAGGCAATGGTGCTCTAAAACGGCGCAGCCGCGCACTGTCGTGCGCGCGCCGGAGACAGAAACTTGAAGCGGAGCGGTGAGTGCGACGATGACCGCTTGGGTGCGAGTGATCGCACTTGGGGCTGCCCCTGAATGGACGGTCCGGGTTGACGAAGTGGATCGGGCTGCTTACCTTTTTCTGGAGGTTCCCTCTGCAGGAACAGGCAAGCCATCAGTAACGAATCCCGCCAATTGAACCATTCGGGAAGTGAGCAATTCCGGTGGAGCGCTGCGCCCGTACGACTCTCGTCGGGAAGCCAGAAGCCGGAGCGAGCTGCCCACCTAGAGATTCTAGGGGTTCGGAACTGAAAATTCGCTGCGGTATCTGCGGTACGGAACCTTTTCTTTTTTGTCAGCTCTTCTAGAGCTGGTCCGTTCAGGGTACTCTTTCCGCCCTCATGGTCATTCCTGTTCAGGGGCGACTCCGGCGACGGATCAGCGCCTCACTGCTACTGGCAATGTCGCTCACGTCGATCGGAGCGCTGGGCGCGCGGGTCGTCGGTTCGATCTCAGGCTATATCCACCTCGAGAATCCCGTTTGGGTCGAGTCGAAAGATCCGAAGTCTCGCTCGTACACGTTCCGCGAGATGGTCCCGACGGTTCCGGCCCAGTACCGGAAACTCTCGCCGTACATTCCGAAAGAGGTCGCGATTGGCCTCTTTGGCACGGAAGCACAAAAGCCAGGCGCGCCGATCACCGTGCGCGTCGGGGGCGGACGAACGACCCCGGTCATGCTCGTTGCCCCTCCTGGCACGAAGATCGTTTTCCACAACGTCGACTCCTTTGAGCACCGCCTATACGGCGTGGGCATGAAGGAGTTCGGTCCGAGCAACACTGGACGAGGCGCCAAGCGCGAGTGGACCATTCCCGCCGCCGGGACCTTCGAGATCCGAGATGAGCTCGCGCCGAGCCTGCGGATGTGGGTCCGGGGAGAGCCGAACTTGATGGAGGCGACTTACCCGAACGCCAAAGGCGAGTATTCGTTCCAAAACGTTGCGCCCGGTGAGTACGAGGTGCAGGCCTTTTTCTCGGGGGAGAAGGTTGGCCCTGCGGCCCGCGTGAAGCTCGCGAATCGTGACGTGGGTGTGCCGCCGATCGTTGTCGCCACGCCGAAGAAGGATGGGGAGAAGTCGGACTAATGTTGCTCTCACGCTTTTGGTACGCCATCATTGGCATCGCTCTCGGCGCTTCGCTTTTCCTGCTTTCGCTCGCCGCGAGCATCCATAACCGCGCGATGCGGAGGGTTCTCGGTGAGGGACTCTCCGCCGATAGCCAGGTCGTCTCCGCGGTCTTAAAGGACGACGCCCGAACGCGGGCCGCTCACCTCATCAAGTTTGCGGTCGACGGAACCATCGCCAAGGCCCTGAACCAGGCGAGCCAGTCCACCGGCAAGATTGACCCGGGCCATCGCGACACCATCGAGAAGGCGCTCAAGAAGATCAGCCAGGATATCCCCCCGGACCAGGCCTTCGACGCGGTGTTCGCGGTCGATCGTGGCGGACGCATCATCGGCGCGATCGGAAACGTCTCGACCCATGGGACCGAAGAGCCGGAGCTCGGCGGACACCCCGTCGTGGCGGACGCGCTCCATGGGTTTGTCCGCGATGACACGCTCGTCTGGGGCAGGCTGCACCGCATTGTGGCTCGCCCGGTTGAGCTCGAAGCCGGTGGCGCACCCGCCGGCGCGGTCATCGGCGCGCGCATCATCGACGACAAGTTTGCTCGTGAGCTCTCCGCGCGTTCGGGCGCGGCGATCGCTTTTTACGTGAGCGGTTCGCGGACGGCCGCGGCGGCGCCCGAAGGATTCCCGAAGACGAGCCTCGATCAGATCGTGACCGACCTCGACAAGGTGACCCAAGATCCGGACTACCTCGAGAAAGGTCGCAGTGGCATTCGTGAGATCGGCTCCGACCTCGCGGTGCAGTACACGCGTCTGCCGGGTGAAGCCTACTCTCTCGGCGCAGGGTACGCCGTCGGACGCGTCTCGACGCCGGTGACCTCCATCTTCGGCTTCTTGGACGCCGCGGACGACAAGGACAAGGAGTCGGTGAGCTGGCCTTTGGTGCTCGGTGTCGCCTTCGGAGCGCTCGCTCTCGGGCTCATCATGAGCTTCCTCGAGCATACGGTTCCTCTGCGGAAGTTTGCGCGGGAAGCGACGGCTCTCGCTACAGGAAAGGTCGACCACCTGCAGCCGAGCAAGTTCCGCGGGGTCTACAGGCGCATCGCCTCTGACCTCAACGACGGTATCGACAAGCTCGCAGCCGCTCAGGGGGGCGTCTCACGGAAGGCCGCTGACCTCGGACAGGTCCTCGGCGACTTGCCCGCGACGCCCCAGATGGCCGCCTTTGCCGTGCCCGATTCGGGACCCGCCGATTCGGCTCCGGCGACGACGGTTCCGATCAGTGCTCTGTCGACGCAGCGGAACCTCCCGACGCCTCCTTCGCGCAACCTGCCGAACCCTCCCTCTCGAGGAAAGCCGGTGCAGTCCGAAGAGGATTGGCCGGGGGTCTTCGAACAGTTCGTTCAGACGAAGATCCAATGTGGCGAGAACGTCGAAGGCTTCACCTATGAGCGATTCCGCGAGACCCTGATTCGCAATCGCGAAGCCTTGGTTCAGCAGCACGGCGCGCAAGAGGTGCGTTTCGCCGTCTACGTCAAAGACGGTCGCGCGGCGCTCAAGGCGAGCCCTGTGCGCTCCTGATTTCGAGCGTAGACGCGAGATTCCCCGCCGTCTGGAGCGGGGGCAGCGGGCGAGGAGGAGAACCCTTCTCGCCCGTTTTTCTTTCGGATTCGGCCGCGCGTGTTCGGCCGGATTTTCCCGGGGAATGCGAGCGCCTCGCCAGGGGTTGCTACCCTTCGGACCCCCCACTAACTAGAGTCGCGTATGTCGACCCCTCGTCACCGTGTTCTGATCATCGGTTCGGGCCCTGCGGGCCTCACAGCGGCCATCTACGCCGCGCGCGCGAACCTGAAACCGCTTTGTGTCGAAGGGTTCAATGCCGGCGGGCTCATTCCCGGCGGTCAGCTCATGTTCACGAGCGAGGTCGAGAACTTCCCCGGCTATCCGAAGGGCGTCACCGGCCAAGAAATGATGGCGGAGTTCCGTGAGCAGGCGGAGCGCCAGGGAACGGAGTTCATCACCGCCGACGTGCAGAAGGTCGACCTCAGCGAGCGTCCCTTCAAGGTCTGGGTCGGAGAGGACGAGAACGAGCTTCACCTCGCCGATGCGATCATCATCGCCACCGGCGCGCGCGCGAACTACCTCGGCCTTCCGAGTGAAGAGAAGCTGAAGAACAAGGGCGTGAGCGCCTGCGCGGTGTGTGACGGGGCGCTGTTCCGCGGCCAGAGGGTCGCGGTCGTCGGCGGCGGAGACACGGCGATGGAAGAGGCGACTTACCTCTCTCATCTCTGCGAGCACGTGACTCTGATCCACCGCCGCGATGAGTTCCGTGCCAGCAAGGCCATGCAGAAGCGCGTCTTCGAGAACCCGAAGATCGAGGTGCTGCGCTCCAGTGCGGTGACCGAGGTGCTCGGCGTTGATGAGGATCACGTCACGGGACTCGTCGTGAAGAACCTCGTGACCGGCGATACCAAGAAGATCGACGTGGGTGCGCTGTTCGTCGCGATCGGGCACACGCCGATGACCGACCTCTTTAAAGGGCAGCTCGAGTGCCATGAAAATGGTTATCTGAAGGTGGAGCCGGGCTCGACTCGGACCACTGTCCCCGGCGTGTTCGCGGCGGGCGATGTGGCGGACTGGGTCTATCGGCAGGCGGTGACCGCGGCGGGCACGGGTTGTATGGCGGCCCTTGACGCCGAGCGGTTCCTTGCGGAGCAGGACTAAGGGCGAGGCCGGATGGTAGGAGGGGCTGTGGAAGACGACGTCGCGCACGAGCTCCTCGAGATCGTTCGGGAGCTGCGCGCCCACGTCGAGTGGCACGGGGTCTCTGGGACGATCGGGCTGCCGCGAGACCCCGGCGCAAAGGCGCGCGTGGAGGCGTTCTGGAGAGAACACGCCGCGCCGCCCGCGTTCGAAGAAGCGCCGCCCGCGCCGAGCAGGGACGCCCCGCGCCGGGCACCCCTCGAGGCTGTGGCAGCTCCGAGTGCTGCTCCTTCGCCCGCTGCTCCGCTGGACCGAAAGGATTCGCCCGCGCGCCCGGTGCGCGCTCCCAGAGTGTCCCCGGCTCCTTCGCCCGCCGCGGTGCACCTTCCAAAGTACGGCTCGCTCGATGAGCTCAAGGAGGCGGTGAGGAGCTGCACCGCCTGCGCTCTCCACGAGCAACGCACACAAACCGTCTTCGCGCGGGGCACGGGCTCTTCGCGGGTTTGTTTCGTCGGAGAAGGGCCGGGCGCCGAAGAGGATGCGCAAGGGGAGCCGTTTGTGGGCGCCGCCGGACAACTGCTCGACAAGATGATCGCGGCGATGGGGCTCGGGCGCGACGAGGTCTACATTTGCAATATCGTCAAGTGTCGCCCTCCGAACAACCGCCGCCCGGAGCCTCCCGAGATCGCCGCCTGCTCGGGGTACCTGAGGGCGCAGCTCCAGTTCCTCGACCCTGAGGTCATCATCGCGCTCGGTGGCACGGCTGTGAGCGGTCTCTTAGGGCTCACGGAGGGCATCACGCGGCTCCGCGGCACCTTCCGCCTCTATCAAGGTCGGATTCCTGTGATGCCAACCTTCCACCCGGCGTATCTCTTGCGCAATCCAGGGGCGAAGCGCGAGGTGTGGGCCGATTTGAAGGCCGTCCTCGCTCATCTCGGACGCGTTTCCTAGAAGCGGCAGCTCGACGCCTCACTAGGGCTTGAGCTCAGACGGATGGGCTTGCCCTCGAGGCAAGAAAAAAGGGCGCGCCGTTCGGGCGCGCCCTTTTCTCCGCTGGGAGCTGACCTATTCTTCAGAACCCGTAGGTCAGGTTGAGGCCCGGCTGGATCGCGAGGTTGAAGGTCGGGAGACTGACCACCGCCGCGAGTCGGATGTCGGCGGACAGGTTCGGCATGAAAGCGTAGCCGAGGCCGGCGCCGAGGGTGGTGAAGAGGTTCCCGCCTTTCTTGTAGACGGTCAGAGGCCCGGCGCTGCTCGGCACGTTCGCGATGGCGAAGTCGAGGTCACCGACGCCGAAGCCGAGGTGGATCGGGAGGCGAAGACCGATCTTGTTGATCGGAAACACGTTGTACGTTCCGCGGAGCTCTGCGTGCACCGGCAAGAAGGAGACAGGGTTGCCGCCGATGATGTAGCCGAGACGAGCGCCGAGGAGGAGCCGGGGGCTGAAGGCGAAGTCGTAGCCGAGGTGAATGCGGTATTGGCTGAGCTGGAAACCGTTATTGATCTCGGCTGTGGCCGCTCCGGGGTCGGGCATGTCGGTGTTTCCCTTGATCACGGCACCGTTTCCATCGACGCAGACCGTCTCGACGGCGGGATCGCGGCTCGGATCGCAGAGTTGCTCCCCGCCGTAGTTCACCATGTCGGCCGCGAATCCGAGCGAGACCCAGTGGCGCTGGAAGGGGCCGCTGCTGCTCGTGGCGTGAGGGTCGACGGCGCAGAGGCCGTTTTCGCAGTAGCCCGTCGAGCACTCTTCGTTCGAGGAGCAGCTCGGAGCGTTATTGCAGGTTCCGCTCTCGCAGAGCAGGCCACATTTGCACTCGGAGGAGTTCTTACAGGACGCGCCCCAGTCGAGATTGCCGCATTGCTTCGAAGAGGTCCCACAACCCGGGAAGTCGGGGGGACAATCGCTCGAGTCCGGGCAACGGGCGACGGCGCTCCCGTCGGAGTAGGTGAGTTCGACTCCGCCGTCTTGAACGATTTGGACAACGGCCGGCGACTTCTTGCTTCCCCATTGGTCGACGTACTCGCCGGCCGCGTTCTTTGCCCCGACGAACCACTGGAGCGGTCCGGGGTTCTGGGTCACGTCGCAAGGGATGACACCTTCGAAGGCGCCGTCGGAATTCGTAAGATCGACTTTTTTCCAGTCGTTCGAGCCGTACTCCTTGAACTTGAGGACCGCTTCCGTCGCGCTCGCATTGGTCGTGCACGAGATCGGGATCGGCATACGGCTCGTGACCCGGACGCCCTGATCGAGGTTGCAGTTCATGTCGCCGGGGATTTCTCCCGCGTCGAGCACAGCCGGCGGAGCCGAGGTCGTGGTCGTGGGCGGGGGAGCGGTCCCGCTCAAAGAGTCGAAGGTCGCTTGCGTCTCGGGGGACGCGAGGTCGCGGTCGAGCTGAACGTTCGGATCGATGCTCTGGGCAGTAGCGAAGGCTTCACTGGCTCCTGCCAGATCGTTCTTGCCGGAACCCCGCACGATGCCCACGTACATCCAGGCGCGCGCGATCACCTCGGGGCTGCACTGGTTGCCGCAGGTGGTCACCACGTTTTTCAGGATCGACTCGGCCTTGTCGAGCTCCATCATGAGGTATTGGTGATTCACTGCCTCGTCGATCTTCTGGTTCGCGCCCGCATCGCGCGAAGACTGACCGAGGGCCGGCAGAGAGAGGCAGGCCACGACGGCCGTGGCGACGAGGCGATGGATGACTCGGGACTTCACTGTGTTCTCCAATAAAGCGACTTGAAGCTGTTCTGCCGCAGCAGGCGAAAAGCCTATTTGTTTCTGGCTGCAGTACGACTGGAACTCAAGAGGCTTCAGCGTTTACCAGAATCGGGCCCAGTTTGTGCGGGGCTTTGGCAGCTTTCTGCGCGCTGGTCGGTGCGGACGAACTGCACGCGGCGGTTCAAAGATCGGTTTTCCTCGGAAATATTCGGTACGAGAGGAACATCCTTCCCGTAGCCTCTGGCGGCGAGGCGCTCCGGGGCAATGCCGCGGGCGACCAAATACTTGCGGACCGCGTGGGCTCTCCGATTCGAGAGATCGAGGTTGTAGCTGTCAGACCCTTTGTCGTCGGTGTGGCCTTGAACTTCGATCTGGAAGCTCGCGTTCTTTACGAGGACGTCGGTGACCGCGTCGAGGATCGGATAACTCTCTGGTTTGATGGTGTCTTTGCCGAGCGCGAAATGGATCTGCTGGGTGATCTTGACCTCGCAGTCGGTGACGAGGACGAGGGCATCTTTGATCGGGCAACCCTTCGGCTCGCGGTCCTTCTCACCCGGAGTATTCGGGCACTGGTCGTCCACGTCGGGGACGCCGTCTTGGTCATTGTCGGGCTCGGGACATCCATCTTGGTCCTCGTAGCCGTCGAGATCTTCGCCCGAGCGGGGGCATGCATCGAGCAGATCCGGGATGCCGTCGAGATCATCATCTTCGTCCGGGCAGCCATCCTCGTCTTGGTATTGGTCGCGGTCTTCCGCGGCCGTCGGGCAGAGGTCTTTCGAGTCCAAGATCCCGTCGCCGTCCGTATCTGGGTCATCAGGACAGCCGTCCTCGTCTTCGAAGCCGTTCCAGGTCTCTCTCGGACCCAAACATTGGTCGACGTCGTCCGGCACTCCATCGGCGTCCAGATCTCCCGGCCCCGTGCACTCGTCGGGAGGCGACTGCAGAGTCGCCGCTTGAACGTGGAGCTCAGCCCGACCCGCGAAATGCTCCGCCGCTCCGAGCTCCCCACGCCGAAGCTCGAGGCTCGCGAGCTCGAGGTAAACGTCCGCGAGCGCGAGCTCCCGGGGCGCGCAGAGCTTCGCTCCATTTTCCGCCGCCTTCTTACTCATCTGCTCGAGGCCGGCGACGCGCCCTTTCAGCGCTGGTGCCTTTTGGCAAGCGAGGAGCAAGAGCGCCGAGAGCCCGAGGACGGGGAGCGTCGGCCTCACGGGAGCGGCTCCTCCTTCGTCGGATGTTTTGCTTTCGACTTCTTGGCTGCCATCTCCTCGAGAGCAGCTCGAGAGAGCGCGATCGACTCCCGGGCGAGCTTTCGCGCAGCTCCGTATTCGGCGACTCCCGCGTAGCGCCTGGCTTCGGCGAGCCTGACCTCCGCGCCGTAGAACTCATAGGGGCATTGCTCTTCGGCTCCCTCGGCCTTCGCTTGCTCAAAGACCTCATTCGCTTCGCGGATCTTCGCGAGGTAAACGGCAGGCCCACAGCCGAGCGCCGTCGGGAGCACGAGGCTCAGGGTGAGCGCGAGACGAACGAGGAGTGGGGGCACGTGCATCATCTCGCGAGAGAACAAAGAAACGCCGCCTTCGGATCTACCCGCGGGCGGCGTCACGCGTCAACCGGGAGCCTCGAAAGGGCCTGTGGGAGGCCTTTCGAGGCCGATTTTCCGTCAGATCCGGCGGTAGAGGCCGACGACCTTACCAAGCAGCATGGTCGGCTTGAAGTCGGAGGCTCGCACCAAGATCGGAGCCATTTGTGAGTTCGCCGGCTGGAAGCGAATGTAGTCTTTTTCGGGGTAGTAGTGTTTCACGGTCGCTTCGTCTCCGATGAGCGCGACGACGATATCCCCTCGGTCTGCTGTGCTCTGGTGGCGCACGAAGATGTAGTCGCCGCTCAGGATGCCCGCTTCGATCATCGAATCGCCCTGGACCCGGAGGCCGAACACGTCACGGCCACCTCGGACCATCATCTTGTCGACATGGACCGTGTCGATGACGTTCTCTTCTGCCAGGATCGGCAGACCCGCGGCGACCCGACCGAGGATCGGGATTTCGAGCAGGTCCTCACTCGCCTTGATCGGGGCGGCCTCGACGGGCGCCGCCGTCTCCTCTTCCTCGCCGACGACTCGGAGGGCGCGGCTCTTCATGTCTTCGCGGCGCAGGTACCCCTTCCGCTCGAGGGCCCGCAGGTGGTCATTTACGCCGTTCGTCGAGCGGATCCCCATGTGTTCGCCGATTTCCCGCAGCGTCGGCGGGTAACCGCGGTCCCGGATGGACGCGCGAATGAACTCGAGGGTCTGTTCTTGACGCTTCGTGAGGCCCTGCATGATTACATCAGTCTACTGAACGGGTGTCAGCCCGTCAAATTTTCTCACGGCAAGTCTTGACGCAGTCGTATTTTTACCTGATCGCCGCGCTCCAGGCGAGCGTCCTCCCCCTCGCGCGCGGAGCTCGCCCGAGGCGAGCGAGCACGCGTCAGGGGGAGGCGGCCTCGTCCGCAGCTCGAAGAGCGAGGACGGAGGCCGGGAGGGGGCCACCGTGAGGACGTCAGGAGGGGGAGCTCAGGTGAATTTGCTGCTGGTGGTGAGGAAGGTGAGCTTGTCGTTCGTTTCCCGGAGGCGCTTCACCAAGATGCTCACGATCGTCCACAGCACCTCATAAGCGAGCTCTTTGTTCAAAAAGAGCAGATCGTCGAAGCCATCCCGCGGAATCACGAGCAGCTTGCACCGTTCATGGACCACGGCGTCCGCCGAACGAGGCGCGTCGTCGAGCAGGGCCATCTCCCCGAACACTTCCCCGGGTCCCAGGATCGCGAGCGCCTCTTCCCCCATCCCGGGGACTTCGCGGCTGATCCGGACCTTGCCTTCACGGATCAAGTAGAGCTTTTCGCCGACGTCGCCATGGCGGAATATCTTGCTTCCGCGCTCGTGCTCTTCGTCGGTCGCGATGCGCGCGAGGAGTTCGAGGGCTGAGTCTTTCAGGCCCGAAAAGAGGTCGATCCCTCGCAGTTGTTCCAGTCGATCCATCGGAGCGTCGCAGTGCATTGAAGCAGGATCGGGATCGCTGGGAAAGTAAAGCGCCGCCGAACGAGCGCTCGGGGGCACATCTCAAAACGCTAGGGGCGCTGCCGCCGGGCTTTCTGGCTTGGGGCGGACACTGCGCGAAAATGTGTGACTAGCGGGTGAAACGCACGGTGAACGGCGCTGTGGAGCCGACCTTCGGTTTCCCGAAGCGATCGAGGCTCGGCTCGAAGGATTTTCTCAGAGCGCAGCGCTCGGCGCGGGCCCCGAAGCCGTAACCAGGATCTTTTACGGCGCTTGCGCTCTTGGGGCGGCCGTTTTCGTCCACCACGACCACTAAGGTGACCAGCGCCTGGTTGATCTGTTCGGCGTCAGCTTCCGGGGGGAAGCCGCAGTCATTCCAACCGGAGCCTGCCAGGGGACGAGCCGGGCGCGAGAGGTCGACGGCCGGCTGCGGAGCCGCGGGGGCAGTGCCGGTGCCCCCGGGAACACCATCGGGCCGGGCGTTGACGTCCCGCACGGCCACCGTCGAGGTTCCGGTGCTCGATGTGACGCCGCCGGCGAAACGGGTTCCCGTTCCGGAGACGAAGCCCTCTCCTGTGAGGTCGAGGGGCTCGTTCGGGTCGGGCTCTGCGGTGAGGACCTTTCCGGCCTCGGCTGTTTGTGGCGCAGCAGGGCTCGGGTCCCGCGGAGCATCCTTGGGTACGACGACGGGAACGGGCTTTTCCTCGACGGGGGCCGGAGGCTCAGGCTCCTTTTCGGGCTCCGGCTCCGGTTCGGGCTCCGGCTCCGGTTCGGGCTCCGGGGGCGGCGGCTCTTCGACCTCGATGTCGTAACTCGTTGCGACGCGGGAGAGGGTAAACCTGTGGACCTCTTCGGCGAACAGGCGCACGTCGACCGGTTGATAAGCGGCGTAAGCCGCGATGGCGCCGTGGGCTAAGAGGGCGCTCACGAGCGAAACTACACCCGCTTGGCGCGCTTGGCCTCCGAGCTGTTCGATCTTCTCGAACCAATGAGGATATTCGAGCGTATTCTCGGAGGTCACGGGGTTCATGGGGCCGGTTCGGCCGCGCTGGGTTCGGGGGCAGCACCGCCACCGGGCGTCACGGCGAACGCGATCTTGGCGACGCCAGCGCGCTTGAGGAGGTCGAGGACATGGATGACCCGGCCGTGCTCCACCTTCTTATCGGCGCGAATCACCGCGCGAAGATCGGGATTTTTCGCCTTGGCAGCTTTGGCGAGAGCGGAGACGGCTTCGTCGTTGTCCACCTTGGTCGAGTCGACCGTCGTGCTTCCGTCCACGGAGAGCTCAACGGAGAACACCGATTGGATATTCTCGCCGCTGGCAGCTTTCGGGAGCTCCATAGGGACGCCCTGTTGGTGGATGATGCGCGCGGTGACCATGAAGATGATCAGGAGCACGAGCACCACGTCGACGAGCGGCGTGACGTTGATCGCTGAGATCAGTCCGTCATCGTCGTCATTTTGAGCACCGCCAGCCACTCTCAGTCCTTTCCTTTGGGCAGGACGGCGCCATTGCCGACGAGCTGGGACATGAGGATGCGACTGAGGGCCTCAGTGTTCGCCAGGATGGCGCGCGAGTGCCTCTGGTAGAAGTTGAACGCGACGACGGCTGGGATCGCGACGGCGAGGCCGACCGCGGTGGCGACGAGGGCCTCGGCGATGGCCGCCATGACCACCTGGGGTGCGGCCGCGGCCCCTTGGGCCTCTTGGGTCGACTCTTGAGCGAGGCCTTCGAAGGCCTGCACGACGCCGATGACCGTACCGAAGAGACCGATGAAGGGCGCGTTATTGCCGAGGGTACCGAGGAAGGCGAGGCGCCGTTCGAGGCGCATCTTCTGCAGCGCCTTGGCTCCTTGCATGGCTTCTTCGGCCGCCTGGGGACCGCGATCCGCTTCCGCGAGTCCGGCGAGAACCACCGCGGCCTCCGCACTCGGCGAATCCTCGAGCGCCTTGCGGGCCCCATCGTAGTCTCCGGAGCGCAAAAGATCCCGGAACCGGCCACCGAGGGCCGCCAAGTCATCGCGGAGAGAGAGGTAAAACCAACCCCGTTCCAACATGATCGCTACGGAAATGACACTGAGTCCAATCAGGAGCCACATGACCCAGGCAGCGCCGAAGTTGGTCATGAGTCGCTGAAGCCATTCTACTAGGTGCATATCGTTTCTCTTGGGGTTCCCGGCGGGATCGATTTCGTTCACCTGGACCCGAGCGACCTTGTGGGGTCGGGACGGACCCGGGACAGTCGGAAGCAGGTCTAGGGCCTAACTTCTGGCCTTGCCAGAAAAAAAAGCCGGCTTCCGATCATGACGAGGGGCGCGCGCGGTTCAACGAGAAGGCCGTCAGAGCTGCCGTTGCCTCCCGGACGATTGGGTGGGGGCGGAATTGAGAGGGAAGCTCGAGAGCGCGGCGAGCGTAGGAATGGAGATGGGCTGTGGTTTGCACACAGTTTGCTCGGGCAGCGCGCCTTCGAGTGGGCCCGATGCCCCAGGGGATGGAGAGCCGGCTGCGCGTCGAGGGGGGACTTCTAGAAGCGCGAGCCCCCCGAGATCAGCCAATAGGCGATGCTGAGGGCGAGGCTGCCGAAACCGACGGGGCCGAGCCACGCCGGAAACTCATCCCGCTGCTTTCTCTTTTTGGATGAGCGCTTGCGCCCTCCGGTGCCTCCCGTGGTGGGCGTGCGCCGACGGGGGGCAGCCATGGGCCCGCCGAGAGGTTTCTTCGGCCCCAGGGAGAGGGGCGCGTGGGCGCTTTTGCGGGGCACGAGATCTTGCGGAGAAAACGGAGCGGTCTGCCGCGGACCGATTCCTGTATCGAGGGCCGCGAAGGGATCGAACTCGACGATCCTGGTGGCGTCGGCTTCGTCGTCACCAGGGTCAGGACTGCGGCTGCTTCGGGAGCGCGCGCGCACCTCTTCCGGCACGAGCACTCCCGTCGAAGCTGTCGGCGGCTCCAGCATGTCCAAACTTTCTCTCAGCATTTGGTAGGCGACCTCGGCCTGGACCCGCGTTCGATTGCGCAACTTGAAGATGGCCTCTTGGGTCTCTGGCGAGAGGCGCTCCTTTGCCATGGCGGCGACGTCCGCCTGAGTAACGAGGCGACTCGTCTCCCAGAGCCAACTTTCGATCGCTTCTCTCATCTCATTGGCCGTTTGGTAGCGGTCTTCGGGGCGCTGCTGCAGCGCCTTGAGGATGATGTCCTCGAGCCCGGGCGGATAGGTCGGATCGATGTCGCGGGGTCTCCTGAACTCACCGAGCAAGATCTTGGGCATCGCCTCGGGCCCATTGCCGAAGGGCCGCAGGCCCAAGGTCGCCGTGTAGAGGACACAACCGAGCGCGTAGATATCCACTCTTCGATCGGTGGGCCCGCCGGCGATCTGCTCAGGTGCCAGGTAAGCGAACTTGCCTTTGACTTCGCCGGTACGCGTCCTTTCGTGGAGCTGGTGGCGCGCCTTGGCGATGCCGAAATCGCTCACTTTGACCTGGCCTTGGGTCGAGATGAGCACGTTGGCGGGGGAGACGTCGCGGTGGATCACACCGAGGGGATTGCCTTTCTCGTCGGTCGCCTCGTGGGCGGCGTGGAGACCAGCCGCGGCGTCGGCGCAGATGCGCGCCGCGATGTCGACGTCGAGGGGCCAGAATCGATTCCCGTTTCGGATCAGTCCCGCAAGGCAATCGCCTGGAACCCATTCCATGGCCATGAACAGGACGTTCTCATGGCGATTCAGCTCGAAGGTCTGGCACACGTTCGGATGACGAACGGCTGTGGCGATCGTGGCCTCATCGATGAAGAGACGCGCGTACTCCGGATCGGAAGCCAGATCGGGGCGAATGACTTTGAGCGCGATGGTTCGGCTCATGCCTCCCGAGGTGAGCGGCTCTGCGGCCCAGACATGCGCCATGCCGCCGCTCGCGATGAGCGCGAGCAGTCGATACCTCCCGACGACACTGCCCACCACGAAGCCGTCTTCGTTTGCGGGGCGTCGAGAGGTGGGAGGGTTGAAGCTGGTCGTCATGTAGGGGCGCGAGTTTTTCGTGTTTCCTCTCTGTGAAGACGGACGAAACCTCCTTGAAGTGTACTCCTAAAGACAGATTTCGACGATTCGTCCAGGAGGAGATGTGGTTGTGTGTGGCGCAGCTGAGCTCCGTGTGTGGAGGTGGGCGCCGCCTTCTCGACTCGGAAGTGGGGGCAAGAGCACGTAGCACAAAAGCCCGAAGGGGAGGCGAGAGGGTACCGAAGAGGTGGATGGTGTGATGAAACTGAGAGAACCCTGTGCTTTTTGTGATCGGGCTGGCAGTGCGAGAATTTTTCGAGTAGACTGCCCAGTTTGAGTAGAAGCTCTCTCTTGGATGTCCCTCGTTAATACGGCCCCGCGCACATTGGACCACTACGCCCTCCTCGTCCCCCTGGGCGAGGGTGGGATGGGCGAGGTTTGGGCTGCGCGGGACACCCGCGCCATGGGTACGCGGATCGTCGCTCTCAAGACGACCAAACAAGGGGGACAGGAGGCGGCCAAGGTTCTCTTCGACGAAGCGCGCATCGCCTCGCTCATCGAACATCCGAACGTCTGCAAGGTCTACGAGCTCGGGCGCGCGCTCGGCGTGCAGTACATGGTCATGGAGTTCTGCGACGGCGCGAGCCTGTTCGATTTGCTCCAGGCTCAGCCGAACAAAGCCATCGCTCATCCGATCGCCGTCAAGATTGTTGCCGAAGTGGCCGCTGGACTTCACGCAGCCCACGAGCTCGTCGACGAAGCGGGAACGCTGCTCCACGTCGTTCACCGCGACGTCTCTCCTCAGAACATCCTGATCGCCTCCGACGGGAGCGTGACGATCTCAGACTTTGGCGTGGCGAAGGCCCGCGGCCAGGTCCACCAAGCAACGGTCACCGGCGAGGTCAAAGGGAAGCTCTCCTATATGGCTCCCGAGCAGGTCCGCAGTAAGGACATCGATCGCCGGGCCGACATCTTTGCGCTCGGTTGTGTCCTCTACATGGCGACCGTCGGCAAGCGGCCTTTCTGCGGCGGAGACGCGGTCGCTCTCATGTACAAGATCCTCGAGGCGAATGTAGAGCCGCCTTCGAGCATCGAGCCGAGCTTCCCTCGTTCCCTCGAAGAGCTGATCATGAAGGCTCTCGAGCGCGATCCTGCTAGTCGCTTCCAGACTGCCCTCGAATTTCAATTAGCCCTCGAGCGCTGGCTCCGAGACGAAAAGCGTCGTGTCTCGAGCGCGGACATCGCGCTCTTGCTCGAGCACAGCTTGGGCGAGCGAATCTCAGCGCGAAACGCGCGCATCCGCGCGCTCGCAAATGGGACCTCCCTTGAGTCTCCCGACGAAGAGCAGACGCAGCGTGAAGACTCGAGCCCCTCGAGTGAGGATGTGGTCTCCACCCGGACCATCCTGGAGAGCGCCTTCGAGAGTCAGGTGCCTCCCTTTGTTTCTACAGGACGGACGCGCCTCTTCGCGCTGGGGGCGCTCGCGCTGAGCATCATCGCAGCAGGCTTCTCCTTCGAGCCGAAACAAGCCTCAGACTCTCCCGCGCTTTCGGAGCCGGAGGCCAAAGGGGCCCTTGCCCCGCCTGTCCCTGATGTTGCGACGATCTCCGCCCGGGTTCACCCGGAGACCGCGCAGATCCTGCTCGACGGAGAGGTCGTTGGGAGAGGTTCGGCTGTCATCGAGCGCTCACGGAGCGCACAAGAAGGCGTCCTTGCGTTTGTGCTCGCTGGTTATCAGAGCGTCGAAAGAAAGGTTAGCTTCGATCGGGACCAGGGGCTCGAGATCGCTCTTCTGCCAGTGGAAGGTCAGGCCAAACAACTCACGGTCGACAGCGCTGACAAGTCGAAGAAAAAGAGCAGCCGCCCCATTTCAGCTCAGGCCCAGCCGAAAAATGTCCTTGCTGAGAAGTCGGATACGGCCGGTTCGGAGAAAAAGCCGCGGGCCCTCGACCCAGTGAACCCTTTCGCTCACGGAACACCTTAAATGCGTCGTCCTCTGGCCCTGATCTCGAGCGTGGTCCTCTGTGCTCCTCTCGCCCTCCCGCGTGGAGCCTGGGCGAACTCGGAGGCAAGTATTTCAGCTTCCGCTGCCGAACCAGGACCGAATCCCGAAGAAGCTCGTCTCAAGGAGGCGTCAGAGCGCTTTCAGAAGGGGCTCACGTTTTACGATCAGGGAGAAGCGAAGCTCGCGCTCGTGGAGTTCGAGAAGGCCTACGAGCTCGTTCCTGATTACCGAGTCCTCTACAACTTAGGGCTCGTCGCGATTCAGCTCGGGGAGTTCGCGCGAGCCCGCGTGGCCCTCGAGTCCTACTTGCGACAAGGGGGCGAGAGCGTCGATGCAGGAAGAAAGGCTGAGATCGAGCGTGATCTCGAGATGCTCCGGGCAAGGACGGCCGTCTTGCGCGTCGAGACGAAGGAGCCCGAAGTGCTCGTCCTGGTCGATGATGTGCCGGTCGGAGAGACCCCGAGCGTGGAACCCTTGGTGCTCGACGTAGGACCCCATCGAGTCTCCTTTCGGCGTGACGGCTATGAGGCGACGACCGAGCGCGTGACATTGGCCGGGGGAGAAGAGAAGACCGTCGCGGTCCAGCTGAGGCCCGTGAAGCCTCAGCTGGTGACAGTGCGGGAGCGTCCTCTGCCTCCCCCGGTGATGCAGCCGAGCGGACCACCGGTCGGGGCCTGGGTTGGATGGGGAGTGACGGCGGCTTTGGCCACAGGCGCGATTGCGACCGGGGTTTACGGCATCGGCCAGGCGAGCTCGTTGAACTCTCTGAAACAAACCCCCGATCCCAGCCCGAGCCAAATGGACCAACTTTCGTCCAGTGCGTCGACGGCCCTTCTCGCTACCGATGTGCTCATCGTGGGGACAGGTGTCGCCCTCGCTGTGAGCACGTATCTGACCTTTTTCGCACCCCGCGACAGGGACAAAGCAGCCCAGGCCAGATCCCTGGGCGTAGCTCTTTCGCCCACCCTGATTCAGGCCTATGGCGCGTTTTGAACGAATCAGCCGGGCGCAGCGAGCCCGGCACCGTGGACCGGAACATTCTGAGAGAAAGCCCGGAGATCTCTCATTAAATCAGGAGGCTGACTGGACGTTAGCCCGAGGGACATCAAGCAAAGGAGACTGAGGATGAAGCGGACTTTACTTTGGGGCACGTTGGGCGCTTCGCTTTCGCTCGCAGTGGCGGCGTGTGCGGGAGATCCCTCGGACGACGACATCAGCGACGATGTGGGAAGTGGGGGCAAGGGCAGCGGAGGCAAGGCCAGCGGCGGTTCCGCGTCTGGGGGCATGGCAGGAAGCGCGAGCGGAGGCATGGGAGGCGCTGATCCGAGCGGTGGTCAGGCTGGAGATAGTGCCGCCGGCGGCATGGGCGGAGAGGGCTCGGTCCTCCGGGCGCTCTGTGAGAAGCGCTGCGAGACGATCGTTACGATCGAATGTCCGAACTGGAATGACGTGGAAGCCTGCACGGACGATTGTGTGGGGCGGGAGGAGCCAGCTTGCAAGGCGGAATACCTCGCGAACGTGGAGTGCGAGAGTACGCAGCCAGCCGAAGGGTTCATGTGCGTCGAAGTGTTCGCCGGCTACTACCAGATTGCACAATCCGGTAGCTCACCCTGCGAGGATCTGTACGACGCCTTCATCGATTGCGCCCTCTGACGAGACACTGTGAGTTCTCACGCTGAGCTGACCGTCTACCTGAAACATGCGTCGACGACGCATCCTCTCCCTTTTGGTGGGGAGCTTCTGGTCGGACGCGGCTCTCGCGCTCACATCCGGGTGGACGACCCGTCCGTCTCTCGGGAACACCTCCTGCTCCACGTCGGCTCTCGCATCGAGGTGGAAGATCTGGGCAGCGCCAATGGCACCCAGATCTTCCCCAAGAAGACGACCGGAGCGCTCTCCACGGCGGAGACGGGGCCGCTCCGGCCCGGACAGCGGGTCGTGCTGGAGCCGGGATCTGTGCTTCGGATCGGCGCGGTGCCTTGTCTTCTGCAGGTCGAGGAGGCCACCGGGCGCATCATCCATTCGACCCTTCCGCCCTCCTCCGGCAACGGCGCGGTCATCGTCGATCCCGAGATGCGCAGGATCTACGAGCTTGCCGCGCGGGCGGCGCAGAGTGACATCGGCGTGCTCATCTTCGGTGAGACCGGCTCAGGGAAAGAGCTCTTGGCCGAAGCGGTGCACAACGCGTCCCACCGCGCCAAGAAACACCTGCTCAAGATCAACTGCGGTGCGATCTCGGAGGGCCTCTTGGAGAGTGAGCTCTTTGGGCACGAGCGAGGCGCTTTCACCGGCGCCCACACGGCACGGGCGGGCCTCTTTGAGAACACGGCGGGCGGCACGATCTTCATGGATGAGATCGGGGAGATGCCGCTTGCGACGCAGGTGAAGCTGCTTCGCGTGCTGGAGGAAAAGGCGATCCGAAGAGTGGGCGCGAGCAAGAGCATCCCGATCGATGTTCGGTTTGTTGCGGCTACGAACCGGGACCTCGAGCTGGAAGTCGCGCGCGGTCGGTTCCGGCGAGATCTCTATTATCGCATCAGCGGCATCGTGCTCAGGCTTCCGCCGCTCCGGCAGCGCAAGAGCGAAATTGAGCCGCTCGCCCGGCACTTCCTCGCCAACTTCTGCATGGCCAGCCGCATTCGGATCCCCGAGATCACGGAGGAAGGGATCGCGGCGCTGCTCGAATACTCCTGGCCCGGTAACGTGCGAGAGCTCCGAAATGCCATGGAACGGGCGCCGTTTCTGAGCGCAGGCGGGCCGATCGGTCCGGAGCATTTGCCGCGCGTCGCCGGCGGCGCCGATGAGGCCGAGGAGCTGTTCCCGGAGGAAGAGAAGACCGACGTGGGGCCCATGTCGGCGGAGCTGCGCGAGGTGTTTCGGCCGGTCATGGGGCAGCGGCGCCCTACGTCCGAGGACGATACGGCGTTGATGCCGGTGGTGCGTGAGTCGGGTGGGAGAGGAGTGCGCGGCGAAAGTGAGCGCCATCGAGTCCTTTCTGCACTCGAACAGGCGCGGGGCAATCAGACGAAGGCGGCGGCGCTGCTCGGCGTCTCACGAAGGACCCTGATCAATCGCCTCGAGTCGTTCGGACTACCGAGACCGCGCAAGCGGGTCCATCCGAACGGCGGCGAGTAGCTCCTTTGGTTTCCGGCTTGTGAAGTTGTGCAAGTCGGTTTGCACAATCGAGCCTCTTAATTGTGCAAGTTGCACAATCAGCCTTGCACAATTTCGTGAGGGGGCAGGAGTCGTTCTCTCTCGAGAAACCGGCGCTCTTGCCCGGTTTTTCGTGACGAGCGCGCACATGTCGGTGGGCTGGTTGATCGCGGTTTTTGCGCTGCGCGGACTCCGCGGAGTTTGTTTTGGCTCGCGAGCCTGACTGCCCGTCCAAAATGGCACGCGCCCTGCTTTAAGGCACCTCCGAGAGAGGGAATCTCGCAGAGAACAAGGAGGATTCGGAGATGATGAAGAAGCTAGCAGCAACCGTCGGAGCAGCGCTGGGAGTCCTGGCGCAAAGTGGCTGCGCCGTCGCTCCCATGGGGGAAGACGAAATGGCGTTAGAGTTGATGAGTGAGGATGTGGGTTCGAAAGAGGCCCTGAACTCCTCCTGTTACACGCTGAACGGGCTGCACCCGCTCAAGGCGTCGCTGGCGGTCTCGATGGCCCGGGAGATGGGGCGTATCGATCCGCTCGCCGATTTGTCTCGAGCCGATCGCGTCGTGATTTCGTGGAAAGGATACCAACGCTGCGCGGAGCGCGGCCACGATGGCTGTCCGAACACGAGCGCAATCCTGGATCTCCAGCTCTCGAGCGTGAACCAGTACATCGACCAGAACACCTTCAACGCGACGAACTTCCGCGAGGACCTGAAAGCATCGTTTGATCGGCAGTCCTCCTGGGAACACAACCTGCGTCTCAACTCGCCTTGGCTCGTGCCCCAAGAGCACACTCTGACCCAAAAGGGCACCTTCACCCAGGCTGGCGCTTGCGGCGTCCATTTCGAGTTCTTCGCCCAAGGGAACGCTATCCAGAACATCAAGGAGCGCCTTGTGTTCTTCGGCGGCGACCAGAACCCCTTCATCGCGTTCCAGGCGACCAGGACGACCATCGCTATCGACCCGACAGGCACGATGAACGGCGATAGCGGCACGAGCTCAGGCTCTCAGGTTGTCGCCTGTACGTCGACCAATATGAACCTCAAGAACAAGGCGTGCACCTGCGACCGGAAATCCGGCAAGCTGAAGGTCGCTCCTTGGAACCTCAAGACTCTCTACTGCGCCACTTAATCATCCGTTTCCCCCCTTCGTCTTCGATCTCTCTCAGAGGGCCGGTCCCCCCCAGGACCGGCCCTCGCCCTTTTCTGTTCTGAAGACGGGCCGTGATAGAATTCAGATCGTGCGCTTGCGGCCCAGGTCCCGGTTTGTCCCGGGGCGCTCCTTTGACAGAACGTTTGTTGTCGCTTCGCTCTTGGGCCTGGCGTACGCGAGCGGTTGTTCGTTGCTCTACGACCTCGGCACGTCACAGTGTGAGACGGACACAGACTGCCGTCTGAAGGGCGGCGCGTTCAAAGACACGGTTTGCGAGGCGAACCTCTGTGTCTCTCCGGATTCGGGGACAGGAGGACAGGGCCAAGGAGGCGAGGGACCGAGCGAGTGCGCGACGAACGCAGAGTGCATCGATAAGAACTTTGGCAGCCCCTACATTTGTCGCTCGGGGAGCTGCGTCGCTCTCACGCAAACGCCGGAGTGTCCGGTTGTGCTCGGCGCGGGGCAGGATCTGAAGAACCTGCGCTCGGGGGATCCGATCGTGATTGGCGCTTATTCTTATGTCGATCCGCTGGCTCCCCGCCTCTCGGTTCCGACGTTGAACTATGAGCTTGCGATCGATGAGTTCAATGAGGGGACGCGGGGGGGCCTGCCGGGCGGGGCCGGGGGAAAGCTCCGCCCGATTGTGGCTGTTGTGTGCTCGGGGACGAACGCCCCCGATCTCGAGGTGAGCTCTGAGCACCTCTACGAAAATCTCCGTGTGGTCGCTTCGATCGCTTCGCTTCACACAAGTGACCTGGTGGCCACATTCTCCGCTCAGAAGGCGTCCCGAGGCGCATTTTTCATGAGCCCTCTCGAGGCAGATAGCACCCTGACGAGCCTCGAGGATGACGGGCTGCTTTGGCACCTGCTCGCCTCAGGTCCCGATCTCGCGAGGGGGTTCCCTCCGCTGCTCGCCCAAACGGAGCGCTTCCTAGACCGCTCGAAGAAGCTCAAGGTCGCCATGATCGAGGCGCGCACTCCGTTTCTCTCTGACATGGCGAACGCCCTCTACTCTTCGCTCAAGTGGAACGACAAAACGGCCGTTCAAAATGAGCGGGAGGGACTTTTCTTGCGCCTTCGGACCGAGTCGAGCATCGAGACCGCAAGTCCGGACACCTCGGAGGCTCTCCTTGAGCTGCTCGAGTTTGAACCGGACGTGATCGTGGCTGTTTCGAGCTCAGAGTTCGTCTCGCTCATGCTCGACTATGAAGCGCAGCGGGACGGCAGCAAGGAGCCTCCCTTCTATCTCCTCTCCCCCTATCTGTTCGGTCGGCATGACGTGAAAGAGACGGTCTCAGGTTTGGGTCTGCGTGAGCACACCTTAGGCGTGAACTTCGCCGCTGCGGAGGACTCGACGCTTTATGACGCATATCTGTCGCGACTGATGCGGGCGAACAAGGCTGTCGATTTCGATCTCTCGGGGTCCGAGAATTTCTACGACGCGGCCTACTATACGCTCTACTCCATCGCGGCGGCGAGTGCGGGGCCGCTCACGGGAGCCCGCGTCGCGCAAGGGATGCAAAGGCTCTTCGGAGGGGAGCGCTCCTACGAGATTGGACCTTCCGACGTCGGAGAGCTCGTGGCCCTCCTCCGCAAGGAGCCTGAGACGCGCGTGAACTTGAGCGGCACGATGGGTCCTGCGAACTTCGACGCCGAGACGGGGGCGCGGCGGGGCCAGCCGAGCGTGTTTTGTATAGACAGCTCGGGCTTCGTGCAGAACGCGATGACCTATGATGAAAAGACAGGGCAGCTCTCCGGCTCTCCGCCCTGCGTGCCAGGGTTTGCGCCATGATGCCCTTCGCCTTCCGAGATCTCGGGCGGGCGCTTTCCCTGTTTGCCCTCTTGGGGCTGATAGAACCAAAGAGGGCAGCGGCCGAGGCCGCTCGCGGGAAATCGAGCGCGATCCTCGATGGATCGCCGAGCGCGCGTCCCGAGATCGTCGCTGTCATCGCTGGCGTGGGCATTTCAGGGATGGATCCTCGAGCCTGCACCGGAACGCTCGTGGCGAAGAACCTCGTGCTCACGGCGCGCCACTGCGTCTCGTACTTCACAGAAGGAGATTTCGCCTGCACGGTGCAAGGGGACATCGACAAGGCGCGGCCGCGAAAGCCTGCGAACGCGGGCGAAGTCGGGCTACCTTATGCGCCCGAGCACATTCAATTCTATTTCCCGCCGGGACCGGATCGCGATGATGCTCCCCCCGATCTCATCGCGCTCCGGGTTTTCGCGCCGGAGACCTCGACGATTTGCCGGAACGACATCGCGCTCGTCGAGGTCGCTCTCTCGGATCTGGGGCGCGAGCGTGGCCCTGAGCTCTCCGAGCTCGAGATCCCGACGCTTCGTCTCAGGGGCGGCGTGTTGCAGGGTGAGGAGGTGCGCATCGTCGGCTATGGCGCGGACGCCCATGGCCTGAATCAGCAAGCGGAGCTTTCGGGGACGCCCATTTTAGCGGTCGGTGAGAGCGAGTACTACGAGATCGCCGGGCAGGCCTTGCCTCGCACATTCGTGCTCGGCCGGGGACCTTGCCCGGGGGACAGCGGGGGACCTGCGTTCTCGGAGGAGACGGGCGCCTTGCTCGGCGTCTATTCGCTGTTTCGTGGGCGCTGCAGCAGCGAGGAAGCGCGGAACTTCTATACTCAGGTCGCTCCCTTCCGCTCCTTTGTCGAGGAGACTTTCCGCAACGTAGGGCAAACGCCGCGCCTCGAAGGACAAGACGGAGGGGAGGGGGGAGATACCTCCCTCGGGGGCGAAGGTGGGATGGTGGGCGAGGGCTCGAGAATGGGAGGATGTTCAATCTCGAATAGCCCTCGTGGTCTTTACGGTAGTTTTGTGTTTGTTATGATTTGGGGGCTGGCCTGGGTTTTTCGGAGGAGGCCGGGAGGGAGAATGGATGTCGAGCGAAGCTGAAGACACGACCGTCGCACGTCGCACGAGCTTGCGTCCGTCAGAGCTCGGCATCACGCCGTCTCTCGTCGTGCTCTCCGGCTTGACGATGGGCCGCGCTTATCCGCTCGAGAGTAAGAATCTGATCATTGGTCGCGCCGACGACGCGGACATCATTGTCGAGGATGAAAGCGTGAGCCGCCACCACGCGAAGATCGTCATCTTGCCCCATGGTCACTTCATGGTGAAAGACCTCGGGAGCGAGAGCGGGACCTTGGTCAATCGGGCGCCCGTCGAGGCGCATCCGCTGCGGGACGGAGATCAGATCCAGGTCGGCAATATCACGCTCAAGTTTGCGATGGAGGACACCGTCGAGATTGCCTTGAGGGATCGCCTCTTCAGCGCGGCGATGCGCGATCCTCTCACGAACCTCTACAATCGACGCGCCTTCGATGAACACATGGTGCACGCGATGGCCCTCGCCCGGCGCCACCAAAATCCCTTCGGTCTGGTCCTCCTCGACCTCGACCATTTTAAGACGATCAACGATCGATTTGGTCATCCGGTCGGCGACGCGGTCCTCAAGGAGCTCGCTGAGGTCCTGAGCCGAGCTGTGCGCACGGAAGACTTCCTCGCCCGGCTCGGAGGCGAAGAGTTTGTCGTCGTTTGTGCTGGTGCAGGCCGGGCCGAGGCCACGAGCCTAGGCCTGAGACTGCTCGAAGCGGTCCGGCGCCATGTGTTTCGCATCGAGAGGAATCTGCTGAGGCTCACGGTCTCGGCGGGGGTGTCCGAATTCGATCCACGCGCCCCGCTCACCACCAATGAGGTATTAGCGGAAGCAGACGCCCTCCTATACCGGGCCAAGCGGACGGGAAGGGACCGACTTTGCGCAGGGACGCTGCGGGAAGCGCCCCGATCTTGAGGCTCCAGGTGAGGGCGCGCGCCTCGGACCGGGCGAGTTCTGAGAGCCAGAGAAACATGCTCTGATGTCCGGGTGAACGGCCCGTTCTCGCTCGCCTTCTCCAGCCGCGTGCTCCGTCGCTCGGCGGTGCTCGTCGCTCTTCTGTTTGCCATCGAGCTGTTTGCCATCCTCCTGCTCACAGAAGGTCAGTTCACCTACAGCCTGGATGACCCGTACATCCACCTCGCGCTGGCCAAGCAGATCCTCGCGGGGCACTACGGCATCTCGGAAGGCGTCCCGTCGTCTCCCTCTTCGAGCATCCTCTGGCCGTTCTTGCTCGTGCCTTGGGCCAAGACTCCCATGGTCGAATACGTCCCCCTCGCCTTCAATTACCTCGCGAGCGTTGCTCTCGGGGGCGTATTCTACGCGTACTTGGAGCAGCTCGGGGGAGCTCGCCTTCGTCAGCGCGAACAGGACGCCTTCGTGCTGCTCGCCTTGATCCTCGTGAACGCGGTCCCGCTTGCGTTCATGGGTCTTGAGCATTCGGTCCAACTTCTGAGCGCGGCCCTCGTCGCGTGGGGGCTGACGAGCTTCGACAGGAACGCGCCGGTTTCGCCGTGGCTTGTCTTTGCGATCGCAGTCGGACCGCTGGTCCGTTACGAGAGCTTCGCCCTCGTTCTTGCGAGCTCCGTTTACTTTTGGTCCGAGGGCCGGCGCAGGCTCGCGCTCGGGGTCCTCGGACTGAGCGCCGCCTTGCCCCTCGCTTTCTCAGCCTTCTTGCTTTCGCTCGGGCTACCGCCTCTCCCCCTGTCCGTCTTGGCCAAGAGTCTCGTGCCGCTGGACCAAGGCCTGGCTCCGGCGCTCCGGGCCATTCTTTCACAGCTCGAATACGCCTTTTTGCGGTCGAGCCGCGGCCCCGTCTTTCTGCTCCTTTCGCTCGGTCTGCTTTTGGGGGTGAAGAGAGCCGAGCTGCCGAGCGACCGGCGTTTAGGGCTGGCGGCGCTCTTGCCGATTTTCCTCCATGGGCTGTTTGGACAATGGGGGCGCTATGAGCTCTACGTCTTTTGCTTTGAGCTCCTGATTTTGGGTTGGCTGTTTCGCTTCTCAGCGCCCCGGGCCTTGGAGAAGAGCGGCCGCGCGCTCGGGCTCTTCGGATTGTTCGTTCTCCTCGCCGGCGCTCCCTATGTGGCGCGCTTGTTTCAGACGCCCTTCGGAGCGCGAAGCATCCGAGCGCAGCAAGGTTCGATGGCCCGCGTCGCGAGGTCTCTCGACGAGCCCATTGCGGTGAACGACTTGGGATTGGTGGCGCTCTACAGCCGCTCCTTTGTCCTGGACTTGTACGGCCTGGGTTCTCACGAGGCGCTCCAAGCTCGAAGGCAGGGGCGGCGGGGGTACCTCGAAGACCTGGTGCGGAAGCACGGGGTGCGAATGGTGGCGATCTACCCCTCTTGGTTTCCGGGTCAGGTCCCGCGCAGCTGGCTTCCCGTGGCAGACCTCGTCGACGAGCGCCCCTGGAACTCGACGGGCGCCACGGTGGTTACGTTTTACGCGACGGAGCCCGAGGCCGTGCCTCGTTTGCGAGAGGCGCTGGAAGAGATCCACACAAGGCCGAGCGCCGGCGAATCCGTTCGGATCCTCGTTCCCTGACCATTGCAACACGAGGGCCTGTCGCCCTATGGAACTGATATGTTCAAGACCATCGTCGTAGTCGACGGCGACGATATCCCCGAGTCGATCGACGGCGCTGAGGTCATCCGATTCGAACAATACCTCTCCGAGTACCCCAAGCGAGGAGAACCTCCCACTCGGATCATCAACCTCTGTGACACGAGCCTTTACCTGAGCCGTGGTTACTACTGTTCGCTGCTCGCCGAGGCGCGACAGCACAAAGTACTCCCGAGCGTCGGGACCATCAACGATCTGCGCCGAAGGTCGGACGGCACGGGGCTCACCTTCTCAGTCTCCCTTGGCCAAGAGATTCTTCAGGAGCTCCCGTCAGGCACAGAGCATGAGTTCTTCGTTTTCTTTGGCGTCACGGAGCTCGCTCTGTGGCAGAAGGTAGCCCGACAGATCTTCGCCAAATATCCGGCGCCCATCTTGCGAGTCTCGGTGCGCCGGGGGGAACACGGAGCTAAGGTCGAGCTCGCCCGCTCGGGGTATTCTGACCTCTCGTCCGAGCACAAGGAGGCTTTCCTGAAGCAGCTCCAGCTCCACACCGGAAGGGCCTGGAGAGCCCCGAGCGCCAAGCAAAGGACGCGCTGGGACCTCGCGATCTTGATCAACCCGGACGAGTCGCATCCTCCGAGCGATCGGGAGGCCCTACGCCTCTTCGTCAAGGCGGCGCACAAGGTCGGCATCAACGCCGAGCTCATCACGAGCCACGACCTGGACGCGATTGGCGAATACGATGCTCTCTTCATCCGCGAGACGACCGCCATCGACCATCACACTTACGCGGCCGCGCGCCGCGCAGAGCAGGAGGGACTCGTGGTCATCGACGACTCTACGTCCATTCTCCGCTGCTGCAACAAGATCTTCCTCCACGACGCCTTCACCTACAGCGGCGTCCCCTCGCTCAAGACCGTGATCGTGAGCGAACGCACAGAGAAGGAGGTTGAGCGCCTTGAAAAGGCTTTCGACTACCCGATCGTGCTCAAGGTCCCGGAGGGCTCCTTTTCGCTCGGCGTCTTCAAGGTTCAGGACCGGGCGGAGCTCGTCCAGAAACTCGACGAGCTCTTGCAGAAGACCTCGCTCGTTTTAGCCCAAGAGTATCTCTATACGGCCTTCGACTGGCGCATCGGGGTGCTCGCAGGACGGCCGCTCTACGCCTGCCGTTATCACATGGCGCGCAACCACTGGCAGATCTTCAACCACAGGTCCCGTCGCCACAATTTCGGAGGCTGTGAGACCCTGCCGACCTTCGAGGTCCCCCGAGCTGTGGTGAGCGCGGCGCTCAAGGCCTCCAAAATGATCGGGCGCAGCTTATATGGCGTCGACCTGAAACAGCGGGACGACGAAGTGTTCGTGATCGAGGTGAACGACAACCCAAACATCGACCACGGATATGAGGATCGCTACCTCGGCAATGAGCTCTACATGCAGGTCATGGCGGAGTTCAGCTCGCGGCTCGAGTCCCGCGGGCGGGCCTAAGCCGGGGGCCCCCGGCGGGGACCCCGTGGGGCTGGCCGTTTGCTGGCAAAATCGCGAATTCTGTGAGAAAACGCCGGCAGCGGGCTGAGACCGCGGGCAAGCGGAGGTAGAGCGATGCGGCTGGGAATCGACTTCGGAACGACGCGGACTGTTGTAGCGGCAGTGCGAGGAGGCCGATATCCGGTAGCGAGCTTTCAGACTGCCGACGGTTTTACCGAGTACCTTCCCGGGTGGGCTGCCTTTGAAGAGGGCCAGCTGCAGCTCGGGGCGGACGTCGCGGTCTTGCCGGGGATCCCCCTGGTTCGTTCCGTGAAGGCGACGATCACCGGAGCAGCACCGGACGAGACCGTGGCGGCGCTGCCGGGTGGGCGGTACTCGGCCCTCGAGCTGCTCACGCGCTACTTGGTCCACGTCCGCCAAATGCTCATCGATCGGAGCAACCTGGACATCGATCCGGGGGAGGAGCTCGAGGCCATGATCGCCGTGCCCGCCCACGCGAGCACGCGTCAGCGTTATCTCACGATCGAGGCCTTCTCGAGGGCGGGATTTACGGTGGCAGGGCTCGTGAACGAGCCGACAGCGGGAGCGATCGAATACGCGCGCCATACCCTGGGAGCGCTCTCTCCCCGCAGCCAGAAGCGCTACGTGGTTGTTTACGACTTGGGCGGGGGGACCTTTGATACCGCCGCGGTCTCCCTCGTCGATCGCCATTTTGATCTCCTCGGCTCTGAGGGAATCGCCCGCCTCGGGGGCAACAACTTTGACGAAGTCCTGGCGGACCTGGTCCTCGAGGAGCTCGGCCGCTCTCAGGAAGAGGTCGGCGAGCGCACCTACGCTCATCTCCTCGAGCGCTGTCGCCTCGCGAAAGAATCTTTGAACCCCTCGTCGCGTCGGGTCTTGGTGGACGTCGCCGAGCTGTTCCCGGTCGACCAAGTCGTCGTGAACACTTCCGAGCTCTACCAGCGCACGACGCCGCTCATCGAGCGCACCCTGGGCGCGGTTCAGTCGATCCTCGGCGCGCTCGTCGAACACGGGATCGACCCGGAAAATCCCCGCGAAATGGGCGCGGTCTACCTGGTCGGAGGCAGCGTCCAGTTCCCCGCCGTCCAGCGCCTGCTCCGCACCCGCTTCGGACGGAAGGTCCAGCTCGCCCCCCAGCCCCACGCGGCGACCGCGATCGGTCTCGCCATCGCGGCGGACCCGAACGCCGAGATCTTCGTGCGCGAAGTTCCCACGCGCCATTTTGGTGTGTGGCGCGAGGGAGATCTCGGGCGCGAGAAGATCTTCGACCCGATCATCGAAAAGAGGATCGGAGACGAACCCCAGGGACCAGTGCGTGTGGAGCGCGTCTATCACCCGGCTCACGCCGTCGGGCGGCTGCGCTTCGTCGAGTGTACGGCGCTCGGAGAAGACGGCCAGCCTCAGGGAGAGGTGACCCCTTGGGAGACGATCCTGTTCCCTTACGATCCTGCGCTCGCGGATCGGGCCGATTTGGAGCCATTTTGTGGCGGTCGCGGCCCCTCCGAGCTCCAGGAGGAAATCGTCGAGACCTACGAGTACACCCCTTCCGGCTTGATCCGCATTGCGATCGAGAACAGGACTCGCGGCTATCGTCGCGAGTACGTGCTCGGTTCGAGCGCTCACTTGTGAGAGGAACGTCATGACCGGCGCCGATATCTTCCTCACCGTGCTCGGCGTCCTGCTCGTCCTGGCCGGCCTCGTCGGGACATTGCTCCCGATCCTTCCGAGCACTCCCTTTGTCTTTCTCGGCCTTTGGCTCATCGCCTGGGTCGATGACTACGCCCACGTCGGGCCTTTGGTGCTGTGGATCCTGGCCGGGCTCACGGTCCTGACCTTGGTGCTCGATTTCGTAGCGGGGATTTTAGGCGCGGAGCGGGTGGCGGCGAGTCGCGCGGCGCTCGTCGGGGCCGCTCTCGGTTCGGTGGTCGGGATTTTCGGCGGGTTTTTGGGGGTGATCCTGGGGCCGCTTTTGGGCGCGGCGCTCGGCGAGCTTTACGCGCGGAGCGACATGATCCGGGCCGGGAAGGTCGCGCTCGCCACTTGGATCGGAATGTTGCTCGGCGCTCTGGCGAAGGTGGCCATCGCTATCGTGATGGTGGGAATCTTCCTTGTGGCCTGGATCTTCTGAGGGAACGGAGCTTTTCGGTTCGGCCTTGTCGAGCGCGAACGTTCTGAGCGAGCCGGACAAAGCGAAGGCCATCCCGAGTTGGCTCAGGATGGCCCGTCGTTTTGCGAGCACCGCCTTGGGCGACGATGGTCTAGGCGAGCGCGCCAATAGGCACGCCCTCGGCTTTGAGCAGGCGGCCGAGATAGTCGGAGCGGGACTCGAGCCAGCGTTCAAGCAGGAGCACCATGTCCTTCGAGGTCCGCATGGCGCGGATCGCCATCGTGTCGGCGACGTTTCGGAGGAAGAGCATGAGCTCCGTGAACGAGGAGGCGAGCTCCGCGAGGACATCCGCCTGAGGGCTGGGGGACTCAAGGCTCAGGGCCGTGGGCCCTGGCATCAGCGAGGCCGCGAGTCCGTAGGCCCGCTGACCGATGCGGACGACGTAACCGTCGTCGAGGCCCGAACGAGCGAGATGAGGCTGGTAAAGGCCGCCGAGCAAGAGGACGCCGTCGCCGAGCTTCCGCAAACGTTCGAAGCGGACGGCGCGGGCGGCCTGGAGCGCCTCGGCCAGCTGGAGCGCGAGGGGCGCGCCCACCGTTTGTTCGATCGGGGAGCCGGGCAGCGCAGTCTCCGTCAGGAGCCCGAGGACGTATTCGCTCATGACGGGATCCGGGGGCCGGGCGCTGCCTTTGGCGGTGTCTTCGATCACGTCACGAAAGTAAGAGGACCAATCAGCCTCGAGACTCAAGGTATGTTCTGCCACAAAGAACCTCCTTCACTGCGCCCGAGGTCCGGTGTACGAAAACCCCGGCACGTTATCTTTTTAGACTAACAAATTCTGCGCTCCTTCGCCAAGGCCTCTCCTCGGAGGATGCAGCCGTCCTTTTCGCACAGCGGTTTCCACCTCGTTTCGAACGAGAGAAGAAGCTCCTTCTCGCTCGAAAATTTGAATGGTGGAGCCCTCGTAAGTGGCGACAAGTCGTCCGCGCGAAAGAACGAACCCGCGTCCAAGTAGGCGTGGAAGTCGCACATCCTCCGTCAGAACCCCTACCAAGTTCAGGGGATCGACCGCGGAGAGGCTGACGAGCTGGGACTCTTGGCTCGCTTCTGGGACCTGCTTTCGGAGCAGCGGAATCGCATCAGACAGGGCGAACTGTTCCCCCGGGATGCCTGCCACAAAACGCCCACCGCGAATTTCTCCGCGGGCTTCGAGCCGATGGAACTCGCGGATGAGCTCCCGATAGGGGGGAAGGTCGCGCTCCCGGGTCAGGAGGGGACGGGTGACCACGCCCCAGCGCCGGAGAAGGACGCGGCAGAACTCTTCGACGCTATGCGCCGGTTCGGGGTCGGTCTCAGGGCGGAGCAGCGAGATGCGCCCGATGCTCTCGAGTCCGCGGTGAGTGCCTCGGGCTCGACGATTGCGCCGCTCTCGTTCGGCGGAGCTTTGAATCAAGAGGCGCAATCCGAGGAAGGAATCCGTTGTCACCGCCCCCGCCGCGGCCAGCTCGCGCAGGGCCGACTCGAACTGGGCTGTTAAGAGCCCTGTCCCTTTCTGGATTTCGAAGGCAAAAGAGGCCCCTCGCTCCTTGAGGAAGGCGACGATCCGAGACGCGTCCGCTCCGAGCGCTTCGGGCGTCTCGGTGCGCGGCATGAAGGAAGAATCCCGCGGGAGTAAGAGGACCTGCGTCGTCTTCAGGGGCGCTCGCGCCTTTCCTCCGACGCTGCGCCAGACAAACTCGCCGCTTTGGCAGAGCAGGTCGAGGTAGCCGGGGCTGTAGTCGGCGACGCGCGCGGGAAGGATTTCCTTCTCCCAGGCCGCGGCTGGTGCGCTCACGCCCTCGAGCTGCAATAGGACCTGTCTCGTTCCTTCGACGCCTCTCTTCTTCGCGCCTTCGGTCACCCCCTGCCACTCGCTCAAAAAAGCGAGGTAACGAACGATGCTGACGGGCTCGATACGTTTTCGGAGCTCGGTGACGGTTCTCCTGTGGATGCGCGCCAGGATGCGCCGCTCGCAGAACTCTGTGGCACGAGGGCGATCGGTGCGGAAGCTGCCGCGGAGCACGATGCCTTCTGCTTCCAGCTCTCCCAAGGAAGCAAGCGCCTCCTCCTCGCTCACGCGGAGGGATTCTGCGGCCTCGTCGGCCGTGATGGGACCGACGATTTCGAGCCGATTGCGAAGCAGAGAGGCCCGCGCGCGGGCCTGGTCCGCCTCGTCTCTCTGAAGGGGCTCAGGGCGGCGCCCAGTCCAGGTGGCGCCCGGGTGTACCGCAGCGAACTCTTGGCTGCGCTCTCGGGCGACCCAAAAGACGGCGCCTTTTGCGCTCGCGCGTGACGCGCGGCCGAGCCCTTCGAGGCGCTCAAACCACTCTGTACCCCCGGGGAGCGCCTCACCTTCCTCGGCGCGGAGGTAACCGTAGAGGCAGAGGGTGTCATGGAGCTCTTCCTCGTCGCGGGGAGCCGGCCAGATCTCGCTCTTGACCTCTTCGATGGCTTCTTGGCTGAGGGAGGCGGAGCCGAGCTCGGGCCCCGTGAAACGCCTGAGCTGGACCGCCTGGGTCCGCCGCTCCTCGATCGGCGCATCGTCGAGGAACGCGTAGGGGCGAGCTGTGAGAATTTCATGAGCCGCGGGGGAAGGCTCCGTCACATCGCGTGCGAGCGCTCGGATGCTGCCACCTCTGAGGCCCCGCAGGACCGCCAAAAAACCTTCCGCGTCCATCGCCTCGTGGAGCGCGTCGAAAAGGGTCTGCTTGACGAGGGGATGATCCGGGATCTCGCGGTCACCTTGGATATTTTCGAGGCAAGCGACCTGATCGGGGAAACATGTGGCGAGCAGGTCGTCGGCGTCCATGCGCTGGAAGCGGGGCGGGACCTTTCGTCCCCCGCGGAAGCGCAGGATGGACAAGGCCCTGGAGGCGTTCCAGCGGAAGCGCGTTTGGAACAAGGGAGCGTCGAGGGTGGCTTGTTCGAGCACCGACAGAGCGCTCTCCGGGTGCAAGAACGAGAACAGCTCCTCGAGCGGGAAGGAGTGCATGGGGCCGAGGGAGAAGACAATCGCGTCGTCGCCTGCGGCGGCCTGGAGCTCGACGTTGAAGCTGCGACAGAAGCGCTTACGGAGCGCAAGGCCGAGAGCCCGGTTGATGCGGGTGCCGAAGGGCGCGTGTAAGACGACGTGCATCCCGTCGGTCTCGTCGAAGAAACGCTCCGCGATGAGCTGCGTTTGGGTCGGCAGCGCGCCGAGCGCTCGCTTGGTGGCGAGCAAGTAGAGGACCACCTCTTCGGCGACTTTCGGATCGACTCCCGCGCGGGCGGCGAGCTCGCTCGCAAGTCCGGTGTCCTTTTCGCGTTCGTCCACCCATGCGCGCAAGATGGAAACGGCGCGAGAGAGCTCATCGCTGCGCGCGGGAGCTTCGCCGATCCAAAATGGAATGTTCGGCGGTTGACCTTGAGCGTCCGCGACCCGGACCACTCCTGGCAAGACCTGCAAGATGCGGTAACTCGAGTTCCCGAGCTGGAACACATCCCCGCCCATGGCTTCGACAGCAAAGTCCTCGTGGACAGTGCCCACCATGAGATTGTCAGGATCGAGGCGCACCTCGTAGTCGAAGGAGTCGGGGATGGCGCCACCGTTCGTGATGGCGGTCAAACGAGCGCCGCGACGACCCCGGAGAACGTCGGAGGTCGAGTCGTAGTGGAGATAGGCAGCGCGCCGTCCGCGCTCGGTGGTGAACCCTTGAGAGAGGAGTTCGACCAGAGCGTTGAAGGTCTCCCTTGTGAGCTCTCTGTACGGAAGCGCTCGCCGAAACAGCTCGAACAGGTCGGTGACCGAGCGCGGCGCGGCGGCGACCTCCGCGACCATTTGCTGCAACAGAACGTCGAGGGGCCCCGGGGGGACAGCCGTCTTGTCGAGGTCGCCCCGGTGGATGGCTTCGAAGAGGGCGACACTCTCGACGAGATCGTCGCGCGAAAGGGGGAAGAGTCGTCCTTTGGGGACGCCGCCGACTCGATGACAGGCGCGCCCGACCCGCTGCAAGAAGGTTGCGATACGCCCGGGTGAGCCGATCTGGCAGACCAGCTCGACGTCGCCGATATCGATGCCGAGCTCGAGGGACGCGGTCGCGACGAGGACCTTGAGCTCTCCGCGCTTCAGGCGCCCCTCCGCGTGGGCCCGGCGCTTTTGGGACAGGCTCCCGTGGTGACAGGCGACGGAGCTCTCACCGATGCGTTCCCCGAGGTGGCGCGTGATGCGCTCGGCGAGCCGTCTGGTGTTGGTGAAGACGAGGGTGGTCCGATGCTCAGCGGAGAAGGCGGCGAGACGGTCGTAGATCTCGTTCCAACCGTCCGCGCTCATGACCGCCTCGAGGGGAAGCTCCGGGGGGACGATCGCGATGTCGAGCTCTCGGGGGCCCGTCTCGTCGACGATGGTAGGCGCGGGGCGCGCATTTCCGACCAAGAACTCGGCGACCACGTCGACGGGACGTTGGGTCGCGGAAAGGCCAATGCGGCGCGGCTTTTTCCCGCGCTCGGCGAGGGTCAGAGCGTCGAGGCGCTCCAGGGAGAGGGCGAGGTGGGCCCCTCGCTTGTTCGGGACGAAGGCGTGAATTTCGTCGATGATGACCTGCTCGACCGTTTTCAGGCTGGCTCGCCCGCTCTCGCTCGTTAAAAGGATGTAAAGGGACTCGGGGGTTGTGATGTAGATGTGGGGAGGACACTTCGCCCGGCTGGCGCGGTCCTTCATCGACGTATCGCCCGTCCGAGCGAAGGTCGTGATGCGCGCCGGGGAGAGACCGAGAGCTTCGAGCTCGCGGGAGATCCCAGCGAGCGGCTCGATCAGGTTCTGCTCGATGTCGGTGACGAGCGCCTTGAGCGGCGAGACGTAAAGCACGCGCGTCTCGTCGGGGAGCTGTCCTCCCGGGGAGCGAAGCCCCTCTTCGATGAGGTCGTTCACCGCGGACAAGAAGGCGGCGAGCGTCTTCCCGGAGCCCGTCGGCGACAGGACCAAGACGTCGCCTCCCTCTTGAATTTTCGGCCAGGCGCGGGCCTGAGCCGAAGTCGGGCCCGCAAAGCGACTTTCGAGCCAGCGGAGAGTGGCCGGATGAAACGAAAAGTCGCGCTTCATCCTCTCGGCTTTACCACAGATCAGTAGGCGAGCACGGGTCCGCCCACCGGTCCGATGGCAGCCCAGCCCGGCTTTGGCGCGGGGACGAACAGCACGAAGCCGTCACTATCGGACATGGCCGTGCGGCTGGCCTCGACCTCCAAGATGGGGCTGCCGTCCGCGTCGTAGACAATGGCGAGCTCAGGAGTACCGGGCGCCGCCGGGAGATTCATGGTCCCGCTCCAGCTCACCCCGGTTCCGGTGCTGAGCATGATCCAGAAGGTCTCGGGTTTGCCGTGAACGAGAGGCGCGCTCGGGCGGTTCACCGCCTGGATGCGGGTGGCGAGTCGGTTGTACGTGTAGTCGCTGATCCAGTTCGGTGAGCAGTAGCTCATGAAATCCCGGAATTCTCCGGGATTCTTGAGAGAGGAGGAGAGGGCGTCATAACCCCAAGAGCCGATGCGGGCGTCTTCGTAGGGGAACTGCCGGTCGCCGGTGACGCCGCAGGGGGCGTGGTCGCGGCCGTGACTATGCCCGAGCTCGTGGGGGAAGGTGCCGAAAGACACGTTCTCGTCGAAGGCGATTCCGAGCCCGCCCCGAAGGACTGCGCTCTGGGGACGATCATCGACGAGGTAAGCGATGCCCGTCGTGCAAGATCCGTTGCAAAACTGCCGGAACGATTGGGCGGGCTTGATCAAACCATAATAGTAGACGTCTGCCGGAGCTCCGTCCTCGTAGCGCCGAGTCACGACGCGCTGCAGGACTTCCTCGAAAGAGAAGTTCGTGCCTGTGGCGCCGCTCGCCATCGGCGGGACGACCGTGTACTCGAGTTGAGTGATGGGATACTGACTCTCGACCAGGTCGACGAATTTCTTGAGGGCAGCCTCGTCGGTCTCTGGGACCCTGCCGTCGTGGGAGATGGGTAGGAAGGCGACCTTCACAGTGCCGGTCTCGATGGCGTCGAGCGGGGTCGCGCCCGTCGACGGGATGCGCTGAGGAGTGGACATGGGATTGCTTCCGGCAGCGCAGTCGACGAGCTCCAGGGAGTAGCTCACGCCTGCTTCCATAGCCTCGGCGGGCACCTGGATTTGGAAGGTCGAGTCCAGAGTTTGTGGAGCGGAGGCCCCTCCGAGCATCCGCTTGTCGAAAAAGACGCGGTCTTCATTGCCCCCTTCGAGCCTGAGACGCAGGGAGAGGTTCCGCGCTTGGAAGCCTGCCTTCGGCTCGATGAAACCGCGTACGAGGGCCGCTCGTCCTTGGACCACGGGGGCCTTGCGCATCGCAGTCGGCACTGTCGCGTTCGCTTCGAAGAGCGGAATCTCGACGGCCTGGTAGATCGAGGCGCGCGTGAGCGTCGCGTCGGCGACAGCCCCAGCGCAGTCGTCGTTCGCTTTGGCGATACACTCGCCGTTTTCACAGCCCTGTCCTTCGGCGCAGGATTTCCCACACATGCCGCAGTGGTTTTGCTCCGTCTTCAGATCGCGGCACTGACCATCGCAGAGTGTGAGAGAGCCCGAGCAAGCGCAGCTGCCGGAGGCACAAGTCGTCCCTGTACCGCAAGCGGCGCCGCAGCTGCCGCAGTTGTTCGAATCCGTGGTTAGGTTCACGCACTGGCCATTGCAGAGCGTCGTCCCGCTCGGACACGCGCAGGCGCCGGAGACGCACGCCTGTCCACTGGAACAAACCTGGTTACAGGCCCCACAGTGGAGAGCGGAGCTCCCAGTATCCACACACTCATTGCCACAGCGGACAGTGCCCGGAGGGCAGGGGCAGTTCGGCCCCTGGCAGGCCTCGCAGACGCCCCGATTGCACGTTCCGGAGCAGGGCTGATTGCAGCCGCCGCAGTGGAGCAGTGAGCTCGTCACGTCGACACACTCGGTGCCGCAGCGAGCCGTAGGTGCCGCACACTTGGCTTGGCAGGTTCCTCCCAGGCACACGGTGCCTTCTGGGCAGCCCGCAGGACAGGTCACCACGCAAGCGCCGCTCTGACACTCGGAGCTTGCGCCACAGGCTGCGTTGCAGCTGCCACAGTGATCGTGATTCGATTGTGGGTCGACGCAGTCTTGTCCGCAGGCGACCGTCGGAGGGGCGCAAACTGGAGGATTGTTCCCGAGGGAAGAGTCTTCGGTGTTGTCGGAATCCTCAGGTCCGTCAGACCCGCCCGAACAGCCCCAGAGCGTCGCCCAGCAAAGGAGGAAAATCAGGCTGCTTCGGATCAATCGCCCTGGGGCCATGATCCATGAAGGCTACAAGGTCTAACGGCGGAATTGGTCGCTGTCGGGCAGGACCTACACGCCGTGGTGCTGATTTTCCGGGTCGTCATCATAAGTCTCTCATCTCGCTGAAAACGGCTGAAAATGAGAAATCGCGAGTGGAAGCAGCCGGAAAGCGCTGCCTCGGCTCTCCGCGTCGGCATTTGTTCAGGATTTTCCGTTTGACAGGGGGCCCGGCGAGTCCTACATCACCCTTGAACCAACTCTCACCTGTACGTAAGAGTTAGTTCTTGTAAGGCTGAAGTTTTCAATGGCTACGGTTCGGCGCCTCTCAGTGGTCTCTGAGGCTGAGCTTGCTCAGGAGCCGGAAGTCCATGCTTTGGAGGAAGAGACCGCTGGTCTCTTACAGGTTGGACAGCTGGCCAAGATCGTCGGGAAGACGGTCCGCGCGATTCACCTCTACGAAGATTTGGGCCTGCTTCGTCCTGCCGAGCGCTCCAAGGGGCGCTTTCGTCTCTATGAGAAGGACGCCATCGAGCGCGTTCGCTGGATCTCCAAGCTCCAGGCGGCCGGGTTTTCCCTTCCTGAGCTCCGCGAAATCCTGAAGGAGCACGAATCGACCCCGACGGCCAAGGAGGCCGCGCGCCGCTTGGCCCGCGCCTACCAGGCCAAGCTGCGCGAGGTCGAAAATAAACTCCGCGAGCTCAGGCGGATCGAGCGCGAGCTCGGCGCCAGCCTCGCCTACCTCGAGGCCTGTGAGTCCGCCTGTGATGAACATGTCACGAGCGGCTCTTGTCCGAGCTGTGACCGCCACCGGGATCGCCCCGCCCCCCCTGCGCTGGTCCTCGGCGCTTTCGCCCAGTGAGATTTATATGACTGTCCAGTTGCCCATCTACATGGATTATCACGCCACGACTCCCGTCGATCAGCGGGTCGTGGAGGAGATGCTCCCTTATTTTACGACTCATTTCGGCAACGCCGCGAGCCGAACGCACCGCTTCGGCTGGCAGGCAGAAGCGGCGGTCGACGAGGCTCGAGAGAAGCTCGCGGAGTTCATCGGCGCCGACTCGGAGAAGGAGATTGTCTTCACTTCGGGCGCGACCGAATCGGACAACCTCGCGATCAAAGGAGTCGCCGAGTACTATAAGCCCAAGGGCAACCACATCATCACGACGGTCATCGAGCACAAGGCAGTGCTCGACACCTGCAAGCGCCTCGAGAAAGAGGGCTTTACGGTCACCTACCTGCCCGTCGACACCACGGGCCTCGTCGATCCTGAAGCGGTTCGAGCAGCGATTACGGACAAGACGATCCTGGTGAGCGTGATGCTCGCGAACAACGAGGTCGGCACTGTGCAGCCCCTCGAGGCCATCGGCGCCATCACCCGCGAGCGAGGGGTTCTCTTCCACACAGACGCCGTGCAGGGCGTCGGTCGGGTCCCGTTCGACGTCAACAAGGTGAACGCGGATCTCGTGTCCCTGACGGCGCACAAGATCTACGGGCCGAAAGGCGTCGGCGCTCTCTATGTGCGTCGTTCGAAGCCGCGGGTGCGCCTGGTCGCTCAGATGGACGGCGGCGGACACGAACGAGGCAACCGTTCGGGAACCCTGAATGTCCCGGGCATCATGGGCTTCGCCAAGGCGGCGGAGATCATGACGAAGGAAGGGGCCGCCGAAAATGAGCGGATTGTTGCTCTGCGCGACCGGCTCCACGAGCGGATCACGAGCCGCCTCGAGCAGGTGACCTTAAACGGACACAAGACCCAGCGTCTGCCTGGAAACCTGAATATTTCGTTCTCGTTCGTCGAAGGTGAAGGGCTGCTCATGGCGCTCAAGGACGTCGCTGTCTCGAGCGGCTCCGCCTGCACCAGCGCGAGCCTCGAGCCGAGTTATGTGCTGCGCTCGATGGGGCTGGATGACGAGCTGGCTCACTCCTCGATCCGCTTCGGCCTGGGTCGATTCACCACCGAGGCTGAGGTCGACTACGTGAGCGATTTGGTTGTCGAAAAGGTCAAGCGGCTGCGCGAGATGTCGCCGCTGTACGAGATGTACAAAGAGGGGATCGACCTGAAGTCGATCGCTTGGACCGCCCATTGACGCGACGGCGGACCGTCAGGATTTCAGAGAGGAAACAAGAAAATGGCCTATAGCGAAAAGGTGATCGACCACTACGAGAACCCGAGGAACGTCGGAACGCTCGACAAAGATGACGATAGCGTGGGCACCGGGCTCGTCGGTGCACCTGCTTGTGGTGACGTCATGCGCCTGCAGATCAAGGTGAACGACGCGGGGATCATCGAGGACGCTCGCTTCAAGACCTTCGGCTGTGGCTCGGCGATCGCGTCTTCGTCCTTGGCGACGGAGTGGATCAAAGGGAAAACCCTCGAACAAGCTGAGGGCCTGAAAAACAGCCAGATCGCCGAAGAGCTCTCGCTGCCGCCGGTGAAGATCCATTGTTCGGTTCTCGCCGAGGACGCGATCAAGAGCGCGATCGAGGATTTTCGTCGGAAGCAGGCGGAGAAGCGAGCTCAGAAGTGACGAGCCGAGAAGGTTCGCTTGAGAAAGGAGGACGCGCATGTCGACTCACACAGAGATGACCCCACAAAAGAGCTTGGAGCGGATTCAGAAGCCCGCGACGGGCGCTTCAGCGTGGGAAGAGGCGCTCCTCCGCGCTCCCAAAGAGGGCCTCAAGATCACGAGCGCGGCCGCGCAGTTTGGTCGCGAGAAGCTCGAGAAACGTGGCACGCCGTCTGCGATGATCCGGCTCGGAATCAAGGGCGGGGGGTGTTCTGGGTTTAGTTACGTCATCCAATTCGAGGACGACGAGCCGAAGGCGCGCGACTACGGCTATGAGGTCGACGGGGTTCGCTTCGTCGTCGACAAGAAGAGCTTTCTCTACCTCGTGGGCAGTACCTTCGATTACGAGAAGACGCTCATGTTTCAAGGCTTCAAGTTCGTGAATCCGAACGAGGCCTCGTCGTGTGGCTGTGGCCACTCGTTTACAGTCAAGTGACCGATCCATTCCAGCTCTTGGGTCTGCCTCGGACCTATTCGCTCGACCGCCGGGAACTCGACGAAAAGCACAAGAAGCGCAGCCTTGAGCTCCACCCGGATCGCCTGCGCGGGCGTTCTCCCGTCGAGCGAAGGCAGGCCCTCTCGCTCGCGATCGAAGTGAACCAGGCCTACCGAACTTTACGAGACCCGGCGGCGCGGGCCCTCTCGCTCGCCTCGCTCCTCGGTCTGACCGTGGGCGGGGAAGAGTCGAGGAGCGCTGATCCGGCGTTTTTGATGCAGATGATGGAGCTCCGGGAGGAGCTCACGGCACTCCGCTCCAAGAAAGATCGAAGCGGGGTCGAACGGCAGATTCAAAGAGCGCGCGCCGAGGCGAGACAGGCCGAAGAGGCGCTCGGGCGAGCCTTCGAAAAGGAAAAGCTCGACGCCGCCGAGATTGAAGGTTGGATCGGAAAACTTCGCTATTGGGCGCGTTTCCTCGAGGAAGCGGAGCTCATCAGCGATGACCTGGAGGTAAGCGACCATGCTCCTCGACATCTTTGACCCCAAAGCAAAACCTCGCGCGATCGGTATCGACCTCGGTACGACGCACTCAGTCGTCGCTGTTGCCCAGGACGGCGCTCCTCGAGCGCTCACGAGCTGCGACGGAGTCCCGCTCTTGCCGAGCGTCGTCTATTATCCCGAGTTCGGGCACCCGATCGTGGGCAAAGTCGCCCAGAGGCAGAAAACCCTCGCGCCCACTCGGACCATCGAGAGCGTCAAACGCTTCATGGGCCGGAGTCACGCTGAGATGGCCGAGAAGAAACTCTCGACCGTGCCTTTGGCGCCGCCCGAAAACGAGGACGAGGCTCGCACCGTCCGCTTCGCCATCGGCAGTCAGAAGCTCACGCCCGTGGAGGTGAGCGCGGAGATTCTCCGGAGCCTCAAGAAGAGCGCGCAGGACAAGCTCACGAATGTGGGTCCCGCCGTCGTCACGGTTCCGGCTTACTTCGACGACGCTGAGCGCCAAGCGACGCGCGATGCTGCGCGCCTCGCGGGGCTCGAAGTGCTTCGTTTGCTCAACGAGCCGACCGCAGCGGCGATCGCTTATGGCCTCGACAGCGCCATGAGCGGGGTTTTCGCGGTCTACGATCTTGGCGGCGGAACCTTCGACATCACGGTACTCGAGCTCTCCGATGGCGTCTTCCAGGTGAAGAGCACCGCTGGGGACTCGGCGCTCGGCGGCGATGATTTCGACCGAGCGATCGCGGGGCGCATCCTCGAAGCGACGGGCCACGGGGACGGCGGAGACGCTTCTCTGGAGGTCGTCGCAATCGCGCTTGAGACGGCTCGTCGCCTGAAACATGAGCTGACGGACGCTGAAAGCGCGAGCGTCTCCTTTGAGACTCCAGACGGCAAAGCGACCTCGTTTGCTCTTTCGCGCGCTGAGCTGGCGGAGCTGATCGCGCCGGAGCTCGAGCGCGCGGAGCGTGTGGTTCGGCGGGCGCTCCGGGACGCAGAGCTCGCCCCCTCGGATCTTAATGGGGTGGTCTTGGTCGGAGGTTCGACCCGGATGCCTGCGGTTCGGGATTCGGTGCGGGCGCTTTTTGGTCGGGAGCCCCTCTGCTCGATCGATCCGGACCTCGTTGTCGCCTACGGAGCGGCCATGCAGGCGGCGGCGCTCTCCGGCGAGGGGGAGGACGTGCTTCTGCTCGATGTGCTTCCGCTCTCGCTCGGGGTCGAGACCATGGGCGGCGGGGTCGACAAGATTTTGCCGCGCAATACGGGCATTCCGACCGGCGCTCGCGCGACGTTCACCACCTACGCGGACAACCAAACCGGCTTCGAGATCCACGTCGTGCAGGGCGAGCGGGAGCTCGCGGCAGACTGTCGATCGCTGGCGCGCTTCAGCTTGCGCGGCATTCCGCCGATGCCGGCGGGGATGGCGCGGCTCGAGGTGGAGTTCCACGTCGATGAAAACGGCTTACTCAAGGTCGAAGCTCGCGAGACGAGCACGGGCAAGACGGCCGAGATCTCGGTCAAGCCGAGCTACGGCCTGAGCGACGACGAGATCGAGGCCATGCTGATCGATGCCCTCGAGCACGGGGAAGAAGATCTCGATGCTCGTCGCCTCGCCGATGCGACGGTGGAGGCGCGGAGGGTGCTTCTCGCTGTGGACAAGGCGCTCAAGACAGATGCTGAGCTCCTCAGCGCTGAGCAAAAGCAGGCGGTCGAGACCGCGACGAAGGAGCTTCGGGCCGCGCTCGTGGACGAAAAGGGGACCGTCTTCGCTCGGGGCAGCCGTATTCAACAGCTGACGACGGCCCTGGCCGAGTGTACCCATGAGTGGGCGGGGGAGCGCATGAACCGAGCGATCCGCGCGGCACTTTCGGGGCAAGAGGTGGAGCGCGTGGCGGAGACAGTGAGCGAGGCTCGCGGCGTCGAGGAGCACGTCGAGGAGCACGAGAAACAACGGCGCGGTCAACCCGGTCCGGTCGCGTCTGGTTTGGACATCGAGGAGTAATCCCTTTTGGCAACCGTACGTTTTCTAGAACAAGATCTCGTCGTCCCGGCGAAGGTCGGGCAAAGCATCCTCGAGGTCGCTCAAGGGGCTCACGCGCCGGAGGGGTACGCCTGCGGTGGCGTCTGTGCCTGTTCGACGTGCCACGTCTATATTGAACAAGGTCGTGAACTATTGAGTGAGGCGAGCGAGGATGAAGAAGACATCCTCGATAAGGCCTTCGATGTTCGCATGACCTCGCGTCTCGGCTGTCAGGCGCGCATCGAGCGCGACGGGGAGATCGCCGTCAGGATTTCTCGTGAGAGCCTCGACGCTTACTACAACGAACATCCTGACGAACGCCCGAAATAAGGCTCTTGCCTGGCAGAGGGTGGGGCCATTCGTCCAGATTTTTTAGCGGGGCCTGCTGTCCGCGAACGCTGAGCCATTTTCGGGCTCAGGGGCGCGCGCGTCTGGGGCCGCTCTCACATCGCGGAGCGAGGATCAGCGGCGCTCAAGGATCTGATAGTCCCGCGACTCGTGGCGAAGCAGGAGCTCACTCGGACCTCGGGTGAGCTCTGTTCGGTCGATGCAGATCGGTAGGATGAGCCAGCGGAGCTCGGGATCGCTGAGCGCACTTCGAGCGCGAGCGACCAGGGACTCTTGCGAGGAATCGCGAGGATCACCGGTGGTCACCGAGAGGAAGCGCTCGGGGGAGCCGGCGGCGGCCATGATGGCGAGGTGGGAGAAGTCGAGCGCTCCCACCCAGGTTTTCTGAGGAGCTCCCTGGAGCGATCGGAGCGCGCGTCCTATGGCCACTTCATCTCGCCGATCGACGAAATCGGCGGAGGGACGCGGGAAACTGGCGTTGAGCAGCAGAAGGAGCGGAGGCAGGGTGAGCCAAAGGTGAGGGGCTTGATTGCCTGCGAGGCGAAGAGCGCGGGGCCGCGGCGCGCTGACGTTGAGCCCGATCAAGAGCGGCAGCGTTGTCCAAAACGCCATGAGTGTGCGTTCGGGGTGATGCGTCGGAGAACCGGACGCGAGATCGGCGAGGCTCAGGAAGAGGAGCTGAGCCAAGAGGGGCGTGAGGAAGAGCCAGGCGCGACGACGCGGGCCTTTCCGAGCGAGGGCGATCGAGAAGGCCAACAGAGCCAACAGGAGAGGCTCACTTCGGACCAGGGAGAGGCCGTAGGTGAAGAATGTTTCGAGGTCTGTGCGAGGATCAGGGCCGAGCGCGAGCTTGTAGGATCGGACGCGTGTGACGAAGAAGAAGGGGGAACCGTGGTGCAGCGCTCCATGGAGGCACCAAAGGGCAGGCCCTGTGAGGCAGGCGAGCCCCAAAAGAAAGTCCTGCCGCGTGCGCCTCAGCCAGAGGGAGACCGCGAGGGCGAGGGCGAACGGCCAGGTCTCGTAGCGCGAGAGGGTCGCGGCGGTGAGGCAGGCGAGGCCGACGAGGCGGGAGGCGGTGGAGCCTTGGGGGCTGAGAGCAATGAGCGCAAAGGTCGCGAGGCACGCGGTGAAATACTCGGGGACCGTCGCGGCGGTGAAGATCCAGGTCGTCGGCAGCAGGGCTGCAGCGAGGGCACAGACAGCGGCGCGGGCCGAGGACAGTCCGAGCCTCCATCCGGCGAGGAACAACAGACAAGCGCCGAGCGCTGAGCGAGAGACCGCGGCGGCGCGAGCGACTTCCAGCTCCGCGCCGAACAGGAGCATCGCTCCCCCATCGACGAAGAAGGGAAACGGAAGCCAGCTGGTTCCCGACGGGTCCCAGCTCGGCGCTCGCGCGAAGCTCTGAGCGATGAGCACGCGCGCAAAATCGTCGTCGCTCACTGTCGCGCCCCGCTCGGTCCCGAGCGCGATCAAGCTCGAGACGAGCGCGCAAGCGAGCGTCATGATCCCGAAGGACCAAGTCGCTCGCCACTGTCGCTGCTCGTTCGGCTCCACGGGCTAACGGAGCCCGCTTCTTACGGGGCGCTCTTCGCGGGGGCCGCGTCGTCGGGGACCGCGACCGCGTTGCCTCGCGCCTTCGCCGCGTTTTCCAGAGTGTCGCCGGTCGAAGAGGAAAGGTACGCGAGGATAATGCTCGTCGCGAAGAAGACGCTGGCGGTGACCCAGGTCGTCTTGGTCAGCACGTTTCCTGCGCCGCGGCCGCCGAACACCTGCTGGGCGGAGCCGCCGCCGAAAGCGCCGAGACCGCCGCTCTTGCCCGGTTGGATCAGGATCACGAGCACGAGGAAAAAGCAGGCCACAACGTGCAGGACGGTGAGGGGGGTCTCAATGATCTCGAGCATGGTCTCAGGCTTTCTCTCTCGTGGTCAGCGGCAGAAGGGGTCTTAGGAAGCGCTCAGGGCCTCGGCAGCGGCGATGATCTCCGCGAAGCCGGCGGGCTCGAGAGAAGCTCCGCCCACCAGGGCGCCATCGATGTTCGGGCAGCCGAGGAGCTCCTTGGCGTTCGAGCCTTTCACGCTGCCGCCGTAGAGAACGAGGGTCTGTTCAGCGACCTTCTCCCCCTGCTTCTCGCGGAGCCGCGAGCGAATTGCAGCGTGGACCTCTTCGGCCTGCTCAGGGGTGGCAACCTTGCCGGTTCCGATAGCCCAGACGGGCTCGTAGGCGATCACGCCGAAACCAGGGTCCTTCGTGAACAGATCCGCGAAGCTGTCGAGCTGCTCAAAGACGACGTCGAGGGTCTTTCCAGCCTCGCGCTCGGCCAAGGTCTCGCCGATGCAAGCGATCGGGCGAAGCCCCGCGGCGAGGGCGGCCGCGATCTTTTCGCGGATGAAGGCGTTGGACTCAGCGAAGTACTGGCGACGCTCGCTATGGCCCAAGATGACCCACTTCGCGCCAGCCGTGAGGATCATGGGAGCGCTGATCTCACCGGTGAAGGCTCCGCTGTCTTTCGGGTAAAGGTTCTGAGCAGCGACCTCGACGCGGCTCTTCTCCTCCGAGAGAGTGTGAGCCACAGCCGCGAGCGCGGTGAACGGAGGAGACACGACGACGCTGACGTGGGGAGCTTTTTCAGCAGCGCGAGCCACTGCGGCGGCGAGCTCGCAGCCGTCCTCGCCTCCCTTGTTGAGTTTCCAGTTGCCAGCGATGAGGGGGGTACGTGTCGTCATGTCAGGGTTCCTCGAAGGGCCTCGAGCCCCGGGAGCTTCTTGTCCAGGAGCAAGGCGAGCGCCGATTTGCCACCATCGGAGATACAGTCAATCGAAATCGGGGAATCGCCCCGGGTGGCTCGGACGGACGCGACGCTATCGTCACCGACTACCACCGTAAAGGCAGAAGAGGCCGAGAGGGCGTCGATCACGGTCCGGGTGCCCACGGAAAACTCGGGATTCCGGTAGAAACCGACGGTTCCGGACCAGACGACCGCTCCGGCGCGTTCGATTTCTCGCGTGAGCAGCTCCCTCGACTTGGGTCCGAGGTCGAGGGCCATCTTGCCCTCTGGGACGTGGGAGGCAGAAGCGATGTCAGAGCTCTGGGCACGCGGATCGGAGCCGACTGCGAAGTCTACGGGAAGGACGAGCTTGTCTCCGAGCTTGTCCGCGAGGGTTCGCGCGCCGGCGAGGAAGTCCGACTCGAAACTTGTGGCGCCGAGGGCGCCCCCGAGTGCGGCGACCATAGTGTTCGCCGCGACTCCGACCAGCGCGACGCGATGGAAGTTCGGCAGGAGTGCGAGCAGCTCGTCGCTCCGGGCTTTGAGCGAGTTCCCACCCCAGATCAAGAGGCGGGGACTATCGATCGAGCTGCGGAGGCGGGCGAAGGCGGAGAGCTCCGCCCAAAGTCCAGGGCCCGCCGCACGGCGATCGACGAGGCGGGGCAAGATCGTTGTCGTGGCCGAGGAGTAAGCGAGCGGTCGAAGCGAGTCAGCGACGTAGAGATCGATATGGGGCAATAAGGCGTGTGCGAAGGCGTCGGCTTGGGGTCCGGTGTCGTCCTCTCCGGCCAAGTTCGGCAGACAACAGACGCGCCCCGGGCGCAGTCCTTCGATGATCTTCTTGAGAGCTTCGCTGGTCGCGCTGTCGGGCAAATGGACCTCGAGTTTTCCGAGCTCGGCGAGACGCACAAGGACAGGCTCGATGCTCGGCGCCTTTTCGTTCGGCAGGCCGGGCTGTTCGCCCTTCGGATCGCGGAAGCGGGAGGCGACGATCACCCGGGCGCCCCGCTTTTCGAGCTCACCGATGGTCTGGATCAGGCGTTCGATCGGCGCGTCGTCTTCGACCTTGCCAGCCTTGGAGACAGGGACGTCGAGGTGAGTCCGCAGGAAAACGCGTTGATTTTCGAGCTCGAACGCGTCGAGTGTTTGGATGCCTGTGAGCATGGATGAGTCGTTCCTTAGACCTCAGGCGAAGAAGGAGCCGATGTCCCGGAAGCGCTGGTAGCGATCTTCACGGATCGCCTCGGGGCCGAGATCAACGAGGCTCGCGAGCGTTTCATAAAGAGCTACGTCGAGCAGGCGAGCCGCCTCACTATAGTCTTGGTGCGCGCCGCCGGGGGGCTCGTCGACGATGCGATCGACGACGCCGAGCTCGAGCAGGTGAGGCGCGGTGATCTTGAGGCGCTCGGCGGCTTCCGGAGCTTTCGAGGGGTCCTTCCAGAGGATCGACGCGCAGCCCTCGGGTGTGATCGTCGAGTAGTAGCTGAACTCCTGGACCAGGATGCGGTTCGCGACGCCGAGGGCGAGGGCGCCACCGGAGCCACCTTCGCCGATGATGGTGGTGATGACCGGAACGCTCAGGCCTGCCATGGCCTCGAGGCAGGCACCGATCGCTTCGCTTTGCCCGCGCTCTTCTGCTTCGAGTCCGGGGAATGCTCCGGGGGTGTCGACGAAGGTCAGCACAGGGAGCGAGAAGCGATCGGCGAGCGCATAGAGGCGCAGAGCCTTTCGGTAGCCCTCGGGGTTAGGCATACCGAAATTGCGGTACATGTTGTCCTTCGTACCGCGGCCCTTTTGGTGGCCGACGATGAGGACGCTGCGTCCGTGGTAGCTCGCGATTCCTCCGACGACCGCTGCGTCATCGCGGAAGCGCCGATCGCCGTGGAGCTCGACGAAGTCCTTGAACAGCCGCTCCACGTAGTCGAGCATGTGAGGCCGATTGGGGTGCCTCGAAAGCTGGACCTTCTCGATCGGCGTCAAGTTCGAGAACACCTCCCGAGCGAGCCGAGCCGTCTTGGTCTCGAGTCGCTTCAGTTCGTCAGAGTAACGCGGATCGCTCTCGGCGCGCTTTCGAAGATCGCGTACGCGCGTGATCAGTTCGACCACGGGTCGCTCAAAGGCGAGGATGTGCGCCATGGGGGCGCCCAGATTGTCTCTAAGTTGAGCCGACGTCGAGGGCGTACCGCCCAGAGGGGGGCGGAAATTTGCGAAGGAGCCAAAGTGGCTGAACCAGTCTCTGGCCCTCCTTCTGCCACCGCTGAAGCCCGGGTGGGCTCGGGCGCCCTGAGGACGCGAGGAGCAGGCGGCCAATGGAAGTCGGGCGTCGGTTCGGGAGGAGCCCCGCGCGCCGCGAAAATCGTCGGGGCGCTCTGCCCGGCCAGGCTCAGGAGCGAATGCTGTCGGGGACCGTCACGGTAGCGTTCGGTCCGCGAATATTGAAACAGCGGAAGGGCTTGGCTTTATTCTTCAAGACCGCCGGAGGCAGCTCCTCGTATTCGAAGCGGCCGCGAAGAGCTTCGAGGGTTACTTCGCTGACGACGATCTGACCGGCAAGTGCGATACCGCAAAGTCGCGCGCTCGTGTTGGCTGTATCGCCGATGACCGTGTAGCTGAGAGCGCGGGAGCTCCCGATATAGCCGGCGACGAGCGGGCCTGTGTGGATGCCGATGCCGACGTCGAGGGCCTCTTGGCCCGCTTGGGCTCGAGAGCGATTGTAAATCTCGAGCACGCGCCGTTGTTCGAGCGCACATTCGACGCTGCGAATCGCGTCGTCTTCATGCACGACCGGGGCGCCCCAGAGGGCCATGATCCCGTCGCCCATGAACTTGTCGAGGGTTCCCTCGAAGCGGAACACCGTCTCGACCATCAGCTCGAAATACTCGTTGAGCATCTCGACGATCGCTTCCGGCGTCGCCTTCTCACTCATGGAGGTAAAACCTCGGATGTCCGAGTTGAAGACGGTGCAGGCTTGGACCAGCTGACCGCCTTTTCGTACCTCGAGCTCCCCCGAGAAGACTTTCTCTGCCAAGTTGGGCGAGAGGAGTCGACTGAAGCGCTCGCGATGGATCGCTTCTTGTTCGACCTTCTTCCCGAGGATGTTGATCTCGATGAACATCGCCGCCTGGTTCGCGATCGAGGTGACGATCTCGAGGTCCTTCTGCTGAAACTGAGCGAGGCTCTCGCTGTCCAGCCAAAGCACGCCGAGGATCTCATCATCGTGCAATAGGGGCGCGACGATCGCGGAGCTGATCCGGTTCAGGATCATGCTCTTGCCCTTGGAGGCGGCGAAATCTTGGGCCGCGTCGTGGGTGAGCACTGTCTTCCGCTCTTTGATCACGTGCTCCATCATCGTCGACGAAACCGGGATCGGTTTATCGGTTCCATCGCGACGCAGGCTCGCCGCGGGGACGAGCTCCTCGCGGCCGTTCTCTTTCAAAAGAATCACACCGCGGTCAGCGCGGACGAAACGGAAGATGGTCTCGAGGATCTTGTCGAGCAGCTTCTGAAAGTCGCGCTCGAGCGCGATCTCTCGGGAGAGCTCGTGGGACAGGCGGAGCCGCTCGTAGTCTTGGGCGAGCTGGACTGGATTGTTCGCGAGCTGCTCGTAGGGCAAAAAGCCCTTCATCGTGGCGTCGATCTGAGTCCCGATGGAGCGCTTGTTGTCGTTCAAGTCGACGCGCGTCTTCATGCCGAGACGCCGTTCGGACGAGCTCGGGGGATTTCCCGCGATGATTTGAGAGGTATTGAGCTGAGAAACGCCGCCGATCGGCGCCGGCGTCGGGCTGCTCATGGGGCGGAAGCCACCTGCGAGCGGGGGCTTGAGCGGAACCGTCGGCTGCGGAGGACCTTTTGCCTCGAGCTCTGCGGCGGTGGCCCCTGTTGAGTGTTCCCAGGCGGGCGCGACGGTGGGCTCAGGGAGCTCTGCGGTGCGGACGATGCGAGCCTTGGATTGGCCCATCGTGATCTCCGCGCCTTCGGTGAGGGCTACTTCACCCTGCACCTTCTGCCCATTGACGTAGGTGCCATTCAGGCTGCCGAGGTCCTTGAGGATGAAGACGCCGCCGCGGAGCTCGATGATGCAGTGCTCTTTGCTGACAATCTTGTCGAGCACTTGGATCGAGTTGTCCGGGTGCCGCCCCAGCGTGTTACGCGCTTTGAGTTCGAACGTCCGTTGACCCTCGGGGGTCGTGAGCTCCAAACGCGCCATCCGCCAGGTACGCTACCGTCCCTCCGGTAGCACTTCAAGGCCACCCGACTGCTTCGGGTGGCTCTGGTCTCGCTCTCGCCGCCCCTCCCCACAGGATCGCTCGCTCCGCTATCCTACATCGGTCCTAGATGGAGGCGGCGCCGTGCTGACGAACCCCCACGCGGACAGCGGCGCCTTTCGCAGCATCGCGCGCAAGTGGGGCAAGGGACGCGCGTCCGGTGACAAGCTCTTGTAGAGTGACCTCGATGGTGTCTTTAGCGGATGTGCGCCCCGGCTCAGGAGCTCAAGAGGAGGCTCTCGTGCTCGCGATCGATCAAGGGACTACGGGGACGACGGCGGTTCTCTACCAACTCGCGCCAGACGAGAGCACAGGTTCACTCAAGTTCCGCGCGCTCACTCGAAAGACGCGCGACTTCCCGCAGCACTTCCCAGCGCCCGGCTGGGTCGAACACGACGCTGAGGAAATTTGGCAGAGCGTGGTCGGCGCGGTGGGAGATGTGCTCGCGCTCACGCCTGGCGCTGCGCGTCGCATCGCGGCCATCGGTCTCACGAATCAGCGGGAGACTGTGCTGCTCTGGGAACGCAAGACCGGCAAGGCGGTGGCCCCCGCGCTCGTCTGGCAAGACCGGCGCACCAGTGAGCGCTGCCACGAACTCCGCGCCTCGGCCCAAGCGGCGCTCATCCAAGACAAGACGGGGCTCGTCATCGATCCCTACTTTTCGGCGACGAAACTCGAGTGGCTCTTCAAGAACAATCCAGGTCTCCAAGAGCGGGCCGAGAGAGGGGAGCTTTGTTTCGGCACGATCGATAGCTATCTCACCGCGCGGCTCGGAGGCGCCGCTGCTCCTCATATCATCGAGTTCACCAACGCCTCGCGCACGTTGCTCTTCGATTTGCGCGCAGGGAAGTTCGACGACGATCTGCTCGAGCTCTTCTCGGTCCCGAAGGCCTGTGTCCCGCGCGTGATCGCGTCGAACGAAATCGCCACGCGCACCTCCGGCTTCCCTGGCCTTCCCGACGGCATTCCGATCGCCGGCATCGCGGGCGACCAACACGCGGCGCTTTTTGGGCAAGGTGCTCTCGATCCCGGTCAAGGGAAGTGCACCATCGGCACAGGGGCGTTCCTGCTCGTGACCACGGGCGATCAGGCGGTCAAGAGCTTGTCGGGCCTTCTGACCACGCCTGCCTGGAAGCTCGGGGAGCGCGTCCAATACGCCCTCGAGGGGTCGGCTTTCACCGCCGGGGCCGCGGTCGGATTTTTACGCGACTCCCTCGGAATGATCTCGTCAGCGAAGGAAGTGGAAGCGCTTGCTCGCACAGTTCCCGACAGTGGAGGTGTGGTGTTTGTGCCCGCTCTCGCCGGTCTAGCTGCGCCCCATTGGCTTCCCGACGCTCGGGGCCTTCTGGCAGGGCTGACTCGGGGAACGACCCGTGGTCATATCGCGCGTGCGGTCCTCGATGGAATCGCTCACGAAGTCACGGATTTGATCGAGACGGTCGCGGGCGATCTGCACGGCGCCGGGCTCCCCGCCTTGGCGGAGCTTCGCGTCGACGGTGGAGCGTCAGAGAATGACCTGCTCCTCGAACTTCTCTCTGATTTCACGAGGTTGGCGGTGAAACGCGGGCGCGACGTCGAGTCGACGGCTCGGGGCGCTGGGCTCTTGGCTGCTTTGGGAGCTGGGCTTGTTGCCAGCGAGGAGATCGCTCGGGATGCCTTCGAGCTCGATCGGGCCTTTGAACCTCCGGAAAATGCCGCGTTCTCGGAGGCAGCGCGGCGCGCCTATCACGAGACAGTGCGGGTTTGTGCAGAGGACGCGGCGATGCGCCGGGCGCGCTAGGGGCTTGTTCGCGCCGCATCGGAATTCTTTGCACCGCTGTGCAGGCAAACGGTCGCCGTGAGGCTGCGCCCATCTCCTTGGGTTTCTTTGTGAAGTTATGTAGCAGGCGCGGAGTGCGCCTGGGAGAGAATCCATGGTGGGGAGAATACTGGTCCATTGGACGGTTCTTTGGTGGTCCATCGGTATCCTCCCGTGGGCATGAACTCGCCGTGCCGGCTGTTGAACTTATCACGCACCCGGCGCATGATTGTGGCTTGGAACGGGTCCGTTTTCTTAGTTCTTGTAGGCTGAGGCTTCTCCATGTCTGAAGGTAAACCGCTACGCACCGTCCCCGTCGATTGGGAGGCACTGGAGGATGCATTCGAGAACAATGCGCCCGAGGTCCACAGCTACCTTCATATCGCTACCGGTGAGGTCATCCGCGTCGTAGACGGGATCGCCGACCCTGGGATGCATTCTCGCATCGCGACGGACCCGAGCTATCTGCGCATCGATCCGGTGAGCTCCCGGGAGCAGTACCGCTGGATGGAGAGGTTCATTCCGATGGTGGAGGACGAGGAGGTCAAGCGCCGCCTCTCCCAGGCCATCGATGGGAAAGGTGCGTTCCGCCGCTTCAAGGACGTGCTCATGAGCTACTCCGTCGAGCGCGAGCGCTGGTTCGAGTTTCGCAGTGAGCGCCTGCGCGTCTTCATGGAAGCCTGGCTCTCGGCCCACGCCCTCGAGGGCGTGGTTCGTGCAGCCGTCCCGCCGGAGAGCTCGCCTCTGCCTGACCCCACTCGCGCCGCTGAGACGCGACCGCGACGGGTCGGAGATGACTCGGGGTCGCGCTACCGCGGCGCCGACAGTGTGCGCCGCCAGATCCTCGACGTGCTCGATGGCCTGGGCTCGCGAGAGCTCGAGAAGGTCTTGGTCTTCGCCGAATTCGTTCTGCATCGGCACGGGGGCCGAGCCTCTCCTGAGCGCCGGGGTGCTACCGTTGTTTCGGTGCCCTCTTCCTCGTCCGCTGTGGACGGGAAAGAGGCCTTCGAGCCCGATCCTCCGACCCAAAGGCGGGCGGCGGAGCGCCGCTGAACTGATGAGGTCGGTCCGCCGATTCTCGCTGCGGACGCTCGCCGGCTCGTCTCTGCTCGCGGGCGCGCTCGTCTCGTCCGGCGCGACGCGAGCCGAAGAGGTGGTGACGGTCCCGGCGGATCGGGTGATCGCTCGCTTTTTTGCGCCTGAGACAGGCGGCGCCAAAAAGCCTCACTTCATCATGGCTCGGGAGCTGGCCTTTGAGGCCCGCTTGGTCGCGCTCGCCGATCCTGCGCATCTCCCCGGTGAGGTCCCCTACCGAAAACATCACGTGCAGGTCGCGCTCGAGCGGGCGATCGGTGAGACGCTGCTCGCGGAGCTCGCGGTCGATCCTGAGCCGAGCCCCGAAGAGGTCCGAGAACAGTCCCAAAGGGCCGAGGCGCTTGCGATCACTGAGGTGCGGGGTGAGGCGGCTCTCTGGGAGGCGGCGCGGGCAGAAGGTCTCGGTCGACTCGAGGTGCAGAGGATTTTTCGGCGGCGAGCGCGGGCTAGTCTCTATCTCGACCGGATGGTCGCGCCGATGCTGAGTCCGAGCGTCGCGGAGCTGCGTCGGGTTCATGAAGAAGAGCGCACGCCCTTTTCGGGGCAGCCGTTCGCGCGCGTCCGCTCGCAGCTCGAGCGCTGGTATGTAGCGAAGCGGCTGCGTGTGAGCGTCCAGGCCTACTACCAGAACGCTGGCTCGCGCCTCGATCTCACATTCTTCTCCGCACCCAAGTGAGCTCTTCGCTCACCACTTCACGATGACCGTGGGAGGCTGAATCTGCGCGTCGGCGTGCGCCAAAGAGACGGACACCTGGGCGGAAGCTGAGCCGTGGGGCTGCTCCGCGGTCCATTTTTGTTGCTCTATCAGGTTCACCTGAGGAACGATCTGAGCCGGCCTCAGGTTGGAGATGACCTCGGGGGGACCGACGACCGTCACGTCGACGGTCTTGGGCAAAGCTGTTGCGTGAGGGGGACCGATCACCTCGACGGGTAAAGCTGAGAACAGGCGTTCGATCTTGCGCTCCGCGATGCGGATGGTGACGGTCGCCGCCTGAGAGCCGAGGTAACGCACGGAAGGTCCCGGCGAGTCGAGGGCGATGCGTCGCGTGTAAGTGCCTTGGCCGAGCCCGGTGACGTCGAAGGCCTCGAGCCGCGCGAACTGCAGGACCTCGACGCGGCTAACAGGACCTCGGACCGTGACTTCCCGGGGATCGAGCTCCGGGGGTCCGGACACCTCGTGCCCCCGGGCGGGCAACCCTGTCAGAGAGACCTGGAGCGGGAGCCTGCGCGTGATGACGTCCTCCCACTCGAGGGGGATCTCCGGGGGATCGACGGCGATCACCTTTACGTCGCTCGGGATATGAAAGGACGAGGGCGAGAAGGTGACTTTTTCGGTGTCGCCGCTTCTGAGGTCGACCTCGACGGGGGCGATGCCTTCTTGGATGAGTTTATTGATAGCCCGAGAAGGACCGCGCAGCGTGACATGTACGGTGGCGGGGATGCGCGTCATGAGCTCGCGTGCGCCGCCGTCCGGCGGCAGACTCACCACCGGCACGCCGAGGGTCTTATCGCGAATGTCTTCCTGGCCGTGGACGTAGCCGAAGAAGATCAGGGAGAAGACGAGGGCGAGCGCTTTGAGCGAGAGGTTCTCGGTGAACGTCTCTCGAAGCCATGACTTCATGACGACGGATCTCCACTCGGGTCATTGGGCTGACTCCCAGCTCGCGGCATGGGGCGGGGCTGGCTCGGTCCCCGGAGCTCGTCACTATCCGAATCGAAGCTCGGGCTTTCCGGGCGGATGCTCTTGCGCAGGGGAGGCGGCAGAGGGCTCGGGTTCAGCGGGGGAGGGGGAATGCTGGAGGCGCGCTCAACCTGCGGCAAATCCAGCTTCGGCGGGGGCTCCGAGTGAGCGATGCGTTCCTGGGCGCGGGAGCGGGTGCTGCGGCGCTTTCTGCGTTGTGCCTTGGGGTCGAGGATCGACAGCAGCATGTCGCGCAGCTCGGGAGCCTCGAGGTCGGCGGCGATGTTTCCGTTGAAGCAGCAGCTGATGGTCCCGCGCTCTTCGCTGACCACAACGACCACCGCGTCCGTCTCCTCGGTGATGCCGAGAGCGGCCCGATGCCGAGAGCCGAAGCTCGGGTCGAAACTTCCCTCTTTGGGCATGGGGAAGAAGACGCCGGCCTTGGCGACCCGGAGGTTCCGGATGATCACCGCGCCATCGTGCAGCTTGTTGATGCCCTCGGGGACGAACAGCGTCACGAGCAAGTCTGCGTTGACCTTGGTGTCGACGTCGATGCCGCGATTGTTGCCGACGAATTCGTCGAGGTTCGCTTCCTGTTCGATAGTGATGATGGCGCCGATGCGGTGCCGGGACAGGATGCGCGCGGCCTCCACGACCTCGTCGATCACCTCGGTCTGTTGTGCGCGATGCGCGCCAGAGAGGAAGGTCTTGCTCCCGAAACGCTCAAGGGCACGCCGAATGTCGCTCTGGAACACGACGACGCTGACGATCAGGAGCGACTCCAGGGGCACCCGGACCAGGGCCTCGACTGACTTCAAGCCGAGGCGCTCGGCGATCAAATAGAGGAGGAAGAAGAGGACGAGGCCGATGCCGATCTGGACGGCTTTGGTCCCTTTGACGACGAGCAGAAGCCGGTAGAAGACGTAATAAACGACAGCGATGTCCGCGATCGCGCGCAGCGCATCAATGGGCGTGCGGATGGCCAGGGAGCGCCCAATGAGCTCAAGCATCAAGCCCCCTCTTGAGAGCGTGCATCACGCCGAGGGCTTGGGAGGTTTCGTGGACATCGTGGACGCGCAGCACACTGGCCCCCGCGCTCACGGCATGGAGAGCGGCTGCGATCGATCCTCCGAGCCGCCTGGCGGGGCTCTCGCCTTGAAAGCCGCGCAGGAAGCTCTTGCGGCTCGCGCCGACGACGATCGGGGCTTCGAGTCCCCGAAACTCGGAGAGTCGGCGCAGAATCTCGAGGCTGTGCTCGGCGCTCTTGTGGAAGCCGAGCCCGGGATCGAACCAAATGCGCTCAGGATGGAGGCCTGCTCGGACAGCTCGATCGCGCGCTCGTTCCCACTCGTCTCGCACGTCGCGGACCGGGTCCTCGTAAGCATCGGACGGGTAGGAGGAGAAGCTCATCGACTGCATGGAGCCCCGGCTGTGCATGAGGATGAGGTGGGCGTCGGAGTCGCGCACCACGCGCGCCAAGTCCTCATCTCCCAGGCATGACACGTCATTGACGATGTGCACACCCATTTTCAGGCATGCGCGAGCGACAGCTTGCGACGTTGTGTCGATGGAGACGAGAGCCCCTCGCTCCAGGGCGTACCTGAGCGAGGGTTCGGCGCGGGTGAGCTGAAGCTCCGAGGGCACGGGGCTCGAGCCGGGGCGAGAGGATTCAGGTCCGATGTCGATGATCTCGGCGCCCTCTTCGAGAAAGCGATCGATCTGCGCGCGCGCGGCGCTCGGGTCGGTGAAGAGTCCGCCGTCCGAAAAGGAGTCAGGCGTGACGTTCAGCACTGCCATCAAGGCAGCGCCTCGCGCTCGCACGGCTCTCTCTAGGACTTCTTGAACGGACTCCACGACAGTCCTGTCGGGTACCAATTCCGCCTCGCGAAAGCAAGAAACAAGCCAAAAAGCCACGGCTAGGCCGCGGCGGGGGACGCAGCCTGAGATCGCGCGCTCGCTGGCCTGGGGCTCGCTCGGCAGAAACGCGCCCTCAGGCTTCTCGAATGCCGGGGGCATCCCCTAGGATGCCAAGAGTCGTGAGCGGAGAGATCAAACGGACTCTGTTTCGTGACCTCTTCCTCGGGCGTCTGCGCGTCGACGGCTCAGAGGTCTATCCGCTCATTTCTCCTTCGGAGCTCGCGAGCCTCGAACCGACCTTCACGCAGCTCCGAAAGGCCGAGGACCTCGGAGGGGTTCTGCGCCTCCGCGCGCTCGATCTCTTGAAGCCGCGCAATGACATGAGCCTCTTGCTCGAGGCGCGGCTTGTTGAGCAGCTCGGCGGCGCCGATCCTTCGACGGCCCTCTCCTTCATCGCTCACCATGCGCTCGGACGGAAGCTCGTCGCCTCCTACGGCACTCCCGAAATCCAGCCCACGCTCCGGGACGATTCGGTGTTTGCCTTTGCGATGACGGAGGCGAGCCCGGGCAGTGACGCGAGCCAGGTCCAGACCTACGCGCAGCCCGAGGGGGACGGATTCCGGATTTTTGGCCGAAAACACTGGGTGACGAACGGCCTCTTTGCGACCCACTTTGTGGTGGTCGCGCGCACGACTCCCTCGCAACCGGGGAACAAGCCGCGCCTCACGGCGTTCCTCGTGCCCTCGAGCCCCGAGGTGATCCGCGAACCGGTCCGAAGTGACGTGCTCCCCGCCTCCGGCGTCGCAGAAATCTCCTTTCATGGCGCGCTGGTGCCGAAGGAAGCGATCCTCGGCGAATACGGTAAGGGCTTCCGGGCAGTGATGAGCGGTTTGTCGGAGGCGCGACTGCTCTTATCGGCAGCGATCACCGGCGCCTCGATCCGCGCCTATTCGGACACCATCGAGCGCCTCAATCAAAGGCGCGCCTTCGGACGCCCCGTGGGGAACTTCCCTTCGGTCCAGGAGCGCGTCGCCGTGCTCCTCTCGGAGACCTTCGCGCTGCAGAGTTTGGTCCATTTGGTGGCCGGCATCGGCGACGCCTTTGGCACCGCAGATCCGCTGGAGCGGGGCCTCGCGCGCCTCGCCGCCAGCCGCATTTCGGCGCGGGTGCTCGACGCAACACGCGAGCTTCACGGCGCGGCCGCGTTTTCAGGCGACGTGACGCAGTCGCGGCGCTGGGCGGACACCCGCGCGCTCGCCTTGCTCGACGGCTCCGACTTAGCGCTCGAGTCCTTTGTGGTCCTGGAGGCGACCCGCGAGCTCAGAAAAGGCGGGCCTCAGGTGAGCTTGCCGCCCCTTCCTTCTCCGTTGCCCGAAGGACCCAAGGGGGTCGTAGAGAGGCTCTGGTCGTCGCGGCATGTCTCTCCGACGGAAGGGGCGCCTGGTTGTCGCCTGCGCTCTCTCGAGCTCTTGACCCGGGAGCTCGGCAACCAGGTGCGCCACCAGTTCACGAGTCACGGCGCAGAGTTCGTCGAACATCAACATGCGCATCGCAGGATCGCCAACGCCGCCCTCGAGCTCGCGGTGTGGCTCTCTGTCCTCATCCGCGTGCAAACGGAGGTGCAGCGAGTGTCGACGGTCGGAGCAGAGCGGATGATCGACGCCGCGAACCTCTTCACGGGCGGCGCAGAAGAGCGCGTCCGGCGCCAGTTCGAGCACCTCTCGCGCAACGAGGACGAGCTCAGAGATCGCATCGCCCGTCGCGCCTACACGGACGGCACCTATCCCTTCGACATTGTCGGCTAAAAGGCGCTGAAGAGCCCGAGCTCCGTCCACTCGCGAAACCAGGGGCCGAGGCCGCTCTCGAGCCTCTCCGCGGCGCCTTCGGCGCCTGTCGCCACTTCTTCACAGGCCTCTCCGAAGCGCTGCCCTGCGCTGAATGCTAAGAGGAGCTCGAAGGCTTCCTTCGAGAGCTCCTTGTCATAGAGATCGAGGTCTCTGTGGCGATAGATGATGAGGCGTCGCGGGGCAGGGGACAGGGGGGGCCAGGGCTTCTCCCTTCGCGAGGCGCGGCGCACATCGGCGACGGGATAGTCGAAGGTGAGGAGGGAGACGGAGGGCGCGAGGGTGAACTTTGCGCTCGTCCAGGCCTCGGGGGACAGGGAGAGCAAGTCGGAGAACTCGAGGTAACTCGTTTGAGGCGCGTCGAAGGCCCGCAAGTAGGCTCGTTCGAGCTCCGCCATCTCCAGGACAAACGCTGCCTTCTCTTCGGGAGCCAGTGGATCGAGTCCGGCCATGTTCGGCAGCGGAGGGTCGCCGTCTTGGGCTTTTTTCTTGAACTGATCGCGCAGGAATCGAGGCAGCTCCCAGCCGAGGCTCCGGAGCGAATATTCGCTCGGGGGATGGGAGGCCAAATAGAGGAGTACGAGCTTTTCGAAGGGATCTTCCCCGTAGAGGGCGAGAAGTCCCGGATAGTCTTCCTGGAGCGACTCCACATGCCGCAAGACGAACTGGCGGCGGTAGATCTCGATCTGTTCGACGGGCGTGAGCCGAGCGTTCCCGGTGAAGCGGAGCTCGGCCAAGCTTCGCTCTTCGGGGTCGAGCGCTAGAGGCTCCGCGCGGAGAATGGACGCGCAAAGTCCAGCTTGAAGCTGACTCAGGGGCTCGGGGAAAACGCGCGCCTCCGGTAAAGGCCGCACGGAGATGCTGGCGGAAGAGGTCCTGCGCGTGGACAGGGGGGACGATGAGCGCGAGAGGGGCGCGAAATCCGCGCTCTCGAGCGCTCTTGCGCGAGATTTCCCGAGACGCAGAGCTTCGTCGAGCACCTGGGCAAGAGGAGGGATCTGATCATCCCATTCGACGAGGGTCGAGATCGGCCCTGCGAGGCGGATCGTCTCCTCGTAAAGCCGGATCACGGGATCGGGACAAGGGCCGACGTGGGTGTCGATGATGTGCGTTCCGTGATGCGTATGACCGGCCATGTGGATCTGGAGGATCCGCTCATGGGGCACCTCGCGGATGAACTCGAGGGCTGAGAAGTCATGGTTGAAGGAGGAGACGAAGACATTGTTGACGTCGAAGAGGAGGCCGATGTCCCCTTCTTCCAGGACCGCACGGATGAACTCCCATTCGCTCATCTCACTCTGGGTGTAGGCCAAGTAACTTGAGGTATTTTCGAGCCCGAAGGGGCGCCCCAGGTAGTCTTGGATGAAGCGGGCGCGCCGGGCGACTCGGCGCACCATCTCTTCGGTGTAAGGGAGCGGGAGCAGATCGTGGAGGTGGGTTCGTCCGACGCTGGAAAAGCAAAAATGGTCCGTGACCCAGGGCGGATCGACGCGGTCGACAAGTTTCTTGAGTTGCGTCAGGTACTCGCGATCGGGCTCCTCGGCAGCTCCGATGGACAATGAGACGCCGTGCAGAACGACAGGATAACGCTCGCGAACCTGGTCGAGGAAATAGAGCGGTTTTGCGGCGCCGCTCATATAGTTCTCGCTGATGGCCTCGAAAAATCCGACGGGATGCCCCTCGCTCAGGATTTCCTGGTAGTGTCTGGGCCGGAGGCCAACTCCCACGCCGAGGTCTTTCACCTCAAGATGGCCGGGGCGCTTTGGGCTCAGCATTGACATCGCCTCCACTCAAGCACGGGATATCCTCTTTCGGGATTCGTTTTTTCATAGGTCATGTCAGCGCAATTTTGGGAGCCCCCGCGCAGTCCGCGCGCCGCCTTCGAAGCCCGGCGGGCGCGCCTCTGGGCAGAGCTCGGGCCGAACGGTCTCGGGTCGATCTGCTTGCCGAGCGGCTTTGCCCGACCGCGGAACTTCGCCCACAACGTTTACCCGTTTCGGGCTGAGAGCCATTTTCTCTACTTCACAGGTCGGCATCTGGAAGGAGCGCTCTTTGTCGTCGAAGACGGAGTGGAGCGACTCTACCTCCTCGAGCGTGACCCGGAGGAGGCCCTTTGGTCAGGCCCTCCGCCCACCTATGAGGAGCTCAGCGAAGAGCTCGGTCTCGAGGTCCGTCCCCTCGGCGATTTTGAGCCGCGCGCCGGGATGGCGACCTTGCCTCCCCAGGATGAAGAGACGGCGCTCTGGCTGTCCGCGCTCCTCGATCGAACCGTCGAAGCTCAGTCCGGTCCCGACCTCGTCGACGGGGATGAGGCTCTGGCTCAAGTGATGGTGGATTTGCGCCTCAGGCACGACGCCTGGGCTCTCGAACAATTGCGCTTTGCGGCGGGCGAGAGTGGCAAGGCTCACGAACAGGGCATGCGAGTGGCCCGGCGCGCCTCTCGCGAATACCAGGTGCGAGCGCAGATGGAGGCGCGGCTCGGAGAGAGCGCGCTCCGTCCTGCGTATGGCTCGATCGTCACGATGTGCGGCGAAGTCTTGCACCAGCCGGACTCGAGTGGCCTGCTCGGACCCGGTCTCCTGCTCTGCGACGTCGGAGGCGAAACTCCCGAAGGGTTCGCGGGAGATGTGACGCGGACCTGGCCGAGCTCGGGGCGCTTCTCCGGCGTCGAGAGGGAGGCTTACGAGGCGGTGCTCCGGGTCCAGCTCGACGCTATTGCAGGCGCTCGTGCAGGGGTCTCTTATGGTGAGCTCCATGAGAGAGCTTGCCTCTTGATGGCGGGAGAACTCGTCGGGCTCGGGCTCCTCGAAGGGGCTCCCCGGGACCTCTTCGATTCGGGCGCATTGAGCGTCTTTTTCCCGCACGGTCTTGGGCACCTGCTCGGACTCGATGTCCACGATATGGAAGATCTCGGAGATCGGGCGGGCTACGGACCGGAGGCGCAGCGCGCGGACCATCCGGCGTTTCGCGCGTTGCGCCTGAATCGGGTCCTTGAGCCCGACATGGTCGTGACGATCGAGCCGGGCCTCTATTTTTCGCCTCTCTTGCTCCGACGCGCCAAAGAAGACCGCACGATCGCTCGACAGATCCGCTGGGCCGAGGTCGAGCGCTTCCGCAGCGTCCGGGGCATTCGCATCGAAGATGACGTGCTCGTGACGGACGAAGACCCCGTCATTCTGAGCGCGAGCGCGCCGAAGAGCGTGGCAGAGATCGAGGCATGCCTCGGAGCTTGAGCTGACTCACTCGGCGTCTTGTTTCTGCGGAGCTTCGCTCGTCCGCCCGGAGTGGGCGAGCATGGGCGCCCGCCCTTTGGGCGCCTCGGCGTAATCGTGCAGCCGGTACTGGATCTTGCGCACACTGATGCCGAGCATCTCCGCCGCGCGAGTCGTCGAGCCGCCCACGTAGGCGAGGGTCTCGAGGATCGCGTAGCGCTCGATCTCCGCGAGAGTGGCTCCGGGGATCTTCGGGATCTTGGACTCTTCGCCGCGGAGCTGCTGAAGCTCGAGGGGCAGGTGGCGCGTCTCGATGACGTTTCCCTCGGCCAGCACGACGGCCCGCTCGATCACGTTCTCGAGCTCGCGCACGTTGCCGGGCCACTCGTAGGCGAGGAGCAGGCGGGCCACCTCGTCACTGAAGCGTAGGTCCGAGCGGTGGCTCTCCTTGGAGAATTTCTCGAGGAAGTGACAGGCCAGACGGAAAATGTCGTCTTTGCGATCTTTGAGCGCTGGGAGCTTCAGGTTGATCACGTTGAGGCGATAGAAGAGGTCCTCGCGGAACTTCCCCTCGTCGACCATCTGCTTCAGGTTTCGGTTCGTGGCAGCGACCAATCGGACGTCGACTTTGATCGCTTCATTGCCGCCGACCCGTTCGAACTCGTGCTCCTGAAGCACGCGGAGCAGCTTGACCTGGGTCGTGGGCGAGATCTCTCCGATTTCGTCGAGGAACAGCGTTCCGCCGTTGGCCTGTTCGAAGCGACCGATGCGCCGCCGTTCGGCGCCCGTAAACGCGCCTCGCTCGTGTCCGAAGAGCTCACTCTCGAGCAACGACTCGGCGAGAGCCGCACAGTGCAGCTTGACGAAGGGCTTGTGGGCTCGGTCCGAGTGATGGTGGATCGCCGACGCCACGAGCTCCTTGCCCGTTCCGGAGTCTCCGGTGATGAGCACGGTGGCGCGGGTGGGAGCGACCTGGACCACACTCTTAAAGATCTGCTGCATCTCGGCGGACTCGCCGATCAGGTTGTCGAAGCGGACGCGGTCGGCGAGCTGCTGTCGCATCCGGCGCGCGTCTCGACGGAGCTCCACGCCTTCGACGGCTCGCTCGAGCACGACCAGGAGCTCATCGCTGTTGAGAGGCTTGACCAAGTAGTCGGTGGCGCCGCTCCGCATCGCCTGGACCGCGGTCCCCACGGCTCCGAAGGCGGTCACCAGGATGACGGCGATCTCCGGGTCGAACTCCTTCAAGCGGCCGAGCAGCTCGAGGCCGTCCATGCCCGGCATCTTGATATCGGTCACCACCACGTCGGGACGGAAAGCCTCCGCCGCCGCGAGCGCACGGAAGCCGTCCGAGGCGGTCCGCACCGAAAATCCTTCGTCGTTCAAGATCTCTGCGAGCGCGCTCCGCGCGGTCGCTTCGTCATCCACTATGAGTACGCGGCCTTTTCCCATGAAGTCCTCTCGTCCCATAAGCACGAGCCGTGCCGAGCCCTTGGGGCTTGGTTCCGGCAAATTGTGCGCGGTGGGCGGCGTGGGTCCATCTTTCGGGCCGAACATGCCATGAATGTCGGGAAATGGCAGACGATGCGACGACCGAGCAGGACGCGAGTATCCTGCCCGCTGTAGCGGCCATGGGGGAAGCCTTCTTGCGGGTCGCGGCTACGTGCCCCGACGCGATCATCTTTATTTGCTCGGAGGGACGCATCGTATTCGCCAACCCGGCGGCGTCTCGGATGTTTGAGTACTCGCTCCATGAGCTCATCGGCGCCGACGTGCGCATCCTGATGGCTGAGCCGTACGCCTCACATCACAAGGCTTACGTCGCTCGCTACGAGAGCACCGGGAAGAAACAAGCCATCGGACGGATTCGCCTCGTCTCGGCGCGCCGCTCGAGTGGCGCCGAGTTCCCGATTGAACTTTCGATCACGCCGCTCGGTGATGAGAGCTTTGGGGCCAAGTACGGAGCGTTCATTCGCGACGTGAGCGAGAAGGTGCGCCTTCAGGCTGAGCTCATGGATCGAGAGCGTGTGGCCACGGTGGGCACCACAGCGTCCATGCTCGCCCACGAGATCGGCAATCCGCTGAACAACATGGCGCTCCAGCTGCAAGCGCTCCGACGCCGTCTTGGGCGCATCGGCGCTGACGCCGATGAGGCTGTAAATAAGGTAGATTCCTGCTTGACGGAGGTCGAACGACTGAGCCGCCTGGTGAACGAGTTCCGCGCTCTGTCGGGCCGGAGGAGGCTCGATCGGAAGCGGGTGAACGTCACGAGGATCATCGAATCCGTGCTCGCGGGGATGAGCCGGGGACGTCAGAACATTGAGGTGGTGCGGGAGTTTGGGGACGAGGGAGCTTTGGTCTTCGCCGACGCCGACAAGATGCAGCAGGTGTTTTTGAACCTCTGTCATAACGCCGCCGAGGCGATGCCGAACGGTGGGCAGTTGACGGTCCGTACGGGCGCTCACACGGGCGAGTACTACGTCGAGGTTACGGATACCGGCCCGGGCATTCCGGAGGGGATGGACGTCTTTGAACCCTTCGTGACGACCAAGGCGGACGGCACTGGCCTCGGGCTCGCCATCTGTTCGGAGATTGTGAGAGAACACGAGGGCTCGCTCACCTATGAGTCGAGCTCGGCCGGGACGACTTTCCGGCTCCGGTTGCCCCTCGGCGCGCACCAAGACGCGCCTGTGAGCGAGTGAAACCCGAGGGCGGCGCGGTGAGCCTCCGGGCCCAGCGAAAACCACGAGAAAACCCTCTTAAAGATAAGAGACCAGTGGTCAGCGCATAATTTGCACCAGAGGGGCTCCTGGCGCAAATTATGCGCTGGGGCCGGGTGGGTTTAGGCGCCTCCGCGCTGGAGATCCGCGTAGTGACTGGGAAATGAGTGATTTCCCACCCGTGGCACCTCTTTTGCTCATGGCCCTGGCGCATGTCAGGGCGCACAGAGAATTTTACCTACAACGATGCGATCACCCGCAAGTTCGTCATGGCGACGATCTTCTGGGCCGCGGTAGCCACTCTCATAGGGCTTTGGCTCGCCCTGATGCTGGTTCGCCCCGAACTCAGCTTCGGCTTGCCTCAGCTCACCTTCGGCCGGCTGCGCCCGCTTCACACGAACGCGGCCATCTTCGCCTTCGCCGGCAACGCGATCTTCGCGGCCGTCTACTACTCGAGCCAACGTCTCTTGAAGGCGCGGGTCTTCTCCGATGGCTTGGCGGACATCCACTTCTGGGGCTGGCAAGCGATCATCGTCGCCGCTGCCCTCACGCTGCCTTTCGGCATCAGCCAGTCGAAGGAGTACGCGGAGCTCGAGTGGCCCATCGATATCGCTATCGCCGTCGTCTGGGTCCTCTTCGCGGTGAACTTCTTCGGGACCATCGCGAAGCGCCGTGAGCGACACCTCTACGTCGCGATCTGGTTCTACATCGCCACCATCGTCACCGTCGCGATCTTACACATCTTCAACAACCTGGTGCTCCCCTCAGGGCTCCTCAAGAGCTACCCCATCTACGCGGGCGTCCAAGATGCCTTCATGCAGTGGTGGTACGGGCACAACGCGGTGGCCTTCTTCCTGACGACGCCCTTCCTCGGGCTCATGTATTACTTCCTGCCGAAGGCCGCGAATCGCCCGGTTTTCTCCTACAAACTCTCGATCCTCCACTTCTGGTCGATCGTCTTCATCTACATCTGGGCCGGCCCGCATCACCTCCACTACACAGCGCTGCCGGAGTGGGCCTCAACGCTCGGCATGTTGTTCTCGGTCATGCTGTGGATGCCCTCTTGGGGCGGCATGATCAACGGGCTTTTGACCCTGCGCGGCGCTTGGAACAAGGTCGCCGAAGATCCGGTCCTGAAGTTCTTCGTCGTCGGCATCACTTTCTACGGCATGGCGACCTTCGAAGGTCCGATGCTCAGCATCAAGAGCGTCAACGCCTTGAGCCACTACACCGACTGGACCATCGCTCACGTGCACTCGGGCGCCCTCGGCTGGAACGGCTTCATGGCCTTCGGCATGCTCTACTGGCTCGCGCCGCGCGTCTTCCAGACCAAGAAGCTCTACTCGACCAAGCTGGCTGAGGTCCACTTCTGGATCGGCTCTTTGGGCATCCTGTTTTACATCGTCGCCATCTACGCGGCCGGTGTGACCCAGGGGCTCATGTGGCGCGCCTTCGACGAGACGGGTCGCCTCGCTTACCCGGACTTCATCGAGACTGTGGTCCGCATCATCCCGATGTACTGGGTCCGCGTGATCGGAGGCTCGATGTACGTCCTCGGCATTCTGCTCGGCGCCTACAACATCGTCATGACTTGGGCGGCTCGTCCGTCGAAGTACGAAGAGCCGGTTCAGAGCGCGCCCGCGCTCGCTCCTTACCAAGGTGAAGAGCCGCGCCTCATCATTCCCTTCCACTCCACGCTTTCTCCCGCGGGACACAGGCTGCGCTACTTCGCCCAGGCCGCTTGGCACCGCGCTTGGGAGCGGCGTCCGCTCAAGTTCACAGTTTGGGTGACGATCGCGGTGGTCGTGGCCTCGCTGTTCGAGATCATCCCGACGTTCTTGATTCGCTCGAACGTCCCGACCATCGCGACGGTCACGCCCTACACGCCCCTCGAGCTCTACGGACGGGACATCTACATCGAAGAGGGCTGTTATAACTGCCACTCTCAAATGATTCGGCCGATTCGGGCCGAGACCGAGCGGTACGGTGAGTATTCGAAGCCGGGCGAGTTCGTCTACGATCGCCCGTTCCAGTGGGGCTCGCGGCGCATCGGTCCCGACCTGGCGCGCGTCGGCGGGAAATATCCGCACCTTTGGCACGTGCGCCACATGGAGCAGCCGACCTCGACTTCTCCCGCCTCGATCATGCCGCCGTACGCGTGGCTGCTCGAGGACGACATTGAGTTTGGTGTGATCCAGTCCCGCGTCGACACCATGGCGATGCTCGGCGTGCCCTACGGCGAGGCGCTGAAGAGCGCCGAGGAGATGGCCCGGGCTCAGGCGCAGGAGATCGCCGCGGAGATCGAGAAGCAAGGCGGCCGCGCCGGGCTCGAAGGAAAGAAGATCGTAGCGCTCACCGCATACCTCCAGCGGCTGGGGACCGATCTCAAGAAGAAGCCCAAGGTAGAGCCGGCTCCTTCTGAGCAGGCGCCTGTGAAGACCGCGAGCGCGGGAGGTGACAAGTGAAACTCTCGGACGTGATGAGCGCAGCAAACCTCTCTTTTTATGCGGAGGTAGGCCTGTGTTTGTTCCTTGTCGTGTTCGTGACCGTGGTCGTGCGCACCTTCCGCCGCGGTTCGCAGGCTGAGTTCGATGAGCTGCGCAGGCTCCCGCTCGGAGGAGACGAGGAATGAACGCCGTGAAGGACGAGACGACGATGGAAAGTGAAGAACGAAAGGACAGCGGCTCCGATGTCTCTCTCTTGGATCACGAGTACGACGGGATCCAAGAGTTCGACAACCCGATGCCGCGCTGGTGGGTATGGCTCTTCTGGGGGACGCTCTGGTTCTCCTTGGCGTACCTTTTCCACTACTGGGTCGGCAACGGTCAGTCAGTGCTCGCGGCCTATGAGGACGACGTGCGCGAAGCGGCGGCCATCATGGCTCAAGAAGCCATGAATCAGGCGGTCACTGAGGAGTCGCTCGCGCCGCTTCTGGCGGACGCCGGCACAACCGCGGCTGGTCAAGGCGTTTTCGCCGGGAAATGTTCGCCTTGTCACCTCGAAGGTGAGGGCTCCATTGGTCCAAACCTGACCGACCAGCACTGGATCCACGGCAAGGGCACGCTCATGGACATCTATCAGATCGTCTCGGACGGCGTCCCTGAGAAAGGTATGCCTGCCTGGAATCGTCAACTGTCGCCCGCGGAGCTGCGTCAAGTCGTCGCCTTCGTCGGCACTTTGCGCGGGAAGAACATGCCGGGCAAGGCGCCTGAGGGGACCCTCGTCGAATAAACAACGAAAGGGCAAAGAGACGATCATGGCAACACCGCGGCTCTACGAAGGCCGAGTCCTCCCCACACTGAACCAGGATGGGACTCGGAGGCAGATTCGTCCGCGCCTCTACACGGGTCGGTTCCTCACGGGCCGCCGGATCGTTGCCTACGCTCTGATCGCGCTCTTTGCCCTGATGCCGCTCATCAAAATGAACGGCAAGCCTCTGATGTTGCTCGACGTGGTCGAGCGTCAGTTCACGCTCTTCGGTCGGACGTTCCTTCCCACCGATGGCGTCCTGTTGATGCTCGTCCTCCTCGGCCTCTTCATCGGCATCATCGCGCTCACTGCGCTCGTCGGGCGCGCTTGGTGCGGCTGGGGCTGTCCTCAGACCGTCTACATGGAGTTTTTGTTCCGGCCCATCGAGCGGCTCTTTGAGGGGGATGAGCGAGCGCAGATGGCCCTCGACAAGAAGGGCGGAGGCGCGCGGCGAATCGCCAAGAACGTCGTGTTTTTGCTGCTGTCGGTGGTCGTCGGCAATATTTTCCTCGCCTACTTCGTCGGTGCCGACCGGCTCTTCACTTGGATGGGCCAGTCGCCGACGGAGCATCCCCAAGGCTTCGCGGTGATGGCCGTGACGGCGGGGCTAGTCTTTTTCGACTTTGCCTACTTCCGCGAGCAGATGTGCACGGTGGCCTGTCCCTACGCGCGGCTGCAGGCGGCGCTCCTTGATAAGGACTCGCTCATCATCGGCTACGACGTGAAGCGAGGGGAACCCCGGAGCTTTGGCAAAGGCAAGGCTGGGAGCGGTGACTGTATCGACTGCGGCGCGTGCGTGAAGGCATGCCCGACTGGTATCGATATCCGCGAAGGTCTCCAGCTCGAGTGCATCGCCTGCGCCCAGTGTGTGGACGCTTGTGACTCGATCATGACCAAGATCAAAAAGCCCAAGGGCTTGATCCGTTATGCGAGTCAGAAGAGCCTACTTGGGCAGACCAATCGAATCTTCCGGCCGCGCGTGATCATCTATGGAGTGCTCCTGGTGGGGATTACTGCCGCGCTGATTTTCGTGGGTGGTTTGCGCAAAAATGCCCAAGTGACCGTGTTGCGTGGCGTCGGCGCTCCCTACGTCGTGACGAGCGAAGGGGTCCAGTCGCAGCTCCGCGTGAAGATCGAAAATCACCAGTCGAGCGAGGCGACCTACGAGCTCAGTATCAAGTTCGGAAGCTCCGGGCAGGAGAAGGTCGCCTCCGAGCTCGGCGGGCGGGTCATCCTCCCGGAGAACCCGGTGACGATCGAGGGGCTCGGGCGGCGGACCGTGGGAGGTTTCGTGATCATGCCCCCGGGGGTCTTCGACCGCGGCCAGCTTCCGATCAAGGTCACGGTGTCGGACGGCCAGGGCGACACACAGACGATTCACTATCAACTGATTGGTCCTTCACCATGAAAAACGCTGCCGCCTTGCCCCAGTCCCCGACCCTCACCAGCGAACCGCTCACCCGCGCCGGAGCGTTTTTCATGCTGCTCCCTGTGCTGCTCTTGGGTGTCGGCGTTTTTGGCTGGATCTGGATGATTCGCCTGGCGGTCGACGATCCGAGCGCGGCGATTGAGCCCGACTACTACGCCCAGGCGTCCCACATCGACGCGAAAAAAGCGCTGATGGCGCAGAGTGAAGCGCTCGGCTGGAAGGCCAACGTGGAGGCCGAGTGGGCAGAGGGCGCTCAGGGGACGCTCCGGGTGCGCCTGGTCGACAGTGAGGGAGCTTCTCTCGAAGGACTTGAGGTCACGGCGACCGCCTTCCCCAACGTGCGGGCTAGTGACCGCCAGGAGCTCGCGCTCTCGCCGGACGACGCGGGAATCTATGAGGGCCGCCTGATGCGGGCGCGCGCGGGGATTTGGGAGCTGCGCCTTCGGGCCAAAAAAGGCACAGATGAGTTCCATTCGACGGTTCGTTTCGAGCTGCCGCGGCGCGGGCAGCAGAGTCTTGGGGAGAAGCTCCCATGACGCTCGGGCTGCTCGCTGGAGTTTTCGGCGCGAGCTTGCTCGCGAGCGCCCATTGCGCCGGCATGTGCGGACCGTTTGTGGCCTTCTATTCGGTCGGAGAGCGCTCAGGCCGCGCTCACTTTGTCTACCACGGAGAGCGGGCGCTCATGTACAGCGCGCTGGGCGCGCTCGCTGGAGCGATCGGCGGAGGCCTCGATTTGCTCGGAGAGCGAGCCGGGCTGTTCCGGGTGGCGGCGCTTGTGGCGAGCGTGCTCACGGTGCTCCTTGGCGCGCTCGCCTTTGTACCCCGGGCGCGCCTCCTCAAGTTTGTTCCATCCTTCCTCCCGGAGCGCTTGGTCCAATTGAAGCGCAAGGATGCTGTCACGAAGGCCGCTGTCTTGGGCCTCACGACGCCCCTTTTGCCTTGCGGAACGCTCTACGCGTTTGTGACCCTCTCGGCGGGCGCGGGCGGTCCCTTCGAGGGGGCTCTCGTCATGTTTGTCTTCTTCCTCGGGACGCTGCCGGGCCTGCTCGGATTGGGGGCGCTGAGCGCCCATATCGGCCGCTGGTTCGGGGCTCGTTTGCCGCGGGTCATGGGAGCGGTCCTGGTGATGGTTGGACTATTTGGGATTTATGAGCGCAGCCGAGCGTTCCAGCTGGACGGGGGAGGGGAGGCTCAGGTGAGCTGCCATGGCCAGCACTGACACGCCTCGCACTTCGGATACTTGTGCCCATTGTGGCTTGCCCGCCGTAGCCGGAATCGGTCGGCCGGGAGGCCCGAGCTTTTGTTGTTCGGGCTGCAAGACGGTCTACGAGCTGCTCGAAGCGGCCGATCTTGGTCAATATTACGCGCGGCGAGAGGAGCCGACCGGGAGACCTGCGGGCGCTCTCGACGCGATCGCTTCCAAGTACGCGCGCCTCGATCAGCCAGAGTTCGCCGCGCGCCTCCTGCCTCACCCGGAGGGGGATTGTTCCGTGGAGCTCGGGCTCGACGGGCTCCACTGTGCCGCCTGCGTGTGGCTGGTCGAGAGACTCCCGCGCCTGGAGCCCGCGGTCACAGAGGCTCGCGTCGACTTGAGTCAGCGCACCGTATCGCTGCGTTTCTTCCCCGAGCGCGTGCGCCTCTCCCGGCTAGCTGCTCGCCTGGACAGTCTTGGATACACACCGTCGCCGCTTGTGGCCGGACATGCGCGGGAGAGTTTGCGTCGCGACCGCCGCGATCTGATTGTGCGAATGGGGGTTGCCTTTGCTTCGGCCGGAAACGCGATGCTCATGGCATTTGCGCTCTATAGCGGCGAGGTGGGCCATGGCGCGGGCAGTATGAGCGAGCCATATCGACGACTCTTTGAGGTCGGAAGTTTGCTCGTGAGCCTACCGGCTCTTTGGGCCTCGCTCATCTTCTTCAAGAGCGCGCTCGGCGCTCTTCGAGTGAAGACGATCCACATGGATCTCCCGATCGCGCTCGGCATCACCGCTGCTTATGGGTACGGGATCTACGGCGTGATCACCTCGCGCGGGGAGCTCTACTTCGACTCGATCACGATGCTCATCTTCTTGCTCCTGGTCGGTCGCTACCTGCGCAATCGACATGAGTCTTCCCACGCCGATGCTCTCGAGCTGGCGAGCACCGTGACCCCTGCTGAGGCTCGCCTTCTCAGCGATATCGACGCACCGGCGGGCTCGGGGACGCTGGTGCCCACGGACGAGCTCCGCCCCGGTCAATGGGTGGAAGTGTTCTCTGGAGAAGCCGTGCCCGTGGACGGCAAGGTGGCGCGCGGCGCGTCCGAGCTCGACCTGTCCCTCCTGAGTGGGGAGTCGGCGCCTGTGCCCGTGGGGCCCGAGGATCGCGTGTACGCCGGTGGAACGAATCAGACCCGCCGGATCGTCGTTGAGGTCGAAAGGGCCGCGAGCGACTCGCGAGCGGCTTTGTTGATGAAGTCTGTCGAACAGGCCCTGCGTACCCGTGCGCCACTCTTACAAACGATCGACCGCTGGGCGGCTCCGTTCACAGTTGCGCTGATCGCCCTGGCTTTAGTGGTAGCCGTTGGGGTGAGCGTTACCGTCTCGCCTGAGGAGGGCATGCGGCGAGCTCTCGCGATCCTTGTGGTGGCCTGCCCTTGTGCGCTCTCGATGGCGACCCCGCTTGCCTTGAGTGCAGCGATCGGCCAGGCGGCGCGCGAGCGGGTGCTCATTAAAGGCTCGGCGACCGTCGAGGCCCTCGGCACGCCGTCTCTGCTCGTCTTCGACAAGACCGGGACGCTGACCGAAGGTCGGCTCAGCGTCGTTGCGTTTCACGGCACGCCTGAGATAGGCGCTCTGATCGCGCGCGCCGAAAAGGGCTCGAGCCACCCGGTGGCGCGCGCGCTCGCCCGAGATCTGGGCTCCTTGACGCCGAGCGCTCCGATCGAAATTGAGGCCGTCAAGGAAGTACCCGGGGCTGGCCTCGAAATCAGGTCGAACCTCGGGACATTCTGGGTAGGTTCGGAGCGGTTCCTGCGGAGCTTGGGGGTCGAGCTCCAGCCTGACGGCGGAGCTTGCCCGCGTCTCGAAACGGGCACCGTGCGAAGTCGCGTCCTTGTGGGCTCTTCTGGGCGTTTGGTCGGCGAGGTTTGGCTCGATGATCCGCTCAGGGAGGGAGCTCGAGACGGCTTGCTCCAGCTGAAAGCCTTGGGGCATCGCCTGGCGCTTTTGTCCGGAGATGCTCCCGAGGCGGTCGCGAGGGTGAGAGGGCTCCTCGATCCGGGGCACGAGCTCTTTGAGTTTGCGGTCGGCGCCGCGAGCCCGGAAGAGAAGCTCGCGCGGATCGCTGAGTGCGCGGAGCGCGGGCCGACCATCATGATCGGCGACGGCATCAATGACGCCGGGGCGCTCGCGCGCGCTCACGTGGGCGTGGCAGTGTCCGGGGCCGCTGAGGCCAGCATGCTCTCTGCGGATGTTTACCTGGCGAACGCCGGGATTGGCCGAGTCGTGGAGCTCTTTGAAGGAGCTCGCCGTGCCCTTCAGACGGTGCGGCGTGGTCTCCTGCTCTCCCTCGGCTATAATGTTGTGAGCGTGGGCTTGGCCGCGGTGGGGATTTTGGGGCCGCTCGGGGCGGCGGTGCTGATGCCGCTCAGCTCGATTTCGGTGGTCACGAACGCGTTCCGAAGTCGCTCGTTCGCTCGGAAGGGAGATCGGGGGCCCGGAGCACATGCCGCCCGATCAGCGCCGGCGCCGTTTTTCCCAGCGACCCAGCCAGTCCCGGCCAAGGTGGAGGTTCTATGAGTGTATTGTTTGTGGTGCTGCCGATCGCTCTTTTGGCTTCGGCAGCAGCGGTCTTCGCTTTCGTGTGGGCGTCGCGCTCGGGACAGCTGGATGACCTCGAGACCCCTGCGCTCCGGGCCATCGATGAGGACGATCGCCCGGGCGCTGCGTGTGTCTCAAGCGCCGCGGCTTCGGAGCAGGTCACGCAAGGTCGCACAGGCGTCGACGGTCGTGAAAATCCCGACCACCTTCCCGTTCTGCATGACCACGGCTGAGCCGTACTTCTGCTGAGCCATCTCGTCGGCCACCTCATCGAGTGGGGTGTCCGGCGGGACCGCGTAGACGTTGGTCGACATGGCTTCTTCGACGAGCATGGTCTCCGGATCGACGTCCCGCAGGGTCTCCACCAGGTGGAGGTCGCGTTCAGTGACAATGCCTACGAGCTTTCCACCGTCGAGGACCGGGAGATGGCGGATATTGTACTCCCGGAGTCGCCTGTGGGCCTCGATGAGAGGTTGCTGACGTCCGACCGAATGCGGCGAGGGGGTCATGTACTTGCGAATGATCGGCATGGGGTGGGGCATCCCATCTCCCAAGCAGGGATCGTGCCGGCCCTTCGACGCCGCTCCTGCGCGGTAGACGGCTCGAAGCGGGGGCGGCCCCGCTCCTTTCACAGCAAATTTCGCGCGCTTTCGCCGGAGGCAGCGCAGGTCTTGCGCCGCGTTCGCGCCTTCAGGCGCACACTTCCGCTGCGAGCTCTTCCGCCGCGTGGACGCGTTCGGTCCATTCCTCGTCGACGGGACAGACCGCTTCGATCAGCTCTTCGAGAGGAGCGTCCCCTTCGAGCAGGGTCCGCGCCTGGGCGGACCCGGTGAGAAGATCGAAGGCCGGGTGTTCGGACTCGAACTCGTAGACGCGCGTCAGGAATTTGAAGTCCTCGGGGGCGAGCTTCTTTGCGTGCCAGATGAGCGAGAGGTAGGTCTTGAGGGGCCGGAACTCGATCGGATTCGTGACGTGGACCATCACGCCACCACACACGGCCCCGTTATGCTTGTCGAACCAGGGGCGGAATCGGATGGGGCGGAGAAACGCGCCGGTCACGGAGCCGACAGCTTCGGCCCAGCGGTGCCCATCCAAAAATGGCGCGCCGAGCGCTCGGAAAGGCGTCGTGGTCCCGCGGCCTTCCGAGAGATTCGTGCCCTCGAGCAGGCAAGCGCCCGGATAGACGAGCGCTGTCTCAAGGCTCGGCATGTTCGGCGAGGGGGGCACAAAAGGACGGCCCCAAGCCTCTGCGGTCCTCCTTCGTTCCCAGCCATGGCACGGCACGACCGAAAGAGCGCCCTCGGGCCCGAGCGGGCGATCCTCGTGGTTGAATTGGCTCACGAGGAGCTCACCGATCGTCAGGGCGTGGCGGGCCACGATGGGCTCGAGGCCGACGAAGGAAAGGAAATCGGGATCTTGAGGGCGACCTTCCAACGTGAAGGGATCACCCGACAAAGGATTCGGGCGATCGAGGACCATGACGTGGACTCCCTTGTCGGCGGCGACCCGCGCGGCGAGGAGCGCCGTCCAGACGTAGGTGTAATAACGGGCCCCGACGTCGACGAGATCGACGACGAGCACGCTGATGTCCTCGAAGAGCTCGGGATTCGGTGCGAGCGAGGCTTTGGTCGTGCCGTAGAGGCTGACGAGGCGAGCCTCGCCCACCTGGGCGTCGTCTTTTCCGACAGGTTCCTCCGCCTGCTGGACTCCATCGAGGCCGTGCTCCGGAGAGAAGACGACTTGGATATCCGCGCCGAGCTCCCGGAGCACTGTGAGCGTCGAGGCGCCCCGCGCGTCGACCGCGGCGGCGTGCGTCAGGACGGCGATTTTCGCGCCCTGCAGGCGAGCTTTGGCTTGGTTTCTCCGCTGGGCGAGGACGTCGAGACCTACGAGCATCATGGGCCCGAACGCTAATCGCTGAGCACCACCGAGTCGATGGCCAATCTCGGGCCGCGCGTTCTCTCGAGACTATCCGCGGGGTCGCGGTGCGGGACCACGCCGGACCCGAGTGGTGTAGGAGGCCAGGATGCGACGCACACCGCGTCTGACGCCATCGGCCATGTCCGCCGAGACTACATGGGAGACGCCGGGTGCCTCGCGGTAGTCGACCTGGAGGCCCCGAGCGCGCAAGGCTTTCACGGTTGCGCGGCCTCGCGCTGTCGGAACGACAGTGTCGCTGCCCCCGTGTTGAGCGAAGAAGTAGGGGTACTTCGCGCCGGTTTTCGGAGTCGGATAGAGCTCGGGGGGAAGCCAGCCGGCCATCGGGAACGCGGCCGCGAAGAGCGTTGGGTAACGGGTGGCGAGGGCGAAGCTCATGATGGCTCCTTGAGAGAATCCCACCAAGATGGGTTTCCCGAGGGTCGGCCTGAGGCGCATGAAAGCCTCGATCGCCGGAGCGAGTTGGTCAGCGCGTCCGGAGAGCGAACGAGTGAAGAGCTGCGCGTCGTCGGCCAGAGTGGGAACCGCGAGCCAAGTGAAGCCGTCGCCCAGAGGATCCGGAGCCTGCGGAATGAACATTCGGAACGGCACGGGACTGTCGATGGTGGTGGCGGGAACCCGAGGACGATTGCCCCGCCCGTGCAGCAGAATGACGAGGGGGAGTTTGTCATCGGGGTGCCTCATGTTCCCGACGATGACCTCGAGATAATGAAAGGCGCCGATTTTCCCCTTTTCCACGTGGAGGCCGCGCTGCATCTCCGCGAGCTCCTCATTCGGCATGTCCGGATTCGCTTCCAGGGCCTCCCGGAGCAGCCGGGAAGCCGCGAGCTCGACTTCGAGGGAGCCGACGCGCCGGGGCGGCCACTCGGGGTCGATCGGCCCCTGGTAGCCCTCAGGAACGACCAAAGTCCGCTTCGGCTCGAGGACCGGAACGGCCTTCCCCTCGTCGGGCGGCCCCACGTGGCAGCCGAGCAGCGCGGAGCCAAGGGCAGCGAGGATGATCGGGGCCAAACGCCGCATTGTCTCGCCGGAGACTCCCAGGAGCGAAATCCCTCCGCAAGGCTAAAAAATTGCGTACCATGGGGGGTATGAAGCGGATCTTGGTGGTTGACGACGAAGAAAACATCAGGATTGTGCTCCGCACTTTTTTGCGGCGCAGTGGCTACGAGGTCGAGGTCGCCGCTGGCGGCGAAGAGGCGCTCGGGTTGATCGACTCCTTTGGTCCCGACTTCGTGATCACCGACGTGCGGATGCCGAGGGCGTCCGGGCTCGACCTGCTGTCGACGCTGAAGGCCAAGGGCAGCGACGCCACGGTCATCGTGATGAGCGCTTACGGCAGCCACGAGCAGGCCCTCGAAGCGATCCAGATGGGCGCTTATGACTACGTGAGCAAGCCTTTTGCTCCCGAAGAGGTCCTCCTCTGTCTCCGCAAAGCTGAGGAGCGAGAGGCCCTCAGGCGCGAAAACCGAGCCCTGCGTCGTGAGATCCAGGACGCAGCGCGTTTCGAGAACATCTTGGCCAAGAGTCAGGCCATGGAGAACATCTTTCGCACCATCGCGAAGGTCGCCGACTACAAGACCACGGTGCTCATCACCGGAGAGAGCGGCGTCGGTAAAGAGCTCGTCGCGCGCGCGTTGCACTCGAGATCGTCCCGGAAAAATGGCCCGTTTGTCGCGGTGAACTGCGGTGCGATTCCCGAGTCTCTCCTCGAGAGCGAGCTCTTTGGGCATAAGCGAGGAGCGTTCACGGACGCGGTCTCCGATCGGAAGGGACTCTTCGAAGAGGCGACGGGCGGGACGATCTTCCTCGATGAGATTGGGGAGATGCCCCTCTCGGTGCAAGTGAAACTCCTGCGCGTTCTCGAAGACGAGCGGATTCGGCGACTCGGCGAGAGCCGCGACATCCAGATTGATGTGCGGATTGTGACCGCGACCCATCGTGACCTCAGCGCTGAGGTGAAGGCGGGGCGTTTCCGTGAGGACCTATTTTATCGACTCAATGTCCTCCACGTGGCGGTGCCGCCCTTGCGCGAGCGGAAAGAGGACATTTCACTTCTGGTCGAATACTTCATCGACAGGAATAACAAGCGCCTTGGCACCGAGATCTCTGGTGTCGACAGCGAAGCTCGACGTCTTCTCTACGAGTATGCATGGCCGGGGAACGTGCGTGAGCTCGAAAACACCATCGAACGGGCCATGGTTCTGGCGGATGGGGCTCAAATCACCGCAGCCGAGCTCCCCGAGCGGGTGCGCGACGTCCGCGACCCGATCAAGGTACAGCTTGCCTCGGGCGAGCTCAGCATCAAGAAAACGAGCCGCTATATCGAAGAAATCCTGATCCGCCGGGCTCTGCATCGAACGAAGGGCAACCGCACGCGCGCCGCAGAGATCCTTGAAATCAGCCACCGCGCGCTGCTCTACAAGATCAAAGACTTTGCGATCACCGACCTCTGAGCCACCCGGGGCTGGGGCGGCTGGGAGCCCCGGACCCCGAGGCGCAGGGCCGGGTCAGGCTGACGTCCATGCCCGCATCCCGAGCTAACTTGCAAAAGGTTCGCGCCGCTCTTTTTTCGCTTCGACGAGGAGGCTAATCTTCGCGCCATGGTTCTCAAGGTGTCCAAAGTTAGCGTCTTGCTCGGAGGGTCTCTCCTTTTCGCCATCACGGCCTGCGGCGGCAACAAGCACAAAGTGCTCACTCCTGAGGAGCGCCTCGCCGAGCAGCTGGCGATCGCCGATGAACAAGAGAGCAGCCCCAGTCGAGGTCGCTGGGCAGATTCGGAGGCAGACTCGGAGAAGGCTGAGAAGTTCGATCCCGAGTTCGCTGACCACCAGCTCCGGCGCGCGACCTTGAACGCTGTGGACTGCCCGAACACTCTCCCTGACGATCAGAAGAAACAGTTCAAGCCCGGCACCGCCAAGGTCCAGATCATCTTCCAGACTGACGGTACGGTGAAAGAAGTCGTGATCGACTCAGCGTACGCGGACACTCCCGTGGGCGCCTGCGTGCTGCGCGCTTACGAGCCCGTCCAGATCAAACCCTACACCGGCACGGACGAGACCTTGGAGCGCGAGATCGAGCTCAAGATCATGACGGAGAAGGAGAAGAAGGCTGCCCAGGAGAAGGCCGCCAAGGAAGCGAAGGAAAAAGAAGGGAAATGATGCTTCTCGGAGCGCTCGAGTGGCGCTTTGGGCTCCAGAAATGAAGAGAGCCTCTTCCCAGCCAGGAAGAGGCTCTTCTCTTTGAATTGAAATAGACGTTCCAGGAGCAGTGAAGCGGCCTGCTTTCAGGCCGCTCCTGCGAGGATTCTCGTCTCACAAGAACCAAAGAACGAGCACAAGCGCCACGGCGCAGAGCCCTGAGAGCAGGTAGCCGAGAGGGGCGATCCGGCTCAGGGGCGAACTTTGGGCTCGAAGCTCGATGGAAGCGAATTGGCTAGCGTGTCGTTTGGCGCGGCCGCTGAGGGCGAGTGTCGCCGCCTGCAGGGCCGGATCGTCAGAAAGAGCGAACCGCATCGGGATCCGTGAAGTGCCAGCGTTCATACGCGATGTCCATGCGCAAAGCGGCTCCGCGAAAAAAAACTTGAGGTCCCAAGTAATTTTTTACACTCGAGACCGACCGCGCGCCGCCCACCATTCGCGATATTTCGACTGGGATAAACGCCTTTCACTCGCACTGCCGTGCGGATCGAACCCGAAGCGTTGGCCGGTGAGTCCGGCGAGCTCGTCCCCTGCGGCCCGTCGTAAGTCGACAGAGCTGTGGTCGAGCGCGAGGATCAGCCACTCGATGCGATCTTCGTCGCGGTGCTCATTCCAGAAGGCGCGCCAGGCCTGAATGTCGGTTCCGAAATCCTGACGCATCAGTACTGTGAGCGCCCACTTCGCGGCTCGCTTCACAGACTTATCATTGTCCTCGAGCAGTGAGAGCAAAGCGGGGATGGATTCGTACTCGCGAATATCGACGAGGGCCTCGATGGCTCCCGCGCGCGCATCGCCATCGAGTGTGGTGTCGACCGCCGCAGCTTCTACAGAGGAGCGGAGCGCTCTCCGGGCCATGGGATCGACGTTCATGCGCCGGGCCGAGGCCAACGCCGCGCGGCGCACATCGGGCACGCGGTCGAAGAGCCGCGTGGCGATCACCTCAGCTGCGTCCTTGCAGGGGATCTCGCCGAGGGTGAGCGTGGCCCAGCGGCGAACGACTGCGTCTTCGTCGCGGGACCGGATCGAGAGGAACGGCACGCTGCGTCGTCCGAGGTGCACGAGAACCCTCGGGATCGCACCGCACTCGGAGGCTCGAGCGGAGCTGGTGCGAGGTTCGGTGACTCGCCCGGGGAAGGCATTCATCAGCGCCGCAACAGCCGCCTCTCCGCCATCGACGAAGCGATCGAGGACCGACTCATCTCCCGCTTCGAGATCCTTGAGCCAACTCGTGTACTCGTCAGGTGGCGGGAGCTGGCTCGGCCTGAGAGAGGGAATCATCGGCGGAGCGTCAAACTCCTCCGGGTCATCTCGTTCAGCCCCAAACTCGTCGCATGAGAAGAGAGGCGCTCGACTGACCATGGTCCGCGCGCTGAGGCGCGGCGCGTCGTTCGGAGACAGTCCCGGGATGGTCTCGACGGGCCCCGCTGAGGGCGGAAGGCCAATGGGAGGCGCGGCCGGGGAGAGGCCTGGAATGGTCGCTACGGGGTGGCCGGCGTCGTTGTTGCTCGGCGCGAGGTCCGGAGCGGGCGCTTCCTCTTGTCCGCGCAGGCGCGCGTTTTCGTCGACTCGGATCGAGCGGCGGGGGCGCAATGGGGCGAAGCCGGCTGCGGCGAAGGGCTGCGGCGACTCGGGAAAGCGCGGAGGTTCAGGAGAAGTAGCGCGGGTAGTGCCCTTCGGAAATCCTTTGAGCGTACCCGGTGCCGCGGAGCCGCTGTCAGAAGTCGGTGGACGGCTCGAGCGAGAGGGGATCGCGAAAGAAGGGACTGGCGGAATCGCTGCGATACTGGTTCGGACGATCTCTTCGAGACCTTCTTTTTCGGATGCAGGCAGGAGGTCTGCCGCTGCCGAGAAACGACGGGCCGGTGGAGGCTGTTCGATGGGAGATTCGGGCGGCGCACTCTCGGTCAGTACAGGACCGACTTGGGGCGCGAGGTTCGGCAAAGAAGGGGGCAGGGGCGCCTCCGCGAGGGGGGGCGCTGCGGGCGGAATGGAGCTTCTCTTGGGCGCGAGGGAGGCGAGGCGGCTGAGCTCGCGTTTTTCGAGGACGAGCCGCCGGAGAGCTTCGCTGACCGGTTCTACCAAAGAGCTCAGCTGGAGCGAGTCAGGCGCTGACTTTTCGTTCGCGTCGAGCTCGAGCCATAGGAGGATGACGACGCGCTTTCGCACCAGGACGGGCACCAGCGCGACGTCACAGCCATGAGCACGGCCGAGATCCTCGAGCACACCACCTTCGATCCCGAGGACCTTCGGCCGAAAGATGGTGGGATGGGCCTCGCGCACAGCGCGCGAGAGAGAGCTCCTCAAGTCGAGGGGCACCTCGAGGGAGTGAATGTCGCGCGCGGGTTCGGAGCGGGCCTGAGCGAGCAGGCCGCGCAGTTCGCCTCGCGTGACCGCGAAAGAAGCCGCGAAAGGGAAGGCCTCGAGGCAGAGTTCGAGGGTGGCTCTGAGGAGCGCGTCTCGCGATGGAGCCTTCTCGATCGCCTCGCGCAAGGCGCGTGCACGGCTATCGGCCTGGGTGCTGGGAAAAGGAAGCTCGTCCGCCTCGGGCAGCGCGCCCGCTCGCAGAGAAAAATCTTCGTAACCTCCCGGGGGGGGAGCTGTCGTGCGGCTCAGCTTTCTGAGCGAATCGGGGCCCAGCCGAGCCGGCGTCGGATCCAAAGCAACGGGCTTCTCTGCGGGAGAGGACTCGGCGAGCTCTACCCCGGCGCGTCCGAGCTTATCGAGAAGGCGAGTGAGGCGCGGTTCGAGGGGACGGCCGAGGGCACGAGCCTCTGCCTCCAGGAAGCGGATCTCGAGGCACAATTCGGCGTCCGGCTTGAAGCCGAGGATCTCGGTCGCTGCTTGGAGCTCCGCTTCGCTGAGCCTTGCTGTGACGAGTAGATGCGGCGCTCGATCTTGTGACTCAGGCAGGACAGCTAAGGCGGGAATCGAGCGAGCTGCGAGGCGCTCGGAGAGCTCGCGGGAGATCTTGTAGGGACGCGGGCCGGCGATCGGAAGATTCTCGGCGCGGGCGAGGACCTGCTCGAGTTCTGCTTCGGAGACCGAGGAAATTTCGAGGACGCTTGTCGAGAGGTCTCCTCCGAAGATGAGCTGGCGCGCCAGGGCTTCATCGAGCTCCACGGGGCCCAAGAGACCGCTCGCGACGAGGTGACTCTCAGCTTGGCTCAAGCCTGACCCGGTTCCGCGGCTCATCTTTAGGGTTCAGCCTACCATTGAAGGCGCAAGTTTGAAGCGGTTGCGTGAGCCCGCGCTCCGCACGCCTTCCGAGAGAGGAGGTTGAGTCGCGAAAAGGCCCTGAGCGTGGAGGAACCCGGCAGCTCGGCTCCCATTGTTTCGAGCGAGCAGCTCCATCATGCCTGAAGCTCAGCCGAAAACTTGGATCCCGGCCAGGCCGCTCAACATGAGCCGAGCGAGGCTCAAGTAGACGACGATGCCGAGCACATCCACCAAAGTTGCGATGAATGGCGTCGAGCTGGTCGCAGGATCGACCCCGAACCGCGACAGGATGAGGGGCAAGACGGCCCCTACGGTGCAGCCAATGGTGACGATCGAGACGATGGTGACCCCGACCAGGGCCGCCATCTCCATACCGTCATTGCCCATGAGCGCACGGATGACACCGACCATGCCCAGGCCCAGCCCCAAGAGGACCCCTTGGGCGACCTCGCGGCGCACGACTTTGAGAGCGTCTCCATGGTCGATATCGCCGACGGCTAGGCCGCGGATGATCATGGTGGCAGACTGCGATCCGGAGTTTCCACCCGCGCTGATGAGGAGCGGGACGTAGAAGGCGAGCTGGGTCATCGAGGTCAGGATGGGGCTGAAGACCTCCATCGCTGTGGTGGTGAAGAAGCCCCCGACGAACAGCACCATGAGCCAAGGGGCGCGCTTCCTGAAGTAGGTCCAAAAGGAGACGCTCAAGTAGGACTCCTCGATGGGCTCGATGGCGCCCATGCGCTGCGCGTCTTCGTCGGCCTCTTCCATGGCGACGTCGATCACGTCGTCGGCGGTGATGAGTCCGAGCATGATGCCGTTCTGATCCACGACAGGCAGAGCGTTCAAGTCGTAGCGCGCCATCGTGCGCGCCACTTCCTCCTGGTCCATCTCAGGCGGCACGCTCACTAGGTCGTGGTGCATGACCTCGGAGATCGGAGCGCCCGGTTGGCTCATCAAGAGCTTGCGGAGCGGGACATAGCCGACCACCTTTTGGCCGGCGTCCATGACGAATACGACGTCGAGAACCTCGAGGCCGAGGGCCGCGTTCCGCCGCAATTCGTTGAGAGTTTCGTCGACCGTGGCCCCGACTGGCACTTCGACGAACTCGCTCGTCATCATGCCGCCGGCTGTGTACTCGCCGTACTGGGTCAGCTCTTGGACCTCGGCAGCCGTGACCGGATCGACCTTTGCCAGCCGACCGAGCAACTTCGAGACGATGGGCTCGGGGAGGAGGCGGAAAAATCCGACGACTTCATCCGCGTCCATCTCGCTCACGATATTCACGGTCGAGTCGATGCCGAGCTCGCGGGCAACAGCGACTTGTTTCTCTTCTTCGAGTCGCTCGAAGACTTGAGCGCTGTACTCGAGGGGGAAGGAGAGCAGAGCCCGCGCGACGGCAGCACTGTCAATCTCGAGGAGCGAGTCGGCAACGTCCTGAGGATGGAACTCGGTCGCGAGCTCTCGCACTGCCGACGGTTCGTCAGTGAGCAACTCTTTCAGCTCCGGGGCGATCAGCTTGCCTAGCTCCATGAGCGATCCTCTCTGCCCGAGCGGGCGGCCAGTTCCGGGAGCGGCTCTTACCCGAAAACTCGTCTCAGTTCACGAGAAACCACTTCACGCCCGCTTTGATCTCGAGGTGCAGGTGGTCGGCATGAGGTTCGTTGAAATGGGGCGTCAGCATGTAGTGGAAGATGCGCAGGTCCGAGGCCTCGCAAGCGACGCTGAGGAGCTCGCGCCCTTTTCGTCCGCGGAGGTTCCGGCCGCCTTCACCGCAGGTCTTGGCGCCAAAGTCGCTCGGCCAATGGGGGCCGACCGCGGACCATTGCCCGGTCGTCTTGCGCACCGCGCCGAGGTCAATGGCCATGCCGCCCGGATGCCGATGGAGAAACTCGCCGGCCCGCGCGGGGCGGTCGTGGGGTGGGCGGTACATCGTGAAATGGACCACTTCGTCGAAGCCGTGCGCCTCGAGCAAGGCGCAGAAATCATCCAAGGCGAGGGCGAGGCGGCCGTCCAGGATCTCGAAGGGGGTGGTCTTGCGTTGCTCGGGGGGGAGTACCGAGTGGATCCAAACGCCGTGCAGACGGCCCGTGAGGCGGATCGGCAGGCGCACGCCGGGGACCGGATCGACCTGCACGTACGGGATGCCTCGCGCATCGAGCTCCGCGAGGGCCTCATCGTTGGTCATGTTCGCGTAGCGGTAGGCCCGACTGTCCTCTGCCTCCTCGGGGGGCGGGATTTCGAGGTACTTGTTCCAAGCAGAGGCCTGCTCGGGCAGCAGTGAGAGCACGAGGGCTGCCAAGACGCCGAAGGCGGCGCGGCTCCGGCCAGGACGAAGACGCTTCGGGGCGGGGGCTCTCTGAGGGAAAGTCACCCGCCTACCTTAGCCGCGCAGCCCCGGGGGCCAAGTTTTTGGCCCCGGGGCGGGCCAAGAGGGAGAAGGGCCCGGAAAAGCAGGCACTTTCTTGCTGGTCCCTCCCGCCCCTGGGGATTGGCTTCCTTCACTCGGCGGCCGCGACGGCTTCCGGCACGAAGCTCCGGGGAGCGCTCCGTTCACGGCTCGCGTTCACGGCTTCGATCAGGGTGTTCCTGAGTCCGGCGTTCTGCTTGAGGGCTTCGCGAGCCCGCTCGCGGCCCTGACCTAACGCTTCCTCGCCCAAGGCGAAGTGGGCCCCGCTGCGCCGGACGATGCCGGCGCTGACCCCGAAATCGAGCAGCTCCCCGAGCCGATCGATGCCAGTGCCCCAGCGAATGTCGAACTCTGCTTCCTGGAAGGGGGCGGCGAGCTTGTTCTTGATGACCTTCACGCGCGTCCGATTCCCAACGGTCTCGTCTCCGGCCGTCGCTTTTCCAACCCTCCTCACGTCGAGTCGAATGCTCGAGAAGAAGCGGAGCGCTTGGCCGCCCGTGGTGGTCTCTGGATTTCCAAACACCACGCCGATCTTCTGACGGAGTTGATTGATGAAGAGGACGGTCGTTTGCGTGCGGTGGGCGTCGGCGGTGATGCGACGGACACCGCGGCCCATGAGGCGCGCGTGCAGACCCATGTGCTGGTCACTCATCTCGCCTTCGATCTCGGCCTTAGGCACGAGAGCTGCGACCGAATCCACGACCACAAGATCGACGGTGCCCGACTCGACGAGGGCGCCAGCGATATCGAGGCCCTGCTCGCCGCAATCCGGCTGCGCTACGAGTAAGTTCTTCAGATTCACCCCGAGAGCCTCAGCATAACGAGCATCGAAGGCATGCTCGGCGTCAATGAATGCGCACACGCCGCCGCGCGCTTGGGCCTCGGCAATGGCGTGGAGGGTGAGCGTCGTCTTGCCGCTCGATTCTGGACCGAAAATCTCGACGATGCGTCCGCGCGGGTAACCTCCGATGCCGAGGGCTCGATCGAGCTCGTACGAGCCTGTGCTCGTGACCGCGACTGGCTCAGGAGGACCTCCGCCCAGGCTCATCAAGCTTCCCGGCCCGAACTTCTCATTGATGGAGGAGAACAGCGCGCTGATCTCCGGACTTTCGTGGATGGCTTTTTCTTTCGTTGATTTCTTCATGGCTCTGTTCGTTTCATCAAGGGGACTTAGGTGGGTGAGGCGGCTGCATGCCGTCTCAAGCCGAGCTGCGCTCGGGTTGAGCTGTGCCGGTGAGGCGCGACCAGTCCGCGGAGCGGTAGCGGAGGGCCTCCGCGAGGTGCTCTTCGGCGACCTGTGAGACCTGCTCGAGATCGGCGAGCGTCCGGGCGACGCGGAGAACTCGGACGTAACTCCGCGCGCTCAAGCCCAAACGGTCGACAGAGTGGTCGAGGAGTTTCTGAGCAGCGGGCGGGAGCGCCGCCACGCGCTCGAGATCGGGCAAATCGAGGAGCGAATTGAGCGCTCGCCTGACCCGTCCGCTCTTGAAGCGTTCCTCTTGGATCTGGCGAGCAAGGGCTACTTGCTTTCGGATCTCCGCGGAGGACGTCTTTCGCTCGGAGCTCCGGCGGCTGAGCGACTCGACATCGACGGGCGGGACTTGGATCTGCAGATCGATGCGTTCGAGGAGCGGCCCGGAGATGCGCCCGAGGTACCTGCTTCGCGCGACCGGGCTGCAGATACAGGCGGTACGAGGGTTCCCGTAGTGGCCGCAGGGACACGGGTTCATCGCGGCCACGAGCATCGGACGCGCGGGGAATGAGACGCGCGCCTTGGCCCGCACCACGTGTACGACGCCCTCCTCCAGGGGCTGCCGGAGCGCCTCGAGCGCCGTGCGCCGAAACTCCGGCAACTCGTCAAGAAAGAGCACACCATTATGGGCGAGGGAGATCTCGCCAGGACGCGGCCGGGGACCACCTCCGACCAAGCCAGCGTCACTCACCGTGTGATGCGGCGCGCGAAAGGGCGCGGCCCGCACGATCCCAACCTTCGGATCGACCAACCCCGACACGCTGTGGATCGCCGTGGTGAGCAGGGCCTGTTCGAGGCTGAGCTCCGGCAGAAGTGAGGGCAGGCGGCGCGCGAGCATGCTCTTGCCCGAGCCTGGAGGGCCGATCAAAAGGAGATTGTGGCTGCCAGCGGCAGCCACTGTCAGCGCCCGTTTGGCCGCCGCTTGGCCGACGATCTCGTGGAGATCAGGCTCCGTTGGCGCGCCTTTCGGCAGTTCCTGTGGCCTCAAACGAGGGACCTCGAGCTTCCCTTCGAGGTGATCGATGAGCTCTGCGAGCGAACGCACCGCGCGCACATCGAGCCCTGTCACGTGAGCCGCTTCAGCAGCGCAGCCTTGTGGAACAATAGCTCTTTGGTACCCAGCTTTTCTGGCGCCATCGAGCAGCGGCAAGACTCCGGGAATCGGCCTGACCTGTCCGTCGAGAGAGAGCTCGCCCAGCACCAGGGTCGTCTCGGGGATCTCCCGAGCGAGGCGACCGATGGCGACGAGGATCCCGAGCGCGATCGCCAAATCGAGGCCGGAGCCTGACTTGGGCAGGTCGGCGGGAGCGAGGCTGACCGTGAGGGAAAACTCCTCCAGCGTGATACCGAGCCGCGCGACCGCGCTGCTCACCCGGATGCGCGCTTCACGGACGGCGGTCTCCGCGAGACCCGCCATCTGAAAGAAGGCGGGGCCTCGACGAGAGGCGACCTCGACGATCACTTGCCTGAGATCCAGGCCGAAGAGGCAGCCGGAGCGAACGGTCGCGAGGCCGAGGAGGGGGGGCAATGAGAGCTCTACCGAGGACACGGCAAAGCACTCAGCGAAATACGTGCCGCCCGTCGTCTCTTGAAAAATGGGCGGACAAGCGCCAGGGCGGGCTCGTTCTGCCAGTCCATCCGCCATGGCGGACCGGCGTGCACTCAGCCCCGAATGCGGCTAATGATGAGTGCGATTTTCTGAGGAAAGAAGTCGGATGTCCCACGCTCTCTCTGATGCCGCGTCCTCGCCGGGCGGATTCGAGCCTCGGCTCGGGGATAGAACTTTGTTTCCGGACCTCGAGTTCCGAGCTTACTTCGCTCACGCCGCCATCTCTCCGGTGTCGCGGCCGGTCCGCCTGATGACGGAGAGGTTCGTCGCGGACGTCGCGCGCCGAGGCGCTGCTTCGTTCCTCGACTGGGAGCAGGAGCGGAGAGCTTTGCGCGCCCGCTTTGCGACGCTGCTTGGTGTAGAATCTCATCAAGTAGCGCTCACCGCGGGCACGACCCACGGCATCACCGCTCTGGCTCTCGCGCTCCCACTTCGCGCGGGAGACGAAATTATCGGCTTTCTGGGGGAGTTTCCGGCCAACGTCATCCCGTATCAAAAAGCTATCGAACTCGCTCAAGCGAAGCTCACGCTGCTCGAGGCTCCCGATCCGTGCGCCAGAGAGGGCCGGGCGCGGATCCTAAAGGGCGTTGAAGCGCGCTTACGCGCGGGGGCTCGCTACGTCGCGGTGAGTGCGGTGCAATTCCAAACGGGTTACCGGATGCCGCTCGCCGAGCTCGGTGAGTTGTGTAAACGCTATGATGCCTTCCTCCTCGTCGACGCCATTCAGGCAGTCGGCGTTGTGCCTTTGAACGCAAAGGAGCTTCACTTCGATGCTCTGTTCGTCGGCGCGCACAAGTGGCTGCTCGGGCTGGAAGGCGCGGGTATGCTCTTCTGCAGCGATCGCCTGCGCGAAAGGCTCGTTCCTCGCACAACCGGGTGGCTGAGTTTGCTCGACGGGGAAGCCTTCTTGTTTCAGGGGGCCAATCGGCTTCGCTACGAAGGGGATCTGCATCCTGACGCGCGCGTGTTCGAGGGGTCGACCTCGAATGCGATTGGGCTCGCGGCCTTGTCAGCGGGACTTTCCATCTGTGAGGCGCTCGGCCCTGCAGCGATTTATCAGCACGTCCAAGGTATTCACGACGCGCTCGAGGAAGCCCTTGTGCCGCTCGGCTTCCGGTCCCTTCGCGCGCAAGAGCCTGACGGGCGCTCCTGTATCTTGTCCTTTGCGCTCCCCGCTGGCCTGGCGCTCCCCGAATTGGCTCGCGGTTTGCGTGAGCGGGGCATCATGGTCAGCACGCCGGACGGGCTCTTGCGCTTCGCACCCCATTTCGCAAACTCCCTCGAGGAAATACCGCACGTCGCCGCCAGTTTCAAAGAGCTCACGGGGGCTTGAACGGAGCGCCTTGCGTCACGTGGAAGAGCGCTGAGTGAAGATGCTCGCGTATCCCTCGCGAAAGCTCGGGTAGAGAAACTCGTAGCCGAGCTGCAAGAGGCGCGAGGGCAGGATGCGGCGGCTTCTTGAGCGACGGGCGCGAGCCGTCTCCGGCTTTCGCTGGGGGCTGAAAGCGAGCCGCGTTGCGAGACTCTTGAGCTCGCGTTGCATTTCCCCAAGGGTCGTGGGACTGGGGTCGCTGGCGATGAAGGTTCCTGCGTCGTTCCGGCCGCGAAGAAAGCAGACGATGCGAGCCAGGTCGTCGCGATGAATGCGACTGGTGATGACGCCCTCGTGCTCTACCGGTAGCTCTTGGGACAGGAGGCTCTCGGCGAGTCTCGTGCGGCCGGGGCCGTAGATGCCGCTCGCTCGTAAGACGACGTTCCGCGCAGCCGCCGCCCGCAGGAGCCCTTCTCCTTCGAGGACGAGGTCTGCGCACGTGTCGTCCGCAAGCGCCTCTGTCTCATCATCGATGAGCTCTCCAGAGCGCGACCCATAGACGCGTGTCGTCGAGATCAGAAAGAAACGCGCATCGGAAAATTCCGTGAGCGCATGGCGAAGGCCTGTCACGTAGGACTGCTCGTAGGCTTCCTCCAGACTAGCTCCGGGAGCGATAGCATAGACGATATCGTCAACGTCTCCGATCTCCCGGCGGAGAGCGGAGACGCTCTTGGGGTCGGTCACGTCGGCGGTCAGCGAGTGTACCCGCTCAAGGTTGGAAGAGACGTGGCGCGATGCGGCGAAACAGGGTTCACCTGCGCCCGCCGCGATCCTCAGGATCTCTTGGCCGACGTAACCTGCGCCGAGAACTAAGAGCTTCGCCACGGTCAGCGAGACTTCGGTCCACTGCCGGGCGGAGAAGTTGGTTTCTGAGTTTCGGGAGGTGTCATCGCGTGGGCGACGCGGTCGAAGCTCCGGGCGACGACGCCATCGATCTTCTGGTAGTAGTTGCGAAGAGCAAGCACCGCGCCTTGCTCATCGCCGCTCACGAGGGCCTTGTGGAACTTCGTCAGGTGATCGGCAAATTGAGGATCGAGCACCCAGAGTGTCGGGTAGCGCTCGAGAACCTCGCGGTAGGAGTCGAGGAACGGGTTGGCCACCCAGCGGATGGCCACGGAGTGGGCAGCGTCAATGATCGCCTCGAGCCACCTCTGGAAGCCTTTGGCGATGATGTTGGTGTCTCCGATCGAGGCCGCGGAGACGAGCAGGTCGGTGATGTCGCGAATGCGTTCGATGTCGGTTCGATCTGCCCGTGCGACGGCCAAGCGGGCCGCGAACTCCAGTACGATGAGCCGGGCAGGGAGCAGGTCGCGCACGATGTTTGCGAGCTCGGTGAAGTCTCGTGAGCTTTCAAGGAGCGGAGACAATAGCTCCATCGTCCCGGTTCGGCGGAAGTCGCTCACGGTGACGCCTTGGCCGTGCCTGACGGTGACCAAACGCATCTGCTCGAGCCGCCTGACGGCCTCTCTGAGGGTGTTTCGATTCGTCTTGTATTGGGCCGCGAGCTCTCGCTCGCCGGGGAGACGAGAGCCCGGAGCCAAGGCACCTGAGAGAATTTGGCGCGTCAGATCTCGATAGATGCTGGCGGCGATGTTGGGGCTGGCGCCTTTGGGGGGCTTCGACTCGGCTTGTGTCATTAGAATTGGAAGTTCGCGCCTACCGAGAAACTCGGGTAGCCGACTCGAACAAGTACGCCGACCTTGCCGAACTGGAAGCGACCTCCACCCTGAATATACGGATCGAGGACGTGGAGGTTGATGCCATGGCTGGCAAAGTTCCCCACCACACCCACTTCACCGAGAACGCTGACGATGTCAGTGAAGTAGAAGTTCCACTGCGCGGCGACCGGGATCGCGGCGGCGAAGCCTCCCGGCGGGAAATAAAAGTCCAGACCGAAGGTGATCGCCATGTTGTTGTTGATCGAGCTGATCGGACCGTTGTGCATGAACGGGATCGAGGCTCGAATGCCCGGACCAACGTGGGCTCGTCCCGCGCCGGCGCCCCAGTGAATGTTCAGGTGGGGCTCTAGCTCCCAGGTGTAGCGATTGTGGGCGCCAGGACGGCGGATCAGGTTCTCGGCTTGCGCGCTCTGCGGCGCCCACACAAGCGCTGCGCAAAGAATCGCGAGCGCGGAGGCGAGGCGGAGAAGCTTTGACGAGTGAGTGAAGGAGTAGGCGCGGGTCGTCATGTTCTTGTCGTGAGGATATCCTCGATTTCTGAGAAAAAGGAACCCGGGGAAGCCTCGGGATTCCCGAAAAATTAGGGGGATCCGACTTTGTTCAGAACGTAAGATGCAATTTGCGGAGCGAGGAGTTGATAGTGGTGCCTTTGTTCAGCCAAAAGCTCCGCTGCGAGGGTAGCTTCGCGGCTGAGCGGGGCTAGCCGAATTCGGCTGCGGAGGGCTCCGATGAGTCGTTCCGACAGGCGCCGGGGGCTGACTTCGTGTGGCGTCCATGCGAGGTCGTGGAGACGACCGCAGAGCGCCGCCGCCGAGGCCGCCGCGGTACTCGAGCGCCAAATGCCCATATCCTGAGCGCCGAGGGCGAGAGCGTCGAGGTAGCCTTTGTGCGGAACGAAGGCCGCGTCGATCATAAACTCGACGCCGATATGCGCCATCGCGCGAGCGGGACCCTTGCGGACGCCGAGCTCAAGAAGACGCTCTCGGATGGACCGTTGCCCCTCGAGGAAGGCGGGCGCCTCATGGAAGACCGCGTCCGTTCGGTGATGAAATCGAACCCCAGCCGAAACCCTCGGTTCCACTTCATCGATGGAGAAGCCGGCCATCGAAGCGAGATCCGGCAGCATGGCTCCGAGAGCGAACGCTGGATCTTCGGATAAATGGAAGGCGAGGACGGCGTGTCCGAGGTAGTTCACGGCTTTGCGGGGGCGAAATTTTGCGCGATAAACGAGATCCGTATGATCGAAAGAGCGCCAGCGGGGCGCCGCCTGGCCCGAGTCTTGTCTAGCACGCCGCTCTCGCCCCGCGCGACTCTGGTCCGGTTCCAGGTCGATGGGGCCTATAGCTACGCCGCAGGCCAGTTCGTCCAAGTGCAATTTGGAGCGGGCCCGGAAGCTTATTACTCCTTTGCGTCAGCGCCCGACCGCTCGCGGCCCGCCGAATTTGAGCTTTGTGTCGCGACTTTTGAGCGCCCGGAGCTCACGCGGGCGCTCGAAGCGGCGGAAAATGTCACGATCAGCGAGCCGCTCGGGGGCGTCCCTTTCTCGATCGACGACTCGCCGCTTTGGCTTTTTGGTATTGGCACTGGAGTAGCGCCGCTCCGCGCCATCATCCAGGCTCGCTCGAACCGCCTTCAGGGGGTGAGCCTGATCGTCGGGCACAAGGACAGCCAAAACTCTCTCTTCCACGGAGAGTTCGAGGAGCTGCTCAAACAAGGACTCGACTACCGCCCCTTCGTGTCCCAAGAGCTCGGACAGTGGCAGTTTGGGCGCGGTCGAATCCAAGAAGAGGCCCGCAGGCTGCTCTCCGAAGCGGCGCCATCGCTCGCTCAAGCGCGCGCGGTCGTCGTCGGGAATCAAGCGATGGTGGGGTCGATTGCGGCTCTATTGACGAGCGCGGGGTTAACGAGCTCACAGATTCATCAGGAGGGCTATTGACTCATGGTGGCGCCTGGGGAAAAGGTGCGTGTCGATCAATGGCTGACTGCAGCGCGCATTTTCAAGTCGCGCACAAGCGCTCAAGAGGCCTGTGAGCGCGGCCATGTGCTCATCGAGGGGCAGCCGGTCCGCTCGAGTCGAGCTGTCATGGTGGGCGACAAGATTGAGGCTCTCGCGCCCCGGGGCCGAACGATCGTGAGAGTCCTCGAGCTCGCGAACAAACGTGCTTCGCCTGCTCTGGCGCGCACATACTATGAAGATATGTCCCCGCCGCCGCCTCCGAAGGATCCGATCGTCGCTGCGCGGGAGCGAGGGGCCGGGCGTCCCACGAAGCAGGACCGTCGAAAGATCGAGCGCTTCCGCGGCGGCTTCTAACGAGCGCCCGGGCGCGCTTTCGCCTGACGTTACTCGACGGGCGCGGCGGGCGCCTCTGCCGCCTCTTCCGTAGGCGCCTGGCTGTCCGGCGCCGGTTGGGCAGCTGCGGGCTCAACTGCTGCTTCTTGTTCCGGGGGAGGCCCCCCGTCTTGCGGCTGGACGACGCGGAGTACCTCGCCGCTCCGCGTCGCGTTTGCGATGGGCGGGGGGGGTTCGGGGGCCGGCTCGGG
>NASX01000112.1 GCA_002085155.1 Sorangiineae bacterium NIC37A_2
GGGACTTTAGAAGATCTCAATCTTCGCGACGACGTGCCAGCACCGCCCAGCAGGTGCCAGTGGGGAGCGGGAAGAGCCCCATGAGCGCGCGCTCAAACCACATCACGACACGAAGGATGCGATCGGCGATTCGGCTCGGCGGTGCGAGCTCACTCACTTCCTCCTCATGCCGAAAGCGATCGGCGATCAGCGAGATCCAAACGATGGGGAGCAAGAGCGAGAGGAATGCGCTGCACTCTACAACATCAAACCCCTGGGAGCGCACCAGGGCGAGCAGGTCCTTTCGGCTCCATCGGCGCTTGGCCATGACCGCCACATCGTGACCACGGCGAAGATACTCGTGGGCAGGCTCGGTCAAGAGCAGCCACCCCCCCGGCTTCAATGAAGCGCGCATTTTCGCGAGCACGTGAGCCGGGTCTTTGACCCAAGAGTGGTAGAGGACATGAAAGTCCACTGCCATGTCGAAGCTCTGCTGGGGTAGCTCTACCGTGTTCAGATCGCCCTGGATGAGCTGCGCGTAGCCGCGAGTTGCGCAGAACTCGAGCCCCACCGGGCTCAACTCAACCCCGGTCACAGGGCCATAGCTGCTCAGCCAAGCGTGCTCAGTCCCCGCGCCAGGCCCGATTTCGAGCACACTTCGCCCTTCACCCGGCGAGACGCCAGCAAGGGAAAGCCACCGAGCAAAAATCTTCCTGCGATGATTCGTCCACCAGTGATCCTCAAAAGAGGCAGCGTATTGACGATAGACGTTCGCATCCATAACTAGCTCGAAATCGCGCGACAAACCTGCCGCACTTGGTCGTCTGTGAGCGAAGGATGAAGCGGAAGGCTCATGATGTGTGCGGCGTGGCGTTCCGTATGGGGTAGCCCCGTCGCGGGCAAGCGCGCATGGGCAAAAGCCGGCATCTTGTGGAGCGGGTACCGGTAGTGAACGCCTGACTCAATCCCCGCTCGAGCGAGCTTACCGGCCACCGCATCTCGATCCTCGACGCGGACCGTATAGAGATGGCGAGCGTGCTGACATCCGGGCGTCGTTTGCAGCCGCTCTACGCTCGCTGGCAGTTCAGCGTCATAGATCGCGGCGAGCTCTTGCCTTCGTGCGACCTGGGCCGCGAGCCCTTCGAGTTTCACCCGCAAAATCGCAGCGTGGAGCTCATCCAAGCGGCTATTGAGACCGCGCCCTCCCGCGAAATCCCGCTCCGTGAAGCCGTAGCGTCGGACCCGCCGCATTGCCTCGGCGAGCTCAGCGTCCTTCGTCAAACACAACCCTCCGTCGCCGTACGCGCCGAGGTTCTTTGTCGGGTAAAAGGAAAACGTCGCGGCGTGCCCGAGGGTTCCGATCGACGCTCCCCGTAGGCTCGCGCCTTGTGCCTGAGCGCAGTCCTCAATCACAAAGACCTCCCTCGACCCAAGAAGCTCTCGAAGCCGAGGCACATCTACAGCGTTGCCATATAGGTGCACCGGGATGATCGCACGAGTCTTCGGGCCCACGAGCTCTGCTGCGCGCTCTATGTCCATGAGGCCCGTCTCAGGATCGATCTCAGCGAAGACCGGAGTTGCTCCGGAGATAACGATGGCACTCGCCGTAGGGACCGCGGTATTGGCCACGGTGATCACCTCATCCCCCGGTCCGATGCCAAGCGCCCAGAGCGCGACCACGATGGCATCGGTACCGTTGGCGACCCCGACCCCGATCCCTCCACCGAGCCACTCAGCCATCTCCGACTCAAAAGCAGCGACCTCCGGCCCCAGGATGAGCGAACCGGAGTCGAGGACCCGCTCGACCGCTGCGAGCACACGCGGGCGAATCGCGCCAAGCTCGGCGCGATAGTCGAACATTTTGATAGAGGCGTTAGTCATGCGACGTAGTGGTGGAAGTGTTGACGGAAGAATTCGACGCTCAGACGGAGCCCGTCGCGCAGGTTAGTTTTCGGCTCCCAGCCGGTAGCTTCGCGGAAGGCGTCGAAGCTGCCGTAATAGTCGCCGATATCGATCAACTGCCTGTCGCTCGGGAAAGGGACGACCTCGTATTCCACGCCACACAGGTCACGCAGAACGCTCACGAACTCGACCAGCGAGTGACGATCGGGGGAGCCGAGATTGAACACACGCCCGAAGCAACTCGGAGTCGTCGCGGCCAACAGGAGCGCATCGACAACGTCGTCGACGTAGTTGAAGTCGCGGAGTTGCTTTCCCGTCCCGAACAGGCGCAGCGTGTCGCCACGCAGCGCTCTGTGGAGGAACACTCCGGCCACGCCTTGTCGATCGTTCTTGATCTGCTGACGAGGTCCGTAGGTATTCGTGAGGCGAAGGACGGTCGAGCGCAGATCGTAAACGCGATGGTAGAGGAGGTGGTAATACTCCGCGGCCAGCTTATTGATCCCGTTGACGTCGATCGGATCGATCGGATGTGCTTCGTCGACCGGCAAATACCGGGGACGTCCGTACACCTGCCTCGTCGAGGTATGGATCAGGATGGCGCTCGGGTTCTGAGCGCGGCAAGCCTCGACCAACTTCATGGTCGCCGTGCAATTTACGGCTAAGTCGAGCCCCGGATCTCGCATGCTGTCGCCATGGCTGACCTGTCCAGCGAGATGGAAAATGAAATCCTGTCCCCGAGTCAGATGGCGCAGCGCCGCATCGTCCCGCATGTCCGCCACGACGACATGGACGCGATCTTCGAGGCCCTCCAAGTTATAAAGGTCCCCACCGTGCTGTGGGATGAGCGCGTCGATGACGCTCACCTGAGCGCCGAGACCCGCCAAGCTGCGGACCAAGTTGCTCCCGATAAACCCGAGGCCGCCGGTGACCAGCGCTCGTTTCCCCGCAAATTCGTCACGACCCATCGCTTTTCGCTCCCTTGTCCCCGCCGTAATTCTGCGTTGAACGCACGACGAACTGCGGCTCCCCGCCCACCTTCAAAAAGAGTCGGCCCAAATACTCTCCGAGCATGCCGAGACTGAATAGCTGAACCCCCGATAGAACCATCACCGCGACCATGATGGACGCCCAGCCCATCGGGAGCTCCGGATGGACCAGTCGTTCGAAGGCGAAGAGGAGCGCCAAGAGCACGCCCAGGGCCGCCACCACAAGACCGAATACCGAGGTGGCGCGAAGGGGTAAGATCGAGAAGCTCGTGAACATGTTCGCCCAAAGGCGGATCAGCTTCATGAGCGTATAACCCGAGCGCCCCACCTTTCTTTTGTGGTGCTCGACGGTCAAGACGCCAATATTCCGCGTCGCCCTGAGGATCAGGCCGTCAATGTAGGGAA
>NASX01000113.1 GCA_002085155.1 Sorangiineae bacterium NIC37A_2
GTCATGTCGCCGACGACGGAGGCCACGAGAGCAGGAACGAGCGCCCGATATTCGATGCGCCCGAGGGTGATGAATTCGAGGCCAAACACGGCGCCAGCGATGGGAGTGCCGAAGACGGAGCCGAAGCCGCCGGCGACGCCGGCGGCGAGGAGCTGGCGCCGGGCGAGTCCACTCAGGCGCAGCCGATGAGCCGTCCAATCGGCCAAGCTCGCGCCCATCTGGACCGCCGTCCCTTCGCGACCCGCGCTCCCTCCGAACAGATGGGTCAGCACGGTCCCGATGAGCACCATCGGCGCCATGCGCAGGGGGATCTCGGGACCATCGTCATGAATGGTGTCGATGACGAGATTGTTGCCGCCTTGGATGGAGCGACCAAAGCGCTCATAGACCCAGCCGATGACGAGGCCCGCGATCGGAAGCGTATAAACGATCAACTCCTGGCCGTTGCGAAAGTTCGTGGCCTCATCGAGCAGCCACAGAAAGAGCGCCGAAGCCGCGCCACACAGGACGCCAATCACTGCGCCGAGGAGGACCCAGCGGGCGAGCAGCGCCGAGCGTCGCGAGCCTTCGAGAGGCGCGCCGGAGGCTCCGGGGAGCTCGCTGGGATCGGGAGGAGACGCTACGGGCTCTTGGATCCCTGGCGAAGGCGCGCCGAGGGGTGAGGTCAGCTCAGGATCGGTGGGGCGCTCAGAAGGAGATGAGCGGCTGTCGTCGTCGAGCAAAGCGAAGCACCCTTTTTGGCCAGAAGAGGCGCGCGCGCGCCGAGGAGCTGACTTTGTCGCAAAATCCGCGGCCTGTATAGGCGACGAAGCGTTGCGCGCTCTCCGGGCGGCACGTATACGAAGAGCGATCGCTGTCGATCGGAGGCTATCGTGGCTCGTTTGTCGCTCTTTACAGCCGATGCGCGCCCCGCGGCCGCTCTCATCCGCCTCACGGTCGGTCTCGTCTTCTTCTCCGAAGGCGCGGGGAAGTTTCTCTCCCCAGATCAGCAAGGCACAGGTCGCTTCGCGAGGATTGGCTTGCCGGCGCCGGAGCTGCTCGGACCTTTTGTCGGCGCGACGGAGCTGTTCTGTGGCTGGCTCCTTCTCGTCGGCCTCGTTACGCGGCTCGCGGCAGCGCCGCTCTTCTGCACGATGGTGGTCGCGCTCCTTTCGACGAAGGTGCCGATCCTGCTCGGCCGCGGCTACTTCATCTTCGTGCACACCTTCGCGCCGAAGGCGGGCCTCTGGGCCTTTCTGCACGAGTCGCGGACCGATCTCGCGATGCTGGCGGGAACGGCGTTTTTGATGCTGGTCGGCAGCGATAGGTTCACGCTCGACGCGCGCTTTGCTGCGCCGGACCCGGGGAGCGCGAAGAAGTCGTCGTGAGGGGCGCTCTCGAAGTCGGACTCGCCTTCTTGCGCCTTGGCTGCGTCGCGTTCGGCGGCCCCGTGGCGCATCTCGGTTACCTTCGGACCGAGTTTGTCGAACGGAGAAAGTGGCTCGACGACGCCCACTACGGAGATCTCGTCGCTCTTTGTCAGTTCTTGCCGGGGCCTGGGAGCAGTCAGGTCGTGTTTGCCGTCGGCATGCAGCGGGCGGGCCTCCCAGGCGCTCTCGCGGCTTCGCTTGGCTTCACTTTGCCGTCGGCGCTGCTCATGACCGCCTTCGCGTATGGGGTCGCCGAAGCTTCTGACCTGGGGCAGGCGGGCTGGCTCCATGGACTCAAGCTCGCGGCGGTGGCGGTCGTGGCGCAGGCGGTCTCGGCCATGGGACGAAAGCTCTGTCCCGATCGAGCGCGGGTGACGCTCGCGGCGCTCGCGGCAGCGGTGCTCTTGACCGTACCAGGTGCGCTGGTCCAACTCGGGGTCATCGCTCTGGGCGGACTAGCTGGTTACGTCCTCTATCGAGGGGCGATCCCCGAAAGCGAGCGTGAAGAGGCGGGAGCGCGGGGACACGGCCCGGCTCTCAGCGTCCTTGGGATCTTCTTCCTGCTCCTCGTCGGCTTACCGATCCTCGCGGCCGCTTTTGGCTCTCGGGAGCTCCTCATCGCCGACAGCTTCTATCGAGCGAGCTCACTCGTCTTCGGGGGCGGGCATGTCGTGTTGCCGCTGCTCCGCGCGGAGTTCGTGCCGCGAGGTTTCCTCACCGACGACCAGTTCCTCGCCGGCTACGGCGCCGCTCAAGCCATCCCCGGCCCTCTCTTTTCTTTCGCCGGCTACCTCGGGACGACGATGGCCACCGGCGCTCACGCTTGGCTCACGGGCCTCCTCGCGCTCCTCTCGATCTTTTTGCCCTCCTGGCTCCTCGTCGGAGGAGCGCTCCCCTTCTGGCACCGTCTCCGCTCTCGCGCCTGGGCTCAAGCGGTCCTCTTTGGAGCGAACGCTGCCGTCGTCGGAGTCCTGCTCGCCGCCCTCTACACCCCCATCTTCACGGATGGCGTCCGCGGCCCCCGAGATCTGGCCGCCGCGCTCGTCGCCTTCGTCCTCCTCGAACACTGGAGAGCTCCCCCCTGGCTCATCGTCGCCCTCACCGCAGCGGCAGGACAGTGGCTACTCTGACGGGACCCCGCGCCACCACAGTCTTTTCCCCTAGCGATTCACGTAAACGCTACTGCCCGCATCATCGCTTTTTGGCCCCGGTCCATCACAACAGACTGAGCTCGACCGAGCCTTTGTCTGAGCCCATCGCCTCACGCTTCGCTCCCTTTCGCAGCTTCCGCCGCGGGGTTCCGCTTTCCCTGCCGCCCCCCGGAAACGCAAAGTGGCTTCCCCGACACGAAACGTCTCACAGAGGCCCGGATGAGCTCTCGTTCAAGGGCATCCGAGAGGGGCCCATCGGGGCGGCGACGCAGCGAACGGCCGAAGAGAAAAGGGAAGTCACCCGGCGCCGTTCGCTGCGTCGCCGAGGTGGGCTCAAGCGGGCTCGGGTGGCCTCAGGTGAAGGCTCGGGTGGGCTCAGGTGAAGGCTCGGGTGGGCTCAGGGGGAAGTGATGGACCGGGGCCAAAAGAAAAAAGCGAGGGTGTTTGCGGTATGGGAGGGGAGCGACATCGTCGCGACGCCGTCTCGCCCGAGCTGTTCGGGAGTTCGCGGTATCGGCGGGGGGG
>NASX01000114.1 GCA_002085155.1 Sorangiineae bacterium NIC37A_2
CTTGAAGTCGTCGTTGTAGTTCTTTCTCTTCTTCGCCATGGTCCATTCTCCCGGAGCATTGTTGCTCCATTTTGTCTCCGGGAAATCGGATCAGGTCCAGGCTAGCCTCGTCTGGCTAGCAGATGTCAAAGACCAAGTGGTTCATATACACGGTCCTACTGGGACTTCTGCCCATCCTCGCACGACTCTTGATCGCTCTGCTGTCCAAGCATTCGGTCTCTCCTCTTGAGTCCTCCGATCTCGTTGGTTTCGGGCTTGTCCTAACGATTACGAACATCAACAGCTTGGAGCATGCGACTCATGTGCCCGCTGACTGGAAAACACAAACCATAGGGATCTCCCTTGTCGCGGTGGCACTGCTTTCCATCGTGTTTGCCGCGTCGTGTTTGGGTGACGATCAAGTCGATCGGAGAATGACGCTCTACAGCGCCATGGCCCTCGTTTTCGCGGCGTTTGCCCACAGCTATTCGGTCTTTGAACGCATCAGCGCGACTGAGGCGGGGATATGACCGGCATTCTTCTCGCGGTTTCGGTTGTGTTTTCACTGGTGGTCCTAGGACTTTCTCTCCGAAACCTCATGATTGTTCGAAAAGCGCACTATGAAGAGTACAAATCCCGAAAGCGAAAATAGGCCTCTCCGTTCCTTCTTGTACGTAGATCACTACAAGTTGAGCTCTATTAGTGCTCAGCTCTTTTCGGGCTTCACGGCGCGCATCACCGAAAACTCTCGACGCGCAAAGAGTGAGAACGAGTCTCAGAAGGGTGAATTTGGGAGTGGTCGAACCCTTGCGGACGAAACGCTGGAGGAAATCGGAAGACAGGAGACGCGTTTTCTTCATGATTTCGCCTACACCGAGCTCGAAGCTGAACTTGAGCGGCGAGGAAAACTACTAACGGTCTCGTCGGAAACAGACCCGTCCACCGTTGATCTAGACAATTCGTCCTTCGTGCGGGTAGTTGGCCCGACCAGCTTCCTGGACCTCGATGCGCTCTCCGATTTCGTGAAGGGATTCAACGATTTTGGCGAAGCCATCACCTACGCGACGACGATGAAGGAACGCGAGGAGGCCGCCACCCTAGCAAAGGCGGCGATGGCCGGGACGAAGGACCGTAACCAGAAGGCACAAGTTCAAGCGCGGTTGAAGGTCCTCAACAACATCAAGGAACAAGCCAAGCAGAAGGGCCTCCACCAAGATCCGAAGACGCTGGAGTCACTGTCCTACCTACTTCGTCGAGGTTTGGGAGACCACTTCGAAGTCCAGGTGAGACCGGACTTCGGTGAGGACCCGATGCTCTTCTCGGCGCTATTGCAGAGAGACTACTTGCGAGAGCGAGAAAGCGATCTCGCGAAGAAGTACGGACGCGAAGCTCAGAAACCGTTCACACTCGTGGGCACCATCACGCAACGCGGGGGCCTGCAGCGACCAGAACGTCCGGAGGCTGAGATCGGACATCTGAGAGACGCCATTCAGAATCTGGCAATGCACCTTCGGAACGTCGAGGACACTTTCTTCATGCCGTACGACAATGAAGTCGTAATCGATCCAGTAGCAGTTTACTGCGACTTGTAGGCAACCGACCACCCAACAGGCCGTTGCTGCTGACGCGGGTTGTGTAGGCTTCCGTTTCACCCCTGAGTAGGTGCTCGGCCGCCGCCTTTTCACTCCCTTTGGTCGTGGCGGCCGGTTGTCGTATTCTGGAGCGCCTCGCGCGCAGCAGAACGGCAGGGCGTTAGGCCGACTATGTTTGAGATCACTCCTGCACAAAGGCATGCGCTTCTTCGAGTCTTGAGGAAAGCGTTGGTGCACGTCCGTAGCTTCACCGGAGTTTCCGTCGCTCGCGACCATGACGGGGGCGTAACACCAGGGATGTGGAAGGCAGCGAATGCGGCGCTGAATGCTGTCCACAACATGCCTGACTGGCTGGAGGGAAGCTCAGAGTTCGACCAAGACTTTTTCGTCAAATCGCTTGCGAATATCGATCACCTTTTTAAGTTGGCAGGACAGAAGACCGACTTCGTGCAAACGTGGAAGAGCGCGTTTGAACGCGAGCAGCCCTAGCTTGACGCGGGCGTCTGCCGTTCCGGACGGCCCATGACTACGCTGCCGTCTTTTTGCCAGCGAGCGCCGAAGCAATCTCACGTTTGCTGGCGCCAGTCGCGAGAAGTCCCTGAACCAAAAGGTCGAGCGAGACAGACGGGTCCCCTGCCTCCATCTTTGCGACCCGCGACTGGCTCGAGCCCATTCGGTCAGCGAGCTCGGCCTGCGTAAGCCGCTTCTTCTCCCGTGCCTTTCGGAGGCGAGCGCTCAAGGACAGCTTCATCTCCACAAGACGGAGTTCCGTCTCACTGAGCTCCAGAAAGTCTGCCGCGTCGCCCACTGTCCAGCCGCGTTGTTCGAGTTTTTTCTTCTTTGCTCGGTCCATGACTTCACTTCCCATCGTGGTCGTACTTGCGGAGTCGCAACTTGCAGGTGTCGATCGTTTTCTGTGGCGTAGCTTGGGTCGTCTTCGAAAAGACCTCGACAATGACCACTGCGTCAAAGTCGATTCGGTACACGAGACGCCAGGTCGAATCAGAATCCTGAATTCGGAGCTCATGGCAGGCCTTGCCGATGGACGGCATAGGCCTTGAATGAGGAAGACCGATGCTTTCGCCGGCCTGGAGCTTCCTGAGGAGAAAGCCCGCTTCGATGCGAGCCTCCGTCGAGAACGGCGGAGTTTTGACTTCGCCAGCGAGCCAAACCAGAGGTTTATGCTTTGGCGACACTCGTTAGTGTATGTCAGACTTGACATGACCGCAAGGGCGAGCCTAACTCGCCAATGCTGCTGACCGCGAACGGTTAAGCGGTTGCCTTGACGTCGAAGTCGTCGCTCGGCCGCCGCCGTTTCACTCCCTTTGGTCGTGGCGGCCGGTTGCCGTAGCCTGCGGAGGTCCGTCGCGGCAGCAGATTGGCAGAGCGTTGTACAGCGCTTAGCGATAGACAGACGGCTTGTTGGTTTTGGGGTTGGGGATGTCGCTGCGGAGCAGAGCGGCTCCGAGACTGGTGGGCCCGCGCGGCCCGGC
>NASX01000115.1 GCA_002085155.1 Sorangiineae bacterium NIC37A_2
GCTCGAGCCATTCCTGCAGTCCGTGGGTCACTGACGGGCTGGCGCTAACCGGCGGGCTTCGCCAGAGCCAGGTCCACGAGCGCGCGCCAGCCTGCCGCGTACAAATCCGCGTCGTCCTGCGTGGCGAGAGTCATCGCGTAAAGAACGGCCTCCGCGCGCACGCGGGGAGCGTGGGGATCTCCCGCCCCGCCGTGTGCGACATACGCCGATGCGAGGGCTTGGTAGTTCTTCAATCCCACCAGAGTGAGCGACTGGCCAAGATCGGTGCAGGGATCCCCCGCGCCAGAATCACCCCAGTCGAGCAGGCCGGTGAAGCGGCCAGCGTCGGTGAGCACGTTCTTGCCGTGAATATCAAGGTGACACCACGTGAGGTCGCCCCGCTCGTCTGCGGCCGCGACAGCCGAGTACGCGCCGTCGCCGNAGAAGTTCCACGCGNGGTCTGCGAGTGCGATCTCCACGCGCTGCGCAAACCGACCGGTGCGTTCAGCGATCGGAATCGATCGCCACTCGTTGTACGGCGCTCCCTGCGGCGCCGGGACGTGCACCTGGGCGAGCGCCGCGCCCAAGTCGGCAGCGCCGTCGGCGCTCAGTGGCTCTTTCACCGCGACGGCTCCTGGTAGCCACGGCACGATCGCCCAGTGCCACGGGTACCCGCGCCCTGGCTCGCCAACTGCGACCGGAACGGGAACAGGGAACGTCCAGTTGGCTCCCACCTGCGGCAGCCACACGTGCTCCGCAACCGCGATGTCTGCGGCCATCTGCCGCCGCGGAATGCGAGCGAGCAGCTCCTCGCCCAGCCGATACACCGTGTTGTCCCAGCCGTCGTTGAGGTGGGTCAGTGGAAGGTGCGCGAGTTGGGGGAACTGGTCTGCGACGAGTGCGGCAATCAGCTGGGCCGTGATCGGAACCTCAGCCGGCGGCGTGGTGGTTGGTGGCAGTCGCGCCTCGCCGGACGTCACGCTGGCCACTCGCCTGTCAGTACCCAGTCAAGCGCGGGCGGGAAGGGGCCGTGCCCGTCGGCCACGTTGATGTGACCGTCTCCGGGCAGCACGTGAACCTCTTTGGCGCGCCCTCCGTCAAGCCAATTGAGCGGGGTGTTGCGGTACCGGTCGCGCTCGCGACCTACAAGGGTGACACCCGTGGTCTCAAGGAAGTCGGGCCCAAGGGCTGCGGCGAATGGGGCAATGACGCCGTCCAAGCGATCTCGTGAGGGGGGCGCCACCATCAGTACGCGCTCGCCACTGGTGTAGCCCCTGCGCACCAGGTGCGACCACAGCACGCCGCCAAGGGAATGCGTGATGACCACGCGGTCGCTCTCCTCGCCGCCAAGCATCTCGAGCTCCGCGCGACCCAGCGCAATCCACTCCTCAAGAGACGGCCGATCCGGACGTGGCAGCTGCGGGTATTGCACGGGGATGCGGCGCTGCCGCAGCTCCTCCGTGAGCCATCACAGCCAATGCTCCCTGGCCCTGTGGTGTTGGAACCCGTGAAGGATCAGGACGCGCGGCTCAGGCATGGGCCCATTATTGCGGCGTGGCTAGGGTGTGGGAATGGTTGCTCGCCCTACGATCTGTGCGAATGCCTTGAGGAGGACACCGGTTGGCTGAGCACGTGCCGGACGCGCAGCGCCGGAACCATACGATCGACTACTTCCGCGAACTCATGCCGCTGGTCCCCGGGACCGCAAGCACTGCGCTCGACGTGGGCTGCGGCGAGGGATTCGCGGCCAGGGCGCTCGCGGCGCGGGGCCTGAGCGTGACCGCGGTGGACCTTGACGAGGCGAGCCTTGACGCCGCGCGCGAGCAGGACTCAACGGGCATCACGTACCTCAACGCCGACTTCATGACCGCAGATCTCCCGGGGAACTACGACGTCATCACCGCGCTCGCGGTGCTTCATCACCTGCCGCTCGAGGAGTCCCTTGAGCGTCTCGCTCAGCTCCTTGCGCCCGGTGGCGTGCTGCTTGTTGTGGGCTGTGCAGCGTCGGAGATGCCCAAGGACGCCGGCCGAGAGCTCGCGGCTGTGGTCGCCCACCAGGTGGGGCGGCTCACGCACAAGTCGTGGGATCACCCAAGCCCCACGTTGTGGCCGCCGCCCGTCACGTACTCCGAGGTGCGGGACGCCTCCGCCCGCATCCTGCCGGGAAGCACGTTCCGGCGCAGGCTGCTGTGGCGCTACACGCTCACGTGGGTCAAGCCCTAGAGCGAGGCAGCCATCCGCGAGACCGCTTCTTCAAGGATTGCCGGTGAGGTCGCGATGTTGATGCGCACGTGCCCCTCGCCCCCCGCGCCAAAGGTGGGCCCGGAGTTGAAGGCGACCCGGCCGCGCGTGAGGAAGACCGCTGCAGGGTCATCGCCAAGGCCGAGCTCGCGGCAGTCGACCCACGTGAGGTAGGTCGACGCCGGCAGGTGATAGCGAGCCGCAGGCAGCTTCTCCGCAAGCAGGTCGCCCAGCAGGCGACGATTGCGGTCGAGCGCGACAATGGCGTCCGCGAGCCAGCCCCTGCACTCGTTGTACGCGACCGTCTGCGCGACGGTGCCCCAGTAGGTGGGTCCATGGTGCTTGCCGGAGTCGTAGCGAGCCAGTGCCTCGCCAGCGTCGGGGCCCCAGGTCATCAGCGCGGCGGGAATGGCCGCGAGGCTCCAGCCCTTTGACGCCGCATGCACCGCGATGCCGCGCGGGTCCACGGACAGGTAGGGCGTGTAGGTGCTCTCCGCATAGATGAGCGGCGCGTGGATCTCATCGGACACGACTTGGGCGTCGTACTTCGCTGCCAGCCGCGCGAGAGTCTCGAGCTCTTCACGAGTGTGGACCGTGCCGCCAGGGTTGTGCGGATTGCACAGCAGCAGGCCCACACCCCCGGGAGCGGCCGCGAACTGGGCCTCAATGGCCTCGAAGTCCAGGCGCAGGTTCGCGTTGAGCCGCGCCTCGGTGACGATGATCCCGGCCTGGCGCAAGTAGCCGTAGAACGGCGGGTACACGGGAGACGTGACCACGACCGTG
>NASX01000056.1 GCA_002085155.1 Sorangiineae bacterium NIC37A_2
CCCTCCGCCGCGGGCCGAGGGTCCCAAGCTCACTGCTCCCGGCAGTCCCGCTCCTCACAATTCGCAATGCATCCGGAGACGGAGATGCCGGGAGGCGCGGTCGTATAGCTACCACCCCAGTCGATTGCGAAGATGGCGTCTAGACGCGCTCCTTCGCTGACTAGGATCTGCTCGTTGACTGTAACGACAATGACGCTTGGATTTGCTGTTTCGGTCAATCCTGCCTGATCACAGAGCTCGGGCCGAGAATAGTAATTTCCACCGCCTCCTTTGACGCACCAACCGCTCTCAGGCGGAAGCGGAACACACGACAAAAGATCGTCAGTTAATACTAGTTCCACGCAACCGTCCGGTGTCTTCACTCGAAGCGTAATCTCCCGCCCCGATGGATCCAGACAAGCCCGAAAAAATTCAGCATCCGGCGGGTTCGACTCCCAATTCGGTAACTCTCCCGTCCCTCCTGAGTTGTCGGCACCTCCACTCGGGTCGCTCCCGCCCGAGGTCGGCACAGCACCTCCTGTCGTGGTCCCGCCGTTACTCGATGCGCCGCCGGTAGTGGTTCCTCCAACGCTGAACGTTCCCCCTACAAGCGAGCCTCCAGCGGAAACCTCACCTGTAAGAGCTCCACCGGCAGAGGCACCTCCGGTCCCGGCTCCTGACTCGGCTGGACCGCAGTTAGACAGTGCTACGGGTAAGAGAGCCATAACCGATAACCAGAAACGGCGATGTCCGAATTGTGACGGGATATGCTTGAGATTCACTTCGGGACTACTTGCTCCAAGGACTCCATCGTATGTCATCTTGTCCTGACCATCGACCCTATGAGTCCGCCGCTGCAGCTGGGAGGGCACTCCATTGCGGTTCCGAAGGACTTAAAAGCAATGCCGACTGTGGCCGACCTTGGTACGTCCTTCAGAACTGATGGGTCTTCAACGAAAACCATAAGGCTAATCTCACCGTGACATTCGGCCTTCGACGCGTCGATCACGGTAGAGTATGAGTCGTAAATTTCCGGTGATTTAGACGAGCGGTAATAGGTCCAACCTGTGTCCGCCTTGAGCCGTCCTGTGGAAACCGAACAGTAGACTCTCTCTCCATTGGAATTTTCGATTTGCTCATCCACACTCAGTCGAAGTTGCTCGCCAACAGTCCAACCTAAAGCTTCGTAGTCACAAGGAGAGTCCATATGAGGCATGGTCTCCTCAATTGTTACAATAAGCTCATCCCCGATTTCTAACCCGAGACATGACCCAGGATGCGGATTGCAGAGCACCGGGGCAAAACCGAACGTGAGCCCAAGGGGCGCAACCTTACTGAGCGGTCGCGAAAGCGCAGATACCTTTCGGCTTAGTAGCAGAAAAGTATTAGCTCTATTCATAAGAAACCCTCGCCACCGCCGGACCCGACGCATCCATTGTCAGTTGAGCATATCCTCCTGGAGCTGTTTCTCCAGCCCGAAGCACCTTGGTTCTTCTCGCTTCCATATGTGCTTTTCCTGCGGTCACGGAATCACGTAAGGCACAAAGACTCTCATACTCCCATCGAACACTCCCGTTCGAAACTCTACCTCGTCGGCTGCAGAAGGAGCTGTCGAGAACGTAGGTATGTTGTTAGTGCATCCGAAGCAGAAGCCGTCGTCTCCTTCGCATCCGTCATATCCGACAAGAGCCGAAACAACTTCCGTGGTCACGGTGCCCGCGAGGGTCGTCGCTCGCTCCAGCGAAAATTCCCTCGTGCAAGACACTTCGTCTTCGACCGTCGGCCGGAGCGTCGTGCTCACCTCCCCATCCGCCACGATCGAGGAGAAATTCGTGATGCGAAGAATGAACGTATCCGGGCACGGATCGTTCATCAGGTCGGAGTGCTGAACCGAGAACTCGGTCGAGTCGGGAGCAAGCGTTGTGCCGTCGACGACGATATCCGCGGGACAGGTGTTGTCGCACTCGCCGCCTTCGTTCACGTAAGTATCCACCGGACAAGCGACGCACTCGGCGCTGAGTTGAGCCACTGGGGCCGGAGGGGGACCACCGAGCTCGTACTCATAGTTCGCAGCGCATGACTCGAACATCCCCTTCAGATGCGGAGCATTCCCCTGCTTGTAATCATGAAGCGCGAGCACTCGGCAGCGCTCACACCAATTCAGATTGTGCTCCTTCATCGTATCGCTCAATGCCCGATAGAGCTTGACGTCGTCCAGGATAGCACCAGTTCCTCCCGAGTCCGGAGGCGTAAACTCTCGAAGTCCGTCGGCGAGCTTTCCTACGAAATCTCGAACAGCCGAGCCAGGCAGCGACACCCGCTCCAGGTCTTCGTCCGTGCTCGCATAGGGCGGAATGGACAGGGCAAACGGCGTAAAAAGTGTGTGCGGCGTGGTAATATAGTCCCAGGCGTCCGCATTTCCCGGCAAGAGACCGGTCCGAGCGAACGCAGGATTGCCGTCGAAAGCGTCATGGATCAAGGTCGCCACGCGTCCAATGTTCTCCATACCAGGCTCCCCGAGCGGCACCATATCCCTGCCGTCAAGGTTAATATCGAAACACAAAGGGCGGGATGCGTCATCGTCGGAGCTTCTACTTCGACAGTACTGGTTTGAAGTCACTCCGGGCACATACACATCCCCCGGGGTCGCGGCACGGCGTTGCCGGATCCAATTGTAGTCCGCTCCTCCCGCCACTTGACCCGCGATGAAGTCTGCAAAAGCCTCATTGACGAATCGGACTGGATTTTGTGCGCTCTGTTCGTTGATTGTGCTCCAGAGGACCTCGCTGATCGCGTCGTTGTTCCTCTCGTACAGCATCGAGCAAAAGAGGAAGTGCCCGTATTCGTGCGTCGCAACCTTGCGGCTGTGCGTCACCTTGGCATTTTCAGGAAGCACGATGTCGTGGTCGACCAGGATGTTCGCGATGATGCCCGTGGTCAGCCCACCCACAAGCGCGCCAACCGGCCCGACGGTCGCGGCGCCAATGAGCGCCCCAACGGCAACCGACGAACTCACGATGCCTTCCTTCACACTGTTTGGAAACGACATGCACGGTGCAAACGCCCGTCCGCCCCTCGCGCTCGCAAGGGTATCCGCCCACGCGCCGGAGACTACCTTGACCCGGTTGGGCGTGAAGCCGATCACGCTTTTCGCGTACTGGTAGGTATCGTCGAGCTGCACCAGATTGTTCAGCCTCGCGCTGTCCACGTTGAGAATGATGTCACTCGAGGGCTTGTTGAAGCTGAGTTGCTCCTCGATCAGCCAGTGTCCGGAGACTGAGACTCCAGAGTCAGGGCGGAGGGCTCTGAAGTCGCAGGTCGAACTATCACCGATGAAGTCGACGATCTTCGCGCCTTCGCTCGTAAACTCGATACAGACTCCGTTCCCGAAGCCCGTGGGGAGAGGCAGCGAGATGGGTCGAAGGTCGCCGCCACGAATGATGTCCATGCGCGCGACTCCCGTCATGTCCGTCCGAGCCACCGTCTCGTTCGGGAGCATCGCCGTCCACTGCAGCACCGTCACCTGCATGCCGTTCGCGCCGAGCGGATAGCCAGCGAAGGGCCCCCAGCCCCGGATCGTTGGCACGATATCATTGATGGGTGAGAAGGTCTCCTCACCGGTCACGGGGTCGATTCTCAGTTCCACATGAAAATCAGGTTCGGGGTTCGGCGAACGCATATGAAACGTCACCGGGTACTTTCCGCGGATCACCTTGTCGAGCTCGGCGATGGCCTGACCGATCGCCGAAGCAAAGTCCTGAGTCGCTTCAGCGACCCAGGTCACGACGTCCGCAAGGAATTCGACGACAGCCGCGTCCTCTTCGACGACGGGGCCAAATGGATCCGTCTCATAGCTCAAGTAGCGAAAACCAGCATCTGCTAGAGCCTTCAGCTTGAGCGAGCCCTGCGGCGTGCGAAGATCGACGGGAACGTCCTTCAGGATCACCGCGCGAAAGACTTCACGCTCGCCTTCGATCTGCGTCGAGGTGAAGGCGTCGATGAGCTTGTTATAGACGGCTCCGGGAATGAGCGTGTTCACGAAAACGCCAGTTCCATCACCCGTTTCTCGAAACGTCCCGCAGCGGTCGTCGTACTTCGTGAACTCCGCAGGGAATAGCGGTCTTTTTAAGCGGTGGATGCGGAGCTTGCGGAGGGCGAAGAGGTCCTTGTCATCGCGGATGTAGATCCAGGCTGGGTAGAGCGTGGGATGGTTTTCATTGTCGCGCTCCGCGACCTTTACTGCATTTGCCCAGTCAAAGCCTGTAGCTCTCTCATAGGTTTGGGCGGGAGTCATCTCCTCCCAAATCTCCCCGCAGCCGCCATGACGAATGATGGGCGGTTCGATGCTCACAGGAAAACCAGGGACAGGATTCACAGTCAGCGAGAAATTCGTCGCCGTGCGGCGCGTCTCTACGCCGAGCCCGTCGGAGCAGCTTACGAACTCCATGGTGCGACCGCGATTCGCCTCGAGCTGAGTTACAGGAAGGGCCGATGTGGATCCCCCACGGTAGGTACAGGTTACGGGACTACCGCTGCCATTCTGGAACGTGAGCTCCACGGTCCCGTTCGCCAAAACACCGCCCGCGACCGGATAGGTCGGAGGAAAATCGAAGCTCACGGCCGGCGAGACGGTTTTCGTGACGGTCACTGGTTCGGCCGGAGGCAGGCTCGCGCTTCCACCGCCTCCGCCAAATCCTCCTGTGTCCCCTCCGCTTGCGCCTGCACCGCCCGACGAGCCCGTGTCTCCGCCGGTATTCCCAACCCCGCCCACGCCACCCTCATCGCCAGGCTGGGAGAAGATGTCGACTCGGATATCCACAGGGTTCGCCGGGAAAGCCACGACCGGCGTACCTTCAGGAGGCGGCGAGTACTCGGTCGGGCCGCCAATCCGCACCCAATCGACGAGGTAGGGGCCGATCTTCGTGTCCGCGTCGAGGGTGATGTTGCGAGCGTGAATGAAGGCTTGATGCCCAGTCGGCTGCGCGGCCTGGAAACGCACGTCCGCGCTCGGGGCGATCAGCGCGCCGACGAACGGAGCTTCGATGAGCGCCTCTGTCGTGCCGAGATAGCCGATGATGATTTGTGGAGTTCCGAGCTCGGTCGAAACAATCGCGCCGCGGTGATTGAACGTGCCCTTCGCGAAGAGCTGCACCGGTCCGTAAGGCGCGTGAATTCGGAGCTCCGCCTGTGGCTCGATGAGCACGTTCTGGAACACGTAGACGCCCGTCTCGAGCGTGAGCTTGCCACGGGAACGAATCGTCAGATTTCCATACGTGTTGGGCGGAAGGGAAACGCGAGCGTCGTTTTGGACGAGGACGGGACCCTGGCTCGCCTCGGGGGATTTCGCGGTCCAGCTCAAGTTGGTCAGTGTGACCGCGGCGTTCTGAGTCGTCGTGCCAGTGATCGCAACACTATTACCCTTCGTCACGACAGTCCCTGCGGTGACGTCGCCGGCGACCTTCGCTCGGTCCTTGAGCGTGATCGCTCGCGCGCCCCGGAGATGGCCGACTTGAGCGTCATGGCCCACGGTCAGCGCGAGGCGATTCGTCGCCGAGACGGCCGCGACCTGAACTCGATCGTTCATCGTGAGCGCCTGTTTCGCGATCACCGAAGCCTCTCTGAGGACAACATCGGTCGGAAACTCGACGCCGAGACTCAGGGTCTGCTCGGCCACCGTCGAGGCTGATTCGGAGGAGCGAATCTCTCCGACCTCGTCCATGGGCGCGTCTTCATCAAAGGCTACGCCTTCGTTCGGGCCGCACGAAGCAGCGAAGAGCGCAGCGCCACAAGCGCTCAAGACGAAAAGATCGAGGAATCGCCGACCCCGCCGTCTCTCGTCCTTGGTCCTACCCACTCCACCCCGACGCGCGAAGAAGCTCCCGATTCCCATGATGGATGGGGCCCTAACACATCGCCCCCCCCCCCAGCGCAAGACCGAATCTTCACAAAGTTCTGATCACTTTCGATGACGCCTTGATGTAGGGCCTGCATCGAAAAGAGAAACTGACCGGGTTCTTCCCGGAAAGGCCCAGACTCGGAAGAGCGCTATTGAGCCGGACGGACAGTTCGGACGACGGGCCCGATGATTCGCGATAGGTGAGTGTCGGGTGATTCCGGACGACGTCGAGGTTGGATGGTGCCCGAATCAGCAGGAAGACGAATTCGGACGGCGGGCCGGAGACGGGCTGGCGCGAATGATGAAGCGAGAGCAGCAGTTCGGACGACGGGTCAAAGAATTGCCCAAGCGAAGTGAGGGTCTGTTTGTGAATACCGGAAGCGCTCCGGAGACAGTCGAACCGCAAGGGACGCCCGAGTTGTGTCCAAGGTGCTTCGAAGGCAAGACGTGCGCGATGGACGGCTCGGCGTGAAGCGGCCTCTCGGAACAATGGCCCTCTTGGCGGTCTCGCTGTTCGGATGCACCCGAGACCGGGATGCGCCGAAAGAGGTGATTTTCTTCGTTGCAGAGCCGAAGCCTGGGTTTGGTTTCTCCCAAGCGGAGCTCGTGCTCGCTCTGGAGGAGGCCGATCGGGCCTGGCGGCGTGGCTGCTCCGATTACCCGCTTCCGACTCTTCGCTTTCGGCCGAGCGACCTCGCAGAGCCGGTGATCCGCGATGGCCGGAACGTCATTCGCGCTGTCACCGGACGCTTTTGTCCGGACGGGGCGCGCGACACCAGCGATTGTTACGAGGCGCGCCGCGCGGCCATCACACACAGCTATCCGCCGCTCGACGGAACCCGAGCAGACTACGTCTCCCGGTTCCCGGAGTTCGACATCGAGCTGAACGGCGCCGACTTCCGCTGGAAAGAGCTCGGCCGCGAGAAGCTCCTCGCTATCCTCGTGCACGAGCTCGGGCACGTCTTCGGGCTCAAGCATTCTTGCAAGTTCCCGGAGTGTGATGAGGAGGCCAGCCGCGCGGTCATGTACCCTTATCCTCTCGAGTCCGATCGCACACTTCTTCTCTCGCCCACTCGGGCCGACTGCGACGCGCTCGCTCGCCTACGTTAGCGCAGTATGAGCCAAATCAGAAGCAGGGCAAGCGCGCTCGAGCTTCCGATGAGCCACTTCTTGCCCGATTCGAAGGTCGGCGGGTCGTAGGAACGAACTGCGCGCTTTACGGCCTCGAGCTTCCTCGCCGCGACGCGGACAGCCTCGTCGTGACCGAGCAGGATGCGCCTGGTCGCTTCATCCACGGGCACCTCGCCGCGCAGCCGGAGCAGAGCGCGCCCGGCGTCGGCGAGGCGCGCTTGTTTCGCCTTCTCGCTCTGGTCGAGCTCGGACAAGAGCGCGCGCATGTCCCCCTCGTAGGTCATCACGAGCGCCTCACGCTCCGCCAGCAACCGCCCGAGATCGGCCTCGAGTCGGCGGCGCTTTTCGAGGCCGGCCTCGAGAGCCGCACGCCGCTCTTTGAGGAGCGGCTCCTGGGCCTGAGCGAGGGCCTGTTGGCTCTGCTGTCGCGCCTCGGCGTCCCGATATTTTTCGCTCAGATCGGGGGGCAAGTGGGTCGCGTCGGGCGCCCTCTGGCGCGCCACGGAGACCAGGTTCCGCATCTCGATCTGAGCCCGAGAGGCCAAAGCTAGGGCGCGTTTCTGGGTTCGCTCGACCTCTTCGAGGCTCCGCTCGAGAGCCTGGCACTCTTCGGTTTGGGCCAGGACATGCGCCCGAGCGTTCGCGATCTTCGCCTCGGCCCCCTTGAGGCGCTCGGCGAGATCGTGATCCCGAGCGTCGAGGCGCCCCCTCTGGGATTCGGCGGAGCGCTCGAAGCTACCCGCGTCTCGATAGAGGACTTCAAAGCGCGGGTTTGAGGCCAGACTCGGTTTGAGCGCCTCGGCCAGAGCGGCCAAGGCGCTATCTCGATGCCGCTCGAGACGCTCGAGCTCCTCGGCCGCCGTACGCTCGCGGACGGTCAGCTCTTTGTGAGCCGCGCGCACCGCAAAGTAGTAGAGGATCTGGAGCGGGCCGGGTCCGGGAGGCTCCGGATAACCAGCGAGTCCATCGAGGGCAGCCGGCGGAATCGTGAGCCCCCCGGGCTCAGGGGTGACGCCCGTGGGCCAGGGGACGTCCGTCTCGAGCGTCGTCTCCGGCACGACGTTCTGGAGAGAAAAGCTCCCCATCCCGAGCACCTCGTCGAGGGAGTCGTCAAAGGACTCGAGGTCCGCTCCCGCGGGCGGCAGCGACTGAGAGGCTGGTCGCTGCTTGATCACTGGCGCCGCCGGTACCTCGAGCTCCGGAACCGCGCCGAGCTCGGGAGGGAGCGGCGCGCGGGGGGCGGAGACGGGACTCGGAGAGCGCGACGTTGGAGGAGGGGCGCTCGGTCGCGCGGAGACCGGCTGCCCTGAGACGGGGCGCGTGGAAACCGAGCGAGGAGATCCTGAGATCGGAGCAGGCCCGCGGGGCAGAAGTTCAGCGACGGGTGGCGGAGTGACGATGACGGGAGTGGGCGGAACTGAAGGGGGGCGCCTCGACGCAGGCGGAGGCACAGTGTTCCGCACGACCGTCGGCTCATCGAAAAGGTCGGGGCGATTCGAGGTCGCGCCTAAGAGATCAAACTCAAGGTCGTCCGTATCGCCGCTCACCGGAATCGGCGACTTGATCGCGACCGTCGGAGTTGGACGGTCCAACTCCGCGAGCTCCTCTTCCGTAAAGAGGTTCGAGGGATCGTTCGGGCCGCCCATTCGGCCAATCTACACGATCGGCGGCTCGCTCGCGATCCCGAGCGGGCCGCCAAGGACGAGTCCCCGGGGCTGCCCCGGCCTCGGGAGGACGGAACGTCCTTGCTAGGGCGCGGACCAACTGCTAGCGAACGGGAGCCGATCGAGACGATCGCGTGTGGGCCCCCAACAGCGCACTTCGAACCCCGCCAGGCCCGGAAGGGAGCAACGGTAAAAGAAAGCGGGTGTGGGGGCCCTTACCTTATTTGGCGCTGGGTTTTGCGCCCGACCCGCCAGAGGCTCCGGGTACCTGGAGGGACCGACACGCCGCCAGAGCGGCAGAAGGTCACTTCCAGAAGGGGCGACCGGGTTCCTGGCGCCAGAACACGGGGCGGTCCGACGGGCGAACCACACGCCCCCCGCCGCCGAAGCCGCCGCCATACCCACCGCCGGGAGGCGCCGACCGGGCGAAGGAGCGGACGGTGACGAGACCGACGACAAACCCGCCGAGGTGTGCGGCGAAGGCAACACCTCCCTCGGAAGTGTTCGCTGCCAGAGCGCCGAACAGATTCACAATGAACCACTCACCGACCACGAGCCACGCGGGGAGCGAGAGGAGCGGCATGAACAGCCACATGAGCGGGATCGGATTCAGGACCGCGACCGGGGCTCGCGGATGGAGCACGAGATAGGCGCCGAGCACTCCGCCGATCGCGCCCGACGCGCCGATCATCGGCACCGAGCTCCAAGGATCCATCAGGTATTGCCCCAGGGCGGCGCCGAGGCCACTCAAGAAGTAGAACACCGTGAACCGCTCGGGCCCGAGACGATCCTCCACGTTATCCCCAAAGATGTAGAGGAACAGCATGTTCCAGCCGAGATGGGCCAGACCGCCGTGGAGGAACATGCTCGTGAAGATGGTGAACCACTCGCCCTTCGGATCGAGTGTGATCCGCGTCGGGACCAAGCCGTAGCCGGGGGCGATGAAATGAACACCGCGCGACTCCAGGATCCAAACGAGGCAAAACGCCACGATGTTCAGAATGATCAGCGCTCTCGTCACCCGGGGGCGCGAGCGCGGCGGATTGATGTCGTAGAGGGGGATCACCGGCAGCCGTGTGTATACCCAAAAACCACGACCCGGGGCGACTCGTTCCCGCCCTTCTGCTCAAGCGTGTCCTTTTCCTCGTTTCGGGGGCCCCTCCCCTCGCCCTCCCGGCTGAGCCGCGATAACGTCTGAATTATCGTGGTCGTGAAGGCGATGCTTCGGGGTGCACAAATCACAGCCTCTGCTCTTGTGTTGGCTGGGGTCCTCAGCGCCTGTGCAGGGCGCCATTTCGACGGGCAGGTCTACCGGGATGACAATGTGGCGTTCCAGGTCGGCCCTGTGCCGTCCGGCTTCTCCCCGATCAGCTCCGATGAGTCCTTGCTCGCTTGGAACAACCGGAGCTCCGGCGCGATGATCGCTCTGTCCGCCCGCTGTCACCGGGACGGCGACGACATTCCCCTCGAGGCCCTCGTCCAACACCTGTTCATCCAGCTCACGGATCGGGAGACGCTGCGCTCGGAGCGCTTCCAGCTCGACGGACGCGAAGCCCTCGAGAGCGAGCTCACGGCGCGCCTCGACGGAGTCCCTCGCCATTTCCTCGTCGTCGTCTTGAAGAAAGACGGCTGCGTGTACGACCAGGTGTACGTCGACCGCGGCGGCGATGACCCGGCGCTCGTCCGCTCCCGCGCTGAGTTTCGCGCCATGGCCCGCGGCTTTCGGACGCTGTAAAGCCTAAGGAGAAGAAGTCATGGCACGGGAGCAAACCTCAGGACCTCCAGCTCGTCCCTCGAGCATGCCACCCGGGCGTGTCTCGGTCGTAGGCGGCCAGGTCGTCCGCGAAACACCCGGAATCCTCGAGCGGCTCGGCGACAAGTTCACGGGCTTCGTGGGTCACATGGGGCTCATCAGCCGGATGACCTGGGGCGCTTTGCGCGCCGCCACCAAGCGCCCCTTCGAGTGGAAGGCGATCGTCGACCAGATCGAAGCCGTCGGCGTCACCTCGATCGGCATCGTCGCCATTTCCAGCATCTTCATCGGCATGGTGATGGCGGTTCAGTTCGCCTACGGCCTGCAGAAGTTCGGCGGCATGGAGTACACGCCGCGCGTGATCGCGCTCAGCTTCGCCCGCGAGCTCGCCCCCACGCTCACCTCCATCATCGTCGGCGGGCGCATCGGCTCCGGTATGGCCGCCGAGGTCGGCAGTATGAGCGTAACGGAGCAGGTGGACGCGGTGCGAGCGCTCGGCGCCGATCCGCTCAAGAAGCTCGTCTGGCCCAGGCTCATCGCATCGACGCTCGTGATGCCTTTCTTGTGTGCGCTCGCCCTCGTCATGGGCGTCGGTGGCGCCCTGCTGATCACCGCGCTCCAGTTCGACATCACCCCCGCGTTCTTCTACCAGAGCGCGCTCTCGTCCACGCGCCTTTCGGACTTCTTGAGCGGTCTCTTCAAGACGCCGTTCTTCGGCGCGCTCATCGCGCTCATCGGTTGCCACATGGGCATGGAGACGCGCGGCGGTACCGCTGGCGTCGGGATGTCTACGACGCGCACCGTCGTCGCGATCTCGATCACCATCTTTGTCGCTGATTTCCTCCTCACCAAAGTCGCGATCATCCTGTGGCCGGCATAAAGAGAGTCTCCCCGCCCGATAGGGGCCGCGCCGAACGAGCGCTCGCCGAGTTCTTGGATGCGCTCGGTTTCGATCCAAAGAGCCCTGAGCTCGCCGAAACCCCAGCGCGCGCCGTCTTGGCCTTCACGAGCGAACTGCTCGCCGGTTACGACCTCGACGCGGCCGAGCTCCTCCGAGAAGGCTCCGAGCCTGCCGCTCCCGATCTCGATCCCATCGTCGTGCGCGGCATCCGCGTCGCCGCCGTCTGTCCCCATCATCTCCTCGTCGCGGAAGGAACCGCTGACGTCGGCTACCACCCGGGCTCGACCTTGATCGGACTCGGCACACTGACTCGCCTCGTCTCGCTCATGGCCGCGCGGCTCGTCTTCCAAGAACAGATCGCGAGCGACGTCGTCAGCGCGCTGATGACCCACTGCGGAGCCAGCGGCGCCTACTGTCGCGTCGAGCTCCACCACGCTTGTCTCCGGGTGCGTGGAGCTCAGGAACACGACGCGAGTGTCGCCTCCTTCGCCAGCGCTGGGAGCTTCCGAGCGCCCGCCTTCCTCGATGCAATCCTCGGAACGAAAGGAGCAGAGGTCAGATGACGATCGCGGCAATCACAGGGTCAAACCGGGGCATTGGACGCGCTACCGCCGAAGAGCTGGGCAGGCGCGGCGTGCGCATTGTCACCGTCGGCCGCTCGGGCTCGGAAGCTGCGAGCTCACTCCGGCGCTCCCTCGAGGCGAAAGACGCCTACTACGGCCACATCGAGGTCGACCTCGCCATCCCGAGCCAGGTGGCCGAAGCTGCCGATGAGCTCCGCAGGATTCGCGGACTCGAGATCCTCGTACAGGCCGCGGGCATCATCGAACGCGGCTGCGTAGCGGAGCTCGATCCCGAGAGCGTGCGGCGCCAGTTCGAAGTGAACCTGCTCGCGCCCTTCTCCCTCGCCCAAGCCGCCCTCCCCCATTTCCTCGAGATGAAAAAAGGCAGGCTCATTTTTGTCTCCAGCATCTCGAGTGAATCCCCGACGCCTCTTCAATCCGCGTACAACGCAAGCAAGGCCGGGCTCACGATGATGATGCGCTGCCTCGCCGAAGAGCTCCGAGACACAGGCGTGATGGCAGCGGCGGTCCTGCCGGGCGCCGTGGACACGGACATGCTGAAGGGCAGCGGCTACAAGCCGCGCATGACCGCCGAGGAGGTCGCCCGGGCGATCGCCTACCTGGCTCTCGACGCCGGCCTCGGGCACAACGGCTCGACCATCGAGATGTTCGGCGTCTAGGCCCCCCGCCCGGGCCCCGCGTCGCAAAGGGGCGCGCCTAGTGCTACGAAGCCGCCCATGAGCGCGCGGGAACTTCGCTGGGGACAGGTCGTTTCGATGGGACTTTTGGCGGCGGCTTGCTCAAAGCCAGGTCAAAAGGACGGCGCCGGTACAGAAACCAGCGCGAGCGCCCAGAAGGTCGAAGCAACGGGCGACAAGGATTGCTGCATGGGAAAAAACGACTGTAAGGGCAAAGGCGGCTGCGCCGTCCCCGAGTCGCACTCCTGCATGGGAAAGAACGACTGTAAGGGCAAAGGCGGCTGCAACATGCACTGCAAGAAGTGAGGAAGGTCACACGGCGAGCCCCTGAGCTCCCGGACCGACTCGAAGGCTCGTTCGGAGCGGGCTCACCTCGCCTTAGCGCTTCTTGATCGCCGCCGCGGCGCTGAACGTCCCTGGCCCTTCGTCGCCGAAACAGATCCCGATGTCGCGGGCTGTCGTGATGGCGTCGGAGCTGAGGTCGACGAAACGAGTTCCCGTCGAGACCTCACTCAGAGGAATGAGCTCAATGTCGCCGCCCCGCTGCGCGACCAAACCGCTCTTGTCTGTTTCGGCGAGATACCGAACCGCGGCAGATCCGAGCCTTTGCGCGAGCACGCGATCGAAGCTGCAAGGAGAGCCGCCACGCTGCAAGTGACCGAGCACGACGGAGCGCGCTTCGTGCCCCGTCTTCTCCTCGATTTGCTTGGCGAGCCGCTCAGCGATTCCTCCCAAGATAGGCTGCGGACGGAACTCGTCCTTGTCCTCCTTGTAGATGGCCTCCCCGCCCACGTCGCGGGCCCCTTCCGAAGCGACGACGATCGCGAAGTTCCGCTTTCGCGCGTACCTCTCTTCGATCTTCTCGCAGACGCGGTTTATGTTGTAAGGGATCTCCGGGATCAAGATCACATCCGCGCCGCCCGCGATCCCCGAATAGAGAGCGATCCAACCCGCGTGCCGGCCCATCACCTCGACCACCATGACGCGGCGGTGCGCTTGAGCCGTGGAGTGAAGCCGGTCGAGGGCCTCGGTTGTCGTCTCGACCGCCGTCGCAAACCCGAAGGTGACGTTGGTCCCCTTCAGATCGTTGTCGATCGTCTTCGGAACCCCGATCACGCGCGGCAAGCCGCACCCGAGAAGACGGTGGGCCAGGCTCATCGAGCCATCGCCCCCGAGCGCCACGAGCGCATCGAAGCCGAGCTCTTTGAAGCGCGCGATGAGCTTGCCCGAGAGATCGCGGGGGACCTTCCTGCCCCCTTCGAGGACCGGAAAATGGAAAGGGTCGGCTCGATTCGTGGTGCCGAGGATGGTCCCGCCGAGGTGCCCGATGCCGCGCACAGCGTCCCGCGTGAGAGGCACGATCGCGTCCTCATCGTCCGTCAGAAGTCCCTCGTACCCATAACGGATCCCGAACACCTCCCAGCCTCGGTTCAGCGCACTGAGCGCCACCGCCCGGATCACTGCGTTCAGTCCAGGAGCGTCTCCGCCCCCGGTGTTGATGGCTATACGACGAATCATTTCTGCTAGCCCTCAGTTGCTCGACCACTTCTGCGCGACGAAAGATCGCCGCGCCCTCTGAGTCTCCCCGATCTCCTTCGAATGTACAGAGTCGCGCGAATTGTGAAGAGCCGTCGCTCGGACCTCGTCAAGCCGTCACTCGGATCTCGTCAATCGGAGGAGGAATAGTAGTCTCGGCGATCGATGGTGGGGAAATCGAAGAGGGTCGGCGCTCGGGACGGGCAGTGGAACCGCGCGCGGAGAGCTGCCGCTCTCGCCCTCTCAGTTTCCCTGCTCGCGTGTGAGCCTTCTATGATGCGGGGCGCGAGAGCCAAGGTCGCGCGCGTCCCTGGCGCCGAACTCGAGCGCGCGGCCCGCGAGGAAGCCGAGACCGACTCGCTGCACCTCGAGCGCTTCGGGACGACCCCGCGCGTGAAACAACTCACCTCGGTCGCCACCCATGACGCTGGTGCCGCAAATTTGTCGGCGTGATGTGAGCGCGCGAGGCCGGCTCACAACGCCGACCGGGAGCCCTCGTAGAGCAAGCGACTGTCCTCAAAAAGCGCGGCATCTTGTGCCCAACACGCGAAGCTCGGGTACATACGAGCCGAGGGGGGAGCTTTCCCTCTTGGAAAGGGAAACAGCTCATGACGTCGCCCTCCGCCCGCACAGACCGCGACCCACTCGTCTCTCCCGGTGCCCCGCGCGCGCGCTTCGCTCTTTTCCTCCAAGCGGCTGCGCTCTTGTCCGCGGGGCTCCTTTTGGCTTCGGGCTGCATCGGACGGCCTGACTTCGGACAGCGCTGCTCGGAAGAAGGAGCGACAAGACTCGCCGACGACGGCTGCAACTCATGCCTTTGCAAAAATCGCCGCTGGAATTGCACAACGGCGGATTGCGGCGACGGCGACGGCAACGGCAACGGCAACGGCAACGATGACGGCGAGTGTGCGGAGGGTGCGACCAAAAAAGTCGAGTGCAACACATGTCTCTGTCAGGGCGGCTCCTGGACGTGCACTCGGATCGCCTGCAGCGACACGTGCCGCGAGGGAGAAACCGCGACAATGGAAGGAGGCTGCGGTGAATGCACTTGCGAGCAGGGGAGCTGGTCCTGCCCGCTCGAAATCTGCTCTCCAGAATGTCAGGAGGGGGACACGCGCTCCGCCGACGACGGCTGCAATGTGTGTCTGTGCACCAGAGGACAGTGGGCTTGCTCGGAGAAGGCGTGCGCTTCGTCCTGCGAGGACGGCGAGACGCGTTCCGTGGGCGACGGCTGCAACACCTGCCTCTGCGTGGACGGCTCCTTCCTCTGCACGACCCGACCGTGCAAAGAGCCCTGCAACGATGGGGAAACAAAGTCCGCAGGAGATGACTGCAATACCTGCCTCTGCCGCCAAGGCACCTGGAGCTGCACGATCCGAAGCTGCTCCTGTGCGGAGCGCAGCGTGGTCCCGGCCCAGGACGGATGCAACACATGCACCTGCATCAAAGAGCGTTGGTACTGCACAAACCGGGACTGCTAACGAGTCACCCCCTTGTCGTGCGCGCCCCGCCCGGAGGTGCTATGCTCCTTTATGATTCAAGAGAAAGATGACGCCCTGGAGAGGGCGAGTATGGATGGGGCAAGGCCCGAGGCGCCTGAGTGCGCCGGTTTCGAAGCGGTACCTCTCTCCGCCTTTCAAGCGCTCCCGAAGACCGATCTCCACGTGCACCTCGACGGTTCACTCCGTCCTGAGACGATCCTGGAGCTCGGAAAAATCCAGGGAGTCGCGCTCCCCGCGAAAACCAAGGAGGGGATCGAACAGGCCGTCGGCGCCGGGGTCCAGTTCGGGTCCCTCGTCGAATATTTGCGCGGCTTTTCGCTCACCTTGAGCGTGCTTCAGACCGAGGAGGCCCTCGAGCGGGTCGCCTTCGAGCTCGCCGAAGACGCTCACCGGGAGAACGTCCGCTACATGGAGGTTCGTTATGCGCCTCTGCTCCACACGCAGAAGGGCCTCCGCCTCACGCGCGTGGTCGAGGCTGTGCTCGACGGGCTTCGGCGGGCACGCGAAACCTACGGCATCAAGAGCAACGTCATCATCTGCGGCATCCGCAATATCTCACCGGAGTCGAGCTACCAGATGGCCGAGCTCTGCGTCGCTTACAAAGGACGCGGCGTCGTCGGCTTCGACTTAGCGGGCGCCGAGGCGAACTTCCCAGCGAAAGATCACATCGCCGCCTTCAAGCTCATCCGCGACAATAACATCAATTGCACCATCCACGCCGGAGAGGCCTTCGGCCCCGAATCGATCGCCCAAGCGCTCCACGACTGCGGCGCCCATCGCATCGGTCACGGCTGCCGACTGGTCGAAAATGGCGATCTTTTGCACTACGTCGCCGACCACCGCATCCCGCTCGAGTGCTGTCCTTCCAGCAACGTGCAGACCGGCGCCGTCCAGAGCCTCGAGACGCACCCGCTCAAGCTCTACTTCGACCTCGGTCTCCGCGTCACCATCAACACGGACAACCGCCTGATCACGAGGACGACGGTGAGCGACGAGCTCCACCGCGTGCACACCGCGCTCAAAGTGCCCTTCGGCGAGATGAAGCTCATGGTGCTCGCCGGGTTCAAGTCGGCGTTCTTACCCTTCCACGATCGCCAAGCCGCCGTGCGCAAAGCCAGCCAAGAGCTCGCCCTCTTCGACGACCGCGGCGTCCGCGCGGCTCCGAAGGCCGCCCCTTCACCCCCCGAGTTCACCGGCGTCTCCGGCTCGTCGTTCCCCCACGCGACGAACTAGAGCGCGTCTGATGCCCTCTAGGCCGCTCTAGGTCCTCTCCCTCGGCGCGGGATCGACCAGATAGCTCGTACCGCGTCGAGGATTCTCGTTCGGATTTTCCGGAAAGCCGATGCCAAAGAGCGTGGGCCGCGAGGGCGCGCGCTCCTTGAGCGTCAATGAATCCCCCTGTGTCAGGGAAGTTGCCGCCTAAGCTGACGACGGAGCTTTCGTCTTTTCCAGAACGGTACCGTTTGGTCTGACGACCTGCGACGGTGGCGACTCGGCCGAGGATACCGAGGTCCGCGAGGCGCGTGTTGCGGTGGATGCCGGGACCTAAAAAGCACCGCGAGCCGTCGAACTCTAGTGAGACTGCTTTCCAAGAGCTTCTGCATCGCGTCGAGCCGCTCCGTTGGGCTGAGCTTCAGGAATCGTTCGAGCTGAACTAGGTCAATCCCAGAGGGCAAATGTTCCAGCACTCGCTCCTGCCAGCTCATCGGTCCTCGGCGCATATGCAAAGTGTGCCAGACATATTGGCTTGCGTCACCGCGCTCAAATCAGAGGATTTCTCACCCGCAGATTCATTCGACTGAAGTCGCGGTCGGCCGACCAGAGCTCATCGACGCCGTGGACGCTGCAGATCGCGGCGATGCGCGCGTCGTGCACCGCGGGACCGCGGACCTTCGCGACCTGGATGACCTCGCGGAGGTGGGGCCAGTAGGGACCCTCCTCTGCCAGAAGCACGAGGTTGCCACTTTCCATCCACGCTTCGATCTGATCGAGTGCTTGCGCGACGGTGCTCGGTGGTGAGTAGATGCGCGGGTGCGTGACGATCGAGTAGAACTCGTGCACACAGGGCCAAGGAATCGCCCAGGTAGCCCGCGACTCCGCGAGCTCCACGAGCCGAGCGTACGCGATAGCATTCCACTCCGAGTCTCGGCGATGCGCGTAAACGAGAATATTGGTATCGACTGCGATCAAGCGCCGCGCCCCTCGTAGCTCGCTTCGGAGATTTCGCGGAATGTTTTACCGGCAAACTCGGGGCTCAAGCCGGTCCCCGAGACTCGCGCGTCACGCAGCGGCTTTCGGGGACGCTTCTTCTCGCGCTCTTCGAGCACCAAGCGCAGTCCAGCCTCGACGAGCTCACGCAGAGTCGTCGAATCGCGCCCAGCAATGGCCTTAGCTCGTTCGAGAAGCGGCTCCGGAAGCTCGACAGTTGTCTTCATACGGGTACCCATATCACAAAAGATGGCTCGCCACAACGCGGCCCGGCTGGCTATTCTCGTTCTGCCCGAGCATCCGGAGGCGTCCGTCCCCACTGTGAGACCCCCGGCAGCGCCCGGTAAAGCACCTCGTGGTAGAGGGTGCGAGGCAGGAGCCGTCGCAGCATCGAGAAGAGGAAGGCGTCGACGGTCCCCGAGACGCGGAGCGGCGGGCGCTTCTGTTCGATGAGTCGGGTGATTCGAGCGGCGACGCTCTCGGGAGTCGCCCAAGTCCTCCGCATGATCTTGGCGACGAAAGCTTCCATGTAGTGGTAGTGCGCGTGATAGGGTGAGCGCGCGTCTTCGTGACCCTGAAAGCTACGTCCGGTATAGGCGACACGCTCGAAGCCATCCGAGTTGATGAATCCCGGCTGGACCAAGGTGACGCGGATGTTCCAAGGGCGCACCTCGTAAAAAAGAGCTTCGCTCGCGCCTTCGAGCGCAAACTTCGACGCCGAGTAGACGGTCATGGTCGGCATCGCCATCATACCTCCGACCGAGGATATGTTGATGATGCGCCCGTAGCGCTGGGCGCGCATGTAGGGAAGGACGAGCCGTGTGAGCTCCATCGGCCCGCGGTAGTTCACGCGCATCTGCTCGAGGTGATCCTCTTCGGTCACATGCTCGAGGACCGCCCGTGTCATCACCCCGGCGTTATTGATCAGCACATCAACGCCACCGAAGCGCACCGTGACGTTGTGGATCGCCGTCTCACGACTGAGCGGGTCGACCACGTCGAGAGGGGTGAGCATCAAATCGGGGTCTTCAAAAATGCCGAGTTCGCCGAAGCGGAAAAGCGACGACGGCCGCGCCGTCAGGACCAGGCGATAACGACGCTTTTCGATGAGCAGGCGCGCGAGCGCCAAGCCGAGACCGTGACTTGCTCCAGTGATTAGGACAGTGGGCCGATCCTTCATCCCGAAAGCTCCCCGCGGCCGCGCGAATCCCACGCGGCCAACTTCACCATGTATCGAATCCCTCGCCGCCGCCAGGGGGCAGGTGTGGGTCCCGCTCCTAGAACTTGATCGACGCGCGATCGCTCAAGTCGACGGCGGCGGACAGGGTCTCGGCGATCGCTTCGAGCTCGGGTGTCGTCGCCTTCGGCATGCGGACCAGGAACCGAACGAACAAGTCGCCTGTCTTTCCGCCGCGGGTCACCCCCTTCTCGCGCAGCCTGAGCAGCTGACCGCTCTGCGCGCCCGCAGGAATGCGCAGGCTGACGGTCCCGGTCGGAGTCGGCACGTCGACCTTCCCCCCCCGGAGCGATTCGAGCGGACTGATGGGAATATCGACCTTCAGATCGAGCCCATCCCGCTCAAAATACTCATGAGGTTTGACGCGCACGGTGAGCACCAGATCTCCCGGCGCACCGCCGGGACCGGAGGGCCCGCCGCCTTTCACGCGCACCTTGTCGCCATCGTTCGCTCCCGGGGGCACGCGCACCTTCACGAGCCGCTCACCGACCGCGAGCTCCAGCTCCGCCCCGCGCACCGCGGAGACGAACTCGATCGTCACTTCGCTCTCGACGTCCGGGCTCTTCCGTCTGCGCGCGGTCCGGCCCCCACCGCCAAAGAGGTCACCAAAAATATCGCCAATTCCAGCGCCGCCGGCTCCGCCGAACAAGTCTTCGACCGACGCGACTCGGCCGCGCCGCTGATAGGAGCGCGCGACGTTCGGATTGAACCCTTCGCGCAGCCCCTCCTCCCCGAACTCGTCGTACAGAGCCCGCTTCTTCGGGTCCGTGAGCGTATGATAAGCGTGGTTCACCCGCTTGAAGCGCGCCTCGACCTCGGGCTTGCCTTGATTTTTATCGGGGTGCAGCTCGGCGGCGAGTTTCCGATACGCTTTTCGGATCTCGTCCGTCCCCGCCGTCCGCGGCACACCGAGCTCAGAGTAGAAGTCCACCTCCGAAAGATAATGCTCGGGCTGCACCGCTCAAGGGGAGCCCCGAAATCTCAAGACTCTCCGAACTTTCACGCCGAGCCGGGCCGAGGCGCGCCACGACCGAACCAACGGCGACGAGCCGCCCGGAGCCCGCCTCCCGAGTCCCGACTTCACCCCCCGTCGCCCCGAGCTGCGCATCGGAGGTGTGGAGCTGGCTCGTTCGACTGAGAATTCAACTGCGCTTCTTCTTCGAACCAACCACAATCTTCTTCGCTTGGCGCGAGCGGGGTGCAAGAACCCTCTTCGCTTGAATCTTCAAGCCGTGACGAGGCGGTACGACGAGCGCACCGAGCGCGCGCTGAAAGAACTCCTGCACAACCTTGAAGTCGCCTCGCCCCTCGCCGGGAAGCGGCGCCTCGGCCGCGGCGTCCTCGAAATAGCCAAGTGCCCTGAGCATGAGCCCCTGATTCACCGCCTCCCCATAGACCTCCGTAAGAGACCGAAGAACATCGCTAAGGCCCATCCGATATGTCTCGAGCAAAACGTAGAGATCAAAGAAGTCGCGACGGGTTCCACGGTCCAGGATCGCGTGAGCCTTCGTCGCCAAGAGCCCGTTCACGGTGAGCGCTTGATTTTCAGCGTGCGCGGCGAGCTCTGGCAAGAGGAAGATTGAGATATCCACGCCCTCGAATGTGAGATGAATTGTATCGGCGCTCCTCTCGATGAGGTCGACCTGGCCTGCTTGCTCGAGTCGTCCGAGGAGCCGTTTCAACTGGGACGGCTTGCTCACCCCGAAATCTACGTCGTGACTCGGCCGGTAAGGCACCAAGCACCGTACGGCCTGCCCTCCTATCAAGAACCAATAGTCTTCGCTCTGAACTGCCTTGGCGACGACCTCCGGAATGACCTCGAGGGGTGAGCGATTCACTCGTCCTCGCGGAACTTCAGAACGGCCTCGAGGAGCGCTCGACTCTTCGGACGAAAGCCGGGTCGTCCCAAGGCACCCCTGAGACAGCTGGTCGGGAGTCCGGCAGCGAAACTCATCGCCCTCGGGCTCCCGTAATTGAAACAATAGAAGGCGATCTGATCGCCCGGCACCGCTCGATTCGGGTTGTCCCGAAGCCCTAGGTTGTAAAGAGCATCTCGAACTTCAAGAGGCAGCTGTCCCGCGGAGAAGTTCGGGATCTTGGCGCCCTTTCGCGCAAGGCCCGCCGCACCCCGCCCGGGCCGTTGAAAACGCTCCCGAGCTCGCTTCAGCGACTTGCCGAGATCGAACGACGACACTCTCCGCTTCTATCACTCCTCGCCCGACGTATCCAACTCGGTGCGAAGGTTCGCGGGAGCGCGGCTCGTACTCTCTCAAACGTCGCCTCGATGATCTCACGAGGGGAGCCTGGCACTATGAGGCCCAGGCTCGCTCTCGGGGCGGCACCGCGACCCTCGTGCTGGTTCCATAGCGCTCGCTAAGATGCCCAAAATAGAAACCTTCGCGCGCTGCCTGTAAAGCGACCCTCCGCGCCATTTTCCTCGGGCCCCGGTCCATCACCTCCTCTTGGGTCCGACCGAGCCTTCGCCTCCACCCACCTTCTCACTCGAACCCACCCGCGGCGCGCGCCGCGGCGCGCGCCGCGCCCTTCTCCGCGTCCCGACTCCCTCGCGCCAACCGGGCTCTTTCGGAGCCACCGCCTCTCGCTGGTGCCCCCCACGACCACCGTCGCCGCGGATATTCGCCCAAGAAGGAGGCCCTATTGCAATTCTCACAAATCTTCCTCACCCTCGATCGGACACGCGCTCCTCCGAGAGGGGAACGCCGCCCATTCGACGGCGCCGAACAGCCTGATGATCGGCGTAGGCTCTGGAACCAACATCTTCGGCTGCAGCGATTGGACACGAAGCGAGATAGGGGCAGCCTTCAATTGCTCCATAGCAGACACCTCTCAGACACGGGGTTGCGAAAGGATGAGACAAAATGCGCGGATCCTCGCCGGACTTTCGGTGCCGCCTCTCGACATGGAACCTCCGCCGACCGGTTCCTTCGTATGGACCTATGGGCGGCCGAGCTATGGCAACACGAGCCCGGCCTCGTTCGTCGATCGCCCGAGCGGATCCGGGAAGGCCATCGAAGCGCCTCATGGGTACAGCGATATCTCGAGCCCAGTCATTCGGACGGCAGATCTCGATCTGATCGGCACAGACGTTCAAGTCGAGGTCTATATCCCCGCAGCCGTGAACAATCCTTACTGGGTCGGCAGCGTCGCGGTCTCCTTCGAGAACATCGCGACCTCGACGTATGCCTACTTCGGTATCCTCGACCTGACGCCTCTGCCGCGAGGAGCTTGGTCGACCTTGACCTTTGCCGTTCCGGAGAACGTCCGTACCGTTCTCCTCGGGGATCACCCAGGCGCGCTCTTCGTCGTCACGACGAATACTTCGACAGACGGAGTTCTCGTGGACAACTTTGCGTTCGCAGGGACACTCACGAATCGAACAGTACCGCACCAATCGGGGAGCTCAGGAATGGACATCGCGACCACAGATCTTTGGAGCTTCGAGGTGGGAGCGGACTGGACCTCGAGCGCCGCTCTCACGGCCGAACCCATCGACGTCACGCATGGCGCCCGGGCGCTCGGAGTCGAGGCATCGGGCTGGACAGTCATCACGAGTCGCGCCTTCGCGACGAGTGAGCTTCCGGTTCCGACGAGTCACCTCGGAATCGACGTATTTATCCCGGATCCGCAGCCGAACCCGTGGTGGGTCGGAGAAGTGCGCATGCTCCTCACATGCCCCTCCAGCGAAATTCAGGATGCCTTCGTCGGGAACCGACCGCTCCAGAACCTGTTTCCGAGCGAATTCAACCACCTAGTGTTTGAACTCCCGTCAGACGTTCAAGCTGCGCTGTCGAGCTCGACGATTTGTTCTTTGGAGATCATCCTCAATACTCAGAACGGCGCCGGCCGTTTTATCATCGACCGCCTTGGCTTCGAGTAAGGCATGAGAAGACTATTACTTGCCGTACTCGGTCTTGCGCTCGCCGCCGGCTGCAATGGTCAAATGACCGAGGGGCTTCAGCCCCTCCCCGAGGACGAAGCGAGGAAACATGAGGCGCCGCGCATGGATGGGAGTTGTGCGGCTCAGCGTGCCAAATCCGTCTCCTGGTCCGTGCCGCTCAAAGCGCGGGATCTTGCCCTTCATACGGACCTGAGGATCGTGGAAGACCCCTGCGGCAATGTCGTCGTGACATGGGGGCAAATCCGAGAAGCAGACTCCGTAGATCCCTTCGTTGCGTATGGCGTGGTAGTGCGTCTCTTTCGTGATGGCTTAGCGGATTGGGGTTTGGGAGTTTTGGGGGGACGGTCGCATCTTAGACCTTTCGCGAATCCGAGCCTGGTCTCCGACCAGTTTGGAAACATCTTGCTACTCGCCGAGCATTGGCTACAGGTCTTCACAGCGGCTGGCGGAATCCATCCAACAATGCCTCTCGGTGGGATTGGGCCAGGCGGGACAGGTATTGTGGAGCTGAGCTCGGGATGGTTGATTCAGAGCACAGTTCTTCGTCTGCTTTCGCTGCCAAGTGGACGCATCCTTTTGGAGCGCCCCGAGACGAATCACACGTCCCCTCAGCGGCACTCCTTCTTGCATGTTGGGAGCGATCGGGTCCTGTGGAACCAGGTAGTGAACGGGATGGATCAACACGACGGTATATTCCATGGAACCAACTTCTACGTTTTCGAGAGAGGCCCGGAGGGAACGACCTCGCTCTTTTCCAAGGCACTTTATGAACCGACGCTCTATGCCGAAGCCGCTCTCCTCGCGAGCGATGGCAATCACGTCTTTATGGGCTCGACCTACTACAAGGCCAATTCGATCACTCTCGAGCGCATCGAGTGCTCCGAGTCCGTGCTGATCGACATTCGAGACGAAGCGTGGAAGCCCGATCCGCTCGGATTCTGCGGGGCGATTGAAGCGA
>NASX01000057.1 GCA_002085155.1 Sorangiineae bacterium NIC37A_2
AGCTGATCACGCCTGTGGCGCTCGAAGAGCAGATGCGCTTCGCCATCCGCGAAGGCGGCCGCACCGTCGGTGCCGGTGTCGTCTCGCAGATCCTCGCCTGATTTCACAAGAGCCGCTGGTCCGGTAACGGGTCAGCGGCTCCTTCGTCCAAAGAGACTCGAACATGGCTGACGCAACCAAAATTAGAATCCGCCTCAAGGCATTCGATCACCAGCTGCTCGACAAGTCGACCAACGACATCGTCGAGACCGCGCAGCGCACCGGCGCGCGCGTGGCTGGGCCGATCCCGCTCCCGACTTCGATCCGCCGCTACACGGTGCTCCGCGGCCCCCACATCGACAAGAAGTCGCGCGAGCAGTTCGAGGTTCGGACGCACAAGCGGCTCATCGACATTCTCGAGCCGAACCCCCAGACGCTCGAGGCCCTCATGAAACTGGACCTGTCGGCTGGCGTCGACGTCGAGCTGAAGAGCTAAGGAGACTCTCATGGCGAAGGTAGACGTATTCAATCTCAAGCGCGAAAAGGTCGGCGAGCTCGAGCTCTCCGACGAGGTGTTCGGCGCCGAGGTGCGTGAGCAGATGCTCCACGAGGTCGTCGTGGCTCAGCTCGCGTCGCGTCGCGCAGGGACTCGCGCAGGTAAAGAGCGCGCCGCTGTCCAAGGATCGAGCAAGAAGATCTACAAGCAGAAGGGCACCGGTAACGCTCGTCACGGTTCGATCCGCGCGCCCATCTTCGTGGGCGGTGGTCGGGCTCATCCCCCGAAGCCCCAGGACTGGAGCTACCGTCCCCCGCGTCGCGTCCGTATCGGCGCGCTGCGTGGTGCGCTCAGCCTCCTCGTCAAGGAAGGCCGCTTCACGGTCGTCGACAGCATCGATCTCGGTGAAGCCAAGACCAAGAAGCTCGTCAGCGTTCTCTCCGACCTCAAGGCCGGCAAGAAGAACCTCGTGGTCGACGCCGGTGAGAATCAGAGCCTCAAGCTCTCGATCCGGAACCTCAAAGAGTCGAACTTCCTGCCTCCTGAAGGCGTGAACGTTTACGACCTGCTTCGCCACGATCACCTGGTCGTCTCGAAGGCGGCCGTGAAGGCCCTCGAGGCGCGTTGTCTCGCTCAAAAAGCAGAAGGGACTGCAGAATGACCCCCCAACACATCATCAAACGCCCGATCGCGTTGACCGAGAAGGCGACCGTCCTGAAGGACGCACACAACCAGGTCGTCTTTGAGGTCGATCTCGCCGCTAACAAGATCCAGATCAAGGACGCGGTCGAGAAGCTCTTTGACGTGAAGGTCGCGGGCGTGAACACGCTCGTCCAGCGCGGCAAGATCAAGCGCATCGGACGCCGCGAGTACAAGAAGCCGAACTGGAAGAAGGCGATCGTGACGCTCGCCGACGGCCACAACATCGAATTCTTCGCGGCGACTGCCGAGGAAGGTGACAAGTAATCATGAGCATTCGTTCATTCAAGCCGACCTCGGCCGGGCGTCGCGCTCTCGCAATCTCGGATTTCTCCGACATCACGACGACGACGCCTGAGCGTTCGCTGCTCGACTCCCTGAGCAAGACGGGCGGCCGTAACAACCACGGGCGCATCACCTCGCGCTTTCGCGGGGGTGGTCACAAGCGCCGTTACCGCTTGATCGACTTCAAGCGGAACAAGATCGGCGTCCCCGCGGTGGTCAAGGAGATCGAATACGATCCCAACCGCACCGCGCGCATCGCTCTCATCCAGTACGCTGACGGCGAGAAGGCCTACATCCTCGCTCCCGATGGCCTGAAGCAGGGCGACAGCATCGTCTCGAGCAAGAACGCGGATATTCGTCCGGGCAACTCGCTCCCGCTGTTCGCGATCCCGACCGGCACTCTGATCCACAACGTGGAGATGAAGGTCGGCAAGGGCGGCCAGCTCGTTCGTTCCGCCGGAACGGCGGCGACTCTGATGGCGAAGGACGGCGACTACGCTCAGGTCAAGATGCCGAGCGGCGAGGTCCGTAAGATCAACATCAAGTGCCGCGCGACGGTCGGTCAGGTCTCGAACGCCGAGCACCAGAACGTCAAACTCGGCAAGGCGGGCCGCGCTCGTTGGCTCGGTTTCCGTCCTCATAACCGCGGCGTCACCATGAACCCCGTGGACCATCCGATGGGTGGTGGTGAGGGCCGGACGAGCGGTGGCCGTCACCCTTGTTCGCCCTGGGGTCAGCTCGCCAAGGGCCTGAAGACCCGTAAGAACAAGCGTACTGACTCGATGATCATCAAGCACCGGAAGGCGAAGTAAGAGAAAATGGCACGTAGCGTTTCGAAGGGCCCCTTCATCGACGGGCATCTGCTCAGCAAGATCGAGAAGGCAGGCGCCGACAAGAGCAAGAAGATCATCAAGACCTGGTCGCGCCGGTCGACGGTGATCCCTGAGGCGATTGGTATGACCTTCGCGGTTCACAACGGCCGCAAGTTCATCCCCGTCTTCGTCTCGGAGAACATGGTCGGACACAAACTCGGCGAGTTCGCGCCGACCCGCACCTTCACCGGTCACTCCGGAGACAAGAAGAAGGGCAAGTAAGACCTCCTCGTGAGGACGCTCGAGTGGGCGCGCGCCGAAAGGTGCGTGCCCATTTGTGTTTTGCTCACCGGCTTGCTCTCGGGCCGGTGAGCGAGCTACGTCTCCGAGCGCGTCCGAACCCGCTCGAGCGCCGCGACGTCCGCCCGATCTTGCGGCCGGCCCGCTGCCCGCTTGTTTTCTATCAAGTCGTCAAGAGCGAGCACCGGAACCTGGAGATGGGGGAGCTCGATAACAGGCGCTCGATCAAGAGCCGCTTCCGTGTCGATGCCGTCCGCCGACCGGAGAAGATCGATGCGAAGCGGCGGCTGACCCAGGTACACGATCTCGGAAGGACCCATAGTCCGAGCCGCCTCGACGATGGCCGCCGGTGCGCCAAACGCAGCGAGGGCGGACGCAACGCGGTCCAAGTTCCCGTCCACGCCCGAGATGAGGAGGTCGAGATCCTTGGTCGCGCGCGCCTTCGAGTAATAGCCCACGGCATAGCCGCCGAGGAGCGCGTATCTAACCGCGAAGCGGCCGAACTCCGCCAACAGATCGCTGAAGTCGGGGTGCAGGTCCACGATATCCTCCGAGGGCTAGGCTATCTTCGACGAGTGACCAAACCAAACCGAGGCGGGCTGCGGGGGAAATCTGTTCTGACTGCTCCTCATCCAGCTCCTCGATCGCCTGGAACGAGGAGACCTTCCCGCCGGACCAAGTGGCGCGTCGGTGAGCTGCGCGGTCCTCCCGGGTCGACATCGCTTTCGATTCTATCATACCCCACGGTCCAGGGCCACAGGCGGGTCGAGCGCCACCGAGCCGAACGCCGACGAGCCAGACGGGGAGAGTCTCAGCGTCCGTCGAGCTCCTGCACCGCATCACCAGCCTGGAGGCGCGAAGGCGCCCGAAAACTCACAGTTGCATACTGCTCGACGGTGCAGCGAGCTCAAGCTTGTGCGGGGGCTGTCGGTCGAACCAAACTGCCGAAGAGCCGCACATAGTTCGCACTGACCCGCAAGCCGAAGACTCTCGAATCTTCATCCGTCTTTTCGCCTCCCGCCAAGGCGCCACAAGTATCTTCCAAATCTCACGTCGAAGGGGTTAACTTGCACTGTGGGGGGGTCGGAATGCGTGACGCGAGGATTGGCGGGGCGGGGTCCCTCTGCGTGCGCCGTGTCTTCACGCCAACGTGTTCGACTCAAGCAATGGAGGAACTGAAGATGAATGCAAATAGCACGCTTCGATGGCTGACCTGTCTCTCAGCGGGGCTGGCGCTCGCGGCATGCACAGGAGAAAAGGGCGAGCCAGGAGCTTCAGCTCTCATGAGCGTCGAGGACGAGCCCGCGGGCTCGCGCTGTGAGAATGGCGGAAAGAAGGTGTCCTACGGCAGCGATATCGACCATGACGGCGAGCTCGCAACGGGCGAAGTCGAAGGCGTCGAATACGTTTGCGATGGGGCCGATGGTGCGAAGGGCGACACCGGAGCAAAGGGCGATACCGGAGCAACCGGGCCGAGCGGTCTCGACGGAGCAAAGGGCGACACCGGAGCAACCGGGTCGAGCGGTCTCGACGGAGCAAAGGGCGATACCGGAGCAACCGGGCCGAGCGGTCTCGACGGAGCAAAGGGCGACACCGGAGACGTCGGCCCCGTGGGAGCCATGGGTGGAGCTGGTCCCACCGGCGATACCGGGCCTGCTGGCCCCACGGGCGACACCGGAGACGTCGGCCCCGTGGGAGCCATGGGTGGAGCTGGTCCCACCGGCGATACCGGGCCTGCTGGCGAAGACGGAGCCAACGGAACCAACGGCTACAATAGTCTCATCAAAATCTCGAGCTACCCGGGCACCCTAACGACGATCGATTTCGCCTCAGCGAGCGGCACGGGAGGCGCCCTTTTGGTCTCAGCTTTGGGCACCAATCTAACCTTCGTCGCAACCGATACGATCGCCTCGACCACACCGACAGGTGGTTGGTCAGCATACGTCTACAATATCAACGGATACCACAACAGCCGGATCATTCGCCCCCAAACGAACGCGCTCTTTTACGTCATCTACACTGAAGATGGCAGCCAAACGTCCTTCAACTCGATAGAGCTGCTGGATGATGGAAACTGGCCTACGGCAAACGTCCACTTCTATGCCTACAAGGACGGCGTCCAGACGGGCAGCGAGACGCGCGCCGGCGACATTCCCTACTCGGGTGCATCCGACGCTGTTTCCTATACGTTCCTGGATCTTGCGTTCGCTGATGCAGACATGATTGTGATTGCTCCGCGTCAGGCCGATGGAACATCCGCCACGCCGCTCGGACTCGACAACCTGAGCGTCGGCAGCGCCTGTGGCGCCGGAAGCAAGTTGCTCGAGTCAGGTCTCGACAACGGAGACGGCGGTGGAATAGCCAACGACGGGATCTTGCAGGCCGGTGAGGTCGACGCGACCGACCAAATTTGCTTCTGACGTGAAGTCAGGGGTAGTCGATGGACACGGAGGCTCAAGCCCACACGGGCTTGAGCCTCTCTCCATTTGTCGCACCCTGGGCGGCTCTCGGGTTGTGCCAACGATCCTTCGCGAGCGACTCACGAAACCTGCGACCCTCGTGTCCGATCGGGAGAACCCAAGCGTCAGGGCGATGCACTAGGAATAGGGATTCACGGGCGCGCGTTTTTGCGCTGACTATGTCTCGTTACGAACTCGTCGCCACCCAGTGGGTTGAATCACCTCCCGAGCGAGTCGTGCCCTTCTTCGAAGCCCCGGAGAACCTCGAACAGCTCACCCCGCCCTTCCTGTGCTTTCGCATTCGAACCCAGGGTGAGCTCAAGATGCGGCCGGGCGCGATCATCGACTATACGATCTCGCTCCGCGGTCTCCCGCTCGGCTGGCGCACCAGCATCGAAGAGTACGAACCGGGCGCGCGCTTCATCGATACCCAGCTCCGCGGTCCCTATCGGCTCTGGCGCCACCTCCACACCTTCGAAGCCGAAAGAGATGGCACACGCCTCTCCGATCGGGTCGAGTTCGAGTTGCCGTTCGGAACGCTCGGTGATCTCGCATTTCGCCTTTTCGTGCGGGCCGATCTCGAGAAGATTTTCGCCTACCGTGCCCACGAGATCCATCGCCGCTTCGGCGGGCACGCCGGTGGACAAGAGCTCAGCATCCGCCCGATCTGACCAAGCGCTCCGCGACCTCCTGTCTCGGAAAGCGAAATCGAGCTGTTCACAAAAGCCACAGCGAGACGCGCCAGCGGAGCGTCTTTCGAGGGGTCGCTCTAGCGGACTCCCCTTTTCGGCTGTTTGCCGCATGGATGCTCTCGCATCCGCATCTCGGCTTGAGCGTTGGTTCGCCTGGGCGGCTGAGGAGTCCTGCCAAGAACCACGGGAGGGGTGCGGGTCCGCTTTCGCTGTCGCTCGGGTCACGGAGGTCACGACGCATCCATTTTCCGTGCAACGCGCTCGCGCAGCGGCCGAACTGAGGTCTTGCAATCGTTCACCCGAGCAAAGGCCCCGGACCACGCCATGTTCACCGCTCCATTGAATCGAAGAATCTCGGCCGCAACCCTACTTCTCTCCGGCCAAATGATGGCCTGTGGAGGAGGGGCGGACGGCCCCCACCACGGCCCCAGCGGCGATCCGCCCATTGACCTCCCTTCCAAAGATTCTCTGGCGCCACCTCGATTCCTCTACGTCCCCGGTCCGGAGGGACGTGCTGTAGGGATCCGCGCTGTCATCGAGCATGCCGACGGCACTCTGGAAGCCACCCCGGTTGAGGTCGTGCTGGACGGTCCTGAAAGGCAGACAAGCGGATCGGCGACTCCACCGCGCGCAGGTTCCCCGCATCAAGGAAATCGGGTCCCGTTCGCCAAGACACACGATACGCGTGGCACATTCGAGGAGGCGCGCACACGGGGAACGAGCCGGGCCAGTCTCGGCTGCCCCGCCGGAGGCGCACCCGTGACGGCCATCCGCACAGCGAGGAATGCCCTTTCCTATTTGACAAGGACGATCTCGGTGGGGACCTACGGAGTCGACCAGAGTCTCTCGTCTACCTTCTACTTCGGTCAGGACGGGATCTTCGGAAGCGTTGCTGAAGGAAAGAGCGTCTATTTACCCCCGAACCTTGTTCAAGCCGGCACAAGTACAGGAGTGGGCGTCATCGCCGGTGACGGCTCTGGAGCGCTGTCGGTTCAGTTTCTAGAAGGACTCAGTTCCGTATCGCTCTCGTTCGGCGTCGGACCCTGGTCCGTCGGCTATTCCTTCTTGAGTCCAGACGGGGGTGGGTTCGCGCGCGCCATTCAATACGACACAAGTCTTTCTCTCTCCGTCGCCTCGCTCAGCCTTCTCGGTTCGGTTGGCCTCGCTATGCAAACGTCATCGACAACGCTCAGCCCTATCCATCTGCTCACGCCCTGGAAAGGTGGCTGTCGTTCAGAGACCGATGAGCGAACCCCAATGCAATATTTCCGCGACGAGCTTGAGGCCCTCGAAGATCATGACGAGAGCACCCTCGAGGACGCCTTGGCCGCTGAGTTCGCGCATGATGTCCTCCCGATTCTCGCCAGCTTGAGCTCACCGAGCGTGGGAGCGCCCGGCCATAACGTCCCGGCAGCCAGCAACGCCGATATGGTCTCCCAGTTCTTGAGTCAGGACAGCGCCGCCGACTCTGCCGTCAACACTTCAATCGACGGTCAAATCGAAGACTTCTCCAACGCCATCAACAAGGCCGACGACACAAGCGATGGCATGGTTCGGGCCGCGAGCACGAACCGGCTCCATGTAGAAAGGTCCGTTCCTTCCATCCTCGGCCCGACAGCTCTGCTTCGGGAGTCCCAAGCAGGTCTAGACGCAGCAACAGAGCTCATGTTCTGGCTGGCCGCGACAAGATCGAACAAGCCTCGATTCGTATCCCCGCGGGTTGAACGCATTGAGATTGCCGCCGAAGAGGAAGCGCAGATTGTAGTCACCGCCGACGAGATTGCCGCGCTCATCGACGCAAGCCCGGACGACGTCCTCGGGGCGACAGTCCTCATCACCATCGGAGTGACAGGAGAACCTCAATCCTTCGTTCTGGAGAAGGAACAGCTCACGCTCTCCTATGCCCCGGCCCCTGCGACGAGTTCGACGCTCATCCGCATCGAAGTCGACCTCAGCACCGCGCAGGGCGCGTTCCCACCGGATGCAACTGAGTGGGTTGTTCGCCCGTCCATGCGACTGGTGCGAGTCAAAGCGGGTCCTCCGAGCCAAGTCATTCTTCACGCACCCTACCGGACATTCTCGGGAGCCCCAGTCTCCCTGAATGTTCAGACCTACGATCATGAGGGTCGGCTGGTGCGCGATCTCTACAGAGTCCGCTTCGTGGACCAAGATGGAGTCGAACTCGGCGAAGCGGTCCCGGAGCATGGGACCGCGTTGTTTCAATATGTTCCCAAGCCCTCAACCCCCGTCCTCCGGAAGGCAACCGAAGAGCTCTTTGAGGTCGACGACAAGGCCCGACTCGGCATCGAAATCATTGGCAAGGGCTTCAGCCGGGACGCGCGGGTCTTCATCAACGGTGTTGAAGTCGACTCGAACTCCCGAAGCGTGGTCGATCCGGAGACGATCTATGCACTCCTCCCGGAGGAGGCATCGAACGGATCCTTAACCGTCGTTGTTGAGAATCCCGGTGGCCAGAGGTCCAGCTCGGTCGAGGTGGAAACGTCGGAGTAGATTGCGCTGTTGGATCAAAAGAGCAGCTCGACTTCGACCACCTCGATCAGCAATGTGTATACACTTCACCCAATCGTAGATCGTCGAAGGGAGGAAGATGCGACAGAGCTGGCGCTCTGAGGCCGGTCGTCAAAAGCGATGTGGCTCCTGGCGCGCGGGATTTGTCGATTCGAGAGCGGTTTGTGGCGGCGGAAGTCGACACTAGGGCACCCCGATCCGAGTGGAGCGGGAGGTGGCACAGGTGGCACAGGGGCGAGTGGCCTGTGAGGAACAGGGTTTTGGGGCCTGGACGCGCGACGTTGCGCTCATGGAATCCTCCTGATTGACCGGACCTATGGGCGGGCACACAATTCGCAAAGGAGGGATCTTCCATGAACCAGAAACGTCCGACCGCGCCGCCCCGTGTCCCGGCTCTCATGCGCGCCCCGCGTCCGGGTTCTGCGCTCTTCTGTGCCGCGACTCTGCTCGCGCTCGGGACTGCGTGCGGTGACGATGGCGATTCCGACGCTCCCAAGGGAACGGGAGGCGTCGCGCCCCAGGCTCCCCCGGCAGACGGCGGTTCCCCTCAGGTCCCACCCCAGGCGCCGCCCGTCGGAGGCGCGGGGTCTCCGCAGGTTGCCCCGACCGGCGGCGCGCTGCGGAGCCTCGGTGGGCAGTGGTCGAGACTCCGCGGTCCACGGCGCTCGTGCCGCGCATAAAGGAGGCAACGGCGAACCAGCGTTCGAGTGCTCTCGGCTCGGAGCGGAAGAACCTCGGCTCTATCTGGGCCGAGGGCGCGCGGCGGCCTGGCACCAGGGCGAGGCCCGCGAGAGAACAGCAAGGGCCACAGAAATTCGCTCAAGGGCGCGGTTTCCTGTGGCGTTCATTGCGGCATGCCGCAGAGCACCCACTCCATCAGGAGCAGTCGATCCGAGGGGCGCAGGGGGTCGCCGTCAAGCGGTGGCATCGTGCAGTTGCGGAGTTCGTCGCCGACCTCCGGTCGCCAACTCACGATGTGCTCGAAGGAGTCGAGGGGCCATGGGCCGGTCGGATCGGCTGGGTCGTGACACGACGCGCACGCCTCGTGGAAAATTGGTCGAACATCTGCGTAGGTCGGCGCAGGATCGGGACACTGTGTCGGAGGCGATACGGCGCAGCTCTCTTCGCGGCTAACGCCATTACCCGTCCTGCTCCCCGAGCAACTCAGGAGAAGGATCGCGAGAGGTGGGAGGCGCCCAACGTTCAGGTGCATGGAGCTCTGTGTCTAGCAGATCTCTCTTGATTGGAATGCGACAATATGTCGCATTCTCGCGGCAGACTGGGGCGACTAAGGAGGACTGAGGAGTCGGTACACTCGAAGTCCCTTCGAAGGAGAAAATATGCACACTTTACGCCCGTTTTGTTTCGTAGTCCCCCTGGTTCTCGTGCCCTGGGTCGTGCACGCACACATCTCTCTCAAGGGGTCGAACGCCGGACCGGCCTTCGCCGGAGCATCAGATGTGTTTGTGTTCGGCGTAGGTCACGGTTGCGAGGCGGACGGCGCGGCGTTGGACACGACGTCGGTCACGGTGGAAATCCCCGCAGGGGTGACGTCGGTGCGCCCGGAGCTCAGTGGGTTCGACGAAGCGACGATCGAAAAGGACGCCGCAGGAGCCATCGTGAGTGTAACGTGGACGAAGGACAAGGCGCTAGCGGAGGACATCGCGTACTACGGGCTCAAATTGCGCTTCAAGCCGCCTGATGCGCCCTTCACGCAGCTCAAGTTTCCGGCGCACCAGACCTGTAGATCGGCGAACGGCGAGACAGAAGTGACGACCGATTGGGTGGGAGACGAAGGGGAGACTGACGTCGAGCCAGCGCCGACCGTGATCGTACTACCGGCCCGGGCCCCGGGCTGGAACAAGTACACGGTGGAGAATGACATCACAGAGCTCGCGCTGTTCTTCGCGGATGCCCAGATCGTCTGGCAAGGAACGGCCGCGTACAGCGCAAGCGCCTCGACCGCCGAGCTCATCGACGGGACTGAAGGTGTGACCGCTCTCTCCAAGATCAGAGCCAAGAAAGAGTTCTGGGTGAAGTACTGATGCGCTCGCTTGCTTTTGTCGTTCCTGTCTTCTTTCTCGCTCTGGCGGCCATCGGTTGTTCCAATGAGGTTGGGGTGAATTCGAAGCTCCACCTCGAGGGCTGTTTGGATCGACCGGGAAATCTAGCGCGCCCGTCCGGGCGAAGTTTGCCCTGTGAGCTTTTGCCTCCGGGCGTGGTCACGGGAAAGTGACAACACGAGAGGCTTCTGACCTTTCGGCTTGGCCGGTCCCTTTGAGAGTCCGCACCAGTTGTGATCAATCCTTAGAGGGATAGACCGTGGCCCAAGAGAAATAGACGGACATGAGCGGGGATCACTCACAAAAAGCTCAAGGCGCACGCCGTGGCGTGCGCCTTTTTGGATCGACCCGAGTTGTGTGACGGGGTGGCCCCCTCACGAGGGGGCCGAGCTTGACTGTTTATTGACTCACGAAGGTCGTGACGCTTTTGGCCGGCAGGGTCGCCGGGAGCGAACCATCCGCCACGGCGACTGCCGCTCCTGCGGCCCAGTTGGCCGAGGCTGAAGTCACGTAGGGGATCATCGAGGCCGGAGCGGTGCCGCCGCTGATCGCGATCGGTACCTGGACCTCGGCGCTCGTCGAGTTGATCGCGACGATGACGAGCTCGCCGTTATCACCCTTGTACGCGGAGATCTGAACGTTGTCGGGGGAGGGGCCCGCTACGCGCACCGCGTGGAAGGTGTCGGGGCGGATGTAACGGCTGAAGTTGCCCATCGTGTAGTAGCGCTTCGCGATGGTGCTGCTGCCCTGAATGAGCGCGAGGCCCTCGTTGTCGTTCTGGTAGTAGGCTTCGTACCACCAGTAGAGCCAGGCGGACGCCTCGCCTACGGTCATCGCCGAGTGGATCCAGCGGGCGACCGCGAGACCGTTGTCGATGTTGGTCGAGGGGCCTTGCTCCGGCCAGTACATCACGCCGGACATCTCCGTCTGCCAGACTTCCTTGTCGCGGACGCCGCCGTTCACGTCACTCGGCCACGCGTAGGCGACCTGTGATTCGTATTCGTGCACGCCCAGGATGTCGAAGGCGTCCCAAGCGGCGGGGTCTTTGGCGAGCCAGTGCCCGTAGTCGTAGCCGCCTTCCGCGAGCTCGCCGTTTGCCCCTTTCTTGCAATGGGCAGCGCAGGTCATCTCGACGCTCGCGCTGATCTCGTTCGAGTAGCATTTGCACTCGAGAGGATCGGAGCTGTCGTAGCCGCCGTTGGCCTTATTAGTCGGTGAGATGCTGCTCCAGACGTGGATCCAGAGGGAAGCCTCGGGAGCGATCATCTTCGTATCGGGCGCCACGGACTTGAAGATGGGCCCGGCCACCTTCACGAACTCGGCCAGCTCCTTACCCGTGTACACCATCGACTCATACTCGTCGGTGAGCGGAGGACTGCAAGGCCGGCCCTGAGAGGGAGAGCAGGACGCGAAGTCGGTCTCGTTTCCGATCGACATCGCGTAGAGGTTGTTGTCCTTGGCGTAGGTGGCGATTCGAGTCGCCCAGTCAGCGTAGCGAGCCGGGAGCAGGTGACCTCCGCCGGTCGTGCTGTTGTTGTCTTTCCAGTTGGCCGGAGCGCTCCAGCAGGAGCCGATCACGCGCGCGCCCAGGGTCCGCGCCGTTTGCCAATCGCTCGGGACGTCGCGGTGTCCGCCGTTTTCATGCATTCCGATGCGCAGAATGGACAGACCGAGCGCGTTTTCCCCTTCGAGGGTGAAGAGCTGGTTCCAGGGGAGGCTCTTCCCTGAAGGCATGATGGTCGCGTTGATGCCGAAGCCGCGAATGATTTGTCGGACCTCTTGGAGCTGAACTGTCAGCACGTCCGGATCGACGGGGGGCGCGCCGCCGGTTCCTTCTCCGCCAGTGCCTTCCCCTCCGACTCCCGGCGCACCGCCTGCGGGGCCCCCGCCGGCTGCTTCGCCGCCTGCGCCGGTTCCGCCGCTCGTCGAGTCGCCACCGCTTGCGCTTCCGCCCGCAGCGGAACCGCCCGCGGGACCGGAGCCCCCTGTGAACGAACCGCCAACGGCTCCACCGGCGCCTGGGCCGGCGCCGCCCGAAGAGGAGGGATCGCCGCCGGTGCCGACCGCGCCGTCGCTGCTCGTTGAGCTACAGGCCAGTGCGGGGATCCATGCGAGTAAAGTGAGGAGCGTAGCGGTGCGAAGTCGGGATCTGCTTGTCATAACGGGTCCTTGAAAAAGCGCGGCAAAAGGGCTCGATTGATCGAAAAATCGACACTTGTCGAGGTCGGATCCTGGCGCCCCCGCCATCCGCGTTAAAGCACAGATGCGTCAGGGAAACACGAGAATCGACTCTGCGGAAGGCGATCTAAGCGCTTCCATGAATGTCATGTTCTCGTGAGTGCGAGTTACTCTTCCGGCATTTGAGCAGGCAGACTAGCGAGCGTCCGCATGCATTTTTGCCATGTTTCATGTCAGTGAACGCGGATGGTCAAGAAGCTTGCCGAGCGGGTCTGGTAGGCGGAACCTTGGGAGCTGTCCTGGGGATGAGGGGAGGGAAGAGCTGTCCGACGGTCCGAGAGACGCGCTTCGCCTCCGACGGGTTGAGGGAGAGGTGGCGCTCGGTGAATAGGGAACAGTGAGGGAGGTGTGAGACGCCCAGTCCTCGCCGGATAATATACAACTCACTCATGGGTCGGCTCTGTGATGAGAGTGAGCGCGGGGGGGGGAGGAGGAGTGATCCTCTTCGGCGGCGCTCGAGGGGGACGGCGGAGCGGCTCGTCGCAGGTGGAGGGGTCCTTCCGAGCCCGGACCTCGGCAGCCAAAGGACGGGGTGGAAGAGCAGCAGAAAGTGAGAGAGTGAGCCCCTTCGGCTGAGAGGCCGGAGTAGGGGCGCATGTAGGGAATGCGGGTGCGACGCGGGGCGCGTGCTAGGGAAAAGTGATAGCAGTGTGAACGGCAGGGACGGGGCGATAGATGGGAAAAGGGCGGGCTGCGCTGAGCGCGGGGGTTGTTTTTTGCGGAGCGATTTGGGCGACCCGGCTTCGGCCGAGCTGCTTCGCGGCGAGCCTGCTGGTCGCCACCTCCAAGCTTGACGAAGATCCTTGCAGGATCGAAGAGAGCCGCGAGGTCGTACTTCGGGCAGGGGCGACGGAAGGCCGTTCGAGTTTGGGCGACAGGGCAGAGTGCTCCAGCATGATCGAATAGGACGGGACGCGCATGGACGGGAATGCGGCTCATCCGGCGCTCCTGGTCTTCGCTTCTGATTCTGTCGGCTTGCTCGGGGCACCCGGGGGCGAGTGACCTCGGCGACGGGACGGGCGGAGAGCTTTCGGGGGCGGGAGGCGACGCCGCGGGGACGGGGGCATCCTCGGCGCTGGGGGGGTCGCCGGGAGCGGGAGGCGCTGAGACGGGTGCGGGCGACGATTGGCCTTCGAGCGGCGGTGCGCCAGCGAGCGGGGGCGCGACCTCAAGCGCGGGAGCGCCTTCGGGTGCCGGGGGCACGGCGGCCACAGGCGGAGGCGGTGGCGGCCAGCCTTCGGGAGGGGCGAGCAGTGGCGGTACACACGGGGGCGAGGCGGGAGGCTCGAGCGCTGGCGGTGGAGCGCCGCGGGAGGTGCTTTCGTTCCCGGGAGCCGAGGGCTTCGGGCGATACGCACGAGGCGGTCGCGGTGGCGACGTCGCACACGTGACGAACTTGAACGATAGCGGCCCGGGTTCGCTTCGGGAGGCGATCAGTCAGCCGAACCGCACGGTGGTCTTCGAGGTGAGCGGGGTGATCCGGCTCGAGAGTCGCTTGGTGTTTCGGGAGAACCAGACCATCGCCGGCCAAACGGCTCCGGGCGGAGGCGTGATCGTGTACGGCGACGGGACATCTTTCACGAACGCTCATCACGCGATCGTCCGCTACATGCGCTTTCGTATGGGGCGCGGCGGAGAGTCCGGGAAAGATACGGTCACCATCGCCCGCGGGCACGACATGATCTTCGATCACTGTTCGCTGAGCTGGGGACGGGACGGAAACTTCGATCTCAATCAAGAGTCTGGGTACGAGCTCAAGAACATCACGCTCCAAGACTCCATTGTCGCTCAAGGCCTCCAGACCCACAGCACAGGAGGCCTCTTGAACGCTCAGGGCGTGAGCGTCCTGCGCTCGCTCTACATCGACAACAACTCGCGCAACCCCAAGGCGCGAATGACGACCCAATGGGTCAATAACGTCGTCTACAACTGGGTCGTCTCCGGCTACATCCTCGGCGACACCCAAGGACGCTCCGACGGCTATATGGTCGGCACCTACTTCATCACGGGCCCGGAGACGAAAGGCGGAACACTCGATAGTCCGACGCCCTCCTACCACATCTACGCGCGCGGGAACTACTACGACGACAACAAGAATGGAGCACTCGACGGGCGGCCTCTCGGACAGGGGGACTTTGGCACGGCGACTTGGAAAGCGGTGCCTTCGGTTTCGTTTCCTGAAGTTCGAGAGATGAGCGCGGAGGAGGCCTTCGAATATGTTCTCGCTCACGCGGGCGCGTCCCTCGTGCGAGACGCTGCGGACGAATACGTGATCGACGAGGTTCGTTCCCTCGGAAAAAAGGGAGCGACCATTGCGAACGAATCGGAGCTGGGGCTGTCGGGCGGCGTCGGAGCTGTGCCAGGGGGGACGCCGCCTGTGGACGTCGACCGCGATGGCATGGCGGACGCATGGGAGCTCGAACGTGGGCTCTCGCCGAACGATCCCGAAGACCGAAACGGCGATCGGGACGGCGATGGTTATACGAACCTCGAGGAATACCTGAACTGGCTCGTCGAGCGGTGAAGAGGACCCTAGCCTCGTTCGACGAGGAGCGGTCGTCGTTTCAGGTGGACCGCGAGCTACGCAGACAACGTTATGGGCGGCGCTGAAGTACGGCGACGATTTCGCGGCGATGGCTTGGGAGGTGAGCGGTTTGGGGAGGCTGGCCGAAAGCGCGTTCGAGCTCGGCGAGAACGCGCGGGAGGGCATCGAGGGCCGCCGTATCGTTCAGCTTGAGAGTGAGGATCGCGACGTCGAGGGAGCTCTTGATGAGGGAGCGGGCCCGGAGGACATATTGGGCCGAGACGGGCGGCGCCACGTTCATGTCGGAGATGAGGTAGCGGGGCGCGGACGAGAGTCTCGGGAGATCTTTCCCGTCGATGGCCTGAGCGGGTTTTTTGATGTGCTGGAGCAGAAGACCTCGACTCCGAGCGTAAGAAGCGAGCGTCGGGCCCATCTCCGCAGGATCGACGGCGATGACGGAGATGCCTCTCTCGAGGAGGGCGAAGGTGGCGCCCCCGGGAGCGGCGCCGAGCTCGAGGGCTGAGGAGCCAGGGGTGAGCGAAAGCTGGAAGTGTTCTAAGGCTTCAACGAGCTTCGAATAGGCCCGGGAAGGGGCTTCGGAAGGCGGAATGACCTTGGCAGCGGGGGCCGAGGCGCCGAGCGGGCGCAGGAACGCGAAGTATCCGAAGTGGGCGCGGTCCACGGGCGGGACCAGGATGCCGACCTCAAAGGCGCCCCGGCGGCGCTCGAGAGGCCAGGCGTTTTCGATGGCTTGTCGCGCCTCAGCGAGGCGGTCTTCGCTCGTGGGCTCTTCGTCTTCAGCGACGGGCCAGGGATGGACAGCGAGGGTCCAGGTCTCGGTCTGAGCGGTCTCGAGTGCGTCGTGTGCTGGCGGGGGCTCCGCGTCTCCTTCAGGACAGCGCGCGTCTCCGAGGGCTCGCTCGAGGAGCGCAATGAGCTCGGGGAGTGTTTTGGCGCCGCCGAGCGAGAGTCCTTCGAGGGTCGCGAGCCTGCTGCGGCGGGGTTCGCTCAGGGAGAGAGGATGATCCGATTTGAAGGTGACGAGGCCGGGCCGACTGAAGGCGAGGCGAAAAGAGGAGCCCACGGTGAGCTCATGTTTGAGCAGGTCCTGGCAATCCGGCGCAGAGGCCGTGAAAAGAAAGGGACTCGTGAGCGCCCGCACGGTCGCGACTTCTAGAACGAGCCTCGGAAATGTCACGGCAGGCGGGTTCTCTCGGCGTTTCGGGGAGAGAGCGCCCCCTGAGGCTCGGGGGAAGGGGCATCGCGCCTTGTCCCGAAACATATTTCGAGAGCAGAACGCTCAGAGCTTGCTGTTGCCAGTTCTCACCCAACTCGCTGAGAGAGAAGATTTGTGTTTTGTGGGAACGCGGGAGGGGGGAGCGTTGTAGGATGTCTCTGGGCCCCGACAGGCGGGACCGAAAAAAAGAAACGGGGAGTGATGAGCGGGGTATCAGCGTATGTCGTCGAGCGCCCGGAAGAGGGCAAGTTCAGGTTCCGTGTCGAGCCGGCGTCGGGCTCGCTCGGTTACATGATTAGGATTTTTGATCGTAGCAATTCTCTTCGGGATCATCGGAGGGTTCATCGCCAAGGGAATGGGCGGGATGGTCCTCGGGATCGCGCTCGCCGTGCTCTACTTTTGGTACCACGACTGGGGGAGTATCTGGACGACGGGGCGCTACCGGCGACGCGCCACGATTGACGTCTCGTCCGGAGGCGTTTCTACCGGCGACGCCCGCTACCTCACGAAGGAGATCGTTGGCTTTGAAGTGCGTGCCCCCGCACGTTCTCTGCCGGCTGCTCGGGTGATTCACCGACGGCCGAACGTGGTATTCGTTGGCGACGCTGGCGCTGTCCTAGCCGCGACGGCGGCGCACGAGCTCGCTAGCGGAATCGCAGGCGGTTTTGCCTCCGGACAGCAAGTCGGAGCGGGCGCGAGGGAGGCGGCGCAGCGTGACCACGAGAGCCGGAGCTATATGGTCAGCGTGCGGACGACGAGGCTCCCGGGACCTGAGGTCCTCGCGGGAGGCCTCACGGCGGACTGCGCGGGGGCTCTTGTGGACGACCTGGGTGCGGCCTTGGCGAGCGCGGAGCACCTCGAGCGGACGGGGGCGCCTGGAGATGAGTGGAAGGTGAGTGGAGGCTACGATCGCCGCGGATTGGTCTCCGCGACGACGGCGCGCATTCGACTCCCCGAGCTTCTGTTCTTCGGAGTGTTCTGGTGGGCGACGCCGCTCATTCGTATGTTCAAGAAGAAGGGGTAATGGGCCTTCTTGGTGAGCGAGCTCACGGGCTGAGGGCGTTGTTCGAAAGTCGCGAAGCCCTTTCAAAAAGCCGCGTCCGCGCTTTGGAGCACAATCCAATAACACTGCCGGCGTTTGGGCGGAGGGGGATAAATTTTACCCTACCGGAGCTGGGGCGGACGAAGTGTGACGGCCAGGCAATCTTTCGGTCACAGATCGGAGAGCCTCAGTCTATAGCGGCACACATCTCTCAGGCTCAGCTTGGAAAGGACCTCTCGATCCATGACTTCAACTCAGCGCATCACGCGTCACCTGTTTCCTGTCTCGGCTTTAGCAGTGGTCTTCGCCTTGGGGGGCTGCTCGAGTGAGCCAGGCCCTGTTTCTGGGGGAAGCGGGGGAGCGTCCGGAGGAGCGGAGAGCGGCGGCGCGCCGGGAGCCGGCGGCGCCCCTGCGGGCGGGGCATCGTCCGGCGGAGCTTCGTCGGGTGGCGAAACGGCTGCCGGCGGCTCGGCTTCCGGCGGCTCGGCTTCCGGCGGAGAGGCCTCGGGCGGGGCATCGTCCGGCGGAGCTTCGTCGGGCGGCGAAACGGCTGCCGGTGGCTCGGCTTCGGGCGGCTCCGCGACCGGGGGCTCGAGCGGCGGTGAGTTCACGCTGACGAGCGCTGAGTTCGAGGACGGAGAAGAGATTCCCGCGGCGCATACCTGCGAGGGAGGCGGAGGTCAGATGAACTGGGGTCAGGCGCCCTCGCTCAAATGGGAGAATCCGCCTGAGGGGACCATGAGTTATGCGTTCTTTATGATCGACGAGACGCTGACGACGAAACAACCGCCGGATGTGAACGGGAATCACTCCGGCGTCTGGAACATTCCGACATCGATCACGGAGCTTCCTCTCGGCTGGACCATCGCAGCGAACCTCTCTGGGGCGACCGGCATCAACGGCGGCTATCTCGGACCTTGTCCGAATCTCATCAGTCAAGGCAACACCGACAAGTACAACTTGATCCTGCTCGCGCTGCCGGAAGCTAGCTACACGGTGAGCGGGAACGGTACTTCTGGCGTGCGCGACGCGTACGCGATGTTGAAGGCGGAAGCTCTCGCCGAAGCGATCCTCTCGGGGACTTCTGCCGCCGTCATTAAGTGAAGGTGGGGGCCGGCGACGCCCGTCGGCCCCAGAGCGCTCCCAAAATCGAGGCTCAGCTCACGGCTCTGGGAAGAGCACGTAATAGTGGGTCTCCTTATCGGCTACGACAGTAAGGTTCGAACCGGTTCCTCCGAAGTTCGTGATGCGAATGTGCGCAGGGGCGAGCGATGAGTTCTGCCACGCCGCGTCAAAGGGGGCCACGAACATGTAGGGGCCGTACTGGCTCTCGGCGACGCTGATGAAACCGACGCCCCGTTGGAGCGCGGCCCGACGGTCCGCGTCCGCGCCTGCCTTGAGACTGTCCATGGGCACGCCGAAGTGCAGCGCTCGCTCGATCCAGCGCGCAAGCGCCATCGACTGGAACATGGCTCGCAGGTTCGTAGCGCGAGCCATCATGCGCTGTTCGAACTCGGCCTTCGTCATTCGATAGACAGGGAAGGTCGGTGTCGTGGGGAGAGGCACCAGGTCGACTTGGGGCGCTTCGCGTAGGAAGCGCCGGGTCAAGAACTCAGCCCTCTCCGCGCTCGACATTTGGTCGCAGCCGGGACAATCAGATTCTGGGGTGCAGCTACCGAGCGCAAAGCCGTTCGGGTCTCGAATGCCGACCTGATAGTCGACGAGGTCATCGCTGACGTTCACGACATAGATCGGATCGTAGGCTTTGACCTGGCGAGGGCTCGTCGGATCAGGATAAGCGCGGCCGCAAGCAGAGCCCGCCACACCGGCTGCGATGGGAGCTCCTGTCACAAAGCTCTCTTGCGCGCGCCGAAAGACACCTGGCAGCGCGGAGGCAAGGTTGGGATTCGAAGGCTCCGCGTCCCACAGAATGAACCCATCCACGCCGGTGAGGAGCAGCTCGAATACCGCGGCGGCCATCTCCTCGCGGGTGAGGGGGTTCCACGCCTGCCATAACCTCGGGTCCCCGTTGCCGTGGAATAAGTTCCATAGATACGGTAGGAGCTTCTTCTCCTCGAGGTCGGCGCGAAGGTTCATCACGTTGCGTGCTTGAACGGCGTTCATCATTACGATGAACGGGGTCGAGCCCGGGTGGACCACGTAGGCAGAAGGAGTGATGAGGTCCATCATCTCAGTGATGGATGCGCTATGCGTCTCCCAGTCCGCGAGGTCGCTGGGGAACACGTTCTCGGGGTAGAGGTGGGGGGATGACCAGAAGTCACGCGGCCCGGCAGGGGACCAGCCGTAGTTTCCGACGAGCTTTCCGTTGCCCTTGATGGCAGCGGCGAGGGCTCGGTAGGAGCGTCGGAATCCTTCTCGCTCGGGCGCGCCGCGGCTGGGATTGGGCCTTTCGGCATAGAAATCATCCTCAGGCCCTGGCCCTCGTGGAAGGGTGCCCTCTACGTCGGCTACGACCCAATCGTAGTGGGTGTAGCGAGAGGGCAAGTTGGTCTGGTTCCACGTGAGCGTGAGCGCTGACTCGGAAGTCTGAGCGAGGTTGTCCCAGTTGCTCGCGCCGCGCGCCGCCAGATAGCTGAGATGATCGAACCCGAGGTTGATTGTGAACTTGGTCGCTGCGGGTACGGTGCGTTGGTTGTTTGCGTCATTATAGGCCCCGACCGCGGAGAAGCCATGAAGCGCCGCGTATTCGTTGAGGGGTCCGGAGTGAATCCAGCCATAGCTGAGCCCTGGAGTGAAGTAGTCGAAGTTGAAGTTGTCCGGGCGTGTGAGGCGATAGGGCTCTGTGCCCTCTGGGACACCATCGTCGTGAATCGGGGGATACGGTCCATGGCTCACGGCGGTGGGCGGCGTGGGGTCGAGTGGGATCGCGTTCGGGATGTCTCCGTAGGCGAAGGAAGAGGCCGTGCCCAGCGCGACGGTCGTCTGCTTCGGGATCGGTGTGAGTTGGACGACGGAAGGGCTGAAGATGAATGAATCACAATAGAGAGCTCCTCTCCCGGCGAGGTGATGCCCGGCCGGAGCATGGTCGCCCTCATTGTCAATGATAGCGAATCAATAGTTCTTGAGGTGAAGCCGTTGCCTGGTCTCAAGCGCGCTTGAGGTTTGCGATCGGAGACACGAGTGGTCTTCCAGGTGGAAGCTCGCGCGACGGCCCCGCCGACCTTTTTTGAGCGGAATCGTGCGCCTCATCTGTGGTCGACGTTTGGCAGTTCGTGCTAAGGCTCCGATCGACGTGATGAAGAGGGCGGGCACTAAGACGTTGGGCGTTGGTCTCTTCCTTTCCGCGCTGTCGTCCTGCAATGGCCTGACCGGGATCTACGACTTGTCCCCCGGAGTCGGGCTCGGCGGGAGCGGTGACGACATTGCGCCCGGGGGAAAGCCGCGCGGAATGGGAGGGACTGTCGCCGCGGGAGGTCAGAAGGCGAGCGGTGGTGCGCGGTCGAGCGGAGGCGCGCGAGAAGGCGGTGGCGGCACTCAAGACGAGGGCAGCGGTGGCGCACCTGAGGGCAGCGGCGGAGCCCAAGACGGAGCTGGCGGGTCGGGAGGCGGAGAGCCGGAAGCGGCCGGGGGCATGCCCGGCGTAGGCGGCTCCGCTCCGAACGGTGGAGCCGAGAGCGCAGGCGGCACTGGCGGCTGGGGTGGCCATTCCACGGGCGGCTTGCCGCTGCTCGATGACTTTTCGGAGCCGCTCAATGGTCGCTGGAAGAGTCCCTACGGCTTTCGAGTAGAGGATGGTGTTCTCACCTGTGAGCAGTGTGAGAGCGCGATCCTCTGGAACGAGACATTTTCCCTGCCCCAGGCCGCGGAGGTACGCCTCAGCTCGAAATCGACCGAGGCAGAAGAAATGAACTTGGTCCTCCTCGCATCCTCCGGGACCTGCAAACACATCGAGATCACTTACAACATCCACGGATACCTGGGCGTCGCGACGTGTCAGGGAGATAACGGGTGGCAGACCTGGGGTGGGGTCTACAGGGTCGTGGCGGAAGGAGGGACGATCGGAGCTCGCGTGTGGGCGGGAGCGGAGCCAGATGAGGTTGCTGTGGAGGTCCTCGTTAACGGTGTGGTCGTCTACGAGGTGACAGTTCCCTTCCCCTACACAAGCGGCTCGATCGGCATCTCCGGGATGTGTACGGCTCCGGCGTGCGTCACCCCGCCGAGGTTCGATGACTTCCGAGGCGGCGAGCTCGTTGAGCTTCGCGAGATGACCCGCGCCCAGTGAAAGAGCGCGGGGCTTCGGCCAATGAGGGAGTGTTGCGTTAGAACTCTGAGCGCAGGCTGAGTCCGGTCAGAAGCGGCTGAACCTGCGTGCGAGCGCGCTTTTTCGCGGCGGGCTCTCTCGGAAGGAGGAGGAACGTTACAGCCGCGGTCGTGAAGGCGCCCGCGGCGATGAAGCTCACGGTCGAAACGTCGCCGAGCGTTCGGCTGAGCTCGCTCATGTCCTGCATGTCCCGGTCGGGGGGAACGTTGCCAGGGCAGCCCGATTGCTCACAATAAGAACGCACTTCGGAGGCGGTGGTGAAGGCGAGGATGCCTGTGACCGCGCCCGCGGTCAGGCCGACTCCAGCGAGTGTCGCGCTTCCCCAGAACCATGGGGAAAGGGACGTGCCCTCCTTGTCGTCTCTGGCCTCTGGCGGCGCTTTTGGGGCGAGCGGGGGGGACTCTTGCAGATCGCCGAAGGAGAGCTCGATGGTGAGTCCTTCGCCGGCCACCGAGAGCACTTCCCTCGTCTCTTCTTGTCCGAGATAGCGAGCAACGACGAGGTGTTTGCCGGGATCGAGAGGGCGCGCGGACACGGGCCAATCGAGCGGGACGCTATCGAGTTGGATGGTCGGTTTCTTCCCTCCGACGACGCGGGGAGCGGTGATTGTGAGGCGGGGGAGCTTTGCGGCGAGCTCTTCGCGCTCGGCCGCGGCGCTCCGCTGCGCCGAGGTCCAGGCGGAATTTTCCGGGTCCTCGGGCGCCTTCAGGGTGCGCTCGTAGTCATCGAGGGCCCGGAGCCACTCGCCGAGCGCCTTGTGGCAGCGGGCGATATAGAGATCGAAGACGGGCGATTTTGCGCTTGAGAGGGCTTGTTCGAAGAGGGTGAGGGCCTCGCGGTAGTGTCCCGCCTCGAACTGTGCCCGACCTTGGTACGCCAGTTCCACGGCTCGATCGGTAGCCGTCGGCTCAGCATGGCAGGGCTCGGCGGCGAGCAGCGAAACGGCTCCGAGCGCGCTCGAGAAAGAGGCGCGAAGAAGGAAGGGACGACAAGCTTTTCGCATGTGCTTTTGAAGAGGCGTGAGCCGAGAGGCGGAGAATCCGCGTCCGCCCTGTGGACGCAAAAGGAGGCGTGGGGCCCGGAGGTTCCCCCCGGGCGGCAGTTCTACAACAAGTTTTGAGGAAGTGCGCGAGCGCGAGAAGTCTTGAGCAAGCGAAAACGCGGGCGACAAGGGACGATGCAGCGGACCTGGGAAAGTGCGGTAAGCTGGGCGACGGCCCGCTCCGGGCCGCGGTCCCTCGATGAGCGACACCGCTTCTCTGGTTGGCGGAAAGTACCGCCTCATTCGCCCTCTCGCCCAAGGGGGCATGGGAAAAATTTGGGTCGCGCGACACGCGGAGCTCGGGACTGAGGTGGCTGTGAAGAGACTCGCCTTCGAGGCGAGTGACCTCGATCTCGGCGCGCGGTTTCGCCGGGAGGCCATGACCCTGGCCCAGCTCAAGAGCAGGCACATCGTTCACGTCTACGATCTCGGGCAGGACGAAGAGGGCCCTTACATCGTCATGGAGCTGCTCGCGGGCGAAGACCTGAGCCAGTTCATTGAGCGAACGGGGCCCGCGAGCGGAGAGCTCGCTTTTTCGATCCTCGAACAAGTCGGCAAAGCGCTCATCGTCGCGCACAGCGCCGGCATCATTCACCGGGATATCAAGCCATCGAACGTATTTCTGACGCGAGAGGCCGGCGAAGATCAGCCCGTCGTCAAAGTGCTCGACTTCGGTATCGCCAAGCGAATCGCCTTCGGTGACGGGAATGACTCCCTCACAGAGAGCGGACACATCATCGGCTCGCCCGGCTACATGAGCCCCGAGCAAATTCGAGGCAAGACGATCGATGAGCGTTCGGATGTCTGGGGGCTCACCGCGCTCTATTATGAGCTTCTTACGGGCGAGACCGCCTTCGACCTCGAACATCGGGGCGACGCGCTCTTCAACATCTGTCAGGGAGCGTTCATCCCGATCGAGGAGCGTCGGTCCGACCTCGCGTTTATGGCCCCGCTTTTCCGGCGCGGTTTCGCGCCGAATCTCGAGGATCGCTTCCAGACTGTGCAGGCGCTCTTGCACGCGGCCCGTGAGCTCGTGAAGCATGAGCTATCGATGAGTCGAAACGCTGGGCTTATGGCGGGGGAGGCCGGAGCGCCCGCGGCGCACCGCGCCGCGGGCGCGAG
>NASX01000116.1 GCA_002085155.1 Sorangiineae bacterium NIC37A_2
GCCCTCAGCGCTCCGCCTCGTAGGCCCGAGCGTGCCACTCCTGGAGCGAGCGCACACCGGCGGTCCTGCCCTCAGCGATCTGTGAGTTCGCTTCCATCGCGTCGACCGCTGCCTTCCCGGCGGCAATCGTCGTAAAGTAGGGGATGCCTGAGAGGAGCGCGTTCCGCCGGATCGAGTAGGAGTCGCGGATGGCCTGGGCGCCGGACGTCGTGTTGATGACGAGCTGGACCTTGCCTTCGCGGATGGCGTCGACGACGTGGGGCGAGCCTTCGAGAACCTTGTTGATCGGCTCAGAAGGCACACGGGCGTCAGCTAGGGCCTTCGCTGTGCCGCGGGTTGCGATGATGCGGAAGCCGAGGTTTCGGAGGCGGCGCGCCAGGTGGCAAGCGACGCTCTTGTCCTCTTCCTGAACGCTGATGAAGGCGTTGCCGCGGGAGGGCAGACGCGAGCCGGCGGAGATCGCCGCCTTGCCGAAGGCGAGCGGCGTGGTGAGCGAGACGCCCATGACTTCGCCCGTCGAGCGCATCTCCGGCCCGAGGATGGTGTCGACGCCGGGGAACTTGTTGAAGGGGAAGACGGACTCTTTGACGGCCACGTGAGTGGGAACCGCGGCGTCGTAGATGCCGAGGTCGTCGAGAGTCTTGCCGACCATGAGCTGCGCCGCGATCTTGGCGAGCGGGCGTCCGGTGGCCTTGGCCACGAAGGGCACGGTGCGCGAGGCCCGCGGGTTCACTTCGATGACGTAAACGCGGTCGTCTTTCACCGCGAACTGGGTGTTCATGAGGCCGACCACACCGAGTTCGACTGCGAGCTTGCGGGCGCTCTCTTCGATCTGAGCGACGATCGAGGGGGAGAGCGTGTGGGGAGGCAGGACGCTCGTCGAATCGCCCGAGTGGACGCCTGCTTCCTCGATGTGCTGCATGACGCCGCCGATGACGGCGCGCTTACCGTCCGCGAGGCAGTCCACGTCCACCTCGATCGCGTTCTTCAGGTACTGGTCGATGAGCAGGACGGGGACAAGACCTTCGTCCTTGGCTGCGTCGACGGCGATCCCGACGTAGTCGGCGAGCTCCGCCTCGTTCGAACAGACCATCATCGCGCGCCCACCGAGCACGTAGGAGGGGCGGACGAGCACCGGATAGCCAATCTGCTCCGCGATCTTGGCCGCTTCTTCCGGCGTCTTGGCGATACCGGCGCGGGGGCGCTCGAGTCCGAGCTTCGTCAAGAGCTCGTCGAAGCGCTCGCGGTCTTCCGCGCGATCCGTCGCGTCCGCGCTCGTTCCGAGCACCTTCACTCCGCGCTTCTCGAGGGGCACAGCCAGCTTGAGCGGAGTCTGACCACCGAACTGGACCATGACCCCGAGCACCTCGCCGCTCTTGCTCTCTTCGTGGACGATGCCGAGCACGTCTTCGAGAGTGAGCGGTTCGAAGTAGAGCCGATCGGCGGTGTCGTAGTCCGTCGAGACGGTCTCCGGGTTGCAGTTGACCATGATGGTCTCGATGCCGAGGTCCCGGAGCGCGAACACCGCGTGACAGCAGCAATAGTCGAACTCGATGCCCTGCCCGATGCGGTTCGGGCCGCCGCCGAGGATGACGACCTTCTTCTTCGGAGAAACGTCGCTTTCGCTCTCGGTCTCGTACGTCGAGTAGAGGTAGGGCGTGAAGGCGGGGAACTCCGCGGCGCAGGTATCGACGCGGTTGTAGACAGCGCGGATGCCGAAGCCGTACCGAGCCTCGCGCACTGCGTCTTCGGTGGTTCCGCGGAGGAGCGCGATTTGAGCGTCACCGAAGCCAAGCCGTTTTGATTCGAAGAGCAGCTCGGAGGTCAGCTCGGGCGCGTCGCGGAGGATCTCCTCCTGGCGGATGATGCGTTCGAATTGAGCGATCCACCAAGGATCGATCTTGGTGATCTCGTGGACCTCTTCGGCGGAGATCCCTTCGCGAAGCGCGTCGCCGACGTAAAAGAGACGATCGGCGGTCGGACGAGCGATGACCTTGCGCAGCGCATTCTTGATCTCGTCAGAGCCGGGCGGGGGCAGGGTCGGGCGTGGCTTGTTCTGGGGAGGCGCCTCGTTCGTCAGGTCGCGCAGGACGGTCTCGCGAGCGGCGAGCACGCGGTAATCGACGCGATCGCGGAGGGAGACGAAGCCGACTTTGCCCGTTTCGAGGGAACGAGCAGCCTTCTGAAGAGCCTCGGGGAAGGTCCGGCCGATGCTCATGACCTCGCCGACGCTCTTCATCTGGGTCCCGAGGGTGTCGTCGGCGCCCGGGAACTTCTCGAAGGCGAAGCGCGGCCATTTGACGACCACGTAGTCGATGGTCGGCTCGAAGGCGGCGCTGGTCTTGGTGATGTCGTTGGTGAGCTCGTCGAGGGTGAGCCCGACCGCGAGCTTAGCGGCGATCTTCGCGATCGGATAACCCGTGGCCTTCGAGGCGAGAGCGCTCGAGCGCGACACGCGCGGGTTCATCTCGATGACGATCACGCGTCCGTCCGCCGGGTTGACCGCGAACTGCACGTTCGATCCGCCCGTTTCGACGCCGATCTCCATCATGACCGTGCGCGCCTGATCGCGGAGCCTCTGGTACTCGCGGTCCGTGAGGGTCATGGCCGGGGCGACGGTGATCGAGTCACCGGTGTGCACGCCCATCGGATCGATGTTTTCGATCGAGCAGATGACGATGAAGTTATCCTTACGGTCGCGGATGACCTCGAGCTCGTACTCTTTCCAGCCGAGGATGCTCTCTTCGATGAGGACTTCGCTCGTCGGCGATTGGCTCAAAGCCCACTCCACCTTGGCCTCGAACTCCTCGGGCGTGTAAGCGATGCCGCCGCC
>NASX01000117.1 GCA_002085155.1 Sorangiineae bacterium NIC37A_2
TTCAGCTCGAACACGCCGCGCACCACGACGCGGTCTCCGACCTGAACGCCGCTCAAGACCTGTTTCATGTCTCCGTTCGTGTCACCGAGGGTGACTTGGGTCGGTCTCACTGCGAGCTCGCCGTCGAGAACGAAGACCGTGGGATTGCCGTCGACGAATGTGACAGCCGCCGCGGGAACGAGGGTCGATTTGACGTCGTCGGCGTGGGCCGCCTGGATCTTGGCGTCGACGGCCTGGCCGGGGCGCAGGTGCCCCTCGGTGTTGTCGACTTCGATGCGGACGGCAGCGCTGCGGGTGGCCGGATCGATGACAGCTCCGACCTGTGCGACGCGCCCTTGAATGGGGTGGCCGGAACGAGCCAGGGCGCGCACGGTCACCTGATCACCGACCCGAATCGCCGCGAGGCTCCGCTCGAACACATCGAGCTCCACCCAGAGGTGGGTCAAGTCCGCGATCAAGAAGGCAACGTGGTCGCCGTCAACGAGCTCCCCCTTGGTGACGTGGCGCTCGACGATGGTCCCGGTGAGGGGAGCGATCAGATAGTGGACCCCAAGGGCCCGCGCGTCTGCGTTGCCTCCGGCGAGAGCTTTGACCTTCTGGGTCGCGGCGTGGAGCATGGAGCGGTAACTCTCCTCTTCGGTAGCTGCCTCTTCGGCCTCACGAATCGTGGAAAGGTTGCGCTCGACGAGGCTCCGTTCGCGGGCAGCGTCTCGTCGCGCCGTCTCCGCCTGAGCGCTCAGCATCGTGACCTGCGCCTGGGCTTCGCCGAGCTCCGGACTGTCGATCTCCGCCAGGATGGTGCCTTTCTCGACCACCTCACCCTCGTAGTGGCGCACGTCGCGGATCAGTCCGCGCAGGCGTGTACCGACGCGAGCCACGTAGCGAGGATCGAACGTCACCATACCGACCGCCGAGACGATGGGCGCCAGGGGCGCCTCGCCGACGACGTCGGAGGTAAGACCAATGCGCTCGGCGAAGGTCTTCGAGAAGACAATGCGACCCTCTTCCACGCGAGGAACGTCACTCGTNAAAGCNGCGGTGACTTCCTTTTCNGAAGCCGCGACCATTGCGATGGCGAAGATGAGCACGGCGCCGAGGGAAAGGGCGCCGATCCACTTGATACGGCGACTCATGACTTGTTTTTCCTGAGGAGCGGGAGGGGTGTCGAGACTTTGGGCTTGAGGGTCTGTCATGGTTCGATTCCGCGGATCAGGACGATGCGGCTAAGGGCGTTCCACATGCGGCTGAGAATGTCGAGGCGTCGCAAGCGAAGAGCGGCGTAGTCGCGACGACTAATCAGCACCGGAAGAATGTCGCTTTTCCCAGCCCGCTGGATTTCCTCCGCGGCCTGGACTGCGTCTCGCGCGGCGGGGAGCGCGTCACGATCGATGACGACGAGGGCATCCTCGAGCTGTTCGAGCTCGAGGATTGCGCCTTCGAGCGCCGCTTCTAGGGCTTGTTTCTCAATGGTGGCGACGGCCTCTGCTTGTTCGGCGTTCGCTTCCGCGAGGGCGCGCTCGCCTTGGTTGCGACGGAAGAGTGGGAGGGCGAAAGCGAGGCCTCCTCCGAGCCGCATCTCTCCGAAATCGCCTCGTCCGAGCCGGAAAATCAGTCCAAACGGCATCTTGCCTTCGGCCCGGGCGCGCTCAGAGGCGCGCCGATAGTACTCGGCCTCGGCCTGAGACTGTTTCACCGTTGGGAGCTCGGTGCCCCCGGTCGGCGGCGGGGGACGGCGCCAGGGAGGTTCCGGCGAGACGTCGGGGTGAGTTTCGAAGCTCTTTTTGGTGAGGCGGGTGAGCGCAGCCAGGCTTGTCCTCAGGTCCGCCTGTGCTTCCGCCAAAAGGACGCGGTTGCGCGCGAGCTCGACCATAGCGACGCGGGAGTCGCGCACGGTGGCGTCGCCGGCCTCGGCCCGAGCCTGGTAGATCTCTGCTTCGTCGCTTGCGATTTGGATCGTGTCGCGGAGCACGTCGATGCGCGCGTGCGAGACGACGATGTTGCCGTAAGTCGTCACCGCGCCCGCCAGGGCGCTGGCTTTTTGGGAGCCGAGGGTTGCCTGCGCGAGGCCGGTATAAGCCTCAGACTCGCGGATCCGCTTGCTCCGCTGTCCCCAGATTTCCCAGGGCACCGTCATGGTGCCGTCGATGAACACGTCGCGGGTGACGTTCGAGCCGTCGACGTTCCCGCTCTCACCGAAGACCTGAAAATCAGGATTGCCGATCGGGGGCAGCTTTGCGCCGACCATGGTCGCTCGGCTCGCGTTCACGAAGGCTTTCCCTCGCTGAATTTCCGGAGCGTTGTCTGCGACGACCGCGAGCACCCGCTCAAGATCGGGCAGCTTCTCACCCCGGGCGCGTCGGCTGGGGTCCGTGTCTTCGGCGAAGGCGGGGGCGACGAGCAGCGGCGTCATACCGGTGGAAAGGACCACGGCCCGCAAGAATTTGCGTAGAGAAGAGGTTCCGCCAAAGGGGCTCAAACCGTCTGAAATCAGCAACACGTGCTCACCATACCGCTCGAACGCCGTCTGGGAAGATGGAAATGAAATGCCAAAGGTGTCGATTGAGCGTGGGCGCCGGCTTCGGACGCGACATTCTGTGACGATTGACTACGCATCGGTGACGATTGTGTGACAGACGAAACTCCAGCCTCGCCCCCGGCCCTCTGAAGCTTCTTCATTTCAAAGGCGACTCTCACCGAACAGACGGGGCTGTCCGGTGGACTCGACCACGCTGAGCCACAGGTCTTCGCCGGGCAGGACGTGCTTCTGGCTGCGCGTCGCGAGCGGCATCGGGACATGCACGAAACGCCCGTGCCAGCGCCCGATGAG
>NASX01000058.1 GCA_002085155.1 Sorangiineae bacterium NIC37A_2
CCCGCCGGAATCGCGCAGTCGATTCCGGCGGCCGCGATGAGCAAGCGTGGGGAGGGCGGCAAGTCCGCCCGAACATAGTGGAGGCGCCGGGAATCGAACCCGGGTCCGAAAAGGCTCCACCTAACCCTCATTCACGTGCGTAGTCTCGAATACCCTCGGGACCGGGTCGACGGATTCGGCCGTCGCCTATCTCGCTCTGATCTCGGTGAAGCTATCGCGAGCGTGCTCGCTCCACCTATCCTCGGTAGTTGCGCCCTTCCCGTACTGAGGCTCCTCGGGGTTGGACGGCTCTGTTAGCTAATTAGGCCGCGAGAGCGATTGCGTTGTCGTTGGCAATTAATAACGGCCTGGCATTTACGTCGTCCAGACACGACGGCACGCAAGTTAGTGCTTCACTCTCCTCGTCGAAAGCCCTTCGCCCCCGTCGTGAACACCATGTTCGCCGCCTCTCCGAAGGAGAGGTGGGGGTTGTCCGTGTTCCACGAGGGAACACAGCCACGTCCCTCAATGTGGTCTCTTGGGCGCCGGAGCGCAAGGGGCTCGCGCGCCCTCTGAACACGCCTGGCGCTTCGGAGGCCGATTTGCGTCGTGGGCCGCTTGGGGCGCTGGTCGGGCACTCTTTTTCCGAGAGGCGCGTTGTCCCGAGGGGGCGCCCCAAGCTCGTTCTTTCGCCGCGCGCTCTGCGCCCTCGAGAAGGCTGCTTCGGCCCTCTGGGAGGATGTGCTTGTTCGTCCTCTTCATGCCCGCGCGGCTCCCGCCCAGGGAACCTCAAGGAACCTCGGGCGCGGTTCTCGAACATCTTCGGCGAGCAGCAGCGAAAAAGGATCCGCCTCGGCTCGCCCGCTCCACAATGGAGCAGCGGAGTTGATGACGCCGCCTAACGCGAGAGGGCCGCGCGGCGCACTCACGAACGCATCATGCGTTGTCCATCTCGCGAGGAGGTCCGCCGAGCGACACGCGCGCCTCGAGCGCGAGCGGCCGGCGGGCCTTTTTATGCAGCCGTTCGGAGGCGCTCGGGCCTGGGGCGTGAGTGATCTCTCGGTCGCGCCGTCTTCCGTCGAGCCTCCCGCGAGCATCGATGGAGGGCATTCCGCTCAGATCGAAAACGCGACGTTGTCGGGAATCTCGTGTACCCTACCGCGGCATGCCGGCCGAAAATGCTCCTGCGCCCGCCGTGAATCCGCTTTCATCCCCTGAACCTTGGGATCTGGTGAGCGAGGGCTATGATGAGACTACACGAGAGTTCCTCGCGAAATTCTCCGAATACGGCATCGAGAAGCTCGAGCTTCGGACGGACGATCGCTTCATCGACGTCGCCTGTGGCCCAGGGACGACGAGTCTCTTGGCGGCTCCGCTCGTGCGCTCTGTCGACGCTCTCGACTTTTCGCCGGAGATGCTTCGGATTGCGCGCCGAAACGCCTCGGACGCCGGCCTGACGAACGTCACCTTTCACGAGGGAGACGGTCAAGATTTACCGTTTTCGGAATCGTCCTTCGACAAAGGCGTCTCCATGTTCGGCGTGATGTTCTTTCCCGATCGACGCCGCGGCATGCGCGAGCTCGCTCGCGTCATCAGGCCAGGCGGCAAAGTGCTCATTTCCAGCTGGGCGCCGATCGATATGTCCTCTGCAATGCGCACATTGTTTGGTGCCTTGTCAGCGATCGATCCTTCTCGGAAAATGCCGGAGAGAGACATCTCGAGCCTCGAGAATCCGGAAGTCTTTCGCAAGGAGCTCGAGGAGTCGGGTTTCGGCTCGGTAACGGTTGAGCCCGTCGAAATGTCCTTGGACTTTGAGTCACCAGAGGCGTTCTGGGACGGAATGGTTCGGGGAGCTGCGCCCCTGACGCTGTTACGGAAGCGCGTTGGCGAAGAGGAGTTCGCGCGCCAGACGAAGATCGCCCACGAATACTTGCGGGGAGCGCTCCGAGGAGTGAACTCGCTCGCGAGCGTGGCTTATCTCGCATTCGGCGAAAAAATCTGAGCCGCTTATGTGGCGTCGTGACGCGCCGTTGGGCGTGAAGACGACGGTTGTCTCACAATGTAAGTAGCCGGTCGCCATGCTGCGATCTGAGCTAAATTTTGCTGAAAGCGCGCGACCGATCGTGAGCGAATTCCATGAGCGAGAGGGGGGGGCAATTTTGCGCCCCCCTGAGTGCGCACGGTCGTTCTCGCCCCCGTGAAGCACAGATTTCAATCTCATCACATTTGCCGGTTTTTCGAATGTAGTTTCGAAGACTTCTCGAGATGAATATCTTGCCATCACTTAAGAAGTCGATATCGTTGTCCGGATACTTCGGGCGGATGACCGCTTCCTCACGGGAGGTCGGGCAGAAGGGTTCGGCAGAAATCTTTGCCGTTCGAAATCATGAATGAGGGATTGATCGCGAAGGGAAATATTAGTGATGAAAAAGACATCGAAACTAGCTTTGGGAATCTTGTTGAGTGGCGGCCTCTTCTTCACGGCCTGTGGTGACTCGGACGACCCTGTCGACGACGACAGCTCGGAGACGGGTGGATCCAGCAGCGGCGGTAAGGGCGGCGGCAGCAGCGGCGGCAGCCAAAGCACCGGCGGCAAGGGCAGCGGCGGCAAGGGCAGCGGCGGCAACGGCAGCGGCGCAAGCGGCAACACCGGTGGCACCAGCAGCGGCGGCAACGGCAGCGGCGCGAGCAACAACTCGGGCGGTACTGGTAACAACACAGGCGGCAGCGCTGGCGACAGCGGCACCGGCGGCTCGGCTGGCGAGATGGGTGTGGCTGGCGCAGCCGGCTCTCCGGTGACCTGAACCCCGAGTTCGAAGAGGACGTTCTCTTCGTGAGTAAGAAGCCCCGGCATCGTCCGGGGCTTTTTTGTTCGCGGTGTGCTTCCGCCTCTCCGCCCTTTCGGCGTTTGTGGCTCCTACCGAGCGACCTTTGGCGGGGCCTCGGGATCGAGTAAGGGAGGCGCCGAAAAGGATCGCATGAGCTCCGAGCACGGCTGGCGAGATTTCTGGGCGAGTCGAGAACTGCGCGGGGCGCTGGTGCTCGGCATTGTGCTGGGCCTGGCCTACTCCTTCGTTGGGCCCTTCATGTCCTTGTTTGGGACCAAGGAGGTCGGGCTCAACTCTCTCGAGTTCGGCCTCTTCATGACCGTGACGAGCCTTGCAGCGGTGGTCTTGAGCTCTCTCGTCGCGCGCTGGTCCGACGTTCGTTACTCGCGGCGCAGCACCCTGCTCATGAGCGGTCTCGCGGGCACGCTGGGGTACCTGGGCTACGCCCTGGTGCGCGACGGCTGGGTACTGCTCGCGATCGGCTCGACGGCTTTGGCGGTTTCGGCGGGATCCTTCGCGCAGCTCTTCGCCTATGCGCGCGACGTGATTCAGAGGGACGAGCGTCTGCGGGACAAGGCCCCTCTCTACATGAACGTGGTGCGCATTTCGTTCGCCTTCGCCTGGACCCTCGGGCCGATGATCTCGGCCTGGCTCATGATGCGCCTCTCTTTCCTGGGGACATTTCTCGCGGCAGCAGGCCTCTACGCGGCGTTCACGACGCTCGTGCTCCTGCTCGTGCCTTCGCGACCGCCCACAGCGGAGGCTCAGGCCCTCGCCGAGGCCCTTCCGCTCCGCAAAGCTCTCGCCGAGCCCATCGTCTTCACCTATTTCGCGGCATTTTCTCTGTATCACGCCTGTTCCGTCATGGGCATGATGAACCTGCCCCTCTACCTCACGCGGACTCTTGAGGGCGCGGAGACGGACGTCGGGATCGCCTACAGCGTGGCACCGGTGTTCGAGCTGCCGTTCATGATCTCGATCGGCTTCCTTGCTTTGCGTATCGAGCACGCGCGCATCATCCGCGCTTCGCTGGTCGCGGCGGTGCTCTACTACTCCGGCCTCGCTCTCGCAGAGCAGCCGCTCGGAGTCTTCTTCTTGCAGATCTTGAGCGCGTTCGTGGTGAGCATCATGAGCGGGCTCGCGATCACTTTCTTCCAGGACTTCCTCCCGGGGCAGCCCGGGACAGCCACGAGCCTCTACTCGAATTCGGCGCGTGTGGGATCGCTCCTTGGCTACCTTGCCTTTGGAACGATCGCTGAGAAGTTCGGCTATCGCGTCGTGTTTGTAGCCTGTGCCATCGCCTGCACGGTGTCGCTCTCCGCGCTCGTGCTCCTCGGTTCGCGGCGGGTCGACCTACGCGGCAGTTGAGAAGGGCGACTCAAGCGGAGGCTGACGAAGGCGCGCTGACGATCGCGAGGACCTCGGCCAGGCGTGCGTCGAGTTCCTCACGGCTCTGGGCGCGCACTGTGACGTGGCCGACCTTGCGGTTTTTCCGGGGCTCTTTGCCGTAATCGTGGAGATGCACGTCGGGCAAAGCCAAGAGCGCGGCGGGCTCGCGAAGATCGCCGATCAGATTCACCATGGCTGAGTAGCCGACAGGGTCTGTGCTTCCGAGGGGGAAGCCGAGCACGGCGCGGACGTGGTTTTCGAACTGGCTCGTGACGCTGCCTTCGATCGAGAAGTGCCCGCTGTTGTGGACGCGGGGCGCGAATTCGTTCGCCAGAAGCTCACCGTCCCGTTCGAAGAGCTCGAGGGCGAGCACGCCCACGTAATCGAGCTTCTCGGCGAGGCGTGTTGCGAGGGACTTCGCTTTGGCTTCGAGCTCGGGGCTCATGTTCGGAGCGGGGCACAAGCTCAAATGGAGGATGCCGCTCTTGTGCGTGTTCTGAACCACGGGATAGCTGACGATGGTGCCGTCCTGGCCGCGACAGAGCACCACGCTGAGCTCGCGCTGGAAGTTCACCTTCTCCTCAGCAACACAGGGCACCCCCTGGAGCTCAGCATGCGCCTCGGCCGCGCGGGAGCGGTCGGTCACGAAGATCTGGCCCTTGCCATCGTAGCCGAGTCGGCGCGTCTTCAGGAGATAGGGGCCGAGCTCATCGAACGCCTTTTCGGCGTCCTCGCTCGTGTCGATGCGCAGCGTGCGGGCAGCGCTGATGCCGAGCTCAAGGAAGAGGGATTTCTCTTCCCAGCGATCTTGGGCCGCGCGCAGCGCGTTGGCCCGGGGAAAGACGGGGCGCAAACGTTCGAGTCGCTTGAGCGAGTCTTCCGGAACATTCTCGAATTCGAAGGTCACGACGTCGGAGAGACCGAGCTCATCGAGCGCGTCCCAATCATCGTACGGCAGAGGCACATGCTCGGCGGCGACTTGAGCCGGGGCGTGTTCGTCGGGATCGACGACTGTGACGCGCACGCCGAGTGGTTGCGCCGCGAGGGCGAGCATGCGGCCGAGTTGTCCCCCCCCGAGGATACCCAGAGTTTTTCTTTTCATGACGATGTGGGGCCAGAAGGGCCCTCAAGAACACGGCGCGTCTGATCGGCGCGGAATTCGTCTAAGGCTTTCTCGAGCTCAGGACGTCCTCGCGCGCAGATCGCCGTCGCGAGGAGCGCGGCGTTGACCGCACCCGCTTTCCCGATCGCAAGAGTCCCAACAGGGACACCCGCCGGCATCTGGACGATGGAGAGGAGTGAGTCGACGCCTTGGAGCGTCTTGCTCTGCACAGGAACGCCGAGCACCGGCAAGCGCGTCTTAGCGGCGACCATGCCTGGCAGGTGCGCCGCACCACCGGCGCCCGCGATGATCACTTCGAGCCCGCGCTCGATGGCGCTCTCGGCATAGGAAAAGAGAAGGTCAGGTGTGCGGTGCGCGGAGACGACCCGAGTCTCGAAGGGGACTCCGAGGGATTCCAACGTCTCTGCGGTATGCCGCATGGTCTCCCAGTCACTCTGGGACCCCATGATCACGCCGACGAGGGGAGAAGCTTTCTGGTTCAAGGCGGCGACTCTAACCAGCCTGCCCATTCCACTCAAGCAGCGGGCGGCCTATCGTTACCGGCTCCCATGGGCCTCTTGGAACGACGCGATTTTCTTCTCGGAGCGACTTTCCTGCTGTCCTTGGCAGGCCTACCAGCGTGCGCTCGGGCCGGTGGGGCCCAGGTGACTCCCCCGGCCGCCCCCCAAGCCTCGGACAGCGCCCCGACTCCCGCTGCCCGTCTTGAGCTCGACGAAGACGAGCGTCGACTCTCGGCGGCGCTCCGCCGCCACACTGATACGTTCCGTCGCCATGGCGCTCGGGACGGGGACCACCCCTGGGAGCTGCTCGAGAGCGTCGAATACATTACGAGCACCCTCGAGTCCGAGGGCATTCCGATCGAACGTGCGACGACGGAGCTCGATGGGGTCGTGTTCCACTCTTTTTCGGTCTCGGTCATGGGGAGGGATAGGGCGACGCCGCCGTGGCTCGTGCTCGCCTCCTATGACTCGCTATGGCCGCGTCTTGTTACCGGACAAGGGGAGGCGAAGAAGGATGCGGAAGGGGGCGCCCTGGAGGCCGCAGGGTGGCTTGAGCTCGTGCACATGCTCGGCAAGGCGAACCTCGAGCGAGGCGTCCGCTTCGTGCTCGTAGGCCGCGCTGAGGTCTCCTCGGGGCTCCCGGTGGAGTTTGGTGAGCTCACAGGGACCTCCGGGGTCCTTTACCTGGGGCCGCTCGGGGGCGGGCAGCTCACCCTCTATGGGTCGACCTCGGAGATCCCTCTGGGGCAGGGACTCGGAGAAGAGCTCCGGTCGAGCCTGCCCGACGCCGGTCCGCTCCGGGCGCAGCTGCTCCAGCGCGGGCAGGTGAGCGCTGGCACTTCCGAGACCGAACTGCCGAATGTTCCTCAGCTTTTTCTTGGTTCCTTGGGCGCCGGGGAGGATTTTGATCTGGCTGCGGTCCGGCTCGTGGCGGTCCGACGGGCGGTCGGGACCTTCCTGGGGGAGGGCCCCTCAAATGACGAAATGGTGACACCGCTTTACGCGGGGGTCCGCTAGCTTTCCCGCGGTCTATGACTGCGGTCCTCGTATTCTTCGTTTTGCATTGGCAGCTGAGTGTCTTCTGCCAGACCTTCTTCCTGCACCGCTACGGAGCTCATCGCATGTTCTCGATGAGCCCGTGGGTCGAGAAGTTCTTCTACCTCCTCACTTACATCTGCCAGGGACCGAGTTTCCTCCACCCGCGCGGATACGCGATCTTGCATCGGATGCATCATGCTTACTCCGACACTGAGAAAGATCCGCACAGCCCCCACTTCTTCCCGAACGTGGTCGAGATGATGCTCGTCACGCGCACCGCGTACGATAACTACGCGTACTACCGCGTCGATCCCGAACCCCGCTTCGACGGAGGTGTTCCGTCTTGGCCTGCGCTCGATCGCCTGAGCCAGAATTGGTTCGCGCGCCTCGCTTGGTGTGCGCTCTACGTCGCGTTCTACGCTTACGCGATCATGGTTCTGGGCGCTCCGCTCTGGGTCCTCGTCCTGCTCCCGGCCCATTTCGTGATGGGTCCGATCCATGGCGCCATCGTGAACTGGTGCGGCCACAAGTACGGCTACCGGAACTTCGACAACGGCGACAAGTCGGTGAACATGTTGCCGTTCGACTTCTTGACGATGGGTGAGCTCTTTCAGAACAACCACCACAAGTTCGGTATGGCTCCGAAGTTTGCGGCCCGTTGGTTTGAGGTTGATCCGGCATGGCTCGTGATGCGAGCTCTTGCCGCGATGGGCGTGATTGAGATCACGAGCCCCCAGCGCATGCGTTATCCCGCGCCGACCCGCGAAGGTCAGGCGGAGCCGATCGCCTTCCCCGAACCGGCGGAATGAGCCCCCCGCGCCTTGCCTTTTGGGTGAGGCTCTGACAATCCCATGCCCCATGAAGCTCGTTTCATGGGGCATTTTTTTGCTGGGCGTCGCCGTGAGCTTTTCTTCCTGCGCGGCAGCGCCGAAGGCTCCTGCGCCTCCCGCGAAGACCGAAAAGGTTTCTCCAGCCTCTGCACCCAAGAAAGCGGCAGCGAAGTCCGGAGAGAAGAAGACCGTCGCCGCTCCTGTCGAGCCCAAGGAAGCGAAGAAGAGCGAGCCCAAAGAGTCGAAGGACGAGGTAGCTCACTGTCCCCCGGACATGGTCTACGTCGAGGGTGACTACTGCACCGCGAGCTCGAATCCCCATGAGCCCGATCAGTTCGGCAACACGCCGGGCGGAGGCCAGCCGGACATCGAGGCGGTTGAGCGCGAATGCAAGCGCGAGTGGTACGCGGAGCAGAACAAGAAGCGCGTCTGCGAAGAGTTTTCTCCTGAAGTGACCTGTAAGGGGAAGTTCGTGAAGAAGCGCTTCTGCATCGACCGTTACGAGTGGCCGAACAAGAAGGGGGAAAATCCCGAGGTGATGAATCGGTTCCACCAAGCGCAGATCAAGTGCGCGGCGGTGGGTAAGAGGCTCTGTACCGAGAGCGAGTGGACCTTCGCCTGTGAAGGTCCCGACATGGATCCTTTCCCCTACGGACTCACCCGCGACGCTACCAAGTGCCACGGCGACGAGCCGTGGGATTCGCCCAACATGAAGAAGGTCGCTGCGCGCGACCCGGAGGAGCTACGTCGTCTCTACAAGGCGAAGCCGAGCGGAGAGACAGGCTGCAAGAGCGACTTTGGCGTTTATGACTTGCCAGGCAACGCGGACGAAATTGCGGCGAGCGAGACCTTCTCAGGCAAAGGCGCTCACTTCGACAGCGTGACCACGGGAGGTCCTTGGTACAAAGGTGTTCGCAACCAGTGCCGTCCGAAGATTTATACCCACGATGAGGGGTTCTATTACTATTATCTGAGCTTCCGCTGTTGCGCTGAGCCGGACGGACAAGAGACCGATCCGCGCACTCCGAAGCAGAAGCGGGCAGGCGATACGATGAAGAAGGTCGAGCGCATCGCGGGCATCACCGTCGAGGAGATGCGTGAGCTGCTCGAAAAGAAGAAGACCGATCCGACCTGCGGTTGCACGACGACGCGCTGCCGGACCTACTGCGGAACGCTGCTCGAAGCCGAGTAAGGCGAAGGCTCAGAGAAGGCTGGGCAACTGGGCGGCTCCGAGTGCCAGGAGCCCGGCCAAAAGCCCCGCGAGCACGTCGTCAGCCATGATCCCGAGCCCGGTCGGCTTGAGGTCTTGGACGTGAAAGATCGGCCCAGGCTTGGTGATGTCGAAGAGTCGGAACAAGAGGACCGCGATTCCCTGAGCCCAGAGAGGTCCCTCTGTCACGAAGCCGATCGCGAGCAGGACTCCGACCACTTCATCGATGACGACGCTCTGGGGATCTTTCTCTCCGCGGATCGCGCTCGCTTGGTGGGCCGCGACGGTCCCCAAAAGGACGAGGCCGATCGTGATGAGCCAATAGATCGCGAGGTCAAGGCGGCAGAGCAACCAGGCGAGAGGGAGCGCCGCAATGGAGCCGAAGGTCCCGGGAGCTTTCGGCAAGCGTCCTGACCCGAACCACTCGGCAATCCCGAGCCAGAACCACGCGCTCTTGTCGCTGGGGACTTGACTCACAACTCACTCTTGACGAGATCGATGATGTCCTGGCTCGGGCGCGGGGGGAGCGCCTTCGGCTGTGGCCTTTGCGCGAGCGCCTTTTGGAAGGCGACGACATCGTCCGCCTCATCGCGGTTGCCACGGACGCGATCGAGGAGCCGATTGACCAAGCCCTTCGGCGCTTCGGGTTCGGGCGGGAAGGCGGCAGCAGCCTCGGGATCGAGCTTGAGGCGCCGAATAAAGCTGGGATAAAGGCGGAGCGTGTCCTCTGCGGAGCTCAGCGCGGCGCGCTGGGTCACCTCGACGAGGGAGTTCAGACGCTTGAGGTTCGAGCCTGAGTCGAGGGCCATGAGCGCTGTCAAGAAGGCAGCCTCGTCGACGTTCATGAGCGTGAAGTGATCGACACGCGGGCCCGCGCAGGACTTCTGATAGACGTGAGTCCCTTGGAGCAGGAGCCCACCGAAGCCGAGGAGCACGGCGATGAGCTCGATGCGGAGCGGCGTCGGCGGGGCATCGCCGGGCTCCTCTGTCTCGAGCACGAAGATCAGAGCGAGAGCGCGGGCGAGACCTGTCGTGAGCAGGATGGGATGGCGCAGCTCGACGTCGGGAACTCCGATCGTCCAGCTATCACCTTCGTCGATCACCCGGGCGAAATCTCGCGGGCTCGGGGCCCGCACCGGAGCGCAGGCTCCCGAAGAACAGCTCGAAGCCTCGAGCTCCGCCCCAAAAGGCGCGACCCGAAGAGCGATGGGGATGTCGCTCATCCCGGCGTGGTGCTGCATCCGGTACAAAAGACGTTCAGCGCTCGGCGCGTCGCTCGCGTACACGTCGGGGAAGTCCGTCGCGTCGGGAAAGACCAGACGACGCTCCCCGAGCTCGCGGGCGTAGCGCGCTTTCGCTTCTGCGTACGCGGTCAGAAGTTGTTCGACGCGCGGCGTCGCTCGGGTCTGGAGCTCGGTCACTCTCGTGATTTTTGCAGAGGACTCGGGCCTTTGCCAGGCGAGGCGGCTGGGCCGGAACTTTCCGGGCTGATCGGTGTTCCTCGACTTGCGAGCCGAGAGCGTCAGAGGCCGCGGCGCTTACGTTCGAGGTCCGCCAGTCGAGTCACCACGCCCCGCGCGAGGATGTCGAGCACCTGCCGCGTGAGGCGCGCTTCGTCGGACGGCTTGCCTCCGAAGTGAATCGCGCTCTCGGCGCTGCGGCCGCTCGGAAGTCGTCCTGAGAGACGGCCATGCACGGAGAGGACCGAGCCTTCGTGGTGGTAGCTCAGCTCCGTGAGCACGAAGCGCGCTTCCACGCGTCCTTTGGGGCCGAGGCCGAAGTCTGCTTTGCGCGCGGCGAGCCGGATGGCGCGTTCGAGATACTTGCGAAGCTCTGCTTCTCTCGCGAGCCCCGCGGGCATCGTCACCCGGTCGATGTGGAACCCGGGGCGAGCGCTGGCAGCCTGCGCCGTCTCTTCGCAGAGCAGCCAAGTTCCAGAGAGCGCCAAGAGACCCAGGGCCGCGCGGCGGGAGGTCCCTCTCCGTCGAGCTTCAGAAGTACCCATCTCGTCTCTCCTCGCTACTCGAACCGGCGCATCAGGGCCAAGTGTTTGACTACATCCGCTCCCCTGCCAGCCCGGGCGCATCTGTTCTACCCTCGAGCGCGTGAACCGAGCGCCGGGACCGGAGGCCAGCTTTGACGTGGTCGTCGTCGGCGGAGGCGTGAACGGTACAGGCATCGCTCGCGACTTCGCGTTGCGCGGCCTCAAGGTCGCCCTCGTCGAAAAACAAGATCTCGCTGTCGGCGCGAGCGGGAACTCGAGCGGGATGATCCATGGGGGACCTCGTTATCTCCTCAAGACACCCGAGGTGACGATCAGCTCCTGTCTCGACTCCGGCTACATCCAGAAGATCGCCCCGCACATGCTGTTTCGGGTGCCCTTCTTGATGCCGGTATTGCCCGAGGAGCGCGGCGCTGAGCTGAAGCTTCTGACCTATGACGGGTTCTTTCGCGCCTACGATCGCTATCAGGATCTGAAACGCAGCCATCCGCACCTCTGCTTCGGAAAGGACGAGGTGCGCGCGCTCGAGCCTGGGCTTGTTCCCGCGGTAGGAGCGATCACCTTCGACGAGTGGGGGCTCGACGGAGTGCGGCTGTGTGTGGCGAATGCTCTCCATGCGGAGCAGCTCGGCGCAGCTATTTTCGTCGGGTACCGGGCCGTCGGGCTCGTGACGGACAGCGGGGGCAAGGCGAGGGGCCTCGAGCTGGAAGGACCCGATGGCCAGCTGAGGACCCTTTCAGCGCGAGCGATCGTGAACGCAACGGGCGCTTGGACAGGAAAGACCGCCGAGCTCTTCGGCATCCCTGACGAGGGGATCCGAGTGCGCCCCGGGAAAGGCATTCACGTCTACTTGGATCGCCGGCTATCGAACTTCGCGATCGTGACGAACGCGATCGACGGACGTCAGGTCTTCCTCTTGCCCTGGCAGAACATGAGCGTGCTCGGCACGACCGATGACGACTACTACGGCGATCTCGACGATGTTGTCGCGACAGTCGATGAGGTTCGTTACCTGTATCAGGCGATCGAGCGAGTATTTCCTCTGGTGCGTGCGGCGCGTCCGATTGGGACTTGGGCGGGACTGCGCCCCACGCTCTATGCCTGGGGTGTTCCCGAAGACGCGCTCAGCCGCGATCATCGGACCGTCGACCACGAACGGTACGGGAGAGCTGGGCTCTTTTCGATGGTTGGCGGCAAGCTCGCGAGCTATCGATTGTTCGCGGAGGAGACCGCGGACATCGTCTGCCGCTGGCTGGGAACGAAGGCGCCCTGCCGGACGCATCTTGTGCCGTTGCCTGGGGGTGAAGAGACGGTTCCTCCCGGAAAGCTTCAGGAGCTTTCGGGCATCGACGCGCTCACAGAGAGGCGTCTGATCGCCCGTCACGGTTCGCGCGCGCTGCCTTTGGCCGAGGACATGAGACGCGGAGCGTTGTCGTCGGAAGTGGTATGTCCTTGTGAGCCAGTGACGGAAGCGGAGATTCGGGCCACGGTCCGCCATGAATGGGCGCGGTCGGTGGACGACGTGGCACGACGGACACGGCTCGGACTCGGTCCTTGCGGAGGAAAACTTTGCGCGCGGCGCGCGGGAGAAATTGTCGCTGAAGAACTCGGCCTCACGCCGGAGGCGGGCGAAGAGTCAGCAGCGTTGTTTCTGCGCGGAAACGAACGCCGCACAGCTTGTCTGAAGGGCTGAGACGGGCTCGAGTCTTGATTCGAGACGTTCGTTCAGACTGAAATGGAGAATTTTTTATCGCACCCGAGTGGAAGAGTCGGCGCCCAACAACGTTGCGCCTCCTTCATTTTTGAGCTTGTACAGAAGCTCAGCTGATGCGGCGCTTACGACCTTTGTTCTTTGCTTCTTTTTTGATTCCTTCTTTCTGGGGCGCATGTTCGCCTGGACTTGCTATCAGCGATGACGCGGCGGGCGCGGGCCTCGAAGACGGGGCGGGCGGCCGCCCAGGTTCGTCGGGAGGGCGCTTAGGAGCGACCGGCGGTCAGGCGGAAAGCGGCGGCGCGTCTGCATCGGGAGGCAAGAGTTCGTCGAGCGGAGGCGCGAGTTCCTCCGTGGGTGGTCGAACGAGCGGTAGCGGTGGCGCAGGCGGAGCGGGCTCTTGTGGGGAGTGCCCCAAGTACGCAAGCTGCGTAGGCGAGGGGGACGAGGCGCGCTGTGAGTGTGACGAGGGCTTCGAAGAGGACGGGGGCGCTTGCGTCGACATTGACGAGTGTGAAGAGGACGATCCCTGCGGCCCGAACGCCATCTGTGAGAACGCGCGGGGCAGCTACAAGTGCAGCTGCGAACCAGGGTTCGTCCGTGATGGTGAAACCTGTGTGCCCCGCATTCGTCTCGCCAGCGTCTCACTGTCGAACGAAGCGGGCGATGCTTACTCCCAATATCCAGCGATTTCCGCCGACGGCCGCTTCGTTTCATTCCACGGAGAAGCTTCAGATCTCGTCCTGGGCGACACGAACGACACACACGACGTCTTCGTCTTTGATCGCCAAGCCGGAGAAGTCTCTCGAGTCAGCGTGAACTCGGCGGGGGAGGAAGGGAACTCCTCGAGCACGTCCTCCTCTCTTTCCGGGGACGGCCGCTACGTTGTTTTCTCCTCCTACGCGAACAACTTAGTGGCAGATGACACGAACGGTGAACTCGACGTTTTCCGGCACGACCGAGAGACGGGACAGACCATCCGGGTCAGCTTGGCCCATGATGGAAGCGAGCTCCAAGGAGGCCAGGACTACTCTGCGTTCCCGACGATCTCCGCCGACGGCAATCGCGTTACTTTCAACTCCTTCGCATCGAACCTCGTCCCGGACGACACGAACGATTCCGTCGATCAATTCCTGCGGGATATCGAGGCCGGGACAACGATCCGCGTCAACCTCCACAACGATGGGTCCCAAAGCGGCAGCCCAACATCGTCCCTGAGCTTCATGCCTCACATCTCGGGCAACGGGCGGTACGTGGTCTTCGCATCTCTTTGGAGTGGTTTCGGCGGGGCGACGGACAGCTACGCCGATATCTACCGCCGGGATCTCCAGAACAACGTCACCGAGTACGTCAGCTACCCGGTGGCGACCTTCTTCAATGACGGATCCTCCGCGGCCCCGTCGATCTCCCGAGATGGGCGTTATGTGGTCTTCCACTCCTCCTCCTCGACACTGGTCCCGGACGATGAAAATGGCGTATCGGACGTCTTCATTCGCGACTTGAATACGGGAGTCATCGAACGGGTCAGCGTGACGGACGACGGGCAAGAGGCGAACGACGCGAGCTATGCGAGCTTCCAGCGGAGCGTCTCGAGCAACGGTCGTTACGTGGTGTTCATGTCATTTTCGACCAATCTCGTGGAAGGTGATACGAACCAGCTGGGCGATGTGTTCGTGCGCGATCGCGTGCTCAAGAGAACGATTCGCGTGAGCGTGGGACCGCGAGGGGAAGAAGGCGACGGCCACTCGTCTGACGGCACCATTTCGGACGACGGAAAGACCGTTGCTTTTTACTCGACGAGCCAGACCTTCGGCGTGGAGACCGAAGGGCGCGGCCAAATTTGGGTGTATGATTTGCGCGACTGACGGAGGCGTGATGCGCCGGCCGAAGAACCTGTCCGCGAAACACGTGTGCGAGGGAAGGTTCTCCTGCCCGCCAGCGTAACCCCTAAGATGATCCGCCTCTCTGGGGCCGACTCCGCCGCCGGCTGACAGGCCTCGGGCGCGTGTGCTAGCGAGTTCGAACTTGATGCGTCGCTTACAACCTTTGCTTTGGGCATCTCTGATTGTCCCTTCTTTTTGGGGCGCTTGTGCTCCTGGTCTCGCTTCGGGGGACGGGGCGGGCGCTCCGTCGGACGATGGTGCGGGTGGTCGCAAGGCCTCAAGTGGCGGAGGTCAGGGTTCGACGGGCGGCGCGCGCGCATCGGGTGGTGAGGCGGGGGCAGCGCCCGGCGCGAGTGGCGGCGTCACGGGCGGGGGGACGGGCGGGCGCTCCGGCGAGCCGACCTGTGAGGGAGGATGCCCGAGGAACGCGAGCTGCGTCGTGGAGTACGACGACGCCTTTTGCGAATGTGATGAGGGCTACGAAAAGGACGAGGGCAAGTGCGTCGACATCGACGAGTGCGCCCTGGACGAGCCCTGTGGAGACAATGCGCTCTGTGTGAATAAGCGCGGGGGCTACGAGTGCAGCTGCGAAGAGGGTTATGTCGGCGATGGCGAGAGCTGTGTGCCTCGGCTTCGTCTCGCCAGCGTGTCGCCGAGCGGAGACCCGGCCAATAGCTTCTCCGGGTCTCCCGCGCTGTCCGCGGACGGCCTCGTGCTCGCCTTCTTCTCACGCGCCACGAACCTCGTTCCGAACGATACCAATGACGTTGACGATATCTTCGTTTTTGAGCGCGAGACAGGGCGGGTCACGCGTGTCAGCGTGAGCAGCGCCGGCGAAGAGGCGAACGACTGGAGCGACGCCCCTGCGCTCTGTGGTGACGGGCGCTACGTCGTTTTTTCTTCTATCGCGAATAACCTGGTTCTCGACGACACGAACGGCGAGCTCGACGTTTTTCGGCACGACCGAGAGACCGGCGAGACGATTCGCGTGAGCATCGCTCACGATGGCAGCGAGCTCTTGGGGGGCGAGGGTTACTCGGCGAGTCCGAGCATCTCGAACGATGGCAATCGGGTTGTCTTTACCTCGATGGCGCCGAACCTGGTTCCGGACGATACGAACGAATATCCCGACCAGTTCGTGCGAGATATCTTGGCGGACACGATCGTTCGCGCGAACCTCCACAGTGATGGGACACAAGTCGGGAAGCTCCTCCGCACTCCCAACTCGACGCCACAGATCTCGGGCAACGGACGTTACGTCTCTTTCGTGTCCCTATGGAGTGGGCTCGGCGGAGACGTCGATGACTACGCGGACATCTATAGGCGCGACCTGCGCGACGGCTTCACACATCAGGTGAGCTACCCGCCGCCAGGGTTCAACAACGATGGTCACGCCGCGGCAGCCTCGATCTCAGGCGATGGACGCTTCGTCGTCTTCGATTCGGCTTCCACCACCCAGGTTGAGGGAGACACAAACGGGGCCACGGACGTTTTCCTGCGCGACATGAATACGGGTGTTCTCGAACGCGTCAGTGTGGGCAGCGATGGCGAGGAGGCGAATGGTTCGAGTTACATCGGGGCAAAGCGCGCGGTGTCGAACGACGGACGTTACGTCATTTTTGTGTCTCTTGCGTCGAACCTCGTCGAAGGGGACACGAACGGGCTCGTCGACGTGTTCGTGCGCGATCGGGTCTTGAAGAAGACGATCCGGGTGAACGTCGGACCCAAGGGCGAAGAAGCGGATCATCCCTCCAGTTCCCCTACGATCTCCGCGGACGGAAAGATCGTGGCCTTCGAGTCGTCGAGCGAAACATTTGGTGTTGAGACGGACGGCCGCCCCCAGATCTGGGTGCGAGACCTAAGCCCTTGAGACAACAACAGTTTTTTGGCGCTTGGGCGTGCCTGATGCCTGACAGATCCGGGCCTCGTGTGCTAGCGAAATGGGCTGTGATGCGGCGACTTGGCTCTTTGCTTCTCGGATCTTTGGCGCTCTCTTCTCTTTTTGGCGCGTGTGCTCCTGGCCTTGCGTCGGGTGACGACGGCGGAGCGGGCGCAGGCCCCGAAGATGGAGCGGGAGGACGAGGGGCGGGGGGCCGTTCCGGTTCAACCGGCGGCACGAGTGGCTCGGGGGGAGAGCGTGCGTCAGGAGGAAGCGCCGGTGCGACGGAGGGCGTGGGGGGCAGCGGGAGCGGTGGGCTCGAGCCAGCTTGCGGCGCAGGATGTCCGAAAGGTGCAGAGTGCGTCGTCCTTTACGACAGCGCCTTCTGCGAGTGTGAGGGGGGCTTCGAAGAGGACGAGGGGGAATGCGTCGACATCGATGAGTGCGCCGAAGATCCCTGTGGGGAGAACGCAGTCTGTGAGAACTCGCGAGGGAGCTACGAATGCACTTGCGCCGAGGGGTATGTCGGAGACGGGGAGACGTGCTCTCCGCGCGTACGTCTGGTGAGCAGCGCGCCCTCCGGAGAGCCTGGAAATCGAGAGTCTCAGGCCCCCGCTATTTCAGCGGACGGCCGCGTCATCTCCTTTCACTCAGCCGCGACCAATCTGATCTCCGGCGACACGAATGACATGGACGACGTCTATATCGTCGATCGCGAGGCAGGAGAGGTCTCACGGGTCAGCGTGAGCTCAGACGGAGTCGAGGGGAACTACTGGAGCCGGGCATCCTCCCTTTCCCGAGATGGCCGTTACGTGGTGTTCGAATCTCTCGCCAGCAATCTGGTCAAAGACGACTTGAACGGTGAGCTCGATGTCTTCCGGCACGACCGAGAGACCGGTGAGACGATCCGCGTCAGCCTGGCCCACGACGGCAGCGAACTGAATAACGGTGGAGGTTACGCGGCCCTGCCGATCATCTCGGGCGACGGGAACCTCGTCGCCTTCACCTCTGCGGCCGCGAACCTCGTTCCTGACGATACGAACGACTACCTCGACCAGTTCGTGCGGGACGTGACGGCGCAAACGACAATTCGGGTGAGTCTCGCGAGCGACGGATCTCAAGCTGAAAAGCTGCTCTTGACCTCGACTGTCGCGCCTCAGATCTCCGGCAATGGTCGCTACGTCACTTTCGTCTCGTTCTGGAGCGGGTTCGGGGGCGAGGACGACAGCTACGAGGACGTTTACCGGCGCGATCTTCGAGATTCCGTGACGCATCACATCAGCTACTCAAAGTTGCCTTCGGTGAATGATGGGAACTCTGCGAATCCCTCGATCTCCGCCGACGGACGATTCGTCGTGTTTGACTCGCGTTCTTCTGCTCTTGTCGAGGGCGATACGAACGACGCGATCGATGTTTTCATTCGTGACATGAGCTCGGGGGCGATTGAGCGAGTGAGCGTCAGCAGTGAGGGCGAAGAAGGGAACGGGTGGAGTTATCTGAGCGTTCAGCGCAGTGTGTCGAACGACGGACGCTACGTTGTCTTCTCCTCGCAGGCGACCAATCTCGTGGAGGGGGACACCAACGCTCTGACGGATGTGTTCGTGCGCGACCGCCTCCTGAAGAAGACGATTCGAGTGAGCGTAGGGCCGAACGGGGAAGAGGCGGACGGCTACTCCGCTGAGCCATCGATCTCCGGCGACGGAAAGTTCGTCGTCTTCCAGTCGACGAGTCGGACCTTCGGGATCGACACCGATGGGGTCTTGCACGTTTGGGTGCGTGACCTGAGCCCCTGAGGCGGCGCAGTTGCGCCAAGAACACCTGCTGCGACATTTCGTGGGGTTCGCTCACTCAGAGCTTCGCCCTTTCAGGAGAGTGGGAAAGCAACGACAGTGGGAAATCTGGGGCGACTGAGCTCACATCGCACCGCCGGCTGACAAGGGTTTGGTGGGCGTGTTAACGGTCGCGATCTGCTATGGCACGACCTGCGTCTGCGCTTCTGGTTCTTATGGTGATCCCCTCCTTCTGGGGGGCGTGCTCTCCCGGGTTGAGCGCGAGGGATGACGCGGCGGGCGCCGGCCCGGATGATGGGGCTGGGGGGAGCGTGGTTTCTTCCGGTGGGAAGAGCGCTTCCGGAGGCGGCTCGGGGGGCAAGAGCGGTGGCTCCGGGGGTAAGAGTGGCTCCGGGGGTAAGAGCGGTGGCTCCGGGGGGAAGAGCGCATCTGGAGGAGCGGCGGGCGCGGAGCCGGGCTCAGGTGGTCGCGCGAGCGGGGGGGACCCCGGCAGTGGTGGTGGCGAGGCCACTTGTGAAGAAGAGTGCCCCGACAATGCGAGCTGCGTCGCTCATGACGATAGCGCGAGTTGTGAGTGTGACGAGGGGTTCGAAGCGGACGAAAGCGCCTGTGTCGACATCGACGAGTGCGTAGAAGAAGAACCCTGTGACGAGAACGCGTCCTGCAAAAATACGGAGGGCAGCTACGAATGCACGTGTGAAGATGGCTTCTTCGGAGACGGGCAAAAATGTGTTCCTCGCACCCGTCTCGTGAGCGTGTCTTTGACCGGACAGGCCTCTTCTTCCTTCAATGCAATGCCCTCTCTGTCTGCCGATGGTCGCTTCGTTGCTTTCTATGGGCCCGGTGATGACCTCGTCTCCGGTGACACGAACGGTGAAGCTGATATTTTCGTCTTCGACGGCGAGACGGGCAAAGTCTCCCGCGTGAGCGTGAACTCCGTCGGTGGTGAGGCGAACGGCTGGAGCAGCGGTCCGAGTATCTCGGGTGACGGTCGCTACGTCGCTTTCACGTCCAATGCCAACAACTTGGTTCCGAACGACCTCAACGGCAACACGGATGTCTTCCGCCACGACCTCGTGACCGGAGAAACGATCCGCATCAGTGTATCAACGGGCGGGGCGGAGGCCGTCGCGGCCGCCGAGACCGCTATGTTCCCGACGATCTCGGACGATGGCAATCGCGTCTCGTTCACGTCCGCCGCGACCAACCTGGTCACGAGCGATACGAACGATGTTCTCGACCAGTTCGTGCGAGACGTCAAAGCGGGCACGACAGTTCGGGCGAGCCTCAAGAGCGATGGAGGCCAGGTCGGCGGGCCCTCCACGCTGAACTCCTACCCGACGATCTCGGGCGACGGTCGTTATGTCGTTTTTGCCTCCCTTTCGAGCGAGCTGGGGGGAGCCGACGACGATTATCAGGACATTTTTCGTCGCGACCTGAAGGAAGATGAGACCCGTCTGGTGACCTACGCTCTCCCGTTTGAGGCCATCGACAACGACTCGGGGTATCCGTCGACCTCCACGGACGGGCGCTTTGTCGTCTTCCAGTCGTCGGCGACCAAGTTGGTGCCCGGCGATACGAACAGCGTGAGTGATATTTTCGTTCGCGACATGGAGAGCGGCCAGATCGAACGGGTCAGCGTGAACAGCGCTGGACAGCAGGCGAACGGAGGCAGCCACTTGGGTTCGGGGCGCGCCATCTCCGGTGATGGCCGTTATGTGGTCTTCTCGTCGTCCGCGACAAATCTCGTCGAAGGGGACACAAACGATGCGTTTGATATCTTCCTGCGCGATCGCGTGGCGCAGACCACCATCCGTGTGAGCGTTGGGCCGAAGGGACAACAATCGACCGCCTCCTCGAGCGACCCGACGATCTCCGCGAACGGAAAGGTCGTGGGCTTCGTAACCACGAGCGCCGGCCTCGGTCAGCCGAGCGCGAGCAGTTTCGACCAGGTTTGGATTCGCTATCTCGACTGAGGCCCCGACCGGGACAAGCCTCGGATCGACGCAAGGACCACCTGGCATCGCGTACCAATCGAGTCGCCCCGCCTCACACCTACATAGACCCCACGCTGACAGGAGTTGCCCCGGCGTGGTAACCGGAGAGGACGCCCATGCCCCGACTCTCGTCATCGCTTGTACTTCTCATGGTGGTGCCCTCGTTTTGGGGCGCGTGCGCTCCGGGTTTGTCCGCGGCGGACGATGCTGCGGGCGCTGGCCCGGACGACGGGGCCGGGGGACGCGTTGCTGCATCCGGTGGGAAGAGCGGGTCAGAGGGAGGCTCGGGAGGCAAAGGTAACGCCTCGGGAGGTAAGAGTGGTGGCTCGGGCGGCAAGAGCGCATCGGGAGGAGCAGCGGGAGCGGACGGGGAGCCGGGCGCAGGCGGCCGTGCGAGCGGGGGAGACACAGGTACAGGTGGCGGCGCGCCGACTTGTGAAGACGAGTGTCCGAAGAACGCGAGCTGCGTCGTCGAGGGCAATAGCGCGAGCTGTGAGTGTGATGAGGGCTTCGAGGCGGAGGGTGAAGTCTGCGTTGATATTGACGAGTGCGAAGAGGACGATCCCTGCGACGAGAACGCGGCCTGTGAGAACACGAGGGGCAGTTACGAGTGCACTTGTGAAGCCGGGTTTTTCGGGGATGGCCTGAGGTGCGTCCCCCGCACACGCCTTGTGAGTGTTTCTTTGACGGGAGAGCCGGCGAATTTCTATAGCACCACTCCAGCCCTCTCTGGCGACGGTCGCTTTGTTGCTTTCGCTAGCTACGCCAGAGATCTCGTCTCGGATGATACCAACAACACCTTTGATATCTTTGTCTTCGATGACGAGACGGGGAAAGTGTCGCGGGTGAGTGTGAACTCGGCCGGGGTCGAGGCGAATGGTTCGAGCACGAATCCTAGTCTTTCAGCGGACGGCCGCTACGTCGTGTTTGATTCCTCGGCCAACAACCTGGTTCCTGGTGACGCCAACGACCTCGCGGACATCTTTCGGCATGATCGAATGACGGGGGAGACGATCCGGGTCAACCTGACAAATAGTGGAGCAGCAGTCACCGGCACCGAGACTGCTTCGCCTTATCCGACGGTCTCAGGCGACGGAAATCTCGTTTCGTTCAGCTCCTCCGTGGCGACCCTGGTCTCCGGCGACACCAATGGTATCATTGATCAATTCGTGAGAGACGTCTCCGCGGGCACGACGGTTCGCGTGAACGTCGCCAACGAAGGAGGCGAGGCCGCAGAGTTCTCCACGCAAGCGTGTCCGTTTATTTCTGACAACGGCCGTTACGTTGTTTTTGCTTCTCCTGCTACTGCGCTCCGAAGGGGGGCCGGTACCCAGATCGATATTTACCGCCGCGACCTCCAGGAAAACGTCACGGACCGTGTCACCTACCCCCGGCCGACCGAAACCATGGATGGTGATTCCGGGGCTCCCTCCGTATCTGCGGACGGTCGCTACGTTGTCTTTGAATCGGACGCGAGCACCCTGGTGGCAGGGGATACGAACGACGCGCGAGATGTTTTCGTTCGTGACATGCAGATTGGCACCATCGAGCGCGTGAGCGTCACGAACGGGGGCGGGCAAGCGAATGGGAGCAGCTACTTGAGTTGCGCCCGCAGCATCTCAGCGGACGGCCGCTACGTGGTTTTTGCCTCGTCGGCGAACAATCTCGTCAGCGGCGACACTAACGGCTCAATGGACGTTTTTGTGCGGGATCGGGTGAGCCAAACCACAAAACGTGTTAGCGTCGGTTCCCTGGGCGAGCAGGCAGAAGGTTCGTTCTCGGGACAGACGATCTCTGCGAGCGGCAAGGTCGTCGCGTTCGTCTCTATGACTGACTCGTTCGGCGTGACCCCGGGTTTCGACCAGATCTGGATTCGGCACCTCGATTGAGCGACCTCGTTCGGCGGAGCCGAAGGAGCCCACGCCACAGCCTTGGATCACTGCGTTCAGTGCCGGTTCGCTCTCAAGGGACGGTCATCGACTGAGGGCTCAAGAGGCGGGGGCGCATGGGTGGGAGTGGAGCTCCCTCGCTTGCTCAAGAAATCGCGAGCTATCAAATCAGGTGCTACTCCGCTCACATCGGACTCGCGACTGACAGGATCCGGAGCGCCGTGGTAACTCACAACAAGATATGGCCCGACTCTCGTCAGCGTTCTTGCTTCTCGCGGTGGTACCGTGCTTCTGGGGGGCATGCGCTCCGGGTCTGACTGCGAGTGAGGATGCGGCGGGGGCTGGACCCGAAGACGGGGCTGGGGGCCGCGTCGCCTCAAGCGGTGGGAAGAGCGGCTCGGAGGGGGGCTCGGGCGGCAAGAGCGATGGCTCGGGCGGCAAGAGCGATGGTTCGGGCGGCAAGAGCGATGGTTCGGGCGGCAAGAGCGATGGTTCGGGGGGCAAGGGCGGGACCTCGGGTACGGGCGCAGAGTCCGGCACGGGCGGGCGAGACACGGGCACGGGCGGCGACGCGCCGACCTCGACCGCTCGGAAAAAGCGCCCGTCGCAAGTCGCTGTCGCTCATCGTCTGCGCGGCGCCCCATGTCACTTGCGCGCGCTCGGCTCGCTCTAGATAGGCGTGCACTGTAGACGGCGACGCGCCCACGGATAAGCCGATGGGCCGCAGCTCCTGCCCCTGCGCCCGTAGCCTCAAGATCTCTCGTACTCGTTGCATGCTCTTCCGCTCCGACATTCCCCCGGTGTGCCACCGGGGAGAAAATCGCCGAACGCGTCGCATCTCGACCTGGATCGGGCGCCGGAATCAGTGATCGGGTGACCGGAATCGCTGATCGGGACGGCCGGAATCAGTGATCGGGTGACCGGAATCGCTGATCGGGTCCGGCCGGAATCAGTGATCGGGTCACGCCGGAATACTCAATGTGGCTAGGGGCGAGCTGGGGGGCTTGGTAGGGCGCTCGCAGTCTGCTGGTCCGTGAGCTGGTGGACGCCTGGTCGGTTTGCACGGTCGTGGTGTTGGGTCAGGTTGCGCCGTTGCCGGGTGGGAGGGGGTTCCGATTTGGGAGGCGGCAAGTCCGTGCCTCGTGGCGGCGCCCTGGTGCCTGGTGGAGCCGTCAGCGAGGAGAGTGTTGCT
>NASX01000012.1 GCA_002085155.1 Sorangiineae bacterium NIC37A_2
GATGACAGAGAGCACTTCGAACCGAGGAGGAGCTTCGTGATGGACAAGCTCCAGGCGGACGCCTCGCCGAGCGCGGAAGCCGAAAAAAGGCTTCCGCGACGCACACTTCTTCAGGGCGCGGCTGCTCTCGCTGGCCTGGCTGCAGCGGGCCCGTTCATTTGGGTCCCGAAGACTGTGCGCGCTCAGACCGGCGCGACGGGTTCCTTCAAACACCTCATTTACATCCGCTTGAGCGGAGGGTTCCGTTTCCCCTGCGCCTTCAATGGAGACGTCGGCGATCAGTACAATCCCTTTGGCCTCGCGTCGGGAGTTCCGAGCGGCGTGGCTTGGGGCGTGAGTAAGCTGCTCGAGCGAGCTCCTTTTGCGTCAGAGGGGACGATGGGCAATGGGCTGCGTCCGCTGCATCAGCTTGCCGATCGGATCACCGTCATGCCCACGGTGGATCATGAGCCCCTCGCGGGCGGAGCCGATGGGAACCACGACACCGGGCTCGAGCGCTTCTTGACCGGATATGTAAGCGGCGAAGCTGGGGTCTTCACGCGCATTCAAATGGGCCTGCGGGCGGAGTACGACGAGGCGCTGAAAGAAGGGAAGTTGAAGCTGCCGGCCTTCGTGATGGGCTCGGCGGGCATGGCGCGGGGACTCGGGAGTTTTGCCCCCTACCGGCCGCCGGTCTTGAACGGCGCGAGCTTCGAGCGTTTCACGTCTTCGGTGGGCGCGATGCCCGACTGGATCGCGAAGGCGACCACCGAGACGGACGCGCGCTCTCGGGATCGGAGACATCCAGCGCTCAGGGAGCGCGTCGACGCGTACATTCAGACCCGCGCCGCGACCAAACAATACTCAGAGATCTTCACGAGCCAGCTCCTGAAAGTCGACGATCGATCGAACGAGGTGGTCGACGGCGTGTCGAATGATGAGCTGCGCACGCTATTCGGACAGTCTCGCGCCTCCGCGAATATTCGATTGGCCCTTCGTCTTTTCCACTATGGATGCCCGGCCGTGTACCTGGACCAAGGCGGTTACGACATGCACTCCGGTGAAGAAAATGGTCTGCCGGGTGCGATGGAGGAGCCGAACCGGCTTCTTTCGGCTCTGATCCACGTGCTCCCGCGCATGGAGCACCCCGACGGCGGTACCTACTGGGATCATACGGTTGTGGTCGTGGGCAGTGAGTTCTCGCGCACCGCCCGTGGCAGTCGTTTCAATTCAGCGCGCGGCAGTGACCACAACGCGGACAACAGCACGCGCTGGATGTCGATGCCGTTTTTCGGCGGACCGATCGCGGGAGGCCGCGTCGTCGGAGCGACCTGTCGCCGAGATGACCTAGCCGCCGAAGGAACCGTCTATTCTTACCGGAGCGTGATGAACACGCTCATGGATGGCCTCGGCTGCGATCCTACCGCCTTCTTCCCAGCGGACCCCGTCGTCCCCGACCTTCTCGGAACTCCATGAAACTGAAGCGCGCCTCCGAAAAGCTCACGCTCCTCAGCGGCTGTTTGTGCCTCTCGGCGCTCCTTGCGGCCGCGGGATGTGGCTCGAAGACCAAAGAATCGGAGCCCTTCGACGAGCCGCCGAGCGGTCTCGATTGGTCGAATGGTTCGACCTCGTTCCTAGCAGAGTGGGAGCCGGTCGAGCCTTATACCGGCGACGATCCGGCGACGCTCGAGGCTCAAGACCGATTGGCGACGGGCGCCGATTTGCACGCTAAGGTGATCCTTCGGAGCTGTGGTCCCTTAAGTGGCGTGTGCCACAACAAGAAGGAGTACCCCGACCTTCACACCACCTATAACTTCCTCTCGGCGATCGGCGCGCCCTGCAACGTTCAGCCCGGCTCTTACGAAGGCGTGTTCGATCGTTGTGAACGGCCTGGGGATCGGGTCGCCTTCGAAGGCGGGCCGGAGGTGGAGATCGGCTGGATCGAGTTTGTCTCCGGAGAGGAAGAGGAGACGGATGATCCGAAGCTGATGCCGGGCTTGCATATCCATCTCGCTGATGCCGTATCCGGGGATCGAAATCGCGAGATGACGGTCCGTTTCATCCGGACCTTCGTGGACAACGGCGAGGTCCAGGATATTTCATTCGCGAGCCTTCGCACCCGGTTCACCTTCCTCGACGGCGGCAAACACGTGGTCGCCCGAGCCCGTTATAACCTCGAGAAGCAGGTTCGAGACCTCCTGCAGGTGGGCATCGAGCAGGGCGATCTGAACCGGAACGGGATCTTCGGTGCCCGGCCGGACAAGGACGGCAACGTCCGCGGTCCGATTTCGCTCATTGTGCCCGGCGATCCCGAGAGCAGCTATCTTGTCGGACGGTTGCGCGGAAAGATGCATGACGAGGTCGTGCCGGGCACGCGCATGCCGCTCGCCAATCCGCCCTTTTCGACAGCGGAAATGCTCGCTCTGTTCTGCTTCATCGAAGGCCTTCCTCCTTCAGGCGGCGTGAACCTCGACGCGCCCATCGACTACGCTTCCTGCTCCTACAATCGCGCGGAGAACCAAGAGGCGCTGGCCATCGAGGGGGTAGGGAAGGGCTGGCTCGAGCGCATCAGCCCGATGCTCGAATCGAACTGCGGCGGCTGTCACTCGAAGGAGCTCGCTTCGTCGGGCTTGGTCCTCGTAGGGCCAGGTTCTTATGACGCGATTGTGAATAAAGCTTCGGAGCAGGATTTGATGGGGCGACCGCTGATCGCGCCTGGCGATCCAGAAGGCAGCTATCTGCTCTTGAAGCTGAAGGGTGATCCCTCGATTCAAGGACTCCAGATGCCCGTCGATCCGCTGCTTGGTGTTCGTACCCTGGGCGAAGCGGAACTTCAGGATCTCGAGGAGTGGATCGCGATGGGCGCGCCGCCGTCCTAAGCGAGGACGCGCGCCCAGAAATGGCGATTTACTTCTTAAAGGGGCGCGAGATGACGCAGGCGTTGATGCCTCCGACGCCCATGCTGAGCTTGCCGGCTACGATGGATCCGTCGATGGTCTCCGGCTGGTCGTAGACGATCGACTGACCGAGCCCGAGGATGGCCGGATGGGCCTCTTCGCGCGAAAGCACGGTCGGGAAGATTTTCCCTTGGGAGAGGCCCATGTACTGGGCCGTGAGCTCCCAGCCGCCGCACACGCCCATGCCGTGACCGAAGGTGCCCTTGCGAGCGGTGACGCGCGCCTCGGGCGGGATCACTGTCTTGAGGTTCTCGAGCTCCGTGTAGTCACCGGGGGTCGCCGTAGCGTGGAGGTCCCAGGTGCCGACTTCTTCCGGACGCACCCGAGCGAGAGCCAGCGCGCTCTGCATGGCGGTGCGAGGACCTTCTTCAGAGGGCGTGATGATGTGGTCGGCATCCGAGGACACGCCGACAGCGAGAGGCTCGATCCCGAGGGGCTTGAGCCCTCGGCTCAGGCCGTACTCGAGGTCTCCGACGATCCAGATGCAGGCGCCGCCGGCGACATGAGTTCCTTTGAGGCCGGTGAGGGGCTTGGACGGACCTCCGTCTGCGGAGAGCACGCGCGCTCCGTAGAAGGCGCCGACGCTCAGGGCGTGGGGCGGAGGATCGGCGGAGCCGACAACAACGAACTTCGCCTCGCCGCGATCGATCGCGTCGAGGGCGAGCTTGAGCGCGACGCCGAAGGTCGAACAGGCGGCGATCGGCGCGAAGGCGAGGCCTTTGATCTGGCCGAGCATCGAGATCTGCGAGGCGGGCGTGTTCGGAATGTTCCAGAGCACGTTCGCCGAGACACTTTCCCAGGGCGCCGTGGGCGCGCCCCATTCCGCCTGGAGGTCAGCGGCGCCGCGGCGCTTGTCGCGCATCAGCTTCATTTTGCCGGCGGCGACATCTTCACCGACCTTCGGGCGCTCGATTTCGGCGAAGGCGCGGAGGTAGGCGGCGAGACCGTCCGAAAGGCTCGCCCAATATGCGAACCAGTCGTCTTCAGCCAGCTCGCGCTCGTCGGGATCGGAGATCGTCTCGGGGTTCGGGATCGGGAGCTCCGTGGGCTCTTCGAGGTAAGCCCGGTAGGCTGCGTTGCGGCTCGGCTGCGACCAGAAACGGTTCCAGCGCCGGAGAGCCCGGTAATACTCGATGGAGGTGCGATAGAGGGTCGGATAGGCGCCGAGCGCGTTGCCGACGTAGACGTGGGCTTCGGACTCGAGCTCGCGCAAGATCCCCTCGAGGGCCGGATTCTGGCCGAGGGCCTGGATGAAGGAGGCGACGGCGTAGAGCGTCGTCGTGTCCATCTTGTCCGTGAGCTGCTTGAAGCGACTCTTCGGGAAGCGCGCCGCGATCCAGGGCTCGTAGTCGCGGAAGTCAAACTTCGGTTCGCCGACCAGGAAGGTAGCGGGCCCGAAGCCCTGGAAGGGTTCGAGCTGTGACGTGCCCGACTCAATGACTCGAGCGAACTCATCTACGTTCGAGGCCCCGGGGGCAACCAGGCCCCAACCGAACACGGCGGCTCTTTTTTTCATCGCAATTTGAGACAGATCCCAGTGTGACCGAAGCCCCCTGGGGAGCCCGGGCCGGACTCTAAGAGGGCGCGCAAAAGTGTCAATCGGTCAGCCGATCGGCCCCGGAGCTTGCGTTCTTGGAGTTTTAGCGCAGAAGGCACAAACCTATCGGCGCGACAGCGGGTCCCTTGGTATGCGGGGTGCGCGAGCCGTCCGGGCCGGTTCGCCGGCGGACGAAAAGCCCGGGTTTTCAGCTTGAGAGAGAGAAAAACGAGTGAGCGCTATTCATCCGATCAATCAAGATGCAGCAGGGATCAGCGGCATGAGCCTCTACGTACCCGCTCCGCGGGTATCTCTCGAGGCTTGGTGCGCCTGGACGGGCAATCCCTGGGCGAAGGTTCAGAAGGTCGTCGGCCGCAGTTTTCGCGTCCCCGCTCCTCACGAGAACGTCTACACGATGGCGGCGAATGCCGTCCTGCGTCTGATCCTGAACTACGACATCGACCCCAGGCAGGTGGGCTTTTTGGGACTCGGCACTGAGTCGAGCACCGACAACGCCGCCGGAGCGGTCATCGTCCGGGGCATGGTGGACAGGGCCCTCGAGTCCCTCGGGCGACCGCGGCTCTCGCGGCAGCTCGAGGTGCCGGAGTTCAAGCACGCCTGCCTGGGCGGCGTTTACGCGCTCAAGAACGCACTTCGTTATGTCTCCTGCGACGGAGACGGAAAGCTCGCCATCGTCGTCTCCGCGGACGTCGCCGAGTATGAGCGCGGCTCGAGCGGCGAACAGACCCAAGGGGCGGGCGCCGTCGCCATGCTCGTCGAGCGGCATCCGAAGCTCATCGCCATCGACCTGTCCCGAGCCGGGAGCGCTTCGGACTACCGCGGCCCCGACTTCCGTAAGCCTTTTGCGCGCCATTTCCGCGAGGAGTACGCGAGCCGTACCAAGCGCGTCAGCGACTTCCCGGTCTTCAGCGGCCGCTACTCGACCTACGCCTACCTCGACGAAACCGTGCAAGCGGTCGAGGCCATGCTCTCGAAGATCGAGATGGGCGCGGGAACTTACTACAAGAGCGTGCGCGCCCTCTTCTTCCACCGCCCCTACCACCACATGCCGATTTCGGCCATGAGCTTCCTTTACGTGCGCGGCCTCGCTCGGAGCGATCATCACCGCGAGGAGCTCGAAGCCCTTTGTCAGGGCGCTGGTGTTTCCATGGATGAAGTGATCGAGGAGACCAAGAGCAGCCCCGACCTCTACGCTCGCGTGCTCCTCGGAAACCCTGACGAAGATCCCTATCCGAAGACGGGCGCCGTCGCGACCTATCTGCGCAAGCTGCCGGCCTTCGCAGAGCTTCTCGAGCAGAAGATGAGCCTCGGCAGTGAGCTCGTGCGCGATCTCGGCAATCTCTACTCCGCCGCGCTGCCGGCTTGGATCGCGGCGGGCCTCGAGAGCGCGGCTGAGAGCGACAATGATCTGACGTCGGCTTCCATGGTCATGGTGGGCTACGGAAGCGGCGACGCCGCGGAAGCGATCCCGATGACGGCCGTTTTGGGCTGGCAGGAGGCGGCGCGCAAGATCGGGTTCCGCGCGGCTCTGGCGCGAGCTGTCGATCTCGATCACGCGGCCTACGAGGCGCTCCACGATGGTCGCGACGCCAGTCGGCTCAACCTGGTTCCTGAGGAAGAGTTCGCCATCCTGCGCGTCGGCGAGGTCTACGAGGAGTCGTTCCAGGACCTCGGCGTCGAGTACTACGAGTACGTTCGCAAAGCCGCGAGCGCCGAGTGATCCTTTCCTCGGCACCAGCCCGACTCTGAGTGCCCGCGGCAGCCCCTCGAGCGGGGACGCTGCGGGCTTGCCTCGAGCCCTGGGCCCGAGAGCGGCGCGGGCTGGCTGCGCCTCAGGCTGTCCACTCTTTGATTTCGGTCTCCAGCCGCCGCGCGACCCAGTCGAGGATCGCGGTGGCGACGGCCGGCTTCGTACGGACGCCGAGAGGGCGACAGTCTTGGGCGCTCACAAGGAGCACCTGATTGGTGTCGAGGCCGAGGCTGTCGGTGGCGTGGTTGGCCACCACCAGGTCCACGCGTTTCTCAATCAGCTTGCGCCGGGCATGGTGAATGAGGGCGTCGCCGGTTTCGGTCTCGAGCGCAAACCCGACCAGCACCGGTCTGAGCGTCCGCCTGCGAGCGCCCACCTCGCGCAGGAGATCTGGATTGGGTGCGAGGCGGAGGGTGAGTCCGTTATCGGTGCGCTTGAGCTTGTCGGGGCTCGCCCGTTCTGGCCGGTAGTCGGACACCGCCGCAGCCATGATCAGCACATCAGCGCCGCTCAAATCGTCGCCGAGCGTCTCGTGGAGCGCGGCCTTCATCTCGAGGGCAGTCTTCACGTCGATGCGGCGGACGAGCGGCGGCGTCGGCAGCGCTACGGGACCGCTGATCAAGATCACATCAGCGCCGAGGTTCGCGGCTTCTTCGGCGAGGGCATAGCCCATTTTGCCTGAGGAAGTATTGGTCAGGGAGCGCACCGGATCGATCGGCTCGATCGTGGGCCCGGCGGTGATGACAACCCGACGGCCGGAGAGTCGACGAGGTCCCTCAAACTCCGCCGCCAGAGCGAGCGCGATGTTCTCAGGCTCTTCCATCCGTCCGAGCCCAATGTCTCCCGAGGCGACCTCTCCTTCGACAGGTCCGATCAACCGGACGCCGCGCTTGCGGAGAGTGGCAAGATTGGCCTGGGTCGCGGGGGCCGCGAACATGGCCGGGTGCATGGCAGGGGCGAGCAGTACGGGAGCTTGGCTCGAGAGCAAAGTCGCGCTCAGGAGATCGTCAGAGCGGCCCTCGGTGATCTTGGCGATGGTGTTTGCCGTGGCCGGTGCGATCAGCGCGGCCTCCATGCGCCGAGCGATCTCGATGTGGAGCTCGCCTGTGTGGCCCCAGAGCTCCTTGTGCACGTTCGCGCCGAGTCCACGAAAGGTCTCGACGCCGACGAACCTCTCGGCGCTCTCGGTCATCACGACCTCGACATGAGCTCCGGCTTTGATGAGCAGGCGCAAGATTTGAGGCGATTTGTACGCGGCGATCGAGCCCGTAATTCCGAGTAAGATGCGGCGCCCTTGGAGAGAGTGGAGGGTCGGCAAAGCCCGACTAGCTTACGCTGGACTTTGGTCCACCTCAAAATCCCCGGGCCTCACGCATCAGGCCTGATGTCAGCCGCACAAAGCTGCCTACCTGGTACCCCCGCGAAGAGGGAAAATGAGCGAGGGCAGCCCTCACGCTACTTGAGAAGCGGGTGGCCGTCGGTTTTTCGTGTCAGAAGCCGAGCGCGCGCCCGCCCTGATAGACCAAAAAGCTGGCTCCATAAGCGAGCGCGGTCATGTAGCCGAAGACGAAGAGGGGATACTTGAAGCCGCCCGTCTCGCGGCGAATCACTGCCAGCGTGCTCACACACTGACAGGCCAGCGCAAAGAACACCATGAGTGAGAGCCCCATGAGCGGCGTGTAGACCGGCGAGCCGTCCGCGTGACGCTCGGCGCGTAACTTGTCGCGGAGCGGCCCTTCCGCTTCTTCGTCGTCCCCTTCGATGCCGTAGACGAGAGCGAGGGTCGAAACGAACACCTCCCGAGCAGCGAAGGCGCCGAGGATGCCCGTGCCGATCTTCCAGTCGAAGCCGAGGGGCGCGAGGGCCGGTTCGAGGGCCTTGCTGATACGGCCCCCGTAGCTTTGCGTGATGGGCGCGGGGCACAGGCCTTCGGGCGCTTCGGCGGCAGCTGTTCCATTGGCCGCTTCGGCGGCAGCTGTTCCATTGGCCGCTTCGGCGGCAGCTGTTCCATTGGCCGCTTCGGCAGCAGCTGTGCCCTCGGCCGCGCTCTTGGATTCATTGGTGAGCGGCTGGTCGAAGGTGTGGGAGTCCACGAACAGGACGGCGTCTGAGCTCGCCGTACAGGCGTCTTCACTCACGCGCGGGAAGGACAAAAGAGCCCAAAGGACCACTGTCGCGACCAGAATGGTGCCGCCCGCTTCCTGCAAGAACTGCCCAGCTTTTCGTTTGACGACCTGAAGGAGCGGCTTGACCTTGGGCATGCGGTAGGCAGGGAGCTCGAGCAAGAGCGGCACCGATGGGCCGTGGAGCACCGTGCGGCTCAGGACGAAGGCCGCGAGCAGGGCTGTGAACAGGGCGAACAGGTACATCGCGAGCAAGAGCAGACCCTGAACCGGGAGACCGAAGGCCGTGACCGGGAAGAGCGCGGCGATGATCAAGGAGTAGACCGGGAGCCGCGCTGAGCAGGTCATGAGCGGCACGACCATCATCGTGAGCAGGCGATCGCGCCTTCGCTCAAGAGTCCGCGTCGAGAGGATCGCGGGCACCGCGCAGGCAAAACCGCTCAGCATGGGCACGAAGGCCCGGCCGTGGAGGCCGAGGGAGCGCATGATTCGATCCGCAAGATAGGCGATGCGCGCCATGTATCCCGAGTCCTCGAGGATCCCCATGAACAGGAACAAAAGGCAGATTTGAGGCAAAAAGACGATGACGTTGCCGACGCCGCCGATGATGCCTTGGCTCAAGAAATCTCGGACGATCCCTTCGGGCAGGAGCTCTTCGGTCAGCTCTTGGAGCCAGCCGACGAGCGATTCCAGGGCCGAGATGGCCGGATCGGCGCCGACGAACAGGGCCTGAAACACCGTCGTCATGACGATGATGAAGGTGAGCGTGCCGAGCAGCGGATGCAGGAGGAAACGGTCGACGCGTTCAGACGCCCGAGCGCGCCGGGTCGCCTGTGGCGATGAGATCTGAGCCAGGACCTCATCGATCGCTTGGTAGCGCGCGGACACGATCGCCAGGTCGAGGTCCTCGGAATCCGCTCGGACCTCGGCCACACGAGCTCTGAGTTCGTCGGGGACGTCTTCGAGTTCGTCCTCAGCGTCGATGGAGCCGAGGGCAAATTGAGCGAGGGCGCGCTTTCGTTCGACGGACGCCGAAGCGCCGAGCCAGGCCTCTGGGAGCGCGTCGCTCACGCGATCGAGAGCGCGGATGATCTCGGGGCCGTAGGGGACGTGCAACTTAGGGAGCGGAGGGCGCTCCGCCCTCAGTTCGGCGCGGAGGCGCTCGGCCAGCTCGGGGACACCTTGGCCCGTGGTGGCGTTGGTGCCTACGCAGGGGACGCCCAGACTTTTCTCGAGTGCCTCGAGATCGAGCCCATCGACCTCATCGATCATGTTGATGGCGAGCACCGTCTTGATGCGGAGCTCGAGGAGCTCGAGCGTCAGATAGAGACAGCGGCTGAGCTGTCCTGCGTCGAGCACAACGATGAGCGCGTCCGGAGTCGGTTCTCCTCGGAGCCCGAGCAAAGCCCGAATGGCGATCTGTTCTTCGGCGGAGCGGGCGGAGACCGAATAAGTTCCGGGGGTATCGACGATCGACACCTTGAGGTCAGAGCTCAGCTCGGGCAAAAGTTGCCCGCTTTTTCGCTCGACAGTGAGCCCCGGGTAGTTCGCGACGCGCGCGCTGCCGCCAGTGAGAGCATTGTAGAGGGAGCTCTTCCCGACATTCGGATTGCCGAGGAGGAGCACGACCTTGTCTGAGGTGGAGCTCATGGGATCGAGACGTGCACTGTCTCCGCCTCGGCGCGACGGATGGAGAGGACTGAGCCGCGGGCACGCAGCTCCAGCGGGTCGCCGAAAGGGGCCTGTCGGACCAAGGTCACGGACGTTCCAGGCACCAAACCGAGCTCAAGAAGGCGTCTTCGGAAGGCCCGAGCGCCTCCGACGCTCTCAATACGTGCCTCGGTCCCGATCTCGAGATCCGCTAAGGTCATATATGCTCAGTTACCACACAGAAAACGAATTTCAAAGTCAATAAGACCGGCGGGATCTGAGCCAGGCCCCCGGTCCCGGGACTAGTAGGGACGGTCCCGCCGGACCGCGGCGGTCACGATACTGCGGAGCAGGTTGGGCTCGATGGGTTTGTCGAGCTTCGGGTTCGTCACGCTGGCAAGGAAGGCGCGGGCCCGGTCTGTGAAGGCGCCTCCGGTCAGAAAGACGAAGGTATCTGCGGTCTCCGGAGAACGGCGCCGCACCTCCTCGTAGAGGTCCATGCCCGTCATCGCCGGCATCATCAGATCGCACAAAATGAGATCATACGGTCCTTCTGCGACGATCTTCCTGAGCGCTTCGCGACCGTCTCCGGCGGTCTCGATGTCGTGCTGTTCTCGAAGAAGCCGGGCGACGGAGCGCAAGATGAGCGGCTCATCGTCGACGACAAGGATGCGCGCCTTGCCCGCCGGGCGGCGACTCGTCGGGCGCGGCAGAGAGCTCGGAACGGCGTCGTCGCTGGAGCGGAGGGTGACGCGAAAGCTCGCGCCCTGACCTTCGACACTGTCGACTTCGATGGTCCCTCCGACGGAGTAAACGATGCTGTGACAGATCGACAGTCCGAGTCCGGTTCCCTTGCCGACGGGTTTGGTCGTGAAAAACGGGGCAAAAATCTGCTCGCGACGATCTTCTGGGATCCCGGGCCCATTGTCCGAAACGGTCACAATTGTCATCGCGCCGGCCTGTTCGGCGCGGATCGTGATGCGATTGCGCTCAGGATCATCCTCCTCGAAGGCTTGAGCGGCGTTGACGATCAGGTTCAAGAAAACCTGAACGAGCCGTGTGTGGTTGCCATAGACGAGTCCGACCTCGCCGAACTCGCGGATGACCTTGGCGCGGAAGCGGTACTCGCTTTCCGCCATGTTGATGGCCATCTCGAGGGCGCCCACGAGAGGAGTAGAAGCGCGATCGTCTTCGTCATCGCGGGAAAGAGTGCGCAGGTCGCGCACGATGGCGGCGACGCGAGCTGTCCCTTCGTGGGCTTCTTTGAGAGCGCTCTCGAGGGGACCGAGCAAAACGCGGAGCGAGGCGGGGTTGGCGACCTGGGCCACGGGACCGGACAAAAGCTCGCTGATGTAGCGGACCCGCTCGACCGAGTAGGCGATGTTTGTCGTGACGTAGGCGAGGGGATTGTTGATCTCATGGGCCACACCTGCGGCCAGCATACCGATCGCCGCCATGCGCTCGGCGCGGTTCAGTCGCGCTTCGATGGCGCGAGAGGCGCTGATGTCGTGGGCGGTGACCATGACCGCCGGGGCGTCCCCGAAGCTGATCGCGTCAAAGTAGAAGTGCGCCGCACGAGAACCGTCCGGCCCCTGGGCCAGGGTGTGTTCGGACTCTTCGTGTTGTGAGTAGCCGCGGATGACGCGGGAAAGGGTTCCGATCGCTGTCGTTCGCTGGGAGCGAGCGAGCACTCGGCCGAGCGCCCAAATGCACTCGATCGCGGTGTGTCCGCCGAGGCGCACCGAGCCGAGCAGCTCGCGCATGGCCGCGTTCTGGAAGATGAGCCCCTGGTCGCTGACGATGGCGACGGCATCGTGGAAGGCCTCGATCAGGCGGCGGAATTCGCGGGCGTTGGCCGAGGAGGGCGGGATCGTGGTCTGGGGCGACTCGGGGACGAGCGGTCCGAGGCTCGGCATGGGGGCCGCGCTCCTGTGGGGTCCCCCCTGCTTTGAGTCGCTCCGTTTGGAAGACATGTGCTCGCTACCTGCCATGAAAGCACAGCTCTGGTTGGAACACGACACCCCGGGGCCGCTCGGAGCGAGGGGCGACAGCGGCCTCGGACAGGACAGGACAGCGGCCTCGGACAGGACAGGACAGCGGCCTCGGACGGGAATGAGGGCGATGAGGGAGTGGTGGCCCCTCCCGGGCTTGAACCGGGAATCCCGAAGGAAACGGATTTTAAGTCCGCCGCGTATGCCAATTTCGCCAAGGGGCCGCGCTGCGCGGGGAGCGCGAGACGCCGCATAGCGTCCCCGGCCGCGGCTGAAAAGACAAACTTGGTGCCGGTTGTCCCATGCGATAGTGGGGGGACGTGAAAGACAGCTCTGAGTGGCTCTCCGGTGAGACGCGTCCCCGTGTCCTGTGTGTGGGGGGGATCGACCCGACGGGCGCGTCGGGGCTCGTCGCCGACCTGCGCGCCCTGCATTCGCTCGGGATTTTTGGCAGCGTCGCCGTGACGGCTACCACGGCTCAAACGAGCCTTTCCGTGTCCGAGGTGCTCCCCGTTTCGGCCAGCCTCGTGGAGGCGCAGATGGAGGCGGCGCTCCGGGAGCCGGGCGTAGACGTGATGAAGACGGGAATGCTCGTCTCGGAGGACACGGTGGGCGCGGTCGAGCGCGTGCTCCTCGGAGCCAAAGGCGTGCGACTCGTGCTCGATCCGGTCCTCTTGTCGACCAGCGGTCGCCGTCTCCTCTCGACGGATGGAATGCATGAGCTCCGCCAAAGGCTCATCCCCCGGGCGGCCCTCGTGACTCCAAACCTCCCCGAGCTCGCCGCGCTCACGGGGCGGGCAGCGGACCCGAGCGGCGTCGATATTGAAGTGGCGGGTGAAGAGCTGCTCCTTCTGGGGGCAGGGGCGGTGCTCATCAAAGGTGGGCATGGCGGTGACGAGGGGCGCGTCGTGGATCTCCTCATGACCGCCGACGGAGACAGGCACATCATCGAGCGCTCCCGGCGTAAGGGATCTTTCCGCGGCACCGGCTGCACTCTGGCTTCTGCCATTGCCGGTTATCTCGCCGAGGGGCGCACTTTGAGGGACGCGGTCTCCCGCGCTCGGGACTATCTCGAGGCGACCATGGATGCGCCGCCTCTCGCTGGCCTCGGGGCGTTCCTGTTGCCGGGCGTGCTCTCCCCGAGCTCAGCTGGGTGATGCATCGTCTCGGTGAGTCTCGGTGAGCCCCGGTGAGCTTTAGTGTTTGAGCTCGAGCTCGCTCAGCTTCTGACGAGCCTCGAGCCGGAGGGGACTCTTCTCGAACCTGCGCAAAAACTGGCGCAAAGTGACCTTGGCGTCACTGTACAGCTCGGCGTCGATCTGGCACTCGGCGAGGAGGAGCGTCGCTTCGTCCTGGACCTCGGCGCTCGCTCCGGACTCGGTGAGGGTCATGAGCAAGGGGATGGCGCGCTTCTGTTCGCCGAGAGCGCGGAAGGCACGGGCGAGCTGGTACATGGCCGAAGGGGTGAACGGTGAGTCGTACTCGAGATCGATCGCGTCCCGAAGAGCGATGCTCGCTTCGTGATAACGACCCTTGGCCAGGTGTTCGACGCCGGCCTGATAGCTCGCGACCGAGATGTTGTGACGGGCCCGTCGGCCGGCTTCCTCGAACACTTTGCGTTCGATGGGCGAGAGCTCGAGCGAGAGGGCGCTCGGGATCTTCTCGAGGATGGCCTTATCGTCTCGGCTCGTGATCAGGTCATAGAGGGCCGAGGCCTCTCGCATGGCCACGTTCCTCTTCTCGGTCTTCTGCTCGGCGGCCTTGACCTCCTTCTCTAGGGCGGCAAGTCTCGCCTTCTGCTGCTCGGCCTCCGAGCGGACCAGGCCAACCTGGGCATCGAGGGCGACCTTACTCAGGCCGAGGATGACGAGCACCGTGACCACATAAGCGGCGGTCGAGTGCAGGGTCATCCGCCGCTCGTAGCCAATTTGGCGCTTGGAGATGCTCTTGACGTCCGCCGAGAGGGCGCTGACGAGGTTATTCGTCTTGATCGAGAGGGCTCGACCTTCGACGATCTCGCGCTTGATTTCGAGCAGATCGTACTCGTGCATGCCGGGTCTCCGCCTTTTGCTCCCAGTTCGGCCTCGTTTCAAGGCGCCAAAAGCGCCGGGAGACGATAATGGGGTTGAACGAAACGCCGACCAGAGCTAAGTCGGCGCTCCCCTTTCGGGCCGACGGATGGCCCGACCCAACGAGCTAGAGGCTGCCAATGGATACGAGTGACATCAAAAAAGGCGTGAAACTGATGCAGGACGGGCAGCCGTACGTCGTCGTGGACTTCCAGTTCGTGAAGCCCGGCAAGGGGCAGGCCTTCACGCGCACGCGCATGAAGAACATGCTCACCGGCAATATCCTCGAGCGAAACATCCGTTCGGGCGAGAAGCTGGAGCCCGCCGACGTCGAGGAACGCGAGTTCTCGTACATCTACCCGGACGGCAATGACTTCGTGTTCATGAGCTCGGTCACCGGTGAGCAGGTGACGGTGAGCGGCGAGGCGGTCGGAGATGACGCTGGGTTCCTCCAAGACGGCGCCGTGGTGAGTGTGGTCATCTACAAGGGCAATCCCGTCAGCATCACACTTCCCTCGCACATCATCGTCGAGATCACGGAGACGGAACCGGGCGTCAAAGGCGACACCGCGACCAACGTCACCAAGAACGCCATCATCAGCACCGGCGCTCAGATCCAGGTCCCGCTCTTCGTGAACGTGGGCGACTGGGTCAAGGTCGACACGCGCCCCCGCGCCTACGTCGAGCGCGCCAAGGCCCCCCAGGGCTGAGCGCCCTCGCGGTTCGTTCAGAAAAGCGCGCGTGAGGAGACTCACGCGCTTTTCTTTTTTGTTGACCCGCCTGGGCCGATGGATCGGGCGCGCCGCCCTTCTTCGGGGCCCAGACAGCCTTAGACCTCCTTGCCCGCCTGTTCCATCAGGCGGCGCAGCGCACCGAGAACGTCACTGATGCCCTGGTGGGTCGGGGCCGAGAGCAGGTAAAGCTCCTTGCCGGCCTCTTTGAACTTCGCTTTGAGCTCAGGATACGCTTCCTGGGTTTCCGTGAGATCTCCCTTAGAAAGAGCGATCACCTCGGGCCTGGCGGCGAGCTCAGGGCTGTAGCGAGCGAGCTCATCGCGCACGACGTGATAGTCGGCGAGGGGCTCGCGGTCCTCTGCTGGATCGAGGGCGATCAGATGCAAGAGGGCGCGAGTTCGCTCCAGGTGGCGGAGGAAGCGGATGCCGAGGCCTGCGCCTTCGGCGGCGCCGGGCACGAGACCGGGGATGTCGGCTGCGACCAGGGTTTGCTCAGGCTGTGCCGGGATCCAGTCGTCGAGCCGGACCACACCGAGCTGGGGTACGAGAGTCGTGAAGGGATAGTCGGCGATCTTAGGCCGCGCGGCGCTCACCGTCGCGATGAAGGTGCTCTTGCCGACGTTGGGGAAGCCGAGCAGTCCGACGTCTGCCATGACACGGAGCTCGAGACGCAAGTTGCGGCTCTCGCCTTTGGTGCCCGGTTCTGCGCGCTTCGGGGCGCGATCTGTGGGAGTGGCGAAATGTTTGTTGCCGCGACCGCCCTTGCCACCTTCGGCGACCACCAGCTCTTGGCCGTGGCTGAGGAGTTCCCCGAGCAGCTCACCGCTGTCCGCATCGTAGACGACGGTCCCGACTGGGACGCGCACGTACTCGGAGCGACCGGCTTTGCCGTACTGGTCGCGGCTGCGTCCGTTTTCGCCGTGTTCGGCGGAGATCAAATGGGCATGAGTGAGATCGAGGAGCGACGACTTCCCTTCGTCCCCGACCAAGACGACATGTCCACCCGCCCCACCATCGCCGCCCGCCGGCCCTCCAAAGGGGACGAATGCCTCACGACGGAAGGCGGCGCAGCCGTTGCCGCCGTTGCCGGCCTGGACCCGAAATTTGCATTCATCGACGAAGCGCACGGGGGCCCCTTATCCCCTTGTCGTCCCGCACTCAAGGCCACGGGCGGTCGGGTGCGCTCGAAATGCGGCGCCTCGACCCCTCCGGGGCTCCGTCTATGCTCAGCGGCCCCATGACGCCCCCGAGCCCCATAGAGGCCGTCGTCTTCGATCTCGACGGCACCCTCATCGATTCCTTCCCTGACATTCGCGCCGCGTGCAATTTCACCCTCGAGCAGCTCGGCCGACCGGCGCTCAGTGACCCGCTCATTCGCTCCTTTGTCGGGCGTGGCTCGAGGCGCCTCGTGGCTTCGGCGCTCGGGGTGCAGCCGGAAGACGCGCTCGTGAATGAGGCGCTCGCGATCTTCCTCGACTACTACGAAGCGCACCCGGTCGATCTCACGGTGCCCCGCCCGGGGGCTCTCGAGCTCATCGAGCTCTTCGGCGCGCGGGCCATGGCGATTTGCACGAATAAACCTGCGCGCATCACGGCGCGCGTGGTGGAAGCCCTCGGCTGGCGGAACCAGTTTGGCGCGGTCATCGCCGGAGGCGACGCGCCCGCGCTCAAGCCCGATCCGCGTCCGGTGGAGCTCGCCTGCGAGCGAATCGGAGTCTCTCCTCACCAATCCATCATGGTGGGCGACGGAGCGGAAGATGTCCTCGCGGCGCGCACGGCGGGCGCGTTTTCGGTGGCGGTCCTCGGCGGGTTCCCCCGGGAAGAGCTCGTGCGGGCGTCGAACCCGGATTGGCTCGTGACTGATCTGTTTGAGCTCAAGGCGCGGCTCGAGCCGCACCTCACGCGATGAGTTTGTGGTAAGCGCGGGAGAGCTCGGAGAACTTGTCGAGGCAGCGCTGACGGGCGTCCTTCGAGAGCTCCGGGTGCGCATCGGGATGCAGCTCCCGCGCGAGGACCCGAAACGCGCGCCGGATTTCGACGGGAGTGGCCGCAGCGCCGAGTCCGAGGGTACGGAGAGCTCGCGCTCTCGGCGTCTCCGATTGAAAGCGATCGCGGCGGCGCGCCCGTCCCTGCAGCAGGGGGATCGTCCGGAGCGGCGCGGGATCTTGGGGCAAAGGGGAGGGGGCCCGCGGGCGGAAGCGCAGCTCCGCCTCCTCGAGCTGGAACAGCGCTTCGAGGCGCTCGCGGCGCTGGGCGCTCAGAGCCTCCTGGAGCCGCTCTGGGCTGACGACGCCACGGGCGAGCAGTCGCTCGCCGATCAGGCCGGCCTCGGGCTCCGCTGAGCTGTCCTGTCCTTCGCCGAGGTACTCGGCGAGCCTTCGGCCTCGGGGAGACACGACGCGCACGATATGGCCGTCCCGCAGCATGATCTGGTGGATGTAGGTCCGCGCAGCGGTGGATTCGTGGAGCTCCAATGTCCCGGTGACCTCTTGGCGGGTGAGCTCGCCGAGTACGTCACCGAGGGTCGTCTTCGAGAGTCGGCTAGGGATCGCCATGGCTACCCTCTGCCTTACGCGAGCTCGAGTCTTTCGGCCAAATTCCGGTGAGAGTGCGAGGCGGAGCCGGGACAGCTGAAAAAAAGGCCAACCTGACGACTACGCTCGAGAAATCCCGAAAATTCCCTGGACCTCTCGGCCGGCCGTCCGAACCGCTCCCCACCCTGCCGCGTCCCGGCCCAATCCCGGCGTCTTTTCGCACATTGACCGCTCCTTGGCTACATCTCCCAGCGGGCGGGCGGATCTAATGTGAGTGAGGGTTTCCGATCGCGGCCGAAACATGATGAGAAAATACTCATGGAGTACGGTTTGTCTCTGGGCCTTCACATAGACGGGACGTTCATCGCTGTGATATCTCACAGGGAAGCCCGGGTGAGGCACTTCTCCGTTAGCGGATGCTCATTTTCGCCGCGCGCCCGGCGAAGGTCGAGAAAAGGGCGAGTTTCTGAGCGTTGCGATGACTCCTCTGCGCTTGATCCTGTTCCTCGTGACGCTCCTTTGGGTCGCGGCAACGAACCTTGCGTGCGAAAAGTGTGCCGTTGGGTCGGTGGGAGCGCTCAAGGAGAAGCAGGGCGGGGTCGACCGTGATTTCGCGCCGGAGCGGGAAAAATGGCACGTCGCGGAGATCGGGACGCGTTTTCGCCCCGGCGATGGCTTGATGACGGCGCCCAGAGCCACGGCGCTGATTGCGCTCCGGGATGGCAGTGTCGTGGAGCTCGAAGGGGGGACGCTCTTGCGTTTCCTCCCCCGGGATGGGGGTGCGGGAGAGAGCGCGTTTGATGTGCTCTTGGGAGTGGCGGCCTTCGAGGTAGCACCACAAGGCGGCACCCTGACGACCTCTCTCGGAACTGCGCGGCTCAAGGGTGGCAGTCGCGTCACCCTCGAGCGCTTCCAAGACACGCTGAGCTTGAGCGTGGAGCGCGGGGCAGCCGACGTGGCGGCCATCGACGGTTCCTCCTTTGAGCTCGAGGCGGGCGAGCGCGTGGTCCTCGCGGAAAACTCGGTGAAGATCGAGCTCGCAGAGCGGCGCCGCGGGCAGGGGACAGAGGCGCATCCGAGCCCCGGGCCCGGGGAGACGAGTCTTCCGAGCGGCGAAGTGGACGTTGTCGCCGGGACCAGCTTGGTGATCCACGATCCCGAGCCGCCCGTGAAGGTGCGCCTGCTTTTCGGAGCGATTTGTGATGAAGCGACGGTGCGGCTCTCGGGCGGCTCCCCTCTCGAGGTCCGTGGTCGTCGGGCGATCGCTGAAGCACTGCCTCAGGGGACCTATTCCTACGCCGTGCACTGTAGTGAGGGGAGCGCTGCCTCCCCCGAACCGACGCAATCAGGGACGATCACGGTGCTCGCAGACGCGGGCGCTATCGCACCCCCTTCACAAGCTCCTTCGGCGCTCATCGAACTGAACGGGCGGCAGTACACAGTCCTCTACCAGGACCAATTGCCTCAGGTGACTTTGCGCTGGCCGGACGCTCCGGCGGACGCGACTGACCTCAAGCTGCACCTCAGCAACTTAGGGCGAACCCGGACCCTGTCGGCCAGCTCGAGCAGCTACGGTTTCGCTTCGGGCGCGCTCGCCGAAGGAACCTATCAAGCTTACTTCACGGGAGGCGGATCTTCCTCGGCGAAGAGCGTCATCGCGATCGCCTTCGATCCGGCGGCGCCGATCGTCACGCTGTCGAGCCCCATGGGGAATCCCGTCTCGGGGAGCGCTGTGACCGTTGAGGGATCGGCGCTCCCAGGTTGGACTGTGGCGCTCGAGGGGCAACCCCTCGGGCAGGATGACAAGGGTCACTTCTCCGTCACCCACAAGATGCCGGAAGCAGGACCGCTCACTGTCGAGGCGAGCCACCCCGAGCGAGGGCGCCACGTCTACCTGCGACGACCGAGTCGCTGACAAGTGAGGCGGCGGGCGCAGGCGAAGGCTCGGTAGGGCGCAGCGGGGTGTGATGGGCCGGGGCCAAAACAGGAGCGAGACGCTAAGGTGGCCCCCCAAATCGGGGAACGAGCGAGCCCTGAAGTCGCTGAAGGGACCACGGCAGTGTTAGGGACCTTGCGGCGTGGTCTTCCCGTAGACGGTGACGGTTCGACCGTGCACGCAGGCGGCGAGGCTCTGAGCGCTCTTGATCGCGCAGTTGTGTTCGAGGCTCTGTCGCCCCGTCGTCCAGAGACGAAGACCCTCTTGATCGAGGATGGCGAGGCCGAGCTTGGTGTGCCAGGCGAGGGGAGCTCGCGGGACGACCTTCGCGCCGCGCTCGGAAATGGGCTGGCCCTCAATCAAGAGATCGGCCTCGGTGCCACGGAATTGTACGACGCGGCCGCGCAGAGGTCCTCGGCCGAATTTGTCGCAAGCGGCGGGCCGCGGCGCGAGGATCGGGAGCGGTTGAGGAGTGCCGACTTCTCCCGGACTCTGCAGGAGGATCTGGATCTCGGAGCGATCACAGGAGGGCAAGACGTGCACGAGACGGCGTCCGCTCGGACCAATGCGCGGGTCCGGGGCGCGCGGAACGGGGGGCGCATTTTCCGATCGCGGTTCGGCCTCCTCTTCGCCCTCCTCCTTCGGGGCAGGCGCGGGTTGCCCCCAAATGGGCCTGTCGGTTTCGTCGTGGAGCCAGAGACGCCCCGCGCCGTCCCAATCGAGCCAACCGCTCGTCTCTTTGGCGAGCTCGACGGTGGCGCGCACCTCCGCGGGAGCGGTCGGGATCTTCTCAGCGAAGAGCTTCTTCAGAGCTGTCGCTTGTCGCTCATCGGGCCCGGGGCCAAAAAAGTCGGCCCGTTCGAACTCGCCGAGGGCGCTCGTGAGGTCACCCGCGCCGAGCAAAGCTGTGATGGAGCTATGAGTGAGGGAGGCCAGGGGGCGATCGAGCGAGCCGCAGCGAAGAGGCTCCCCCTCGAGCAAGGCGACGCGGCCGGTCGTGCTCTCCGAACAGATCGCTCCGTAGAGGCGCCTGAGGGCGTCGACCTCGGGCGCGACCGAGTCGCGCTCCTTCTTGCGCACCGCCGAGATGGCGAGTCGGTCCGCTCGCGCGGTGAACTCTCGGGCCGGGTGTTCGGGTCTGCGGCTGGGTCCGGCCGGGCGGGACAGCCAGCGGAAGGAAGCGAGGGCTTTGCCGCCGCGGGGAGAGGTGAGCTCGAAGCGGATCTCGCGATCGTCCACCCCGTCGCCGTCTTGGTCCTGGGCGTCGCCGATCGGGCGCAGGTCTTCTCCCGGGGCACTCGGAAGGAGTCGAACCCCAAAGGGCGCCGTTTCTCTGGTCGCGTCGAGGAAGACGAGGGCCGCCGTCGCCGTACCAGCAAGACGGGGCGTCTGACATTTCGTGCTCAGGTGTACGATCACAGTGGAGCTGCCACTGGGCGCGGCTTCCGCGGAGGTGACGCAGTCGGGGCCCTCCGGCAAAAAGCTCGGTACCTGAAACTTGGGCGTCAGATTGCCTTCGGCGTCGCCGCGGTAGAGGCCACCGCGGGTCCTGTCGCCTTCGAGGGGCTCGAGCCAAAACAGAGGAGCGCCCCCGGGATCGAAGAGGAAGCCNCGATCGAAGCCGAGACCGGGCGGAGCGCGGAAGCTTCGCTCAAAGACGCGCCATTCGGTCTGGCCCCGAGCGGCCACCGCGACGATCGCGCGAGGGGCGCTCTCCTCAGCAGCCGGGGCCGGCTTGTCTTCCGTCGCGCTCCCGCCGCTGCCGAGGGTCGTGGCGACCTCGAAGGGCGTATAAGGGTGATCGTCGTTGCAGGTGCAGCCTCCGATGTAGGTTGCACAGCCGAACATCGCGAGAAGGGCGAGGCCGCGGAGCGGTATGCGGTGATGTGGGGGCTTTCTGACGAGCACGATAGGGCGTGTAGCAGTGGTCCGGGGCGATCGGATCCCCGAGAGCGCGCTTTTTGAGCCTTCTGGCCTGCGACCGCATCGGGTTTTGCCGCGCGCGGGGGCCCCGAGGCGAAATCCTCGAAATATATGGTTGTTTGCGCCTTTGTGCCCCTGATAGGCTCTCCGGTCCGGTTCGAGGGGTCGACTGAAGGATTCAACGGGCTCGGGCTCGCGAGGCATAAGAATGGACGCACACACGGTTCGCACCGCCCTTGGCGCATTGCAAGGAAACCCAGACTCAAACGAAGCATGGGATAGCCTGAAAGGGGCTCTCTCAAGTACGGAGGGCGATCTGTCTCCGAGTGAGGCGGATGAGCTCTTGAGGTGGGCCGCCGCGCGACACAGGCTGCGCGGTGACGCGCGCGTCGCTTACGAGCTGTTAGAACTCAGTGCGGGCCTTGGCTTGACGCCGGAAGCGCTCGCCGCGCTCCGAAAAGAGCAAGTCGCAATACTCGTGTCTGAGCTCCTCGAGGCGCAAAAGGCTTTTGAGCTGAGTGAAAAAGCGGTCCTGGAAGCACCGGGCGACGCTGAGCTCGAGCGGCTGCGAGACGAGCTGTTCGACCGCGTGCACAACTGGAAAGCGAACGCCGAAGGCTACATGGTCGAGGCGGATAGCGCCCCCGACGACGCTTACCAGAGCGCGATGTTGATGCGCGCGGCGGAGGCCGAGGTTTGTTTTTCGGAAGAGCCGAGCCTGCTTCGGGTCGAGGAGAACCTTGAACGGGCGATCCGCCTCGACTCGGCGAACCTGTTGGCGGCCCGTCTGCTCGAGGCCGTCTATCGCAAGAGCGCCCGTTACGACGAGGTCGTGCGAGTTCTCGAGCGCATCTCGGAGCGCTCTCCGGACCGCGGCGCGCGACTCGAGGCCTTTGTCCGCCTCGCGCATGTCTTCGCCACGAAGCTGAGCGATCCGGAGCGCGCTGCGGCGGCGTACGATCGGGTGCTCGAGCTCGATCCGACCCAGTCGGACGCGACCGCTTACGCGTCCGACTACTATTCGAATCATGAGCGCTGGGACGAGCTCGTGCGCGTCTATGAGCGCCCGCTGCGCGGACGTCAGCCCGATCCGTCGTTCCTCGGCGAGATGCTCCAGGTGGCGCTCCTGCACTGGCGCAAGCGGAACTCTCCCGCGGACGCCGAGCCCTGGTTCGATCTGATCCGGCGCACCGACCCGACGCACGAGATCATGCTCGGATTCTACCGCGAATATAAGGCGGGGCTCTCGGACGAAGCGGGCCTCGTCCACATCCTGCAGGCCGCCCAGCGCGCGCTCCCGCCTGGTGATGAGCGGAGCGCGGCGCTCGCCGAAGAGATCGCGCGCCTCACCCTGTCCCAGGCCGGCGCTCACAAGGCCATCGAAGAGTTCAAGGCGGCGCTCCGCGCCGATCCGAACAACCAGGGCGTGCGCGACGAGCTGAAGAAGCTCTACAAGCAGACCCAGGGCCACAACGCCCTTGTCGAGCTCCTACGCCAGGAGCTCGAGCGCACGGACGCCGACGACTACCAGAAGCGTCTCACGATCTTGCGCGAGATTGCCACCGTGTACCGTGAGTACATCAAGAGCGATACCGCTCTGGTCGGTGTGCTGAACCAGATCGTCCAGCTCGACGGCAAGCTCGACGAGCATGACGTCGGCGAGGTCCGCGAGTTGGTTCATCTTCACGAGAAGCTGGGCCGCCCGCGGGAACTCCTCGTCAGCAAGAAGCTGCTCGCGGAGATCGTGCCGGATCGCGAGGAAAAGAAGGCCCTCTACAGGTCCATGGGCCGAGCCTGGCTCGACCAGTTCTCCCAGGTCCAGCACGCGATCGAGGCCTACGCAGCGCTCCACGAGCTCGATCCGCTCGACACGGAGGCCATCGAGCGCCTCGACGAGCTTTACCGGAAGCGTCGCTCCTGGAAGGAGCTCTATGAGCTGTACCGAGAGCAGCTCGGGCGGAAGGAAGGCCTGCAGAGGGTGCCGCTCCTCAAAGAGCTCGCTCAGCTGTCCGCCGAGCGTCTCGGCAACATCGAGGAAGCCCTCGAGCTCTACGGTCAGATCCTCGATCTTGATCCGACCCGCACCGACGCCCTCCAGCGCATGGAAAAGTACGCGGAGCGGAGCAAGAACCTCCGGAGTCTCGCGGACGTTCTCGAGCGCCAAGCGCGCATCCTCCCCGAGGACGAGACGCGTGTGCCAGTGCTCACGAAACTCGGCGGCGTCTACGAACAGCTCGAAGAGCCGGAGCTCGCGGTCCAGACCTGGCAGCGGGTTCTCGCGGCTCAGCCCGGCAACGTGCGCGCGATGCGTGTCCTGCGCGACACCTTCCTCAAAGGCAACCGCTTCGACGAACTCGAGCAGCTCTTCATGAGCCAAGGGGACGCGGAGACGCTCGCCGAAGTTCTCAGCACGGCCGCCGACCGGGCCACCGATCCTGAGGTCCGCCTTGACTTGAGCAACCGCGCCGCGCGCGTCTACGAGCAGAGCCTCGGCCAGAGCGCCCGCGCTGTGCGCTCCTACGAGCGCATCCTCTCCATCCGTCCGGGTGACTCCTTTGCGATCGAACGACTACTGTCGATCTATGAGCAGGAGGAGAAGTGGGCGCGGATCCCGCCGCTCCTCGAGGCGCTCTCTGACTTGCGTCCGGAGCCCGAAGAGAAGCTCGAGATCTTGATGCGCCTGGTGCGCGTCCTCGGCGGGCAACTCGGTGATCGCAAGGGGGCTGCCCAGGCCGCTCGCAGGGCCTTCGAGGTTCTGCCGACTGATCCGCGCGCGCTCGACCTGCTCGACGACGCCTGCCGCACCCTCGGCAACTGGGATGAACTTGTCCAAGCCTTCTCTCACCGCATTGCCACGCTCTCCCGTGCCACTGCGCCCGCGGCCCCCGCTGCGGTCGCGACCTCTGAGGTTCCGCCTCCCGAGGAGCCCTCGCGTCCCTCCGAGACCGGCCAAAAGCCGGCCAAGAAGCGCAGAGGCAAAGGCAAGAGCAAGGCCAAGGCCGAGCCGACGCCGAGTGTCCCGCCCGCTGACGAGGTCAAGCCCGCTGAGGAGAGCAAGTCGGTCGCCCCGGCTCCCCTCGACGAAGCCTCTGCTCAGGCCCGCCGTGAGCTCGTCTTGCGCCTGGCCCGCGTGCAAGGCGAGGAGCTCGGTCAGGTCGGCGGCGCCCTCGATGCTCTCCGAAGACTCGCGTCCGATTTCCCCGGCGATGATGAATTGATGACCCTGTTCGAGGGCCTGCTCCGTCGGGAGCGACGGCCGAACGACGAGCGCTGGCTCTACGCTCACAGGGCCAGCGTCACGAGCCCCGCGGGCCCCGCGTACGCCGCCTGGGCTGCCTTCGAGGAGAGTCAGGGGGAGATCGACAAGGCGCTCGAGCTCTACGAGCAGGCCTCGAAAGACGAGGAGAACGTCCCTGCTCTCGAGGCGGTGGTGCGCCTCGCGCTGCTCCAAGGGCAGCCGGAGCGGGCGGCGAAAGCTCTCGAACGACTCACGGAGTGCTTGGAGGGCGAGCGCCAGGCGCAAAAGGAGGCGGCGCTTGCGTCCCTGTACGCGAGCGCGCTCGGGCGTCCAGTGGACGCTCTCGAGCGAGCCGAGCGCGCGCGTGCCCTCGGCGCTGAGCGCGGTCAAGTCATCCTGGTCCTCAAGCGTCTCGTCGAGGAACCTGTGGTTCGCGCCGAGGCCGCTCGTATTTTGAGCGAGCTCTACGAGGCGGGCGGCGACGCGCGTCAGGAAGCCGATGCGGTCCGGGCGATGCTCTCTGAGGCGGGCCCTGGAACTCCCGAGCGCGCGGAGGTCTACGATCGGTTGATATCGATTTATGAGCACAAGCTCCATGAGCCGAGCGGCGCGCTCAATGTGACCCTCGATGCTCTGCGCGAGATGCCGGAGCGGGAGGCTCTCTGGGATCAGGCGACGGCTCTCTCGGAGCGGGCAGGGCGTCCGACGGACCTGCTCGATGCGCTTCGAGAAGCTGTGAGGCGCGACCTGCCGACCGACGTGGCCATCGATCTGGCGCGCCGCGCGGCGGCGGTCTGTGAAGAAGTGCTGCAAGATCCGGCAGGCGCCGTCCCCTTCTACGAGAAGATCTTGGCCCTTCTGCCCGAGGACGACGTGGCCTGGCCCCGTCTTCGCGAGATCCTGACAGCGGGCGAGCGCTGGAACGAGCTCGAAGACCTGTGTGTGCGGGAAGCTCAGCGCACCCCCGATCCGCTCCGCAAGATCGAGCTGCGGAGCGAGGTCGCCCTTCTGGCTGAGGATATTCTCGGCGACGCGGGGCGAGCGGTCTCCTATCACAAGGAGATCCTCGAGCTCGACGAGAACTACAAGCCTTCCCTCGAGTCCCTCGACCGACTGCTCGGACGTCTCGGCAAGAAACAAGAGCTGGCCGCGTTGCTCGAGCGACGGATCTCCATCGCCGACTCCTCGGAAGAGCCGGCCCTCCGAGTGCGCGCGGCGCGGCTCGCCGTCGAGCTCCATGAGCCCGAGCGCGCCATCGAGCACGTCGAGCAGGTCCTCACCGTGAACCCCGCGGATTACGAGGCGCGGGACGTGGCCGAGACCTTGCTCCAAATCGGCAAGGTGAAGCTCCGCGCCGCGAGCCTTCTCGAAGCGACCTATGAGGCTCGTGACGAGGTGCGCGACTTGGTGCGGGTGCTCGGAGTGCGAGCTGAGGCGCTGCGTCCGGCGTCGCCCTCCGAATCGACACCGGAGATCGAGGTCGAACGGCGCGATCTCCTGCGCCGCATCGCAACCCTCCGCGACGATCGGCTCCACGACGACGCGGGCTCCTTCGACGTGTTCGCGGAGCTGGTCCCCCTCGATCCAGAGGACTTCGATCTGCGCTCACGCCTGATCGATGCTGGGCGCCGCCTGGGCCGCAGTGAGCAGGTGGTCGAGGTTCTTGGACAAGCGGCGGAAGCTGCCTCCTCCGCCGAGCTCAAGGGCCAAATCCTCACCGAGGCCGCGCACGTTCAGGAACAGATCCTCGCCGACGTGCCCGGCGCGATGCAGACCTATCAGCGGATCGTGGCGATCGATGGAGCCGATACGGATCTCATCCTGTCGGCCTACCGCGCCATGGAGAAACACCTGGTGCTTGACTCGCGCTATGAAGCGCTGGCGGAGAACCTCAAGGCACAGGTCGCTCTCGAGAGCGACTCGGTGGTGCGCGCCGAGCTCTACGGGCGCTTGGCTCATCTTTACGCCGAGACCTTGAACGAGCCTCAGGCGGCGACTTTGGCCTGGGAGGGGCGCCTCGAGGATATGCCGGATGATCCGGCCTCTTTGATTGCTCTCTCCGAGCTCTACGATCAGGCGGGGCGCTACGAAGATCTGGCGTCGATCCTGCTCCGTCGCCGCGAAGCTGCTCTCCAAGATCGGGAGCGCCAAGCGCTCACGGCGCGCCTCGCTGAGGTCCAGGAGGTCAAGCTCGGCCAGCTTGAGCGTGCCATCGAATCCTACCAAACCCTGCTCGACGAGGCCGGCCCGAGCCCTGAAGTTCTCTCGGCTCTGGCGCGCCTGTTCCAGAAGACCGCTCGCTATGGCGATCTCGGTGACATCCTCAGCAAACAAGCGGAGGTCTTGCCGGACCAGACGGCGCAGCTTGCAGCGCTCTACGCGCTCGGTCAGCTTCGCAGCACGGAGCTCGGAGATACCTCGGGTGCCGTCGACGCCCATCGTCAGGCCCTTGTGATCGACATGAACTACGGGCCGAGCCGAGAAGCTCTGCTGGCTCTGCTCGATGGTCCCGATGAGCCGACCCGCCTTGAGGTCGCCGAAATCTTGCAGCCGATCTTCGAGGCAGAAGGAAACTACGAGGGACAGCTGCGCCTTGCTGAGGTGCAGGCGAGCGCTTCGGACGATCCTCAGTACCGCGCCGAACGGCTCAAGCGGGCGTTTGAGATCTGTGAAGACCTGCTCGGTGACAAGGAGCGAGCTTTCAAGCTGGCGCTCTCGGGTCTGAGTTCAGCCCTCGAGAGCTCGGAGCTCGATAGCTACCTGAAGACCATCGATCGCTTGGCGCTGGTCACCGACCGGCGCGCAGAACAAGCAGCCGCCTTGAGCCAAATCGTCAAGGACATCTTCGACGGCGATCTTCAACTCGAGACCTATCACCGCATCGGCGCCATCTACCGAGACGACCTCGGGGATCTGCCGCGCGCGATCGCCGCCTATCAGAGCGCCCTTGAGGCGAATCCCGACGATCCTGCCTCCCTAGAGGCCCTCGATCACCTGCTGCTCGAGCTCGGGAAGAACGAAGAGCTCGTCGACATCTTGGATCGTCGCCGCGCGCTCGCCCTCTCGGACGAGGAACAAAAGGAGCTCCTCTACCGGAAGGCTCGGCTCCTCGCGGGAGCGTTGAACCAGCCCGACAAGGCCATCGAAGCCTTTGAATCGCTGGTCGACATCGCCCTCGAGCCTGAAGCTGTTTCCGCGCTGTCGTCTCTGTACACTTCCGAAGAGCGTTTTGATGACCTCGCCGCTCTCATTGAGCGCCAGGTGGAACAAGCTGGTCCCCAGGCGGCGCCGCACCACGTCGAGCTCGCTCGAGTGCTCATTGATCGCAAGAGCGACCTCGACCGGGGCCTCGACGAGCTGGATAACGCGCTGATCAAAGACCCCTCACAGTCGAGCGCGATCCAGCTGCTCGAAGAAATGGCCGATCGCGACATCGAACCGATGTACAAAGCGCGCATTGGCAGCATCCTCGAGCGCGTCTACCTAGCTCGGACCGACTACGATAAGCTCCTTCGAGCCCTCTCGCTCCAGCTCACAGCGAGCGACGCACCCACGGACAGGCGCGAGTTCGCGACGCGCATGGCGCAGATCTACGAGGAGCAGAAGGAAGACTACGCCTCTGCGCTCAAGATGAACGCCATGGTGCTCGCTCTCGATCCCGAGGACGAGTTGACCGTTTCGGAGATGGAGCGTCTCGCGCGGGTGCTCGGGAGTCCCTTGGAGCTCGCGTCCCTGTTCCGAGCCCAGGTCGTGACCACCGGCGTCGACGGAGAAGCTTCGGCGCGCCTCGCCCGTCGCGCTGGTCAGATCTACCTCGAGCAGGGGGATCCGGCGCAGGCGATTCCGCTGTTCCGCCAGGCTTTTGAGGTGATCCCGGAAGACCATGAGCTCTTCATTTGGCTCGACCGCGCTTACGAGAGCGCAGGGACCATCGAAGATCGGATCGCGCTCTATCGGGCCGCCCTCGAACAGCGCTACGAGCCTCAGGAGCGCGTCGGTCTGTTCTCACGCATCGCAGATCTCGCGGAGAAGGCCGGAGACGAGCCGCAAGCCATCGAAGCCCTCTCGGAGATCCTGGCTCTTGACGAGGAGCACGAACCGGCGTTCCGGGCGCTCGAGCGCCTCTATCGCAAGCGCTCCGAATGGCAGGAGCTCGTCACGCTGTACGAGCGCTGGCTTGAGGCGGTGCCGGGTCCGAGGTCGCGGGCCGAGCGACTCTCCTTGGCCCATGTGCTCGAGCGAGAGCTGAAGGACTCCGAGCGCGCTCTCGATCAGCTGGAGGTGATCGTACAGGAGGAGCCCAGCGAGGCTCTGGCGCTCGCCGAAATCGAGGCGTTCCGCGCCCGTCCGGAGCTCAGGGCTCGGGTGGTCGAGATCTTGGTCCCGATCTACGAGACGACGGACAACTGGCAGGGCTTGCTCAGGCTCCTCGAGGATCGTTTGGAGCTGGCTCACGACGAGAGCGAAAAGGCGAGCCTCTACGCGGAGGCGGCGCTGCTCACGGAGCAGCGCGCCGGCGATCTCGGCCTCTCCATGGACCTCTTCGCGCGGGCCTTGACCCTCGCACCGGAGCGGGACGAGCTCCGGGAAGAGCTCGAGCGCCTCGCGGCGCGCACAGAGGACTGGGCGAAGCTGGCCGAGACCTATCGCGAGCTCCTCGAGACGCGGCCTGATCTGGATCACAGGAGCGACGTAGTGGCGCGTCTAGCCTTCTTGCTCGACAAGAAGCTCGACGATCCGCGGGCGGCGCTGGTGCTCTACCTGGAGCGCCTCGAAGCGGATCCGACCGACTTCGACAGCATCTCGGTCGTGATTCGGCTCTCGACGCTGCTCGGAGATTGGGTCGCCCTCGAGAAGGGTCTCTCGTACAAAGCAGAGGTCACTTACGAGCCGGCGGCGCGCCGTTCGATCCTCCTTGAGCTCGGTGAGCTGCGTCATCTGAGCCTCGAGGACTCTGCCCGCGCCATGGAAGCTTATGAGCGAGCGCTCGCCGAAGACGAGCGCGACGCGGAGATCTTGGATCGCCTGATCGAGCTCTATCAGGGCGGTGAAGACCCGAATCGTCTCGTCGAGCTGTACCTGCTCCGCGCCGACGCCGACGGTACCGAGCCGGACGAAGCTTATTCGTTCTTGCTGAGCGCCGCTGATCTCTTCGAGCAACGGCTCGAGGAGCGCGACCGCGCCATCGAATGTCTGACCCGGGCGCTCGTGGTCCGGCCCCTGGATCCGACGGCGACCGCCGAGCTGGCGCGCCTCTATGAGAAGGAAGAGCGCTTCAGCGACCTCCTGGATCTCTTGAAGGAGAGCGTGGGAGCAGCGGAGACGGAGGAAGCGCGCGCCGAGATTCGGCACCGGATCGCTCGCGTGCTGATCGACAAACTCAGCGCTCCCGAAGAGGCCCTCGAGACCTGGGCAGCGATCCTCGCGACCAATCCGGCAGACGAGCGCGCTCGCGAGGGCATTTTTGCCCTGGCCGAAGGGGAGGAACATTTCCAGGTTCCGGCGGCAGAGATCTTGGTGCCCGCGCTCACGGCCATCTCCGCCAAGGCCGACCTCGTGCGCGCTCTTCGCTATCGTCTGAGCGCGGAGGAGGACAGCCTCACGCGTCTCGGGACCCTCGGGCAGATCGCAAACCTGGAGGTCGAGCTGGGACACTTGGACGCGGCCCTTCTGGCCCTGCTCCAAGGGCTCAGGGGTGAGCCGTCCGCCTTCGAGGTGCACGACGAGGCCCGCGCTCTGAGCCGCAAGATCTCGAAGCCTGAGCTCTATGCCCAGGCCCTCGCGGAGATGATCGAGGAGGAGACCGATCCTTCGGTGCAGAGGGTTCTCTGCATTCGCGCAGCCGAGGTCCAGAAGCAGGACATCGGCGACGTGAAGGCCGCTGCGGCGGCCTATGAGCTCGCTTGCGAGCGCGTTGGCGACGACGAAGAACTCCTGGTTGCCCTCGACGGTCTCTACCTAGAGCTCAAGGAACCCGAGCAGCTCGTCAGTGTGCTCGAACGGCGCCTCGCGCTCGCGGTCGATCCGGGTGAGCAAGCGAAGCTCTTGGTGCGCATCGGCTCCCTTGAGCTGTCGGAGCTCAAGCGTCCCGAAGCCGCTCTCGCGGCCGTCAAGCGCGCCTTGGAATACGATGTCACAAGCGAAGAGGCGGTCGGTCTCCTCAAAGAGCTCATCGATCGGGACGAGCTGTTCGACGAGGTGTTCGACGTGCTCGAGGAGACCTATCGAACGAGGCGTCAGGGCGCGGCCCTCGCTGACCTGCACCGTCTGCGACTCGGTCGCGCAGAGGACACCGCGGCACGTATCGATGGACGTCGCGCTCTTGCGCACGTGCTCGAGGACGAATGCCAAGATCCTCGCGCTGCCCAGGACATCCTGGCTGAAGGTGTGCTCGAGGATCCGACGAACCTCGGGCTGGTCGACGAAGTCGAGCGACTCTTGCCCCTCACCGGCGCCTACCAGGCAGGCGCTGAGATCTTGGTGCGCGCGAGTGAGCTCAAGAGCGCAGCAGATTCGGCCAGCGAGCTTTGCCTCCGGGCGGCCGAGTGGTTCGAGCGGGGCGGCGATCTCGAGCGTCAGCTCGGAGCATTGCGCTCGGCGGCCGCGTTGGCTCCGGAGAGTGACGAGATCTTGGCGCGGATTGAGGCTCTGGAAGAGCAGCTTGGTCAGGAGCAGGCCCTGCTCGGGACCCTCGACAAACGCGCCGCTCTTGCCCTCGATGATCACGAGCGGATCGAGTTCTTGCGCAAGCGCGCGGGGCTCGCGGAGAAGCTCGGCCAGGCGAAGGAAGCAGAGGTCTCGCTGCGCGCGATCCTGGAGCTCGCTTACCAGGATGTCGGAGCCCTGTCGGCCCTGACCGAGCTTCGCCGAGCGGCAGGCGATCACGAAGAGGAGTTCGTCCTGCTCCTCCGGCGGGCCGAGGCCGAGCCGGACGCTTCGATGGCTTGGGCGCTCCGACGCGAAGCGGCGGAGCTCGCTCGAGATCGCCTGGGCAAAGCGGAGGAGGCTGCGCGCCTGTTCGAGGGCCTCGTCGAAGAGAGCTCTGACGACGAGTCCGTGGTAGACGATCTCCTGAAAGCCTACGAACTCGCGGGAGAGTGGGATAACTGGGTATCCGCCGTCGAGCGTCGCTTGGATCGGACGAGCGACGAGCGGAGGCGTGCGGCGCTCCGCCTGGAGCTGGCTCGGGTCCACCTCTCGCGTCGCAACGATCCGGCTACGGCGGCTGAGCTGCTCGAGAGTGTCCTCGAGTTTGACCAGCGCTTCGAGGGCGCAAGCGCTGAGCTTGTCGCGATCTACGAAAAGGCCGGAGAGCATGAGCGGCTGAGCGACCTCTTGGCTCGCGAGGTCGGCAGAGCTCTCGAAGACGGTCAGACCCCGGAGGCCGCGAGCCTTGGCCGTCGGCGTGCGGCCCTTGTGGAGACCGAGCTCGAGGATCTGCCGCTCGCTCGCAGCATCTGGCGCGAGATCAAGGCCATCGATCCGGGCCCCGAGGTATACTCGGCGCTGGTCCGTCTGGACCTTGCGCTCGGCGAGCGTGAGAGCGCGGCGGTGGAGCTCGAAGAGTGGGCTGGGTCGCTGAGCGGCCGAGAGCAAGCGGAGAAGCGCCGGGAGCTCGCGGCGCTTTACCGTGAACTCGGCCAGTCGGACGCGATGCTCAGGAACCTCGAGTCGGCGCTCGCGCTCGATCCGAGTGACCGGCAGCTGCGCGCGGAGCTCAAGCAGAGCTACGACGCTCTCGACCGCGTCGCCGACGTGGCGCGCATGACCGCGGAAGAAGCCGATCTCGAGACCAAGCCAGCGGATCGGGTCCGTTTGCTCCGAGAGGCAGCGGCTTTGCTCCGGCAGCGCACAGGTGATCTGGCCGGTGCGGCGACGATGCTCGAAAGAGCGGTCGAGCACGCCGGGGACGACAGAGCGCTGCTCCTTGAGTTGTGCGATCTTTATACCGAGTCCGGCCGTGGCCACGACGCGGTCCAGGTTCTCACGCGCATCGTCGACAGCTACGGGGGCAAGCGCGTCAAAGAGCTGGCCGACGTGCATCGTCGCCTCGCCAAGGCTCTAGTCGCGCTCGGGGAGCCGGCCCGAGCTATCGAGGAGCTGGACAAGGCTTTCCGCATCGAACCGGGCAATGTCGGCGTCTTGCACCAGCTCGGAGAGCTGGCCATCCAGAGCGGCGACGCCAAGAAGGCTCAGCAGATGTATCGCGCCCTCCTCTTGCAGAAGCTCGAGGCAGGTTCACCCATCACCAAAGCTGAGGTGTTCGTGCGGCTCGGCCAGACCCACGTCATGCTCGGTGAGAACCCGAAGGCGAAGCAGATGTTCGAGCGCGCCCTGCAGGCGGATCCGAACCTCGAACTCGCTAAGGCCGAACTTCAGAAATTGTGAGATGACCATGAGCCAGCGCGTTGAAGTCTGGATCGACGCTCTTCGCGCTACGGGCTCGCCTGTCGTCAGCGTTTTCGACCGGGGTCTCCTTTATGGAGACTCCGTTTTCGAAACGCTCCGCACCTACGGCGGGCGTATCTTCGAGCTTGAGGCGCACCTCGAGCGTTTGAAGAGCTCGGCGGAGCTCGTGGGGATTCCGTGGCTCCCGGAGTTCGAGAACCTTGGGCCCGAGACGAGGGCACAAGTGGAGAGCGCCGGCTTTCCAGAAGCCTACGTGCGCCTCATGGTCACCCGCGGGGAAGGGCCGCTGGGGCTCCTACCAGATCCCGCGCTCCGCCCGCGGCGCATCACCTTGATCAGCGAGCTCTCCCTCCCGGGCGAGGAGTTCTACGAGCGAGGCGCGAAGGTGAGCTCCTTTGTCGCTGAGCCGCGGTTCGGCCTGAAGGAGCTGGCAGGTGCTAAAATGGGCAACTACGTCCTTGGGATCCGGGCGCTCCGAGCGGCGCGCCAGCAGGGGGCAGATGAGGCGATTTTCGTCGATCCAAATGGGGTGGTGAGTGAGGGGGCCACCTCGAATGTCTTCTTCGTGCGCGGCAGGACGCTCCTGACGCCTCCAGAGGAAGGGATCCTCGCGGGCATCACTCGCGCGGTTGTCCTGGACCTAGCGGAGCGAGCGGGCCTCGAGGTCCGCTGGGAAGCTCCGAACATCGATGAGCTCGGAGCGGCCGACGAGGTCTTCCTCACCTCGAGCCTGCGGGGGATCGTGCCGGTCGTGGAGGTCGATGGACGGACTGTGAGTTCGGGAGTGCCAGGGCAATGGACCCGGAAGCTGCGGGTTTTGCTGGAAGAGCGCGCTCTTCAGAGAAGCTTGAACGGAACAAGAGCACGAGACCTGTGACCCACATGAGCGCGATGGTCGCCCGCATGATGAGGCGCCGTCCGCCCCGGAGCGCAAGCCGCACTCCGACCAGGGCTCCGAGCACGGTGCCGATCGCGAGCATGAGACCTCGCCGCACGTCGAGTTGGCCCGACTGAGCGAACACGAAAAGAGAGGGAATCGTGAAGGCGAGCACCAGCGGCAACTTTACGCCGTTGGCTTTCACTGGATCGGTCTCGAAGAAGCTGACCGCCACGACCACGATCCAGAGTCCGACGCCGGCCTGAAGAAATCCGCCGTAGGTACCGACGAGCAGAAGCGCCGGCAGCTTGAAGATCCGAAGGAGCCGGGGGGAGAGTCTTTTCGGGGCTTTTTCGCCGACTCCTCGCAGCAAGACAGCGCCCATGACGAGGAACAGGAGCCCGAACACGCGCTCCAGGCTCTTGGGATCGAGCTGGGTGGCGAGGTAAGCGCCGAGCAGAGCTCCGATCGCGAGCGGAGGAAACATTGCTCCGAACAGTCTTCGATCGAGCGGCGCGCGGCGGAGGTAGCTCGTTGTTGCGACCAAAGCTTGCAGGACCACGGCGATCCGATTCGTCCCGTTCGCGAGCCCGAGCGGCAACCCTGTCGCCATGAGCAGCGGCAGGATCAAAAACGAGCCCCCGCCTGCCAGCACGTTGATGACCCCCGCAACAAAACCTGCGGGGATGAGGAGCCACTCCCAAAACGTCGGGAAAGCCACTCGAGTTAGAAGGTCCTCCGGCCCTCGATCGCGCGACCCAGGGTGATCTGATCTGAGAACTCGAGGTCTCCGCCGTGGGGCACACCGCTCGCGATGCGGCTCACCCGTACGTTCCGCTCGGCGAGCTCGCGGGCCAAAAACAGCGCCGTCGCCTCGCCATCGACGCTCGGAGGAGTCGCCAAGATGACCTCTTCGACGCCGAGGGCTTCGACTCGAGTGATGAGCTCGGCGGTGGGTAGGTGTTCGGCGCGGACTCCGTCGAGGGGCGAGAGCAGTCGACCCAAAACGAAATAGCGGCCGCGCATGGCGCCGCTGCGCTCGATCGCGAGCAGGTCTTGAATCCGTCCGACGACGCAGAGCAGTTTGTTATTGCGACGGGGATCTAGGCAGATCGTACATTCCGGCGGTCGTCCTTCGACTCGTTCGGCCAGATTGCCGCATTTGTGACACCGGCCCACTCCGGTCGGCATCGAGGAAATGGCGGCGCCTAGCTCAAGTGCTAACGCGGGCTCCAGCACGAGCTCAAGGGCGAAGCGTTGCGCCGTCTTGTCGCCGACACCGGGGAGGCGGGACAGCTGCTCGACGACGCGACGAAAGGATTCGGGCCACATGGTTCAGTCTCGGGAGAGGGGGCGGACGAAGGTGAGCTCACCGTCGAGGATGCGCCGGGCCGCTTCGACCTTCGGGTTGTTGCGAACGGCGCGCATGGCCTGTTCGTAGCGCTCCCGACGGGCCTTTTCTTTCTGGTCACGGGTCGAGAGCCAGGAAGGGTCAATCTTCTGGGAGACGATCTGGATCTCGACCTCCCGCCCGAGAGCGCTCCGGGCTGCCTCGCGCACAAGCTCGAGGAAGCTCTTTTCACCGACCTGCTCGGCGAAAAGAAACTCACGGTCGAAGACGAACTTGAGAGAGTTCGACGGCGTCCCGCTCGGCAGGGGGATCAGCTGATCGAAGAGGGCAGCCGCGTGAGCGTCACGGGCGCGGAGGGCGTCCGAGATGAGGAACTCGTCGCTCGCTTCGCCTTCCCCCAGGTCACTCCAGGGCTCTTCGCTTTCTGGCAGAGCAGGTTCAGCCGCTCGGGCGGCCGGCGATGCAGGCTCCTCGGAGGCCGCGGCATGGGCAGGCGCGGGAGCAGCGGCGGGCGCGGGAGCAGCGGCAGGCGCGGGAGCAGCGGCAGGCGCGGGAGCAGCGGCGGGCGCGGGTGAAGGAGCAGACGGCTCGTCTGGGGGGGCCACGACAGGCGCGCTGAGGGCCGGAGTTTCGGCTCGTGGCGCTTGCTGGGGACTTTGGACTGGGGCGCTGGGGGGCGAGGCAGGAGGCGCAGCTTCGGTGGGGGAAATCTCCGGAAAAGCGCTCGGCTCGAGGCTCGAGGAGGTGACCGGTACGGAGAGCTCCGGCGCGGGGGCCGCGGAAACCGGCGAGGCGTAGGCGAGGGGCTCGGGGACTGTCTCCGGCTGCGGAGGCGCGAGGCGCTCGGGGGAGGCCGGGCTCGCGAGGGGACTCGAGGCGCCCGGCGAGGGAGAGCTTGCGGGGCTCGGAGAGCCCGGGTCAGGTTCGACGTCGTCGGAGGCGTCGGGCTCTTTCCGCCGGGGCGTCGCCGTAGCTGCGGGAGACTCACTGCGCTGAGCGGTCTCTCGCGCTGGGGCGCGCATGGGCGGCGCGTTGCGCCTCGGTTCACCTGTGCGAGGCGCGGGCGCTGCGCCCGTGAGACGGCGCTCGAGATGCCCGAGTCGGTGCAAGAGCTCATCGACCGAGAGAAGGTCCGGCCGGAGCGCGAGTCGCACACACTGCATTTCGAGGCCGGCGCGAGGGTCACTGGACCGGACGACGTCGTCGAAGTCCTTCGAGAAGGCTTGGTGGAGGCGGACGAGATCGGTCTCGGAGCGAGTAGAGGCGAGCCCTGTGAGGCGCTCGAGAGCGTCCATCGGACGATCGACCAAGGTCCCATTTGAGCCTGCGACCTTGAGCACCACCAGGTCCCGGAAGAGCGAGAGCAGGTCCCGCGCGACGTGGACGAGATCGTAGCCTTGCTCCGCGAGCTCTCCGATGTGCTCGAGGGCTTGGGCAGGCTGTTTGTCGAGGATCGCTGTGGCGATCTGCTCGAGGGCGACGGTGCTGGCGACCCCGAGCACCCGGGCCACGTCTTTTCCGTGCAGCTCTGCGCCCCCGAACGCGATCACCTGGTCGAGCAGGCTCATGGCGTCGCGCATGCTGCCGGCGGCTTGGCGCGCGAGGATCGAAATCGCCTCTTCGTCCGCTTGGATCGACTCCTGGCTGAGGACGTAGCGCAAGCGGTCCGCGATCACCTTTGCGCCGATCATTTTGAAGTCGAAGCGCTGGACCCGGCTCAAAATGGTGATGGGGACTTTGTGAACTTCGGTCGTCGCGAAGATGAACTTCACGTGGGCCGGGGGTTCCTCGAGGGTCTTCAGGAACGCGTTCCAGGCGGCCTGAGAGAGCATGTGGACTTCGTCGACGATGACGATCTTGAAGCGATCGCGGGTCGGCCTGTAGGGGAGCGAGTCCTGGAGCCGGCGCACTTCATCGACGCCGTTGTAAGAAGCGCCATCGATTTCCTGGACGTCGAGATCGGTCCCTTTGGCGATTTCGACGCAAGCAGGGCAGGTGAGGCAGGGATCGACGGTCGGGCCTGTAGCGCTTCCGTCTGGGCCCATGCAGTTGAGCGCCTTGGCGAGGATGCGGGCGCTCGTCGTCTTGCCGACCCCGCGCACCCCGGTGAAGAGGAACGCGTGTGCGACCCGATTCTGCGCGATAGCGTTGCCGAGCGTCTGCGCGACGTGGTCTTGGCCGACCAGATCGCGAAAGCTCATGGGCCGCCATTTGCGCGCCAGTACGACGTAGCTCATCTGCCCGCCTGGGCTAGCAGAAAGCCCCCCGGGACTCCATGGTGACGGCCCTGTGGCCGGGGCTCTTTGGGCGTTGTAGGGTCCATGGACCCCTATGGCGGCGCTCAGGTTCCGGGGCGCACACGCGCTCCGCTGTCACTTTGCTTGGACCATGTTCGGGTGCGGCCTTGTTGTGGCGCCTTTCGGTTGCGGCGGCTCCGAGCGCCCCCCGGAGCTCCCCACACAGCCCTCCCCGCTCGAAGAGCGGAAGGAGGCGGCGGCTCCCCGAGAAAGTTCTGCTGAGCCCGACGCGGGGTGGACCCTTGTCGCCGAGCGGCGCGGCGCAGCTTCGGTGCAGTTCGTGGAGCCGACCTTCTCGCTGCATCTCGATGGTCCGAAGCGCTGGGTCCAAAGGCAGCCGGGCAGGGAAGGGGGGGTGATGTTGGATGACCATCGCCCGCGCCCTCTCAGCAAAGAGGCGACGACGATCGAGCTCTCCAAGCTCATTCCGGAAGATCTCGAGCTCGCCCCAGGACAGCATCAGATCGTTGTCTGCGAAGAGAGCGATGGGGCGCGCGTGTGTTCGGGGCGGGCATTTTCCTGGACCGTGGAGGGGCGGGCCAGCGAAGTGCCCTTCCTGGCGCCGGATTGCCTCCTTTGGGAGCCGGGCGGGACCTACTTTGCAGCAGACGCCATCCCATTTTTGGCGCTCGGAGCCTCCAGGGAGGACGGCGCGCCCGCGATCTCCTACCGAATCCATCATGGGGACAAGCGCGCCACGGTGGAGGCAGCATTGAACGAGCGGCTCGCGGTCTCGCTTCCGGTCGGCGACACACGTGTCGAGCTGCTCTGCGGTCCAAGCTCGACTCTCGCCGGGACTCGCACGATTACGATCAACCCCGGTTCCCAGCCATGAGCATCGACGAGGGACCTACCGCGCTCGCCTGGATGAGCGTGTACGCAGGGCTCGCGGGATTTTACTTCTTGGCGGCGCGCCGGATTTCTGGGCGCGGCTACGCGTACCTCGGCGGGATGATGTCGTGTTTTGCGCTGAGCGCCTTGAGCTTCTGGATCGCGCGGCGCTCGAACGATTACGGGACCGACCTCGCTCTGGGGCGCTTGATCGTGCTGTCGGGAGCGCTGGCGCCGCCTTTCCATAGCCGATTCATGATCGAGTTCTTGCGCTTTCCTCCGATGCCGCGAGTGATCTCTGCGAGCTTTCTCTGCGCTGCGGCGATCATCGTGTGCGACTTAGGGGTCGCGGCGTCTTCCTGGTCCTGGGCCGTGCATGGAGGAGCGCGACCCTTCGTTGTGACGGCCCCCGAGCTCGGCGTCACGATGGCGGGCTTGGTTGTCTTGCACTTGGTCTTTGCCGCGACGCTGCTCTATCGGGCGATTCGTGAGGGCAAACGAGCGGCGCGCGTTCTGCTTTTTCTGGTGGTCTGCGTCGGGCCCGCTGTTGTCGTCGACTACGGGCTGACCCTGTCGACCGGCCATGGGCTTCCGGTGATCGAGGTGGCCCTTTGGGTGTATGGGCTCGTGGTGGCGTTAGTTTTGCTCTCGGAGCTGCGCGGCGCCGAGGGCCTGCTCGAACAGACAACTTCGAGCCTCGCCGAGCGCACCGCGGAGCTTGAGGTGTCTTACGCCGAGCTCGAACAGGTCCAGACAGAGCTCGACGAGAAGGAGCGGCTCGCGGCGGTCGGGGAGCTCGCGGGAGCTATCGCCCACGAGGTCCGCAATCCGCTCGCTGTCATCATGAACGCCGCCAGCGGGCTGCGCCGCCCCTTGGCGCAAGAGGACACGCAATCACTGCTTGCCATCATCGAAGAAGAGGCGCACCGCTTGAATCATCTGGTCGAAGACCTGCTCCGTTTCGCGCGCCCGTTTGTGCTCGCCCGGGGCCCGGTCCTGATCGAAGAGCTGTTTCGCCAGATCGCCCAAGACATCGAGCCGATCTACGAAGTGTCGATCGAGATCGAGCCAGGGGAACGAACGCGCTCGGTTTGGGTTGATGGGAGCCTCTTGAAGTTCGCGATCGAGAGCGTCGTCGACAATGCCCTCCTCTCGATGCCTCGGGGCGGACCTCTTTCGCTGCGGCTTCGCCGTGGGCCGACGTCCTCGGATCCAGACGGTCTCCGGCTTGAGATCGAGGACAAGGGATCTGGCATGTCGCCTGCGATTCTCGAAAAGGCAAAAAAGCCATTCTTTTCGACGCGACCGCGCGGCTCCGGTCTCGGCCTCCCGATCGTCGAGCGCATTGTCCGGGAGCACGGCGGCGAGCTGCTCATTGAGAGCAAGGTCGGTAGCGGCACCCTGGTCTCCCTCTGCTTTCCGATGGAGGTCCTGGGGGAGGGGCCCGTCTCCTCGACGCGGGGTGTCCCTTCGTCCTTGCGGAGACGCGCTCGGGCGAGGGCAGGGCAGCGCGTCGACTCTAGCCGCGGCGAGACCCTCGCCGCCTTCGAACCGAGAGAAGATCAGTGAAACGACAAGAGCTCATCGAGATCGATAAGCGCCACGTTTGGCACCCTTACACTCCCATGCAGGAGTACATCGAGCGGGGCGAGCCGCTCGTGATCGCCGAAGCGCGCGGAGCCGTGCTCCGAGACGTCGATGGACGTAGCTACTACGACGGGAACGCGAGCTGGTGGACGGCCCTCCTCGGCCACAACCATCCGCGCCTCATCGAAGCGCTCCACGACCAGTCGCGGAAGATGTGCCACGTCGCGTTCGGAGGCATGACCCATGAGCCCGCGGTCCTCCTCGCCGAAAAGCTCGCGGCGCGCGCGCCCGGGGAAATGCCGCACGTATTTTTCAGCGACAACGGGTCCACCGCGGTCGAAGCCGCGCTCAAGATGAGCCTCCAGTTTCACAAGCAGAACGGCGCTCCCGAGCGCACTCGCTTTGTCGCCCTCGAGCACGCCTTCCACGGTGAGACCCTGGGCGTGACCTCCCTTGGAGGCGTCGATGCCTTTCGGCAGGCCTTCGACGGCAGTCTGCCCCTCACTGTCTATCACGCGCCTTCCCCCGGCGCGCACGGACAAACCGTCGAGAGCGCCGTCCAGTCTCTCAGCGGGCTCCTCGAGCGCCACGGCAGTTCGATCGCAGCTATGGTCGTGGAACCTCTGATTCAGGGCGCGGGGGGGATGCTCATGCATCCTCCCTCTTACCTCTCGGAGGTGCGACGGCTGACCCGAGAGTATGGCGTGCACCTGATCGTTGATGAGGTGTTCACCGGCTATGGCCGCACGGGGACCTTCTGGGCCAGCGAACAGGCAGGCATCGAACCGGACATCCTCTGCACAGCGAAAGGGCTCAGCGGCGGCGTGCTTCCGTTTGCAGCGACGTTGACGCGGACCGAGATCTTCGAGGGCTTTTTCGGCGATCCATCGCGCGCGTTCTATTACGGGCACACGTTTGCCGGAAATCCCCTCGGCGCTAGGGTAGCTCTCGAGGTGCTCACGGTGTACGAAGAAGAAGCGGTGCTCGAAGGGATCCCGGAGCGCTCAAGGCGCCTCCGCGGGCTCATTGAGCGCGTGGCGGCGGCGCATCCCGGGGCGCGACGGCCGCGGTCGCTCGGCATGTGTGGGGCTGTCGAACTGGGAGACGGAGCCGACTATTTGAATCGGCTCGGCTGGCGAGTGTTCGACGAAGCGAAGAAGCGGGGCGCTTACCTGAGACCGCTCGGCAATGTTGTCTACCTGGCGCCGCCGCTCAACATTCCGCTTTCGGACTTGGACGCGCTGATCGCGATCGTCGAAGAGAGCATTGATATCGTCATGAGGGAATATGGCAAAGCGTGAGAGATACCTGTTCGTGTGCGTGAATCGGCGAGAAGAAGGCGCTCCGAATGGATCTTGCGCTGTGCGAGGAGCTTTGGACATACACGCAGAGTTGAAGAAGAGCCTCAAGGAGCGGGGCCTCGCCGCCACGCGCGCTCGCGCATGCACGTCCAGCTGCCTCGACGTATGTTGGGCGGGACCTGCGATTTTCGTGGAGCCCGATGGGTACGCTTATGGGCGGGTGCGCCTCGAGGATGTTCCCGAAATCGTCGACGCCCTGGAGCAGGGGACGCGGGTCGAGAGGTTGGTCCTGTCGGAAGAGGAATACACCGAGCCCCGAAAGCGCTCGCAGCCGGCCCCGGGGGACGGGGGAGAATGAACGCGGACGTCCCCGACAAGACGCTGCTCGTCGTGGACGACGATGCCAACAATCGGCTGAGCTTGCGGAAGATCTTCGAACGAGAAGGGTTCCGGGTGCTCGAGGCCGAAGGAGCGAAGACTGCTCTTGCGCTCCTTCGAACTCACCGGGTCCATGCTCTCTTGACCGATCTGATGATGCCGGGCCCGGACGGAGTCGAGCTCCTGAAAGCGACCAAGGAGATCTCCCCGAGCACGGAGGTTGTCCTCATGACGGCCTTCGGAACTGTCGAAACAGCTGTCAGCGCCATGAAAGAGGGCGCCTACGATTTCGTCGAGAAACCTCTGAAGAGAGCGACGATCGTACGCTCCATCGAGAAGGCTATCGAACACGGCTCTCTCCTGCAGGAAAACCAGAAGCTAAAAGAAGAGCTTCGCACCCTCAAGAATCGTGAGATCATCGGAACGAGCCCCGTCTTGCGCGCGGTGCTCGCGATGGCCGAACAGGCGGCGCCTTCTCTTGCTCATATCCTCATCTTGGGAGAAAGCGGAACGGGCAAGGAGCTCATTGCCCGCTACGTTCACGCGCGGAGCGGCCGCGCTGCCGGGCCGTTCGTCGCGGTCAACTGCGCGGCGATCCCTGAGGGAATTCTCGAAGCCGAGCTGTTCGGTTATGAGCGCGGGGCGTTTACAGGCGCGGTCGGACGCCGGGAGGGTCGCTTCGCGCGGGCGCGGGGTGGGACGTTATTCCTCGATGAGATCGGGGAACTGACTCCGAGTGTGCAGGTCAAGCTCTTGCGGGTGCTGCAAGAGAACGAGTTCGAACCCCTCGGTGGCGCCCCCATGACGGCTGACGTTCGGCTGATCGCAGCGACAAACCGGAATCTTCGCGCGGAAGTCGAAGCCGGGCGGTTCCGCGAGGACCTTTACTATCGCCTCAACGTGATTGAGCTCACAGCGCCGCCTCTGCGCTCCCGGCGAGAAGACATCCCGTTGCTCACGGATCACTTTCTCGGCATTTATTGTCAGAAGAACGGCCGACCTCGGCTGACCGTGGGGCCGCAGGTCCGCATGCGCCTTTCGGACTATTCTTGGCCGGGCAACGTACGCGAGCTCGAGAACGTGGTCGAACGAGCCTCGGTCCTGGCGCGCGGGCCGGAGCTCACGCTCGAAGACCTTCCCCTCCCGCTCCGCGTCGCTGAGCCGAGTGAACAAACCTCACTGACCTTTGCGATCGGTACGCCTCTGACCCAGGTCGAGCAGCATATGATTCGTGAAACCCTGCGGCGTACAGGGGGGGACAAGGCGCTCGCCGCTCAGCTCCTCGGTATCTCGCAGCGGACGATTTACCGAAAGCTCGAGGAGATGAAGGAAGAATGACCCTCCTTCGTCCGTACTCTCAAAGATCGTCCGGAATTTCGTCGGGCTCGACCCCCTCGGCAGCCTGGGGCGAAAGATCGAGGGGATAGCGGCGGACTCCGAACACCGCGGCAACTTCGAGGTGTCCCCCGAGGGCCCTTACGTACGCAGAGAGAGCATCCAGATCGAGGTCTCGGTGGGCTTCGAGGGCGCTCAGCCGCTCGGAGGTGAGCACGGGGCTCTGGAGGTCGGTGCGGAGGAGCCCAACGTCCTTGCGGATCTGGGCCAGGGGCACTGGCACACGGGACCCGGGGGGCAGACGCTTAGCTCTCGGTGACGCCGGAACCGTCAGGTCTAGAGGGGGGCTCTCCAGTCTGCTCATCAAGCCCTGAAACGACCGCCACCTGGGCCCTTTAATAGGCAAGCGGCAAAGGCGGGCGGTCTTTTTCAGGGGTGGCGGGGCGCTCAGTGCGCGCGGACGGGCAAAATCGGCGCCCAGACCAGGCGCTCGAGCAGCTCGTCGGAGATGAGCATGCCGCGATCGCTGAAGTAGAGGGCATTGTCGGTCGCGGTGTCGCGACTCTCGCCCACGAAGATGATCCCCTGGCCCTGCGCGTTGTACCCGAGTTGAACGATTGCGTTCTTGAGCCAGCGACCGCCTCCCTCGAAGTTCAGGTCCTCGGGCAAGGTATAAAAGCCTTCGCTCGGCAAACGTTTCAGGGTGCGGCCCCAGGTCGGGCTCCGCATCACGGTCGTGGGCTCGCCCCAGTACCAGCGATTGTTCCGGTTCTGACCGGGTCGAACTACGAACTTCTGTCCGGATTTCTCGCCGATGTAGACGAGGACATCTGCAGGGAAGGCGTCCTCATGACCAGGCATCGCGGTCGTGGTTCTGTAGAGGCCGTTTTCGGGGAGGTCGAGCATAGGCGACCCAATCTACAACGCGGATCGACTCTGACAAGGGGAGGCGCTCTCACATTCCATGCAAAATCGTGTAACGATGCCCGCGCTCATGGCGACCCCACAGACTCCACGTTCTAAGAAGACGGCGGCCAAACCTGCGGCGAAGAGCGCCGCGACCGGTGCCGCCAGCAAGAGTAAGACCGCGTCGGCCTCCGCCAGCCGTTCCGCCGCCGCCCAGGTGCCCGCGGCCGCCGTCGAGGTGGACCAGCTGGTGGGGAAAAAAGCTCCTTCGTTTCGTCTGATGTCCGGGAAGGGAGAGGTCATAAGCTCGTCTTCCCTCGCCGGAGCTCCCTATGTGATCTACTTCTACCCGAAGGATAATACCCCAGGGTGCACCCGAGAGGCCTGTGACTTCCGAGACGCACAGAAGGACTTTGCAAAGCTCGGTGTGCGTGTGTTCGGTGTGAGTCCCGACTCTACAGCGAGCCATCAAAAGTTTGCGACCTCCTACGGATTGAACTTCGAGTTACTTTCGGATCCGGACCACGAGCTCGCGGAAAAGTACGGCGTCTGGGCGCTCAAGAAGAACTACGGGCGCGAGTATTATGGAATCGTGCGCTCAACGTTCATCGTGGACGACAAGGGGAAGGTCCGCGCCGCGTACCGCGGCGTGCGCGTCGATGGCCATGTCCAAAAGATCCTCGAGGAGCTGAAGTCCAAATGATGGCTCTCGCGCGCCGTTCTCTGCTCACGGTTTGTGTTGCCCTCTCGGCCGCTCTCAGCCTGGGCTGTGAAGACTCGGGCAAGAAGAGCGCGGCTCTCGCCGCCGAAGATCTGCCGTTTTTGATCCGCGCCACGGACCAAGACGTCAGTGAGGTCCGGAGCGGTCTGCCTGAGGGCGCGCCCCACCTCGTTCAGCTGTTCGAGGAGCGGCGCCCCGAACAGCCCGCCTTCGAAGCCCTGCATGAGACGCTCGGCCGCGCCCGTGACAAAACCCAGGACCTCCGGGTCGCGAAGAGCACGTTCTTCGCGGTCGCGACGCCGGACGGGAAGATCCTGCGAAACGACCAGAAGCAGGACTTGATGGCAGGAAAGATGCTTTTTGAGTCCTTCCCGGAGCTGAAGAAGGCGCTCGAGGCCGGTTACACCGAAACGCGCGGATCGATGCCCGAGGCGGCTGGCGTGAAGGGTAAACCGGACGCGCAGTGGGTCGCGGCAGTGCCGCTCCGCTCCGGAGACGACAGCTTCGGCCTCTATGTCACAGGCTGGTCTTTTTCAGCTTACGCCTATCGGCTCGAGACGGCGCTTCGTTCGGAGCTCATCTCGAAGCTCAAGGAGCGCGAGAAGCTCCCTCTCACATACGTATATGTGGTCGTAGGGGATCAAGCCTACGGGGCCCCGGTGTCTCCCGAGGTGAATGCAAAGGCGGTCCTCGAGTCGAACCCGAAAGAGCAGCTACAGTCGCAGGACAGCTACACGGTGGTGAAGGACATCGACGGGCGTCGATTTGGGATTGCCGTCGGCCGGGCCAAGAGTCTCGGAGAAGACGTGGCGATCGCCCTGGTGCGAAGTGAGACCTAAGAGCCGAGGGGAGAGCTAAGAGCTTCCCTCGCGACCGATCTTGTGGATCGTGACGCACATCAGGGCGTAGGCGACACAGGTGACAACGGGCCAAAAGGCTGAGCTGCTTGAGGAGGTGCTCGCGGCGACGATGCCGAGTGCCACAGCGGAGGCTGCGAGCGAGAGGACGCGGTCTCTTCGTGGGGTGCCTTGGCCCATATCCTGTCCTCTAGTCGGAGAGGGCCGGGCGCGCTAGGACACGCCTCGTGCGAGCTGGCTCTGCTCGAGCTTCGATTTGGGGTGATGCCTCTCTGGCCTCTTGGGTGATTGCCTCGGTCTTTTTGACCGTGGCCTGTGGGCGCGCTCCGCTGCCCGATCCTGAGCCGACGGCCCTCGCTTATGCCGACGCCGTGCGCGCTCGCGACGCGGCCTCGCTCCGGGAGCTTCTCACGTTGGAGGGGCGGGCAGGGTACAGCGAGGAGGTGCTCGCCCGCCTCCTCGAAGAAAACGAAAAAGAGCTCTCGGCGAGGGTCGCGCTCCTCGGGGAGGGACCCGGGCTCTGTGAGGCCAGGTGGGAGGCCAAAGTGGAGCTCGCTGACGGTTCAGAGGTCGAGCTCGTTCGCGAGGCAGGGGTCTTTCGCCTTCAGGCGCCGGCGGGCCTCCGAGGACGTCCGACGAGCGTGCTCGGAGCCATCGAGGAGCTCCGGCGGGCGCTTGAGGCCCGTGACCTGCCGGCGCTTCTCGACTTGCTCGCGACACCGCGGAGACAGGAGCTCGAGCGTCTGATCGACGACATCGGGCGCGGTCTCGAGGACGCCCGCGGGGTCAGCGAGGAAGAGGTCGTCTCGGGTGTGGTGGTGCGGCTCGGAAATGGCCGACGCATCACATTGACGCTCGAGGATGGAACCTATCGAATCGTGGAGATCGAATGATGCGGCGACGCACCCTGCTTGCTTCGAGTCTCCTCGCGCTTGCGCCCTCTTCTGCGCTCGCGTTTGGGGAGGAGGGCGCATTTCACGCGCGCCTGCTCGGTCCGCTTTCGGGCAAACGAATGTCGGACGAGAGCCTGAAGCTCTTGGGCTCTGCGATGTCCCGCTGGTCCTTCGAGCTCATGGAGCGCACGAGTGCCCCGGTGCGCATCGCGACGACGGTTGTCTCCCCTGAGTCCAAAGAGCTCTTTGACGAACCTTTCATCATCTGGACCGGCGCGGAGGATCCGGGGACCTTGTCTCGCCTCGCGGCGCGGCGGTTGAGTGAGTTCTTCCGGCTCGGCGGATTCATGCTGGTGGACGATCAAGCGCCCGAGACAGGCGCGTTTCGCCTCGGCGTTGAGCGAGAACTCGAGAAGGTCGCGCTCCCTTCGCCGCGCATCAAGCTCCCCCCCGATCACGTCCTGTTCAAATCGTTTTACTTGATCCCTCGTCCCGTGGGCCGCGTCATGGGCCCTTCCGCGGTCGAAGCCTCCCTCGGCGTTGCGGGCAGTGGAGTGTTGTTCCTCCGCCATGACTTGCTCGGGGCCCTCGCGCGCCGAGGGGACACCTGGGCCTCACCACTTGAGCCCGATGACCCGGAGCAGCGTGAGTACGCCATTCGCTTCGCGATCAACATCGCGATGTACATTCTTTGCACCGACTACAAGGACGATCAGGTCCACGCCCCGTACCTGATGCGTCGGCGGACCCGTAGCGGCCCAACTCGGCCGCGTTAGAGGACTCGGAGTGACCATTTTCGGCCAACAGTTCTCGTCCGACCTCGGAGGAACCTGGGCAGCGCTTGTCGCTCTGCTCGTGCTCGGGACTTTTGTGCTCTTGGGAGCAGAAGGGCGGCGTAGAGGGCGCGTGCCCTGGGCCCATATCGTGACGGGTGCCCTGGGCGCACTGGCTCTCGCGCTCGCGGTATTGCGTCCGAGTTTGGTGCGACAAGGAGTGCAGTCGGCTCCGGCTCGTGTGGTCGTCTTGGTGGACGCCTCGGAGCGCATGAACCTTCCTGCCACGGGCTCGTCGCGCCGAGCTGACGTTCAGGATCGCGCTCTCGAAGACCTCGCCCGCGTGTTCCCGTCGGCTCGGCTTGAGGTGCTCGCCTATGGTGATCACGCGAACCTCGAAGAGCTTGAGGTCGCGCGCAAAGGGCCGCCTCAGATTGGAAACGAGCTTGGTCCCGCGCTGGAGAAAATCCCCCGGGGCGAATCGGGCCCTCCCGGCGCGATCGTGGTCCTGACGGACGGGCGAGTCAGTCGAGGCAGCTCGTTCGGTCGGGCCGAGGACTATGTCGCGGCCTGGCCCGAGGTGCCGATCCATTCGGTGCGGGTCGCCGATGAGCCGCTTCGGGATCGCAGCATCGCAAGTGTGCGCATGCCGGACGTGGTGGTGGCCCACGAGCCGTTCCACGTGGATCTCGACGTCAGGTGCTCCGGCGGGGTGCCTTGTCAGGCGGGCCCCTTCCAGGTTCGTGAGCTTCTCCAAGGCGCGCCGCCCATCGAGCTCTACCAGGGACGCGTCGAGCCTGATCCGAAAGACGCCTCGATGCTGAAGGCTTCTTTCGACATCACGCTGGACCGCTCGGGTCCCCGCATCGTCGAAATTGCGCTCGCTTCGGACGCGAGTGACGTCGTCAAAGACAATGATCGAAGGCTCTTACCCGTCGGGGTACGGCGCGATCGTCTGCGGATCATGTACGTGGCTGGTCGCGCCACCTACGACGTGAGGGCGCTCCGGACCTTCCTCAAGAGCGATCGCAGTATCGATTTGGTAGGGTTTATGATCCTGCGAACCGCGCTGGACGACGTGATGGCGCCCCCGAGTGAGTTGGCGCTGATCCCGTTCCCGGTCGACGAGCTGTTCTCCGAACATTTGCCGAGCTTCGACGCTGTAGTGCTCCAGGATATCGACGCTGAGGAGTACGGGATCCGCGTGCATTTCTCGGGACTGCGCGACTACGTGCTCCGGGGGGGCGGGCTGGTCTTGGTCGGCGGTCCGGAGTCCTTTGGGGCGGGCGGGTACGCAGAGGGGGGGCTCGCGCGCGTGCTCCCCGTTCAGATTCCGACCGGGAAGAAGAGCTTCGATCTGAAGCCCTTCGTGCCGCGGTATACTCGGGTGGGCCGTGAGGCGCCGATGCTCGGGGCGCTCCGTGAGATGCTCGGGGAGCGTTTGCCTGAGATGGCGGGCGCAAACCTGGTCGGAGCCGCGGCGCCTTCGGCCTACGTGCTCTGGGAACATCCCGGGCTGGGTCCGGCGGGCAGCTCAGAAAAAAGTGGCATGCCGCTTCTCACGCTCGGCGACTTCGGAGACGGACGCAGCGTCGCGCTCGCGGTGGACGCGACCCACAAGCTGCGCTTCGGTCCCGAAGGCGCGCTGAGTGGAGGTCGAGCCCACGGTGCGCTTTGGGAAGGCATCTTGGGCTGGCTCATGCGCGATCCCCGCTACGAGGCGGCGCGCATCTATGCGCCCTGGCCCTGCATCAGCGGGCGTCCATTTCGCATCGAAGTACAGCCGCTGCCAGGCGTGACCGAGCAGGTCACCATGCAGGTGAGTGAGCTCTCCGCGACTGAACGCGCTGTCGGAGCTATCCGGGAAGGGGAGACCCGTGATGGTTCCCTGGTGTCCTTCGTCATCCCGGGGCCGAAGCCGGGCGGCTATGCGAGCACCGTGCGCTTCTCCTCGGGACCTGCTTCGCGTTTTGTCTTTGCCTGTGAGGCGGGGGGTGATGCTTGGGCCGATACCCGACCAGACCCGGGGGCGCTCAAGGCGCTGTCGAGCGCGAGCGGTGGCGTGAGCGTGGCGCCGAGCGAAATCGATCGCCTGCCGGAGCCTTCGGGAACCAAAGTCATCACCGAGCGCACCGAGTCGCCCGTGCTGCCCGACGCTGCCTGGGCCGGAGCTGCTTGTTTTTTCCTCGCGCTGCATTGGATCGTTCGACGGCGGGACGGGTATCTATGAGGCGGCTATGGGCGCTCCTCGCGGCGGGCGCCGCGCTCCTTGCGCCGGGGGTACGGGCGGAGACCTGGCCGACCCCAGCGAGTGAACTTGCGCGTTTGCGCAGCGGATCAGAGGCTGACCGAATCGAGGCTGCGATCGCTGCAGCGAGCTCGGCGCCGCGGATTCGGGAAAGCGCCTGGGCGCTCCTCGCGCGGGATTCGAGCTCCGAGGTGCGCGTGCGCGTCCTCCTCGAATCGGCGGGCAGGCCCGTGTCCGATGAGCTGGCAGCACGGCTCGCTGAGCTCGCTTTGGATGATGATGAACATGTGAGCGAAGCCGCGCTGGTCTGGCTCCGGGGCGCCACGGAGGTCGTCTTGCCGGCCCTTTCGCGGGCCCTGTTTTCTGGGAAGAGCGCGGTTCGTGCGGGCGCGGCCCTTTCGATCGGCGAACTGAAAGGTGGTCCGGACGAAGCTCGGGAGGGGCTCTTGATCGGGGCCCTCCGCGACAGTGAGCCGAAGGTGCGCGCCCAGGCGGCCCGCGCGCTCGGGGCGTCGGCTCGTGAGCGCGCTCTGCCCAGCTTGTCGCTGCTTCTCCGAGACCCGGACCCCGCGGTGCGAAAAGAAGCGGCTCGTGCGCTAGCGGCGACGGGCGACGAGACGGCGGCAGAGCTGCTCCGTCAGGTGATGGGGGAGCTTGTGCCGCGCGTGCCGGCAGAGCTGCTCGCGGCCTACCTTGAGACAGAACAAGGGCGAACCGACCCACTGTCTTTGCGCCTCCTCGTCGCGACGCTTCAAAGCACCGAGAGCCGGGCAGGGCTGTCCGCGCTAGAGCGGTTGAGCCCGAGCCCTTGGATCGCTCGGCTGTTCGAATTGAGCTCGACCGCGGCAGGGCACGAGACTGTGCGCCGGCTCCTCCAGACCCTTGACTTGGATCCGACCCGCCCTGCCTCGGAGCTCCTCGAAGCGAGGGCCCGAGATTGCGCCCTGCGCGAGTCGGAGCTCTTGTGTCACAAATGGGTTCAGGGACTCTCCCCGGAGGCGGCGCCCTGGCGCGCCGCAGCTTACCGCGCGCGGCGTTTGACGGCCTTTGAGACCTTTGACGGGGTGCGTCTCAGCGAATCTCCCGAGCTCCAGGCGCTTGCCCTCGAACTGCTCGAAGGAAAGGACCGCGAGGCTCGACGGGCTGCGCTGCGTGCGCTCGAGTGGGACGACGAGCCCGGGGACGACCTCGTCCAGCCTTTGGCATTTTTCCTCGAGCGGTCGGACCTTGCGTACGATGAGGTGAGCTCGGCGCTTCGCCTGCTGGGTCGAAGTTCTACGCCCAAGGCCCAGTGGCTCGTCGAGAAGCACGAAGAATCGACGGTCACGGCCATTCGGACAGCCGCCACCTCGGCGCGCCTCGAACAACTTCTGAGCGGGCCTGAGCCCGATTGCGCTGAGCTCCAAAGGCGCGCTGTCGAGCGCGAATATACTTCGCTGCCGCCTCGAGCGAGGCGACTGTCTCGCGGGGCGCTCGAGTGCCTCGTGAGCGCCCTCGATGGTCGCCCGTCCGCAGAGAGGGGCGTGCTGTTGGATCTTCTGCTGGATGCTCGCCTCGATCAGGTGAGCCCAAGTAAGCTCGAGGCCCTCGCAGCCCAAGTTTTTTCGTTCAGCCGGAGGGCCCGCGGCGCCGAGCGCTCGCTCCTCGTCCAGCTCACTCTTCGGCTCGGCGTGCCCCGAGAGCTCCTTCGTCTGGCCCGGGAGGGCCGCCTGGAGTCGAGTTCGCTGGGACCATTGGCGCTTGCGCTCCGCACGCGAGGCGCGTCTTCCGAGCTGGGTGCTCTTGAGAACCCTCGTTCTGCTCATGAACTCATTACGCTCCTAGACGCGCCGAGCCGCCTCGAGCGTATCCGAGCGATGCTCGACCTCCGACCGGCATTGGCCACCGGCGACGTCACCGGTGCCGAGAAGGCTCAGATCGCTGAGCGCGCTTGCCTTGCCGTGCGCGGTCGCGACGATCTGACCGCTGCTGCCGCGATCGCCTTTTTGGGAGCGCTCGGCCCCCGGGAAGTGGGAGAGGCCTGCTGGCTCGACGCCACGGTTCGCAGCTACATGTCGAAAGACCTGCCCCAACGGATGGCGGCTGTTTTCGTGGCGCAAAAGTGGCCAGAGGACGCCGCGGCCCGGCGGGTGCTGCGTCTCTGCCGCCTCGGAGAGCAGGAGGTCGGCCTGGTTCGATGGTGTGCGCGAGACTCGGGGCAACAGAAGGCAGCACCGCTCACGTCGGGTCTCGAAGGAGCCCCGAAGCTCGTCTCGCGTCGGCTCGTCGGTGGGCCCGGGACTCGCGCCGTCTTCCTTTCTTTTACCGCCGAGCATGGGGCGCTGAGCGACCTTCAGCTCGAGCTCGTCGACGCCCATGGCCCGAGGCTCGTGCCCGAAGGGCGCGAAACAGTGCTCGCCTTCCCTCTCTGAAACTGACTCCACGCCTCGCGGACCGGAGTGTTTCTCAGTTCGGGTTCTGTGAGCACAGTCGATGGGCGCCGCACTCCAAGGTCCCGCGCGCCAGCTTGTCCTCCTGGCTCGTTAGTGCAGGGACGTGCCGGCAGCTTTGCCCTGCTCGGCGAGGAAACTCGCGAGAACTTCCGCAGGGTGCTTCGGCAAAAAGCCCCCAAAACGCTTCACCTGGCTGCGGCAGGAGTGACCCGTAGCGAGGACCTTCCGCTGCTCAGGGCCTTCGGTGGGCAACTTCTGCTGCCAACTCATCTCGAAGATCCCGCGAGATTCTTCGTAGTGGGAGGCCTCATGACCGAAGACGCCGCACATCCCGCAGCAACCGGTCGTTTCGACATCGAGAGTGTGCCCGAGACCGCGAAACACTTCCTGCCAAAGCGCCGCCGACTTGGGCGCCATGGTGCGCTCCGTGCAATGACCGAAGAGGCGATAACGAGCCTCGGCGGAGCGCGTTTCGAGCAGCGGTTGCGGACGCACCTTGAGCTCCCGCGCCAAGAACTCCTGGAGCAGCTCGACCTTCACCCCTGCCATCTCAGCGAGCTTCAAGTGTTGATATTCGTCGCGGTAGGTGAGCGTCACGGCGGGTTCGATGCCGACGAGAGGGACCCCGAAGGACGCCGCTTCTTTGAGGAAGGCAGCGGTGCGCGCCGCACGTCGCCGGAACCAACTCAGAAAGCCCTTCACGTGAAGCGCTTTGCCGTTCACTTGAAACGGCAAGAAGATCGGTCGGTAGTCGAGGGCTCGCAGGAGGTCGAACGTCGCAAGGGCCACGTTCGGCTCGAAGTAGCTGGTGAAAGTGTCCTGAACGATCAGAACTGTGCGGGCTTTTTCCTCCGGGGAGAGGCGCGCGAGGGTCGTCCTATCGTAGGACTCAGCTCCCCGCTCCCGCAGTTTTGCCTCGAGGCGCTCTGTTCCCAGCGCAGGAGTATCCACGATGCCGATGAAGCGCAAAAGTGCGCGCGACGGCGCCGATTGGATGATGAGGTTCGAGAGCTTCGGCCAAATGGCGAAGAAGTGAATCATCCACTCGAGGAGCGCCGTGAAGTAATCCTTGAGGGGGCGTCGGTAGCGCGTGTGGTAGTTCTCGAGGAACTCCGCTCGGAGGTTCGGTACGTCGACCTTGATCGGACAATCGGTCGCGCAGGCCTTGCAGGCGAGGCAACCGTCCATCGCGTCGTAGACCTCATGAGAGAAGTCGTCCTTGCTCTCGCTGCGCCCGTGGACGAACTCGATCGGCGCCGGGGTTTCGCCCCCTGTTAGAAGTTCTCCGCCCGCTTGGGTGGTCAAACGAAGCCACTCGCGCAAGATCCCGGCGCGTCCTTTGGGGGAATGGATCCGGTCTTTGGTCACCTTCGACGAAGGGCACATCACCGAGTCCGGGTTCCAATCGAAGCAGGCGCCGTTGCCGTTACAATGGATGCTGGTGTGGAAATGTGCCCGCACTTCCTCGGGGATTTGCCGATCGAAGGAGCCGCGCGTCGTGCCGCGTACCTGGACGAGACTGTCATTTGAGCTCGGCGGGGTCGCGAGTTTCCCGGGGTTGAGCTGATTGTGAGGATCGAAGGCTCCTTTGACGCGGCGCATCTCCGCGTAGAGCTCCGGACCAAAGAACGTCGGCGTGTAGTTGCTCCGATAGCCGCGCCCGTGTTCGCCCCACAGGACTCCGCCGTATTTCTTCACGAGAGCGACGACCTGGTCCGAAATCTGAGCGAGCCGCTTTTCGTCCTCGGGATCGCGCAGGTTCAGCGCCGGACGCACGTGCAAGCAGCCGACATCGACATGTCCGAACATGCCGTAGCGCAGCCCGTGGGCGTCGAGGACGGCGCGGAACTCCTGAATGTAGTCGGCGAGGTGTTCTGGTGGGACCACCGTGTCTTCGACGAAGGGCACGGGGCGCCTTTCGCCCGAGACGTTGCCCAGGAGCCCAACGCCCTTCTTCCGAAGGCTCCAGAGGGCCAGTTGGTCCTTCTTGTCGGTGGCGAGAGTGTAGCCGGTGGAGCGGCCCTCTTGGCCCCGCTCGCTGTCCAGGAGCTCGATGAGCTTACGCACCTTGCCGTCAACGAACTCGGCGTCCGGACCTTCGAACTCGACGAGGTTGACCGCGGCGAGCGGTGTCTCGCCCGTGTCGTCGAGCAGATGCCCCACGCTGTGCCAGATGACGTCGCTCTTGGCGAGAGAGACGATCAGCTGATCGATGGTCTCGATGGCGCTCGGCTGCGTCTCAGCGAGCCGTGCCGCGGCGCGCAGAGCTGCGTCGAAGCTCGCGTAACGAATCGCGAGCAGCCTTTTTTCGGTGACGATCGGGAGGATCCTGAGCTTCGCTTCCGTCAAGACACCGAGCGTTCCTTCGGACCCTGCGAGCACACGACTGAGATCAAAAAAGCCTTGCTCGTCTTTGACGTGGGCGAGGTCGTACCCGGTCAGGAAGCGTCGCAATTTGGGGAGCTCGGCCTCGATGCGCTCTTTGCTCCGCTCACAGATGTCGTTGATCTCGCGGTAGAGGGCGCCGATCGAATCTTTTCGCTCGAGCTCGCGATTGAGCTCGGGGGGCGAGAGCCTCTTCGTTTGCAGGAGCTGCCCGCCCCAGAGAACTGTCTCTACGGCAAGCACGTGTTCACTCGTCTTGCCGTAGACGCGCGAGCCTTTGCCCGAGGCGTCCGTGCTGATCATTCCGCCCAGAGTGGCTCGATTCGACGGCGAGAGCGTCGGCGCGAAGAAGCGGCCGTGAGGCGCCAGATGGCGATTCAGCTCGTCGAGGACGACCCCCGGCTGTACCCGGACCCAGCCTTCCTCGAGGTTCACCTCGAGGATCGAGCGGAGGTGGCGGGAGACATCGAGCATGAGCCCGTCGCAGAGCGACTGCCCGTTCGTTCCCGTGCCGCCGCCCCGAGGGCTGAGGCGCACCTCCCGAAACCTGGGGTCGGCGAGCACTCGCAGCGCCACTTTGACGTCCTCGACGTGGTGGGGAAAAAGGACGCCGAGCGGGAGGAGCTGGTAAACGCTGTTGTCCGTGGCAGCGGTGAGGCGCGTCGCGTAGTCAGTCTGGATCTCTCCTTCGAAACCGTGCGCCCTGAGCTCTTCCAGGTAGGCGGCATAGTGGGCGGGCAGGTCCCGCTGAGGCGAGAGGAGAGGGATCATCGACGGCTCTCTTAGTCGAGCGGCCGCGAGGGCGCTATGGCCGCGTGGAGGCTGGGGGCGCTGAAGCGCGGGTGAAATAGCCGCCGTTTGGGGAGGTTTTGACTATTTCCCACGGGTGACCAGACTCGCGCCTCCATGCGTCGATTCTGCATCTCCATTTTCGTGGCCGGTGCGCTCGTAGCCTGCAAAGCCCCGGACGACTCCTCCCGGCAGGGAGCTGTTCCGAACCTTGCGCGCGCGAGCGTCTCCGAAACCCAGCTGAGCCTTTCCGACCTGCGTCGTCCGTTCCGTCCTCCGCTTCCGGAGACCTACGACCTCGAGCCCAAAGGTTCCGACGAACTCGTCCGCCTCGGCCAAATGCTCTACTTCGACAAGCGACTGTCGAAGAACCACGACCTCTCCTGTAACTCCTGCCACCAACTGGATCGTTACGGCGTGGACGGCGAGGTCACGTCCTTCGGACACAAGAAGCAGCGCGGCGGGCGCAACTCACCGACCGTTTACAACGCAGCTGGTCACTTCGTGCAATTCTGGGACGGGCGCTCTCCTCACGTTGAGCACCAGGCCACACAACCGATCGTGAACCCCGTCGAGATGGCGATGGCCGGCGATGACCAGATCGTTGAGACGCTTGAGTCGATCCCGGGCTACGTGTCGGCTTTTGCGAGCGCCTTCCCCGGCGAAGCCAAGCCGATCACCGTGAAAAACGCGGGCATCGCGATGGGCGCCTTCGAGCGGAAGCTGACGACGCCGAGCCGCTTCGATCGTTTCCTCGCGGGCGAGGACGACGCTCTCACGACAGAAGAACAAGAGGGTCTTCGCACCTTCGTTTCCCTCGGCTGCGCGTCGTGTCACGAAGGAACGCTGCTCGGCGGCCGCATGTACCAGAAGGCTGGCATCACTGTGGAGTGGCCGAACCAGAAGGACCAGGGACGCTTCGATGTGACGGGTCGCGAAGCGGACAGGATGCTCTTCAAGGTGCCGAGCCTCCGCAACATCGCCATGACCGGTCCCTACTTCCACGACGGCTCAGTGGAGCATCTGGGAGACGCGGTGCGCCTCATGGGCGAGCACCAGCTGGGTCGTAAGCTCACCGATCAAGAGACCGGCTCGATCGTGACCTTCCTCAACGCTCTCACCGGCACTCTGCCGGAAGCGTGGATCCAGGAGCCGAAGCTGCCGGCGTCGGGACCGAAGACTCCGCGTCCCGATCCGAACTGACGCGAGGGCGACCGCCGGGTCCCGTGCCGCATTTTCCCCTCTTTGGAGGCTGCGGCGCGGGGGCCGGGGCCCCGCGGTCGAGGCGCTCACGTCCCGCTCGATGTTTCAGAAAAATGTGGGGAGGAGATGAGTCTCCCCTGCTTCCTCAAAAAGTGCGGCGCGAAGCGAAACGTCACTCCTTGGAGACGGCGTCTTTCAGAAGTGAGCTGCTCTTGAGGTGCTCAAGATAGACACTCGACTCGGCTTGTGAAGGAAGCTCGCCGCGCTCGACCGCCTCTTCGAGTTCTTTCATGAGCGAGCCGACGATCGGTCCGGGACGTAGCTGAAAGTGAGTGATGATCTCGCTACCAAGTCCTTTGGGCAGAGGCGGAACGCGCGCGTCCTCCTCCGCGATCTTCTCAGCGCGCCGTGCGAGTTCTGCCATTCGTTGGTGATGACGCTCGCGCCGCTCGGGGCGCTTGGTGGTGATGTCAGCGCGCGCGAGAGCCAAAATGTCCTCAAAATGAGCGCCGAGCTCACGATGAACCCGGCGCACGGCGCTGTCGGTCCAGTCGCGCTGGTACGCTTCGAGATAGCCGAGGTGGCGAATGATGAAGCTGACCTGTGTTCGAAAATCGGCGGGCAGGTCCGTGCGCTTCGCAGCTCTCTCGAACAAGCGGGCGCTCACAGCCTCATGGGAGTGAAATGTGACCTTCCCTGATTCGGTGGAATAGGTCTTCACCTTTCCCACATCGTGGAACAGCGCAGCCCACCGCACCGCACGTCGTCGCACAGTTTGTCTTACGACTTGTTTGGTGTGCGCCCAGAGATCTTTGTGACCTTGTCCGTCACCACCGAAGCCCACCATCGCTTGGACTTCAGGATACAGCTCTGCTAAAACACCAGTGCCCTGCAGTAGCTCGAGTTGACCTTCCGGATCGTCGGAGAGTAAGGCCTGTTCGACTGGCGTGAACTTTTCCACGGATTCGCTGGTTCGACTCGAGGAACGGCGCCCGGAGTGACGCTGGTTCGCGAGGGGCGACGTGTTTACAACGCTGACACTCAACCGACCAGGGAACATTGAGCATTTTACGAACGTAACCTGATCCAAATCTGGTCCTTGGGCATGTAGGGACCGGGGCAACGTATCGGTGGGTTCAAGAAAGTAGATAGAGGAAGAAAACTAATGAAAGCAGCTAGTTCTGGACTGAAAAGCCGTTTTTTGGGTGCAATTGCCGGAGTTGCGATGCTGGCAACGGTCGGCGTTGGTGTAGCTGAAGCCGCCCTCACGTACGCGGGCGACAGCAAGCTGGAGTTTCTGGCCCTCGGACCCGCCGGGCTGAAGATCGTCGGTCAGTACAAGAAGGAAAAGGCCGCTTCTCTCTCGGTGACGGAGAAGGACGGCTCGATCGTTCTTTCGGTTCCCTGGTCGTCGCTCACGACCGGCATGGGTCTGCGCGACGAGCACATGGGCAAGTACTTCCACACCGACAAGCACCCGAACGTGACCGTCGAGGTGAGCCGCGCAGCTCTCACGTTCCCTGAGGATCAGAAGGAAGCTTCCGGCAACGTGAAGGGCAAGGTCACCATCAACGGTGTCACCAAGGAGCTGCCCATCAACTATCAGGTGAAGCGTACGGGCAGCGACTACCACGTGAAGGGCACCTTCACGGTACCGGTCAGCGACTTCAAGGTCGAGATCCCCTGCTACCTCGGTCAGTGTGTGAATAACGACGTGAAGGTCCGAGCAGCATTTAAGCTTCGCGAATCCTAAATCGATAATACTTTCACCCATGGAAGGCGCCCCCGAACCTCGCGGGCGCCTTCCTCCTTTTTGTGCGGGTGGTGGAGCGCTTCAGATGCGCTCGATGAGCGCGCGAAAACGTTCCGAGAGGCGGAGCATCCCCGCCACGAAAACTCCGAGGAGCTCTCGCTCAGCGGCGCTCAGAGCTAGGAAGAAGGCAGATCCTGAACCTTGTCCCAGGGACCTCGGATCGCGATGGTGAGTCCATCGCGCTGGAGATTGCAGAAGAGAGTGCTCCCGTCCGGAGAGAAACACACACCAGCGAACTCGCTATCGGAGGCCACGTTGCGAGCGATCACGTAGCTGGTCCCGTCGGGGCGGATCCCGCGCAAGTGCTGCGGTCCCATGCCGTCTTCGGCCACGATCGGTTCGCCCCAAGGCGCGACGGTGATGTTGTCGGGGAACTGAAGGCCGCCGAGGGGCGGCGCTTCTGCGATGAGCTCGAGACGATCGGGGCGCCGGGCGTCTCCGAGAATGAGACGAAAGATCTGTCCTTTGCCTGCGGTGCCGCCGGTTGTTGCCGATACCAGGACGCTCGGTCGCGACCCAGTTCGCCCCGCGTCGAACCAGATGCCTTCGGCGCGGCGGATCGTGAGCGCGCCTCGCTCGCTTCCTTGCTCTCGAGTGGGCGTTTGTTTCGCAGCAGGGTCAGGGATCTCGACCCATTCGATTTCTAAAGACGCTCCCCTCCGCATCGCGGCAGTGTCGAAATTCGCTTGTCCAGCGGCGCGGGCGACCTGGAGTCGCCCCTCGAACGGGGCGCCTGGGTCGCGCGGAACGAAGCGATAGAGACAACCGTCGTTCTGGTCTTCGCTCAGGTAGGCGCAGAGCGTCCTCGGATCGACGGCGGCTGCTTCGTGGCGGAAGCGGCCGTAGCCGTGGAGCGGTCGTGGCGCTGCGAGGGAGCTCGCCGCCGGATCGCACAAGAACACCCAGCCGTGCCCGGTGTTCTCAGTTTCCTCACAGGTGAGGTAGCCGAACGGGCTCGGGCCTCCCGAACAATTGAGGGTGGTTCCGGTGAGGACCATGTTCGACCTCTTGACGGCGAGAGTCTTGGGATCGACGACGAGGCGACTGACGCCACCATCTTGGCCTCGGTCGAAGGCGAGGGAGGGCTGTCCTTGGGGAAAGGCGCCGCGGCTCGGGCTGCGCCCGATCTCGTGGTTTCGCATGAGGACGTAGCTGCCGTCCGGCCCCTGAAAACAGGCCATACCATCGGGCAGATCTGGGGTGCGCAGGCCGTCGCTCATCGCTGTCCCAGACCGAGAGAGGATGGTCTGGCGAAAGCCCGGCGGCAGCGCGAGGGGACCGTCGCTCTTCTCGAGACCACTCTCAGAGAGCCCCCGACTGTGGCCGCGTGGAGCGCGGCTCAAGATCGCGGTGAGGGCGGCTGTTCCGCCGAGCGTCGCGCCCAAATAGATCCACTCTCGCCGATGCATGGGCTCAGCCTACAGGGCAATAGGGGGCTCCTCAAAATGCCCGGAAGCAAGGTGCGCTGTGCCTCAATGCCGCGCACCTCGTTCTCGTCAATCACGGATCGCCCGACTCGAGAGATCTTCGAGCAAGCTACCGATGCGGCGTGCCACCTGAGCAGGGCTTTCGAGCTCGGCTCCTTCCGCGAGGAGCGCCTGGTCGTAGAGAAGCTCCATGTAGCGGGCGAGCTCGGGCGAGTCGCTGTTCAATAGCTGCATTTTGCGCAAATTCTGGATGATGGGGTGGTCCGGGTTGATCTCGAGGATGCGCTTGGTCTCCGGCACCGTGAGGTTCTGGGCCTTGAACATCGCGACCATATGGGGCGGGAGGCCGCCCTCGGGGGTCACAAGGCAAGCCGGGCTCTCTGCGAGACGGCTGGAGTTGCGGACACTTTGGACCTTGGAGCCCAGCACCGTTTGGAGTTTCTCGGTGAGGGCGTCGGTGGGCTCGGGCTTCTCCGCGTCACTTTCGCCGAGATCGAGGTCGGCGCTGGTCACGTTGATGAACGGTTTGTCAGCGTAGTCGGTGAGCTTTTCGAGCGCGAAGGAGTCGACATTGTCCGTGAGCAGAAGCACCTCATGGCCGCTCTTGACCAATTTCTCGAGGTGCGGGCTCTGGCGCAGCAGCGCGAGGCTCGTTCCCTCGATGTAATAGATGCCTTTTTGGCCCTCCTTCATGCGAGAGACGTAGCCCGCGAGCGTCGTCCATTCGCCGAAAGGCTCGGCATTCTCTCTTGCCTTTTCGGCGTCGGACGACTCGGTGCTTGGGAGCGTGTGCGCAAAAAGGCAGAGTTCGCTGAGGCGCTCTTTCAACTCTGGCTCGAAGTAGAGGCCTTCTTTCAAGATGGCGCCGAACTTGGTCCAGAAGGTCACATACTCTTCGGGGCGTTCCTTCTTGAGCTCCTCAATCATGGTGAGGACGTTTGAGACGACCTGCTTGCGCATGATGCGGACGATGCGCGAATCCTGGAGCGTCTCGCGGGACACGTTGAGCGGGAGGTCCTCGGAATCGACCACACCCCGCACGAAGCGGAGCCAGCTCGGCAGGAGCTCCTCGGAGCTCTCCATGGCCAAGACGCGGCGCACGTGCAGACGGACGCCATGTTTCGTGCGTGGATCGAGCAGATCGGCGCGCGCGTTTTTGGGCAGATAGACGATGCCTGCGAACTCTTGGTTGCCTTCGATCTTGAAGTGACGATAGGCGAGCGGCGCTTCCCAATCGTGAGCGAGGTGTTTGTAGAACTCCTCGTATTGCTCTTTCGTGACCTCCTTCGGGTTCCTTTGCCAAAGGGCTTTGGCTTGGTTCAGGATCTCGGGTTCGTCCGGCTTTTCCGGGTCGATGAGCTCGACGGGGTGGCCAATGTAGTCTGAATGATGTCGGACGACTTCGCGCACGCGCCAGGGCTTGGCGTATTCTTTTTCGTCTTCTTTGAGCTTGAGCACGATGGTCGTGCCGGGCTCGTCGCGCTCCGCCGGTTCGATCGTGAAGCTCGTGCGCGCGTCGCTGGTCCAGCGATAGGCTTGGTCATGGCCGACGGCGCGGGAGGTGACTTCTACCTGCTCGGCAACGAGGAAGGCGCTGTAGAAGCCCACGCCGAACTGCCCGATGAGCTGGGTGAGGTCGCCTGAGTTTTCTCCAGCCTTCTTGAGGTTCTCGGTGAACTCGCGGGTCCCGGATCGCGCGATCGTCCCGAGGTGGCTGGTCAGCTCCTCTTCGGTCATGCCGATGCCGTTGTCCGAGATCGTGAGCGTGCCTTCCTTTTCGTTCGGGGTGAGCACGATGCGTCCGGCTTCGAGGGCGAAAGTCGGATCGGTCAGGGCCCGGAAGCGGCGCTTGTCGATGGCGTCCGCCGCGTTCGAGATCAGTTCGCGGAGGAAAATTTCCTTCTTGGTGTAGAGCGAGTGGACGACGAGGTGCAGGACCTTGCTCACATCGGCTTGGAACTCGAGACTCTTCTTTTCGGCCATGACGCGCGGGAAATGGGGCCCGGGGCCTTTGGTGTCAAGCCTCGGCCAGGCGACAAAGTCTCGGGGAGCGGGCCAGGCGGGCGGCGGGGGGTGAAAATTGGCCCTAGAGAAACCGGGCGGGCTTGGTAGAGCCCCCTCGGGCCGGGGTGCTATACCTCGAGAGTGAAATTGTCTTTGCTTCGCTCTTTTCGGCGCAATTTTGTGTTTTTCGCGAGCCTCGGTCTCGCCTTTGGGGGCTGCGGGGCGCCTGGCACTTCGAAGTCTGATTCATCATCGGACTCGTCCGGCGATGACCTCCGCACCAATGACTCCAGCGATGACCTGGTGACGCCCGGGGACCTCTCAGGGACGGGTTCCTCTGGAAACCAAGGCTGCAAAGACGAAGCAGACTGCACCTGCGTCCGCCTGGCGCTGCTCGGAAGCTTGGACTCCAAGGCGATCGACAAGGACACGTCCGCTTTCGTCGATTGGCTGAACGGCAGCAGCGGCGGAACCGCCAAGGTGACGATGTTCGAACAGAAGCCGTCTTTCGACGCTGCTTTCTTCGAAGAGTTCGACATTCTGATCGTCGCCAACGTCAACAGTTGGTCGTTCTCCGGGGAGGAGAAGGAGGCTGTTGCCTCTTGGGTGAGGGATGCAGGCGGGGGACTCCTGACGCTCACCGGTTTCACGAGCGAAGGGAATGAGCCGTCTGCGACGAGCCAGCTGATTGAGTTTTCAGGGATCTCCTACGGTTCGACCAAGGTCGCTGAGCGGGGCGAGAACCTCCCGATCTACTACCGGGGCGGGACGGAGAACCTTCGGAACTGCCTTGTGCGCAATGGCGTAAGCTCAAACGATGCCGTCATTACGACGCCGATCGCCTTCTCACCGGAGAGCGGAGACTACGCCCGCATCACTCAGAATCTCGACTATGTCGGAGCCTATATCGGCTGGGAGGTCCTCGCTCCGAGCGACGCAACGGTCATTGCGATCGATCCCACGACCCAGAAGCCGATGGTCGTGGTCAAGCAGGTCGGCCTGGGCAGGGTTTTCGTGTTCGGAGACGAGTGGGTGATCTTTGCCAACCAGTGGGTCGCGCAGGGGACTCCGACCAACATGCAGATGGATGCCTACAATCCTTGCTGGGTGGAGGCGTCAAAGAGCCCGACCGGGAGCCCCTTCTTCCACAGCGTACAGAGCCTCTATCAAACCAAACAGTTTTGGTACAACGCGGTCACCTGGCTCGCTCCAGCGCAGCAGTGCGAGTTCGTCGTGATCGACGAAGACGTCATCATCAAGTGACCCTTCGGGTGAGGAGCGGGGTGTGCTCGCGGCCCGGGCCTCTGGTCGTCCCGAACCGGGACGACCGGGTCGCGCGAGAAAATTCTCGGAGGAGGCGGCTCGTGATGGAAGTGTCTTGCTTTCCGAAAAACAGTGGCTAAGGTCCGCGGACCTTTTCGCCGGGAGATCCGGTGACGTGCTCTCGGGCCTAGCTCGGGGTCGCGAAAAAAGAAGGGGTCCGGGGCGTGGCGCAGCCTGGTTAGCGCACTAGTCTGGGGGACTAGGGGTCGTGAGTTCGAATCTCGCCGCCCCGACCGAAACGAAGAGCTCCGAGGGACCGAAGGTCCCTCGGAGCGTCGTTTTGTGTTGAGCCGTCTCGCCGTTCGGGCAGAAGAGCGATGTTCCGGGCGAGCCGAGCGGGTCGTCGAACCACATTTTCGGGCCCCGATTCCCTCGAGGCGCTGTATAAGCGCCGCCCATGAGCTCCCTGCCCCGACCGAAGCCCCTCGAAGGCCGCCGCGCGGAGCTGCTCTTGCCAGCAGGTGACCTGTTTCGCCTCAAGACGGCGCTCCTCTACGGAGCGGACGCCATTTACGCGGGGCTGCCGGACCTCAGCTTGCGGACGAAGAGCGAGTTTGGTCTCGAGGAGCTCGCCGAGGGCGCGCGGCTCGTTCACGCCGCGGGCAAGCGCCTCTACCTCACGCTGAACCTTTTCACCCAGAACCGGGACGTGCGTCGGCTCGAGGCGGCGGTCGAAGCTTTTCGCTCGATTCGTCCTGACGGAGTGATCGTCTCGGACATTGGCGTTCTCCACTTTCTCCGCAAGCGGGCCCCCGAACTCGAGATCCACGTTTCGACCCAAGCCAATGTCCTGAGCTACCTGACGGTTCAGGCTTGGCAGGAGATGGGCGCTTCGTTGGTGGTGCTCGCGCGGGAGGTCAGCTTCGAGGAGCTCTCCGAGATCCGCGCGGAGTGTCCCGACATTCGCCTGGAGACCTTCGTGCACGGGGCGATGTGCATGACCTATTCGGGGCGCTGCCTTCTGTCGAACTACCTGGCCGAGCGGGGCTCCAACCAGGGCAGTTGCGCCCATAGCTGTCGCTGGAAGTACAGCTTGAAGGTCCAGAAGGCCGACGGCACCACGGGCACCATCGACCTGACCTCAGAGAACATGAGCGAGTTCAACTTCTTCCTCGAAGAAGAGTTTCGCCCAGGCGAGCTGTTCCCGATCGAAGAGGACGCGCGCGGCTCCTATATCTTGAACGCTCGCGACCTTTGTCTGATGCCGCGCCTCGCCGACTATCTTCGGCTGGGCATCGATTCACTCAAGGTCGAAGGGCGCAACAAGAGCGAGTACTACCTTGCGGTCGTCGGTCGCGCTTACCGGGCCGCTATTGACCGATATTACGAAGATCCTGAGACCTTCGACGCTCGGCCGTTCTTCGAAGAGCTCGAGACCGTACCGAGTCGCGGCTACACCGAAGGCTTCCACTCGGGACGCCTGGGGCCCACGGCGCACAACTACAGCTCCTCGGCGTCTCTCAGCTCCTTCGAATACGGTCTCTTGGTGCGGGAGGTGCGCGAGGACGACGTCGTCTGCGAGATCAAAAATCGACTCCTCCCGGGGGATGTGCTCGAGTTCCTCGTGCCAGGAGGATTCGAGATCCTCCGGCTCCGCCTCTATGAGTTCGTCTCCTACGAGACCGGTGAGGTGAAAGATCGCGTCACCGCAGGGGAGGGGCGCGCCATCGTGATTCCGCTCTCCGCCTTCCATACCGAAGGTGCTGAAGTCGCGCGCCGTTCCCTTGTGCCGGGCGTCGTCGCGCGCAAGGGACGGCCGCTCGACGCGGACAAGAGTGAGCAGCTCGCGTTCGATCGGGCCTCCTTCAACGTCGAACAGGGCCTTCTGCCGGCTTCGGCTTTAGCCCGAGGCGCTCGAGCGAAACCCCAGGCGACGCGGGCTCCGAAGCTCGGAGCGCTCGGCTGTTGTGCGCTCGGGTGCAACGGCTGTTTGCCGTTCTGGAACGAGCCCCGCTACGAGACGGCGCGGGTGAAGTATTGTGCGAGTCGAGGACTGCCGTGCTGAAGCCGCTTCGCGTGCTCGGCATTGAGACATCGGGCCTCTCGGGCTCGGTCGCCCTGGTCGAAGGGGGCAAGGTCGTCGCCCATCGCGCCCATAGCGGCGAAAATCAGCACGCAGAGAAGATCTTCGGGCTGATCGAGGAAGCGCTCGAGGAGGCGGGCTGGGAACGGGCGAGTCTCGGGCGCGTTGCGGTCAGCCGAGGACCGGGGGCGTTCACCGCGCTCAGGATCGGAATGGCGGTCGCGGATGGTTTGAGTCTGGGGCTCGGGATTGAGGCTGTCACGGTCAATAGCCTCGAGGCCCTCGCCTGGAGCCCGTTTGTGGCGCTGGGAGACAGCGCTCCCAAGAGGCAGGAGCGGGAGCTCTTGGTGGCGCTCAGGGACGCGCGAAGGAATGAGCTATTTGTGGGGGTGTTCGATCGCGACGGCCGAGCGCTCGAGCCCCCTCATGCGATCGCTGTGGAGACGGCTCGCGACGAGCTCCTCCAGCGCCTCGACGGCAGAAGCGCCTATGTTGTTGGTCAGCCGGGGATCGCCCTCGGGTTCTCGAACGATCTCCCGGCCGCGTTTCACACGGCGGATCCCGACGCGCGCGCTGTAGCGCTGCTCGGCGCCGAAAAGGAACCGGAAGCGCCGATCCGCCCCGAGTACGTGCGCGGGCCGAACGTCGTGAAGCCGAACCTTCCGCCCTCACCCCTGGCCGGGAGCTAAACGAGGGCGTCCCTCGAGCTTGTGGAGCGGCGCCGCTTAGCGCGGATCGTAGAGGAGGAAGCTCGCGCGTAAGGGTCCGTTCATGAGCGGTTTGTGGACGCGGGGGCGCCCGCCGAAGGCCTGCTCGACGAGGCGGATGCGCGGTGAGGCGGCGGCTTCGTCCGGCTCGCCGACGAGCAACGCTGTCCGAAAGCCCGGGAGCCGCCGCGCGTAGTCAGCGAGCGCGCTGTAGAGCGCGAAGAGCTCCTGGTCGGAGTACTCGAGGCGGACCCCGTAAGGGGGATTGGTCAGAATCAGCCCCCCTTCGCCGAGTTCCTTCTGGCGGCCTGCGATGGCGCTGCCGTCGTCCGTTCGGAAATCCCTGCACTCGTGCTCCACGAAGCGCAGGACGCCCGCCGTGTTGATGGCTCGTAGGGTGAGCTCGGAAACTTCGGGCACAAACTCTCGAGAATACACCACGGGGCGGGCGTCACCAAAAAGCGGCGCGCCGTAGCGCTCGAACTCGCTCTGGAAGACCGGATGTTTGGCGAGGAGCGGTCCTCGGCCCGACGTCCAAATCGAGCGGCCGAACGCGGAAAGCGCCGCCTCCGCGACGATGGTTCCGCTGCCGGCCATGGGGTCCACGAGCACGTCCCGTCGGGAGTCGTAGCGAGCGAGCATGAGCAGGAGCGCCGCCAGATCCTCGCGCAATGGTGCTTCACCGCTCTCGGTGCGGTAGCCGCGCTCGTGGAGGGGGCGACCAGCGATGTCGAGGGAGACGAGGGTGGTGGCGCGGCCGTCGGGATCGGTGCCGCCGCGCACATGGAAGACAAGCTCGGGCTTCCTTGGCTCGACGACGAGCTCGATGCCGCGGTCCTGCGCTCCGTCGACGAGGGCATTCTTCACGGTGCCGACGATCTGGCGCTCACCGGCTTCTACGGCCGCTGGCGGGAACACTTCGACGCTGATGCTGCTCTGGACACCAGGAAAGAGCTCGCGTGTGTCTTGTCGAACCAAGGAGCGAAGCTGGTCGTAGAGGGGCTCGAGGCGGGTCTCGTGGAGCTCATAGAGATCCCACAGTACTCGGGCGCTCGTGCGATGGTAGGTCGCCGCGAGCGCGCCCAAATCGGCGGCGAAAGGATAGGCGACGGCGCCGGGGCCGAGCTTCTGGGCGGGGCGTGCTCGAAACTCCTGGAAACGGGGCGCGTCAAAGGCGCGGCGGGCGAGCCGGCTGAGCTCGCCGTCCATGATCTTGTTGGAGCCGTAGGTCCCGAGCAGGCGGAGCCGATCGATGCGGCGAGACTCGGGCTTATTCACAGACCAGCGCTTTGATCGAGATGTCGTCGATTTCGTAGAAGGGCCCGGACTGGTTCTTTTTGTACGCGAAGATATTCACTTCCGGGTCGGTGTGCGTGGGGAAGTCCGAGAAGTCGGTGATCCGCCACTCGAACTTCGTCCATTCGTTCGGTGATGGATCGAGCGAATAAGGTTCCCCGCTCTTCGTCGACATGAAGTAGTCATGGAACTCCTCGTCGTCGTAATTGTAGAGAGCGCCGTTGATGTAGTTGTCGCTCGTGGCTTTGGCGCTGCCGACCGCGCGGTAGTAGCCGGAGAAGACGAGGACGCTGGTGCCTGGGAGAAGCGCGAAGGTCTGGTAGATGTCGTAGCTGAGAGCCGCGGAGGTGTCGAAGCGGGCGACATGCGTTCCCGTGCGAGCGCTCGGTGAGGTGACGAAAACGTTCGGATACTCCGAGAAATCCGCCTCAGCGTAGGGGTCGCCGTTGATGGACTTGGCGAGCAACCAGTACGACTCATCCCCTTCGGGATCCACGAACTCGAACGACGGATCTGCGAGGAGCTCTTCTTCGAGAACGAGCGAAGTCTTTTCACAGCCGCTTGTGGTGCAGGTCCCCGGGCACCCATCGTCGCTTGTACATTGGTCGTCGTGCAGGGTGACCTGGCAAATCCCATCCACACAGGCGACTGTTGAGCATTCCTGGTTCGGCGCCGTGCAATCAGCGGCATTTCTGCACTCGACACACCCCGAATCGGTGCAGACAGGTGCATCCTCTGTGCAGCCGAGGTCTTGGCCATCGTCGTCCTCGGTGTCGATGCACGTCGTGCAGGCGCCTTCGAAGCAGAGGGGCGCCTCGACATCGCAGCCAGCGTCGGTTTTGGTTCCTTTTTCGCTGTCGACGCAGATCACGCAGGCGTTCGGTCCGCCGCTTCCGTCGCACACGCCGCCGTCACAGGCTTCGCCCGCGTCTTCGGGAGTATGCGTGCAGGACCCGTCCGCTGAACAGGCGTCTACGGTGCAGTCGTTCTTGTCGTCGCAGTCTGAGTGTTTCTCGCAGCTCACGCACTGCACTTGAGCGCCCAAGCGACACTGGGGCGCGTCGTCCGTGCAACCGGTGTCCTTGCGGCGGCCTGGCTGATCGTCGACGCACGCCTGACAGGCCTCTTCACCCGGCACCCCGTTACAGACGCCACCATCGCACTCGGTGCCAGCGCTCAAGGTCCGGTGTTCGCAATCGCCGTCCTGGTTGCAAACGTCTTCCGTACAGTCGTTCTTGTCGTCGCAGCGCGCAGCGCAGTCAGCGTCGCCGCCCTCACCACCTTGACCGCCGAGGCCACCTTCGGGATCTCCCTTTTCGTACTTGTCGAGGCCCAAGACAGCGTGACAGCCGCCGAGTGAGCCAGCCAAGACCGAGCCACAGAGGAGCCCGAACGCGAGGGTCAGACTGCGATTTCCCGAAGAGCCTTGCACAGTGTTCGGGACGATAACCCCAAGTCTTCCCCTCAGAAAAGGGTTCAAGTCCCCGAGGAGGCCGTGAGCGCCGTCTCCTCGGGCCGAATCAGAGCCTGCTCGAGTCGGGGGCGCCTGGCTCGTCCAACGGCGCGAGCAGTTCGGAGAGAGAGTCAGGCGTGAGCAGGGGCGCATGTCCGGTTGTTCCGAAAAGGTCCTCGGCCAGCCGTCGCTTCTGCGCCTGCAGGCCGAGCATCCGTTCTTCGACGCTGCCGGCGGCAATCAGGTTGTAGACGAAGACCGGTTTGGTCTGGCCGATCCGGTAAGCTCGATCGGTTGCCTGCATCTGCGCGGCAGCGTTCCACCAGGGATCGTAGTGAACGACCGTATCGGCGGAGACCAGATTGAGCCCGGTGCCGCCGGCCTTGAGGCTGATGAGAAACACGTCGGCTTCCCCGCGATCGAACTGCTCGATCAAGCTCATTCGGTCCTTTGTGGCGCCGGTGAGCATCAGGGTCTTGACCTGCCTCTCATGAAGCCCCCGCGCCAAGAGCGCGAGCATCTTGGCAAACTGTGAGAAAACAAGGATGCGGCGCCCAGCGGAGAGCTCCCGGAGCGTGAGCTCAAAGAAGAAGGTCGCCTTCGCCGACTCGGAAACGGGCCTCGCGGCCTCGAGCTCGACGAGCCGCGGATCACAGCAAATTTGGCGCAGCTTCATGAGCGCGTCGAGGATTTGAATCTGGGCGCCTTCCCAGCCTCGGGTGCGCAGGGCTCCGCGCACGTCGCGGTCCGCCGCGATGCGCACGCTCTCATAGAGCTCCCTTTGGGCCCGGCCGAGCTCGACGGCGCGGATCAGCTCCGTCTTGGGGGGCAGTTCGGGGGCCACGGACTCTTTGAGGCGCCGGAGCACGAAGGGCTTCACCCGATTCCGCAGTTGGTCGATGCGGTCGGGATCGCGGTCGTGTTCGATCGGGATCTGAAAGCGGCGTTGGAAGTCGCGCCGAGTGCCGAGCAAACCGGGCAGGACAAAGTCGAAGAGGGACCAGAGCTCGGTGAGATTGTTTTCGACGGGCGTGCCGCTGAGCAGGAGGCGATGGCGTGCGGGGAGCTTTCTGGCCGCGATGCTCGCGAGGCTTAAGGGGTTCTTGATGGCCTGGGCTTCGTCGAGGATCACGTAGTGGAACTCGCGCGCGGCGAGGAGCTCCCCGTCTCGGACCAGGAGCGGGTAACTCGTAAGTAAGACGTCCATGCGCCCCTCGAGCACGCGCTTCCGCTTGGGGCCGGTGTACGTGGCGACCTGGAGGTGGGGAGCGAACTTTCCGAGCTCCCGGAGCCAATTTCCGGTGAGGCTGGTCGGGGTGACGATGAGGCAGGGGCGATCGATGCGGCGCGCCTCCTTCTCCCGGGAGAGCAGGGCGATGGTCTGGAGGGTTTTCCCGAGGCCCATGTCGTCGGCCAGGATGCCGCCGAGTCCGAGGTCCCTGAGGTGCTCGAGCCAGGTGAGCCCCTCGCGCTGGTAAGGGCGGAGTTTTGCCCGCAAAGCTGCCGGCTCAGGCGACCAAGTCGGGCCTGTCCGAAGGGCGCGCGCTCGTTCGACGATTTCCTGACCCTGAGCCCACTCGAGCTCGACCTCAGGGCTGCCTTGCAGGGCTTCGTGGACATCGAAGAGCTCCCCGAGCCGTGGCCGCTCGAGCCTGAGACAGCCGCTCCCCGGGTCCGGGTAGAGCTCGGACAGGACCCGGACCAGCGCGACCAAACGCTCCCAGGGGATGGCGACGTAGCGGCCCGTATCGAGTCGGATGGCGCGATAGCGCGCGGGGCAGCGGAGCAGGGTCTCGAAGTTATGGCCGACGCGGGCGTGTTTGATGAGCTCAATGAGCGCTGGGACGAGGTCGTGCGGACGACCATCAATCACAATTCCCAAACGCAGTTCAAACCAATCGCGACACTCGTCGAGAGCGACCTCGGCCTCGACGCGGACCTTCTTCTCATGGACCGAGAAAGGAAAGGACGGCTCGAGGCGCACGTCGAAGCCTGCTTCGCGCAGGCGAGGGGCTCCGGAGAGCACGAAGGAACATCCGATATGGGCCGCCGCGCTTCCGAAGGCGCGACCGCGACCTCCCTCCGGATCATCGAGCGAAACCAGGTGCGTCGCTCGGGAATCGAAGTCGAAGATGCAATCATGNACGCAGCTCACCTCGAGGGCCCCGAGGCTCTCGAGTAAGAGCTCCGCCTTGCGCTCTTCNTCGGGCTGCCGAAAGCTCTCCTCGGGCGCGAGAGGACCGCCGCTTCGGACGAGCGATCCTCCGTAGTCGAACTCGAGGGTCATCACCGCGGCGATGGCTCGCTCGGCGCCGTCTTCGAGCAGCACCTCCTCGCCAAAGAGCGAGAGCCGCGGCACAAATGGATAGCCGCTCACTCGCCTCGGATGTCAGTCGGCACGCATCGAGCTACGCAAGAGCGCGGCCAAGTCCCCGAACTTGTCGAGATAGTCTTGGTGCGCGAGCGAGATCATCTGCTCTGCCTCTTCTTTGCCGTACACTTCGGCGATCTCACAGGGGCTCAGCTTGCCGGGTTGCTGCTTGTAGGTGATGAAATAATGTTTCAAGCGATCGATGAAGTTCTGGGGAACGTCGCTCACATCGCGCCATTGAGCGTAGCTCGGATCGTTGCGCATGACGGCGATCAACTTGTCGTCCGCCTCGTCGCGATCGATCATGCGCAAGCCGCCGATGATGCGCCCGGTCATCAGGATATTCCCGCTCGGGATCTGGCGCTCGGAGATCACGCAAATGTCGATCGGATCGCCGTCGCCGATGATGTCACTCCGGCCTGTGACCTCATTGCAACGCGCGGCTACGCGCGCCGCACAAAGCGTCTGAGGGACAAAACCGTAGGGCATCGGACAGGTGTTCGAGTAAAGCTGAGGTCGGTCGACACGCAGGATGCCGGTGAACTTGTCGATCTCGAACTTGACGAGGTCGTTCGGGACCACCTCGATGAAACAGTTCACGAATCCGGGCATGTCTTCCCCGATCGGGACACCATGCCAGGGGTGGGCCGCGGACAAACCACTGCGCGTCTTGAGAATCGGGAGGGCTTGATCGTGTTCGGCCATGGGGGCGCGGGAACATGCCCCGAGCGCGGGGACTTTTCAAACGGTTCTGACGAGATTCGACCGGCCTGAGGCCGAGAGGGCAGGGAGCGAGTCCGAGCCCTCAAGGGGACGCAGGCGCTTGAGAGCAGGAGTACTCCCCGACGAAATATAGGGAGCGCTGACACTCGACGACAACGAGAGTCTGGGGGCCGGTTTGGAAGGTGAGGGTCTGGGCGATCGGCGAGCGTCCGGCTTGCACCAGGCGGGGCTGGCAGGAGGTACAGGCAACCCGCCCAGCCATGGCTACGACCTCGGAGTTATCCGAGTAGACGTTCATGAGTCCGAGCACGCTCAGCACGATGAGCGTCAAACTAAAGAGGGAGCGCAGTACTTGTTTCATCGTTCGCTTCCGGATGCCTCAGGCTACTTCGCCGATCCCGCCATTTCGAGCTCGAAGAAGGGGGGAGTGATCTCCTTGGTCCACCATAGGCCTCCCCCGACCTGGACGAAGTGTTTCTGAAGAATGGTCCGGTAATAGGAGCCGTTTCGGACGAAGATGTCGAGATCGGTCCGCTCGGTGTCGCAGCGCTCCTTGAGATCGAAGCGAGTCGTGATCTCGAAATAGACGAGGCCTCGGCTCATCGCGGCGATATTGGCGATGGCGGGGGCGACGTCAGGATCGGGCAGGTACTGTAGGACACCTTGGCAGATGATGAGGTCGTAGGTTTCCCGATCGCGCCAGCGAGCGATGTCTCGCTTCTCGAAGCCGTGTTCCTTGCACATGGCGTCGCTGACTTCGGTGCCGCGATAGCTTGTCTTCTTCGCGTTCTTCTCAATCCAGCGCTTCCAGTGGCCGACGCCGGCTCCGACATCGAGCACGCTCTCGATTTCGATACCATTGTACTTGGCGAACTCGAAGACGAAGCGCGCGAGGTGGGCGTGTTCTTCCGCGGACGTGACGCGCGACCGGCTCTGGAGATAGAAGCGGTCGTAGTAGTCCTGGTTGAACCGGGCGAAGCGATCCATGGGTCCCGGGAAGAATACACGAATCCCGGCCGCTTCCGCGAGGCCCCCCTGAACCAACTTGCAGGGACCGCGGTTCCGAGTATGAAGTTCGCCGAAGAATGCCGGTCGACGGGGGCGATCGGGCCCCCTTCGGGCGGGGGAGCGGACGAAGTCCGCCCGCCGCGTGAGCCGCCATACCCCAGCAGAACGACAGAAAGACCTGAGACGATGAACCAGCCACTTCCCGCCATCGAACGCACCAAGGTTCCGACCGAGCTTGGCGCGAACTACCGCGTCGCGGACATGTCCCTCGCGGACTGGGGGCGCAAAGAGATCAAGATCGCCGAGAACGAGATGCCCGGCTTGATGGCTCTCCGCGCCGAATACGGAGATCGGAAGCCCCTGCGTGGTGCCCGTATCGCCGGCTGTCTCCACATGACGATCCAGACGGCAGTCTTGATCGAGACGCTGGTGGAGCTCGGCGCCGAGGTCACCTGGACCTCCTGCAACATCTTCTCGACCCAGGATCACGCGGCCGCGGCCATCGCTGCGACCGGCGTTCCCGTCTTTGCCTGGAAGGGCGAGACGGAGGAGGAGTACCAGTGGTGCCTCGAGCGCCAGATCTACGCCTTTGCCGGCGGCAAAGGGCCGAACATGATCCTCGATGACGGCGGCGATCTCACGATCTGGATCCACGAGCGTCATCCGCAGCTCTTTGAGGGGCCGGACCCGATCCGGGGCCTCAGCGAGGAGACGACCACCGGCGTGCACCGCCTCTACGAGATGTTCCGCGACGGCAAGCTCAAGTGCCCGGCGATGAACGTCAACGACTCGGTCACCAAGAGCAAGTTTGATAACCTCTACGGCTGTCGCGAGTCGCTCACCGACGGCATCAAGCGCGCGACGGACGTCATGTTCGCGGGCAAAATCTGCGTTGTGGCCGGTTACGGCGACGTAGGTAAGGGCTGTGCGCAGGCGATGCGCGGCCTCGGCGCACGCGTCCTCGTGACGGAAATCGACCCGATCTGTGCGCTGCAGGCGGCGATGGAAGGCTACCAGGTCGTCACCATGGACGAGGCCGCTCCCATCGGAGACATCTTCGTGACGGCGACCGGCTGCTGCGACGTCATCGTCGGACGACACCTCGACGCCATGAAGAACGAGGCGATCGTCGCCAACATCGGCCACTTCGACAGCGAGATCGACATCGCTTACCTCGAGGGACGTAAGGACATCCGCGAAGAGAACATCAAGCCCCAGGTGGACCACTTTATCTATCCGGACGGTAAGCGGATCACCGTGCTCGCTCGCGGTCGCCTCGTGAACCTCGGCTGTGCAACCGGCCATCCCAGCTTCGTGATGTCGAACAGCTTCTCGAACCAGGTGATCGCCCAGATCGCGCTCTTCAACGAGAAGTTCCCGCTCGGCGTGCACCTCCTGCCGAAGAAGCTCGACGAGAAGGTCGCCGCGCTCCACCTGCCGAAGCTCGGGGCCAAGCTGGAGAAGCTGACGCCGAAGCAGGCCGCCTACCTCGGGATCCCCGCCGAAGGCCCCTTCAAGCCCGAAACCTACCGCTACTAAGCCCCTTCGCCTCCGCGTCTCGTGGAGGCGAAGCGCCACCGGCTCCGGGCTCCCGTCGGGCGCCCAAGCCGCGACCTGGCCCCGCCGCGCGGGGTCTCTGCCGGCCCCCGAGGCATCCGCCAAGGGGGCCGAGGCGCATTTTCAGCCCCGACCGGGCTCCCAATTCGCTCGACGACACGGGCCCGAGCGATTAGATAGGGCGCCCGAGAAAATATCCTCCACGCGAGGGTGCCAGAAGGGCACCGCTCCTTTAGCTCTGAAACCAATCATCCATGACCGACCTCAGCCTCTACCGCAATATCGGCATCTTCGCTCACGTGGACGCCGGCAAGACCACTACGACCGAGCGCATCCTGAAGCTCACCGGCAAGATCCACAAACTCGGCGAGGTGCATGATGGCGCTGCGACCACGGACTTCATGGTGCAGGAGCAGGAGCGAGGCATCACGATTCAGTCCGCTGCGACGACCTGCTTTTGGAAGGGGCACCGCTTCAACGTCATCGACACCCCCGGACACGTTGACTTCACGATCGAGGTTTACCGTTCGCTCAAGGTGCTCGACGGCGGCATCGGTGTGTTCTGTGGTAGCGGCGGCGTCGAGCCGCAGTCGGAGACGAACTGGCGTTATGCAAATGAGAGCCGGGTCGCCCGCCTGATTTACGTGAACAAGCTCGACCGTCTCGGCGCAGATTTCTATCGCGTCGTGAACCAGGTGAAGACCGTGCTCGGAGCGAAGCCGCTCGTTATGGTTCTCCCGATCGGTATCGAGAGCGACTTCAAGGGCATCGTCGACCTGCTCGAGCGGAAGGCCTACATCTGGGACGACTCCGGCATTCCCGAGAACTTCACGGTTTCCGACGTGCCCGAGGACATGAAGGAGCAGGTCGAGAAGTATCGCGCCGAGCTGATCGAGACCGCCGTCGAGCAAGACGACGCCATCATGGAGAAGTACCTCGAGGGCAACGAGCCCACGATCGAGGAGATCAAGAAGTGTGTTCGCAAGGGCACCATCAACCTCTCTTTCTTCCCCACGTTCTGTGGTTCGTCCTTCAAGAACAAGGGCGTGCAGAAGGTGCTCGACGGTGTCGTCGACTACCTGCCGAACCCGACCGAGGTTCCCCCGCAGCCGATCGTCGATCTCGAGGGTAACGAGACGGGCGAGTACGCGATCGTCGACCCGGACGGTCCGTTCCGCGCGCTCGCCTTCAAGATCATGGACGACCGCTTCGGTGCGCTGACCTTTACGCGGATCTACTCCGGTCGCCTGAAGAAGGGTGACGCGGTTCTCAACACCGCGACCGGGAAGACCGAGCGCATCGGCCGAATGGTCGAGATGCACGCCAACGACCGCAACATGATCGAAGAGGCGCAGGCGGGCGACATCATCGCTCTGGTCGGTCTCAAGGACGTGCGCACCGGTCACACCCTGTGTGACGAGAAGAACCCCGGCACCCTCGAGCCCATGGTCTTCCCCGATCCGGTGATTTCGATCGCGGTGGCGGCCAAGGACAAGGGCTCGACCGAGAAGATGTCGAACGCCATCGGCAAGATGGTCGCGGAAGATCCCTCGTTCCGCGTCGAGGTCGACGAAGAGTCCGGCGAGACCATCCTCAAGGGCATGGGTGAGCTGCACCTCGACATCAAGATCGACATTCTGAAGCGCACCTACGGCGTCGAGGTGATCGTCGGTGAGCCTCAGGTGGCCTATCGCGAGTCGATCACTCAGGCCGTCAGCGACTCCTACACCCACAAGAAACAGTCGGGTGGTTCCGGTCAGTACGCGAAGATCGACTACACGATCGAACCCCAGGAGAAGGGCACCGGCTTCGTCTTCGAGTCGAAGATCGTCGGCGGGAGCGTCCCCAAGGAGTTCATCCCGGCCGTCGAAAAGGGCTTCAAGTCGATGCTCGACAAGGGGCCGCTCTGTGGCTTCCCCGTCGTCGACTTCAAGGTCACGCTCACGGACGGTGCCTTCCACGCCGTCGACTCGTCGCAGATCGCCTTCGAAATCGCAGCGAAGGCCGCCTACCGTCAGACGATGCCGAAGGCCGCTCCTGAGCTGCTCGAGCCGATCATGAAGGTGGACGTGTTCGTCCCCGAAGATCACGTCGGCGACGTCATCGGTGACTTGAACCGCCGTCGCGGTATGGTGCAGGGCCAGGAATCAGGCGCGACCAACGTCCGCATCAAGGCTGAGGTGCCCCTCTCCGAGATGTTCGGCTACATCGGCGATCTGCGCTCGATGACCTCCGGTCGCGGCCAGTTCTCGATGGAGTTCTCGCACTACTCGCCCTGTCCGCGCCAGATCGTCGAGAAGGTCAAGGAGCAGGTCAAGGCACGCGAAGCCGCCAAGAAGTAAGACCCCTTTGGGTCGAACGGTACGAGCTGCGAGCCCCGAAGGGGCTCGCAGCTTCGTTTTGTGGGTGAGGCGCCCGTTTGTGGGTGAGGCGCCCGTTTGTGGGTGAGGCGCCCGTTTGTGGGCGAGGCGACTGTGCGAGCGTGCGTCTCATGTCGAGGGCACTTTCGTCCCGAGCTCAGCCGAGCGGCGCCTTGCGAGCGAAACTCCGGCTCTGGGCGCAAGGGAGCCCCTCGGAGGAGCTCAGCGCGTCTCGGACGTGGACAGGCCCCCGGGGGCCCTCAGGGCAACTTCTGATGACTGAGTCCTGTGGCTCCGCCGCTCAGGACGAAGGTGAGCGCTTCAGTAGAAGGCACGTCAAGAGGCTCGATCTGGCCTTCTCGGAAGCAAGAGAACCTGGCCGCCGATGTTGTAAGCCTGGGGGACGTAGACCGTGACGTGCTCTTGGACCGCGGGGAAGGGCGCGTTTTCTCTTGTCAAAAACCCGATCACGCGCACTTCGCTCCGCGGATCGAGCCGTACGAGCACGGCCGTCCCGAAGGCGGCCTTTTCACCGATCAAGGCCGAGACGATGTCGCGAATGGATCCGTAGACCAAGCTGACGCCCGGCACGCGGCCCATCCAGCGGTCGAAGATCAGATAGATCCTGCGTCCGAGGTATTGGCTCGCAAGGAACCCAACGAGCGTCGTGCCGACGAGCGCAATGACGAGTCCGAGGCCCGGGGTGTTCACGCCGAGCCACGCGTCCATTTGGCGGACGATCGTAACGAAAGCGATGATGGTCAGAAGGATCGGGACCAGGACCAGACAACCGCGCGCGAAGTAGCCGAACAGGCGCTTCATGGGCGGGCCCTTAGCATGAAACTCCGGCCCAGGAGTCGAGGAGCGCGAGCTGCGCAAGAGTGGCCGCGATCGCGATTTCGGTAGTCAAAATCGCAGGGCCTAAGCGGACAGGGGAGAATGAGGCGCGGTCGAAGGATTCGAGCTCGCTCGGGATGAAACCTCCTTCGGGTCCGAAGGCGAGGCTGAGCGGCGCGTTGAGGCGAAGCGGTGGCGCAAAGGTGCGCGGGGCCTCGGGGTCGAGGACGAATCGTCGCTCGGGAGCCGCGGCGTTCGGACTATCGTCTATGGACTCGACGAAACTTCTGAATCCCTCATGGATCGCGAACGTAGGCAGAGAACTCTGGCCCCCTTGTTCGGCGCCGAGTCGAAGGTCAGCGTTGATGCGCTCGGGCAGAAGGCGTGGTGAGTCGAAATAGGAGCGGGGGACCTTCCAGGCGCGGATCAGGTCGATGTGCCGAACCCCAAAGGAGGCGGAGGTATGGAGCAAGCGAGAGAGGGCGAGGGGGCGGGGCAACGCCACGATCAGGTGAACCTGAGGAGGAGTGACCGCTTCGAGTTCGCCGACTCGGACGCGGATCTGGTCGGGGGTGTCGGAAATGATCTCTCCGAGGCCTTTGCCTCTCCCTAAAACGCCGACTTTGAGCGAGTCACCGACGGTCTTCTTGAGGACGGTGCGGATGTGGGCCGCGCGCTCTCCCCGGGCCGTACCGACGCCTTGGTCCAGCTCTTCCGGTCGAAACAGCAGAAGGTTCATGAGGAGGGGCGGGCTTGGGAGAGGTCGAGAGCGTGGCTGACCGAGGCCCGGGCGCGGGGGTAGCTGCCGAGGACCTTCACGAGCGCTCCCATAGCGTCGAGCCCTTCGAGGGCTTCCCGGAGCGGAGACTCGAGGCGATGGCCCTCTGCGTCGACCACAAACGCGTACTCCCAGCGTGGGCCGTGCAGGCCAACCAGTGGTCTCGACTCGATGCGGGTCAGGTTCACGAAGGCATCATCGAAGACGCCGAGCACTTTTCGGAGACCGCCGCGCTCGTGGGGGGCGACGAAGACGAGGCTAGTCTTGTCAGGGGAAGGAGCGCCTGGTGCTCGCGGGCTCGGAGGGCTGTCCTCTCTCGCGACGACGACGAAGCGCGTGGCGTTGTCATCACGGTCCGCGATGTTGTCACAGAGGACGGAGAGGCCAAGATTCTTGACGGCGAGCGGAGGCGCGATGGCGGCGGCCTCGGGATCCGAGAGCACGTCCTTTGCCGCTTGGGCCGTGGACGTGCTCGGGATGCGCTCCCAGTCGGGGCCGTGGGCATCGAGCCAGCGCCGACACTGAGAGAGAGCCTGGTCCTTGGACAGGACGCGGCGCACGTCCCTCAGAGTCACTCCGGGCCGAGCCGCGAGGGTGTGGCGAATGGCGAGCTCATGCTCGCGGGCGATCCGGAGGGAACCGGTGATGAGGGCGTCCACGGTTTCCCGCACCGTACCGGCGATCGAGTTTTCGATCGGAACGACGCCGAACGGAACTTCCCCCTGCTCGACCGCGTCAAACACCCGCTCAATCGTGGAGAGGGGACGCAGTTTCGAAGCATGGGCGAAGAGGGCCCGCGCGACTTCGTGGGTGTTCGTGTCGGCGGGCCCGAGATAGGCGACTTCGACGGGGGCGCTCATGAGGAGAGGAGCTGACGGAGCGACTGCAGTCGGAGCGCGAGCATCACGTCGCCATCGATGTGGAGCTTGCCGGCGAAGAACAAGACCTGCGGGCTCTCGCTTCCGGTCATCATCGACACGAAATCACTCGTGCTCATTTTGATCGTACAGGGCGACTCGCCGTCGCGCTCTTCCACGGAGGGGCTGTCCGTCAAATCGACGATCCACGTGCCGCCGTCGTCCCCTTCCAGGACGAACTTGTAGATGGCGCCTACGAGGCGGGCCTCATCGGGCTTTTGCTGGATCTTGGCCTGGGCGTCGTTCATGATTTCGCGCGCGGTCGTCATGACCCACATTTAGCCCGTTCGGGCCCCGCGCTACAGAGGAGCGAGCATATGTTCTTGGTCTTTGTGTACGGATCGCTCCGCACTGGCGAGTCGAACCACGTGCAGATGGCCGGCGCGCGGCTGGTCTCTGCACACAGTGTGGCACGCGACGTCGCGCTGATTCCCTACCTCGAGGGCTTCCCGGGGCTCATTCGTGCCCCGGGCTCTCGGGCGCGCGGGGAGGTATTCGAGGTGGACGCCGAGCACCTGGCTCGCCTCGATCTCTTCGAAGGGGTCCCGAGCGAATATTTGCGAGAGCCTGTCGAATGTGAGGGGCTCGGAAGGGTCTTTGCATACCTGGCTGCGCGTCCGGCCGGATTTGACCGAGTGGACAAAGAAGAATGGCCCCGGTCGAAGGACAATCGACCAGGGCCATCTTGGACTCGCTGACGAGCTGTCAGCGGGGCCGTCGCTCTCAGCGAGAGGAGATCGGCTTGTAGCTTCGAAGATCGTAGCCCGTGTAGATCTGGCGCGGACGAGCGATCTTCTGCTCCTTGTCCGTGAGCATTTCCTCCCACTGGGCGAGCCAGCCGACGGTGCGCGGGATGGCGAACATGACGGTGTACATCTCGACCGGGATCTCGAGGGCCTCGTAAATGAGCCCGGAGTAGAAGTCGACGTTCGGGTAGAGCTTACGCTGCACGAAGTAAGGATCTTCGAGGGCGATGCGCTCGAGCTCGAGCGCCACGTCGAGCAGCGGGTTCTTGCGGCCCACCACAGCGAACACCTTCTCCGCCAGGCCCTTAATGACCTTCGCGCGCGGATCGTAGTTTTTGTAGACGCGGTGCCCGAAGCCCATGAGGCGGGTTCCGGCCGAGCCGTCCTTCACAGCCTTCACGAACTCGGGGACTTTGTCCTTCGAGCCGATCTGCTGGAGCATACGAAGCACGGCCTCGTTGGCGCCGCCGTGGAGCGGACCGTAAAGCGCCGCGATCGAGCCGGCGATGGCTGAATAAGGATCGGCCTGAGAGCTGCCGATGCTGCGCATGACGTTCGTCGAGCAGTTCTGCTCATGATCCGCGTGCAGGATGAAGAGGACGTCGAGGGCACGCACGACGTCGGGGTGCGGCACGTAGTTCGACTGATTCATCTTCAGCATCCGGAGGAAGTTCGCGGAGTAGCTGAGATCGGGATCCGGGTAGACGAAAGGATGGCCGCGGCTGTGGCGATAAGCCCAAGCGGCGAGCGTCGGGATCTTCGCGATCAGGCGGGTGATCTGACGACGGCGCAGATCGGGGTTCAGAACTTCTTTCGCCTCTGGATAGAAAGTACTCAGCGCGCCCACCGTGCTCACGAGCACGCCCATCGGGTGCGCGTCGTAGCGAAAGCCCTTCAGGTAGTCGCGCAGGTTCTCGTGAACGAAGGTGTGCTTCTTGATGCTCGATTCCCACTCCTCGAGCTCAGCAGCGGTCGGCAGCTCGCCCTTCAAGATCAGGTACGCCGTCTCCATCCAGGTCGCCTGCTCAGCCAGCTCGTTCACCGGGTAACCGCGATAACGCAGGATGCCCTGATCGCCGTCGATGAAGGTGATGGCAGAACGGCAGGAGGCCGTGTTCATGAACGCCGGATCATAGCCCATCAGGCCGAAGTCGCTTTCGTCCTTGCGGATCTGACGGAGGTCCATGGTTCGGATGGTGCCGTCTTGGATAGGGATCTCGTAGGTTTTACCGGTGCGATTGTCTGTGATGGTGAGCGATTCGTTGGGCATCTTGTGAGGATCCTCGTTGGTTCTCGAGCGGCAAACTTCTCTCGGCGCTGGCGGTCTCGGCACGGGTCAGGTCGAGACCGTCGCGCGGGCAGTTCTTGCCCCTCGGGCTTTCGGTCCGAGACTAGAACTTGTTTTTGACCTTGCCCATGTTCGGGCAAAAATTTTGCCAAATTTCATCGGTCTGGCACGGACAAAGGGACGAGCGGTATGTTGCCCCGAGCGTTTTGTTTCGCGTCGATCCTGATGACCTTTGCGTGTCAGCGAGAGGCCGTCCTGGGAGAGCAAGCGCCGCTCCGAGGCGGGCTCACGTCGCTCGCGGCGGCGACCGCGCTCAGCGTGGCTGAGCAGCACTGGGGCCACATCCCGGTCCCTCCCGAGGACGCGGACAAACTCGCGCCGCTGACCCTCGCGACCCAGATTTGGGACGCGCCTGAGGCCGGTTCCAAGCCCATCGGATATCTTCGATTGGGAGAGAAGGTGCCCCGCTCCGACGCACCCGTAGGGAATAAGAATTGTAAAGGCGGCTGGTACGCCCTGCGCCCCCTGGGGTTCGCTTGCAATGGCGAAGGCGCCACGATCGACCTCGAGCAACCCCTCGTGCGCGCCTTTCCGCACGGCCCGGACCGAAGCCGACCACTTCCCTACAAGTACGCTTTCGTTCGCGCGATCTCCCCGAACTATCTCGTCGTTCCGAGCAAGGAGGATCAGCTCCGCTACGAGATGAGCCTGGAGCGGCACCTGCGCTCCTACGCGAAGTTCAAGCAGGAGTGGGATCGGGTCACCCCGGGCGCCAATGAGGTTCCCCTCGCGCCGAACGGCGCCGCCAAGGAACTCGGGGCGATTTTCACCCGAGAACCGACTCTGAGTGAGAGGTACGGCGGGGACGGGTCGGACCGGGTCCCGTTCTGGCTGGAGGGCAAGCGCCAGATTCCGAATGTTTCCACCTTTCGTGCGCCGCCTTATGCGGTCATCGCCGGCCGGGTCAAACGGCACGCGGGGGTCGCTTTGATCGACTCCTTCGTCTCGTCCAAAGATGACTTCGAGCGCCGCTTCGCGGTCGCCGTGGACGGTCGCCTTCTGCCGGCGGACAAGCTCAAGCCGGAGACCGCCTCCGCCTTCCACGGCTTTGAGCTCGAGGGACAGACCTTGCCTGCGGGCATTGTCTATAAAAAAGACGCGCGCGCTTACGATGATGAGTTCAATGTGAGTGGCGAAGCGCCTCTCCACCGCTCCCTGGTCCCTCTGACAGGCGACGTGCGCTTTCGCGCGGGCGTCCGCTACGTGCGCGGCCGGGACTCCCGCTGGTACAAGTCGGACGACCTTCGGATCGCGGCGGCGCCCAGCAGTTTGCCCTGGTTTGCCCGCAAACAGGTGCGCTGGATCGACATCTCGATCTTGAGCCAGACGCTGGTGCTCTATGAGGGCGGTACGCCCCGTTACGTCACGATGGTTTCTACCGGGCGCGATGGCCTCGGGGATCCGAAGGAGACCTACAGCACGCCGACCGGGACCTACCGCATCTATCAGAAGCACGTGACGCACACGATGGACTCGAACGTCGCCGACAACGAATTCGAGCTTCGGGACGTGCCCTGGGTCATGTACTTCCAAGGAGGCTACGCGCTCCACGCCGCCTATTGGCACGACGACTTCGGGAAGCCGCGCTCCCACGGCTGCATCAACTTGGCCCCGATCGACGCCCGCTACATTTTCAACTGGACCTCACCAGACGTCCCGGATGGTTGGCATGGCGCCTACGCGGGCGACACGATGGGGCAAGGGACACTCATCAACATTCATCCCTGAGGGGGTCTCAGGGTCCGGGGCGCTCTTTACGCCTCCGGGCTGCCGAAAGCCCCGAGGCGCTCTTCGGCGCTCTCGGTCGAGCGCGCGCGACCTTTCACGGCGGGGATGAGTCGCCCCGCGCGCCCGAGGCCAAACTCCGGCATGTTGACGTAGATGTTCTCGTAGGAGCCGGGCCTGACCACATAGGTCTCGTGCCAGATGCCCACGTCTCCATTGGTTCCGATGGCGCGATGGAAGTCGCGCCAGGCGGGCAGATGGGCTGAGTCCTTCGACTTTGCGTAGTCGAGCAGCTGACGGAGGGAGCGCCAGTATTGAACGATGAGTGTGGTGCGGCCGAAGTATTCTTCGTAGGAGATGAGGCCGAGCTCCGGGTGCGCATCGAGCTCGCGCAGCATGCGCGGCATCGCGCGCGCCACCGGGAGCCACTTGTGGACTTTCCAGATTCGGTTGATGCGCGCGCCGATCAAGAACACCACAAATTCATCACCGTCCATCTCGGCCGTGAGGCGCTCGTTTCGAATCATCCGTCCTCTCTCCCTCGTCGCTCGTGCGGAGCCTCTCTGGGGGAGCATAGAGCGGATCTCCCCATCGCGATGCGGCAGGGTCTACAGTTTGTCCCGCTGCAGCCGTTTTCTGCTGCTTCGAGAGGTCCGCTTTGGAGCGCGGCGAGGACCGCTCAGGGGACCGAGAAGGGCTTGACGACGATGACTTCGGTCCCGCCGTAGGGCGGGACTGTCAGCTCAAGGAAGGCTTTCTGGACGCAGCGGCCGACGTCGGTTCCCGCGAAAGGCGGAGACAGCTCGACGGACTTGACGGCGCCCGTCCTGTGAAAACGAACCTCGACTTTGCCCGATCCCCGCGGACCTTCCGGTCGGCTGCAGGACTGGACGAGGGAGGCTGCGCGATCGAGGGCCTGACTCGCTTGGGTCGTTGCGAACGGTTGACCGGGAGGGAGGCGCACGACCTTCTTTTCGACGAGACCGAGGGCGACAGCTCGGTCGCGCAGCGCGTCGACTCCCTTGTAGAAAGCGTCTGGGAAGGCGAGGTAGATGGCGCAGAGGGCGAGCGAGAGCGAGGCGAGGCCGATAATGACTCCAAGCAAGAAGCCACGGACGCGCTGTCTGCGGCGCCAGATGGCTGCGTCTTCTGCTTGGCCGCGGATGACACTCGCGCCGGTCACATCCGTGGTGGGGTAGCGAACGTTCGGATCGGAAAACGGACCGGCGGCGCCGAACGCGTAGGCGGTGGGACTCGGGCCGGGCGGGGTGGGGGCGACCGGGTAGCCGCTCGGCTGAGGGGGGATTGAGGACGGAGGGAACTGAGGATTGGAAGGTGCGCGGCCGTAGCCCGCGTAAGGGCCCGTGGGCGCCTCGGGGGCGGGCGCGGGCGGGGGGAACGTCGAGCCGGGGGCGGGGGCAGGCGCCGGGTACGTCGAAGGCGACGGGGGGGGATAGGAGGGCGGCGCGCTCGTTGCGTGGGGGGCGGGCGGCGGAGGAGGGTAGCTTGAGTTTCCTGCGCCGGAGCGGGTGAACAGAGGCTGCGCGAAGGGATTCGCGGAGGACTGGAGGCGTCCGAAGGACGAGAAGGACTGCTGATAGTTCTGAGGGTCGGGCTTGGGGATCGGCGGAGGCTCAAAAGGCCGAGGACCCTGGCTCACGAAGGGCGCGGGGGCACTCGGACGAGCGCCGGGCAGAGGAGGAGGAGGAGGCAGACGGCCAGCGCTGCTGCTCTCGCGGAACGTCATATCGCCGCGTGGCAGCGGCGGAGGAGGAGGGCGGCTCGTTGGTTTCGCTGGCAGGGGGGGAGGGCTGACTCCGCGCGCGCTCTGCGGCTCCCCGTCATCGAAATCGAGAACCCGAGCGGCCCGATCTTCCAGCGGGTTGTCGGCCGCGGAGGCCGGGGTCTGCATGTTGGCGTCTGCCTCGGAGAACTCCGAGTGGGATGGGCGGTCTTCCCGCGCCTGCATGCTGAGGGCGAGCGCCTCGGCGCGCGCGAGGGTGACCGTCTGATCGGTGAAGCGCACCTTCCAGTCTTCTTGCGCCTCCTCCGGGAAGGGGGAGGGGCGCGGCGGGAGAGGCGGCGGCGTGGAGAGCTTGAGTGGTGCTTGGGAGATGCGGAGGTTCCGCGCGTCGATCTGGATCAGCTTTCCGCACTTGCGGCAGGGCAAGCGTGCACGCTTCCCGGCGACCTTCTCGTCCGGTACCTGGAACTTGGTCGAGCAAGACTGACAGCTAACGATCATGGCACGAAGACCCCCGGGGTCACGTCGGGTCCCCGGGAACTTCAGCTCGCATCATTTACCACCAATTACAAGACAAACCGTGGGTCGGCTCGATTGCCGAGGGGCAGATCGCTCGAGCCCACCAGCATCATGTCGATGCCGCGGGCTGCCTTGCGTCCGTCCGCGATACCCCAGACGACGAGCGACTGACCACGCTGACAATCCCCTGCCGCAAAGACGCCAGGGACGCTCGTTTGGAAGGTCTTCGGATCGACCTTGATGTTGCCGCGCGCGTCGAGCTCGACACCGAGCTGCTCGACGATGCCCTGCTTTTCGGGGTGCACAAAGCCCATCGCGAGCAGGACCAAGTCAGCCTCGACGGTGAACTCGCTCCCGGGGACCTGAACGAGCTTACCGCCCTCGATGGTCACCTCGGAACATTCCAGCGCGACGACCTTGCCGTCCTTGCCGATGAAGCGATCGGTCGTAACGCTGAAGCGACGCTCGCCGCCTTCCTCGTGAGAGGTCGAGGTGCGCATCATGAGCGGCCAGAGGGGCCAGGGGGTCGACTCCGCCCGCTGCTCGGGGGGCTTCGGCATGATCTCAAAGTTCGTGACGCTAACTGCGCCTTGACGATGGCTGGTGCCGATGCAGTCGCTGCCCGTATCGCCACCACCGATCACGACGACCTTCTTGCCCTCGGCGAGAATCGGCGCGCCATAGACCTCTTTGCCTGCGACGCGGCGGTTCTGTTGTGTGAGGAAATCCATCGCAAAATGGATGCCGTCGAGCTCGCGTCCCGGCACAGGCAGGTCGCGGGGAACCCGTGAGCCAATCGTGAGCAGAACTGCGTCGAAATCACGCTTCAGATCGGCGCCGGTGATGTCTTTGCCAACATCGACTCCGAGCTTGAAGGTGACCCCTTCTTGGGTCATCTGCTCCACGCGTCGATCGACGAGCCCCTTTTCCATCTTGAAATCGGGGATCCCGTAGGTCAAAAGGCCGCCCGCGCGGTCGTCGCGGTCGAAAACCGTGACCAGGTGCCCGGCGCGCGCGAGCTGCTGCGCAGCGGCAAGTCCAGCGGGACCTGCGCCCACGACGGCGACCTTCTTGCCGCTCCGGCTGGCGGGCGGCATCGGCTGGATCCAGCCCTGTTCGATGGCGCGATCGGCCGTCGCGCGCTCGATGAGTTTGATCGCGACGGGGTCACTGTTGATGCCGAGCACACACGCGGCCTCACAGGGCGCGGGACAGACGCGCCCGGTGATCTCGGGGAAGTTGTTCGTCGCGTGGAGTGCGTCGATCGCCTCTCGAGCGAGTCCCCGGTAGGTGTGGTCGTTCCAGTCGGGGATCAGGTTACCGAGCGGACAGCCGGTGTTGCAGAAGGGAACGCCGCAATCCATGCAGCGCGCCCCCTGCTCCTTGAGCGTCTCCTCAGCGGGAGGGAGCTCGAACTCGCGATAGTTCTTGACGCGATCCGCGATCGGCAACTTGAGCGGACTTTTTCTGGGGTACTCCAGAAACCCAGTAACTTTTCCCATGGACGTGGTGCTAAGAGTGAGTTGTTTGTGATGTGTTAGTGTTTGACGCTGTCCGGCTTCGGCGAGATGACCTTGAGGCTGTCACGGCGGGGGACGGGAGCAGACTGGCCCTGGCTTTGGGCGAGTTGCTCCATGACGCGGCGGAACTCGGTCGGGACGACCTTGATGAAGCTCGAGAGAGTCTGCTCCCAATGCAGGAGACAACTCTTCGCCTTCGCGCTGCCGGTTCGGGCCACGTGCTCTTCGAGGATGTCCGCGAGGAAGCTCGCATCTTCGGGGCTCACGCCCTCGAGCTCGACCATCTCCATGTTGCAGCGGGCGCGGAAGCGTCCGTCGTCATCGAGGACGAAGGCGAGCCCACCGCTCATACCAGCGCCGAAGTTCCGGCCGGTGGTGCCGAGGCAGATGACACGGCCGCCGGTCATGTACTCGCAGCCATGGTCACCCACGCCTTCGACGACCGCTGTGGCTCCGCTGTTCCGGACGCAGAAGCGCTCACCGGCGCGGCCGGCAATGAACGCCTTGCCGCTGGTGGCACCGTAGAGGGTCGTATTGCCCACGATGATGTTGTCAGCAGCGACGAAGGTCGCCCCGGGGCCGGGCTGGACCGCGATGATGCCGCCGGACATGCCCTTGCCGAGGTAGTCGTTCGACGCGCCCTTGAGCTCCAGGGTGATGCCGCTGGCGACGAAGGCACCGAAGCTCTGCCCGCCGGTCCCGGTGAAGGTGAGGCGGATCGTGTCCGTGGGCAGGCCGTGGGGACCGAAGCGGCGCGCGACCTCACCGGACAGCATCGCTCCGACCGTACGGTCGACGTTGCGCACCGTGAGCTCATGGTGAATCGGAGTCTTGTCGTCGAGCGCCGGCTTGCAGAGCTCGATGAGCTTGATGTCGAGCGAGCCGTCGAGGCCGTGATCCTGCTCGATCATCTTGTGCCGCCCGACGCTCGGCGGAGCCGAGACACCCGAGAGCAGGTCGGTGAAGTCGAGACGTGAGGCCTTCCAGTGCAGGTCATTGCGGAGCCCGATGAGTTCGGTGTGTCCGACCATCTCCTCGAGCGTGCGGAAGCCGAGCGCTGCCATGAGCTCCCGAGCCTCTTCGGCCACGTAGAACATGAAGCGGATCACGTGCTCGGGCTTGCCCTCGAAGCGCTTGCGCAGCACCGGATCCTGAGTCGCGATACCGACCGGGCAGGTGTTCAGGTGGCATTTGCGCATCAGGATGCAGCCGGAGGCGACGAGCGGCGCGGTCGCGAAACCGAACTCTTCGGCGCCGAGCAGGGCCGCGATGACCACGTCCCGCCCGGTGCGCAGCTGTCCGTCCGTCTGCAGGATGACGCGGCTGCGCAGGTCGTTCTTCACGAGCACCTGGTGTGTCTCCGACAGGCCGAGCTCCCAAGGCACACCCGCGTGCTTGATCGAGGTCAGGGGTGAAGCGCCCGTGCCCCCATCGTAGCCGGAGATGAGGATGACGTCGGCGTGAGCCTTCGCCACACCAGCCGCGACGGTGCCGACGCCCGCTTCTGCGACCAACTTCACGCTGATGCGCGCCTTCGGGTTCACCATCTTCAGGTCGAAGATCAGCTGAGCCAGGTCTTCGATCGAGTAGATGTCGTGGTGAGGCGGAGGCGAGATCAACGTCACGCCCGGCGTCGAGTGCCGGGTGCGCGCGATGATCGCGTCGACCTTATGGCCGGGGAGCTGACCGCCTTCGCCGGGCTTGGCGCCCTGGGCGACCTTGATCTGGAGCTCGTCGGCGTTCACGAGGTAATGCGTCGTGACGCCAAAGCGGCCCGAGGCGACCTGCTTGATCGAGGCGCTTCAGGTCTCCGTTCGGGGCCGGCTCGAAGCGAGCAGGGTCTTCGCCGCCTTCACCGGTGTTGCTGCGGCCGCCGATGCGGTTCATCGCGATCGCCAGGTTTTCGTGAGCCTCGGCGCTGATCGAGCCGTAGCTCATGGCGCCCGTGGCGAAGCGGCGGACCAGCATGTTGGCCGGTTCGACCTCTTCGAGCGGCACCGGAGGCCGCTCGCCGGTCTTGAGGGTGAAGAGCCCGCGCAGCGTGATGGGCCCGCCGGGTTGGTTGTTGATGAGATCGGCGTACTGCTTGTAGGAGGAGATGTCCTCTTGACGCACCGCGCGCTGGAGGTTCGAGATGACGCTCGGACTCCAGAGGTGGCGTTCGCCTTGCGAGCGGAAGTGGTACTCGCCGCCGACCGACAGGTGGTTCTTTTCGGTCGCCGTACGCGGGTACGCCGACTCGTGGCGGAGCCGACATTCCTCGGCGATCACGTCGAGGTCGATGCCCTTGACGCGGCTGACGGTGCCGGTGAAGTAGCGCTCGACGAGCTCTTCGCTCAGGCCGATCGCCTCGAAGATCTGGGCGCCGTGGTAGCTCTGAAGCGTAGAGATGCCCATCTTGCTCATCACCTTGAGCAAGCCTTTGTTCATCGCCTTGACGAAGTTCTTCTTCGCCTTGTTGACGTCGGTCACGCCCTCGTAGTTCCCCGAGCGGACCATGTCTTCGATCGTCTCGAAGGCGAGGTAGGGGTTCACGGCTCCCGCGCCGTAGCCGGTGAGGAGGCAGAAGTGATGCACTTCGCGGGCCTCGCCGGTCTCGACGATGATGCCGACCTTCATGCGCGTGCCGTTGCGCATGAGGTGATGGTGCACGGCGGCGGTGCCGAGCAGAGCGGGCACCGGTGCCCACTCTTCCGAGGCCCCACGATCGCTCAGGATGAGCATGCTGTGGGAGTTCATGACCGCGTGGGAAGCCTGGCGGCAGAGCTCATCGAGGGCAGCCTTGAGGCCGTGGGTTCCGTCTTTGACTCGGTAGAGCATGGACAGGGTCGGCGGCAGGCGGTGCTGAGCGAAATGGCCGTAGCGAAGCTTGTTCAGCTCCTCGCTGGTCAAAATCGGGCTCTCGATCTGGAGCTGTTGCGCCTGATCGGGGAGCTCGAAGAGGACGTTGCCTTCGCCGCCCACGTAGGTGCGCAGGCTCATCACCATCTCCTCACGAATAGGATCGATGGCAGGGTTCGTGACCTGGGCGAAGTGCTGCTTGAAGTAGTTGAACAGTGACTGCGGCTGGTCACTCAGGATGGCGAGCGGAGTGTCCGTACCCATCGATCCCACCGGCTCTTGGCCAGTCGTGAGCATGGGTGCGAGCAGGAACTGCACCGTCTCCTTGGTGTAGCCGAACATCTTCTGCCGCTTGAGCAGCGGTTCCGTCTCGCGCTGGGAGGGCGCAGCCGGGGCTTCGACGTCGTCGAGGCAGATTTTGTTGTCCCGGACCCACTTTCCGTAGGGCTTCTGGCGACAGACGATCTCTTTGATCTCGTCGTCTTCGATGAGGCGGCCCTCCTCGAGGTCGATCAAGAACATCTTGCCCGGCTCGAGGCGCCCGTGGCGCTCGACGTTGGCCGGATCGATCGGGAGCACACCGATCTCCGAACCCAAGACGACCATGCCGTCTTTGGTGATCGTGTAACGAGCGGGACGCAGACCGTTTCGGTCGAGCAGACCGCCGATTTGGCGGCCGTTCGTGAAGGCGAGCGCCGCCGGGCCGTCCCACGGCTCCATGAGACAAGCGTGATACTCATAAAACTCACGCTTGTGCGCGGGCATGAGCGGATCATTTTGCCAGGCCTCGGGCACCAGCATCATCATCACGTGGGGCAGGGAGCGTCCCGCCATCACGAGCAGCTCAGCGACCATGTCGAGCCGAGCCGAATCGCTCATTCCAGGCGCGATGGTCGGCAGGATCTTGCGCAGATCTTCGCCGAAAATCTGACCATCGAAGAGCTGCTCACGAGCGGCCATCCATAGCTGGTTGCCGCGGACGGTGTTGATCTCGCCGTTGTGGCAGAGGACCCTGAAGGGCTGCGCGAGCTCCCAGGTCGGGAAGGTGTTCGTCGAGAAGCGCTGGTGCACCATGGCGAGCGCCGAGACGAACTCGGGATCGTCGAGGTCCTTGTAGAAGCGCTTGAGCTGACCTGGGAGAAGTAGACCCTTGTAGACAATGGTGTGCGCTGAGAGGCTCGGAATATAGAAGCGACCCCTCTCGAGGAGATGGCTCTCGCGCACGGTGCGCTCCGCCCACTTGCGGATCACGAACAGCTTCCGCTCAAACTCCTCGGGATCCGAGCAGGTCGAGCCGATGAAAACCTGGGCGATATAGGGGGCCGACTCCTGGGCCAGGGGGCCGGGCGCCGTCGGATCGACGGGCACTTCACGCCAGCCGAGCAGCCTCTGGCCGATGCCGCTGATCTTGTCCTCGAGGATCTGACGACAGCGGTCGCGCTCGCTGGGCGAGCGCGGCAGAAAGACGAGGCCCGCGCCGTAGTTTCCAGCCTCCGGCAGTGTGATGCCGATGGAGGCGCATTCCTTGCGGAAGAACGCGTCGGGGATCTGGGTCAAGATGCCGGCGCCATCGCCTGTGAGCGGATCGCAACCGCATGCACCCCGGTGCTCGAGATTCAGGAGGATATCGACGCCCTTTTGGACAATTTCGTGCGTTCGCTCGCCCCGGATGTTAGCAACCATTCCGATGCCGCAGGCGTCGTGCTCGAATTGTGGATCGTACAATCCTTCTTTGGTGGGCAGGCTCATTTCCTTTTTCCTGATGTCGGACGTCGTGGGACAACTCTCCCTAGCTTCCTCGCGAGCCTCAGTGCAAGCGGGAAGGTCAGACTCTCGCGCGCGGGGGATCGGTCTTGGCCGCCGAAGCTCGGGGGCCCGATCCGCTTGCGCTCTAGCTGACGGGGGCGGGGCGTCAGGAATTGGGCCACGAAGTTGGGGCCTCTGCAAGTCCTCGAGAGGTGCTCTTGTATTTTTCCGGTGACCCATGAAGCACGCGCCGCCCATCCGCATCTTCGTCGGGATCGTCGCCTTGTGGGTTGCGGTCGCGTGTCGTGAGACGAATCGGCCGGAAAAAGTCGTGAAACCAAAGCCAGCCCCCACCTGCGCCGGAGGCCTCTCGGACGATCCGCCGCGCTCGATGATGGAGCCGGGCATGACCGCCTTCGAGGACAAGAACTACAAGGAGGCCCAGCGGATCTTCAGCGAGCTGAAAGAAGCCCATCCGAAGAGCGGCACTGTCCTCGTTTGGCTCGCGGACGCGCTGTTTTACGACAAGGATCTCGACGAAACCCGCGCCGCCGAGCTTGGTCTCGCGTACTACGAGGCAGCAGAGAAGCTGCACGTTGCGGGCTGCGCCCTGCCTCGCCGGGCGCGGTATTATGAGCTCATCGGAATCGCCTACGGCCGGCTGCGCTTGGCGCGCACTCCGGGCCCGGGCCGCGCGAGAGAGCTCGACGCGGCGGATGTGGCTCTGAAGACCCTCGAAGAGGAGTTTCCAACGAGCGCAGAGGTCCCCTACACCCAGGCCCGTGTCGCCTGCTTGCGGGCGGCGGATGCCGGGGCCGAGCAGCGCGCCCTCGCGGAGCGCTGTTACGAGCGCTTCGAGCGGACTCTGCACATCGCCAGCGGCTACGAACGACCACGATTTCTCCGGACTTTCCGTTCGACACAGGACTGGATCGTCCGCTCGGAGACCCAGTCGGAGTTCGGCCCGCTCCGGGCTCTGCCGAAGTATCGGGAGCTCGTCACGAAGGCCACACGAGAAGCCCTCTGAGGAGGCTCAGGTGGCGGTCGGCTGGACCTCAGCCACGACGGGCGGGGGCTCGGTGTGGAAGGTTCCGGAGAACTTCGCCCCAGGATCGACGAGGATTTCCGGGCTGGTCAGCGCTCCGAGCACCTCGGCCCCGGGGCGGATCTCGACGGCCTCCCGGGCCACGATGTCCGCTTCGACCCGGCCCCCCAGGATAATCACGCGGCGGGCCGCGATGCTCCCGCTGACACGACTCGACGGCCCAAGGACCACCACGTCGCCGCCCCGGAGCTCGCCTTCAAAGGACCCGTCGAGCCGAACATTCCCCGCAAAAGAGAGCTGTCCCACGAGAGCCGCTTCCTGCCCAATGAACGCCGCGAGCTCGAGCTCGGGCGTCGCGCCTCTTGAGGATTTGGAAGGGCCGGCCATCGCGAAGAGGGAACCTACTCGAAGGAGGCGAAAAAATGTAGCTCCATCCCTCAGCCACAGGCGCGCCGCCGAGGGACTTGGCGGTCCCTCGGGTCGACCGGGAAGCGGGCATGGCCAAAAATGGGACGTCCCCGTCTCTCTCTGATACACTTTAGATCCGGAAGTGGCATCCACTACATGGCTCTGAGTACAGAAGCGGAAGAATCGGCCCAATCAGCGCGAGTTCTCGTCGTCGACGATGAGCCCGAGCTGCGCCGCACGCTCGCTCGGCTCCTGACGGCTGAGTCCATGACGGTGCTCACCGCGGTCTCTGGGGAGGACGCCCTGGCGATCCTTGCCCGGGAGCCGGTGGACGTGGCGCTCGTCGACTTGCAGATGCCCGGTCTGAGCGGGCTCCAGTTCCTGGCGGAAGCGAAGCGTCAAGGCAGCGACGTGAACGTCGTCATCATGACGGCGCACGGTGACGTGGACGTGGCCGTCGAGGCCATGCGCGCGGGCGCGTATGATTTCCTCACAAAGCCGTTCCGTTCGACGGCGGAGGTCGCCATCACGGTGCGCAAGGCCGCGGAGCATCGAAGGCTTCTCGACCGCACGCTCGCTCTCGAGCGTCGCCTTCAGCGCGCGGAGAAGCTTGGTGACTTGATCGGGAGCGCGCCGCGCATGCACGAGGTTTACGCCCGTGCGCTCGGCGTCGCAGGGACTTCGTCGACGGTCCTCATTACCGGCGAGAGCGGGACCGGCAAAGAGCTCACCGCCCGCGCCATTCACGCGCAATCGGGCCGTTCTCAGGGCCGCTTTGTCACCGTCAACTGCTCCGCCATTCCTGAGAACCTGATCGAGAGCGAGCTCTTCGGGCACATGAAGGGCTCGTTTACCGGTGCTACCACGACGCGCCAGGGACTCTTCGAAGCCGCCGATGGCGGAACGCTGTTCCTCGACGAGATCGGTGACCTGCCGCTGCTCGCCCAGGTGAAGGTCTTGCGGGCGCTCCAGGAAGGGGAAGTGCGTCGGGTCGGCTCCGACGAGACGCGGACCGTCGACGTGCGCGTGGTGGCGGCGACGAACGTCGATCTGCGCGAGCGCATTGCTCAAGGGAAGTTCCGCCAGGACCTCTACTATCGGTTAGCGGTTGTGGAGATCAATCTGCCGCCGCTGCGTGAACGCGTGGAGGATATCCCGCTGCTCGCGTACCATTTCCTCCAAAAACACGCGGAAGCTGCGCGGTCGGAGGTGCGACGAATTAGCCCTGAGGCTCTCACGGCGCTTCAGTCGCGGACCTGGGAAGGAAACGTGCGGGAGCTGGAGAACGCTATCCAGCACGCGATCGTCTTCTGTCGTGGCTCGACCATCTTGGTCAGCGACCTGCCGGGAGCGAGTGGCCCCACGCGCGAGACGCCCCAGCCGAAAGGCCGGACCATTTCCCAGAGTCTGCTCGATTTGCCCTACCGGGAGGCCAAGGAACGGGCCATGGAAGAATTTGAACAGGGCTATTTTTCGGCCCTGCTTGGCCGCGCCAGCGGCAATCTTTCGGAGGCCGCACGTCAGGCGGGGCTCGATCGCTCGAACTTCCGTCGTGCGCTGCGTCGCTCGGAGATCCGGGGTCATTTGAACGACGGGGACTCTTCTCCGGTTGCCACGCCCCGACCGCTTGCTCGGGGAAAAGGCATCAAACAAGCCGGTCTTCCTAAGGTCGGCGGCGGCCGCGGTTAACTCGCCGGGCGGGACCTTCGAGGCCAAGTAGGCCTTTCTTCTCGGGGCCATCCCGATTATGAGAAAGCCTGTTGCTTCGAGGAGAGAGCGCAAAAAAAGGCATGTTTGCTAGGTCCGAGCTCCGGCTGTGCGCCATGGCGGTGGGGAGTGGTCCGAGGCGGCTCTTCCGGACGCTCGCGGTCGCCCTCTGCTTTGGGACGCTCGGCAGCGCCGCGGCGCTCGCAGCTCCCGCTCAGGATGGGGCAGGGAAACGCGAGCTGTCTTTGAAGGAGTGTGTTGAGCTCGCCCGGGCGAACTTCCCGAAGATCCAAGAGGCGCGGGCGCGCCTCGAGCGAGCCGAGAGTGAGCGTCGAGAGGCCCGGCTCGTCCCGTTTGGTGAGGTGAACGTGACGGGCGGCGCCGGCATTTTGCCGAGCTGGCGCGGAACGAGCCTCTATAGTCCGAACTCGGACGCGAGCCTGACGGGCAACATGGCGCTCGCCTACCAAGTTGGCGTGGAGGGTGTGGTTCCGCTCTGGACCTTCGGCAAGCTCCGTTCCCTCTGGAGCGCGACGGATGCGGCCGTCGACGCGGGGAAGGGCGAGGTGGAAAAGATCAAAAACGAGATCGAGCTCGACGTCCACCGCGCCTACTACGGAGTTCTGTTCGCGAGGGACGCGAAGCTCTTGATCCATGAGGTGCGCGGCGAGCTCGAAAAGGGCATCGAGCGCCTCGAGACCAAGATCAGCGAAGGGGAGGGAGACGATCTCGATCTCCTCAAGCTGAAGATGGTCCAAGCGGAGCTCGAAGCGCGCGGCAGCGAGGCGGAGCGCCAGGAGAAGATCGCGCTCGCGGGGCTCGGTTTCCTCACGGGGCTCGAGAAGCGAGTTGAGCTCCCGGATATCCCGCTTGCTCGTTCGAGCCATGAGCTCGGGCCCCTGGCCATGTATCTCGAAGCGGCCCGGCTCCACCGCCCCGAGCTCAACATGGTTCGCGCTGGGCTTCGAGCCCGGCAAGCGCTCGTCGAGCTCGAGCGCGCCAAATACCTGCCGGACGTGGGGCTCGCTTTTGCGGCGAAGATGTCGCGGGCTCCCGAGGTGACCGACCAACGGAACCCCTTCTCTTATGATCCGCTCAACGCACCTTTCGTGGGCCTCGGGTTGGTCATGCGCTGGAAGCTCGACTTTTTGCCGCAGTCAGCTCGTGTGGCTAAGGCGCGCGCGGAGCTTGAGGAGATGCGCGCGACGGAGCGTTTTGCCATCGGAGGGATCGCCGTAGAGGTCGAAGAGGCTTATCAAGGCGCCGCCGACGCCAAGGCGCGCGTCGATGCGTGGCATCGTTCGGCCCGTTACGCCAAACAATGGCTGATCCGGGTCCAACAGGGGGCTGAGCTCGGGCTCACGGAAGACGACGAGTTCGTCGAGCCGGCCAAGGAGTACGCTCTCAAGCGCTTCAGCGAAATGCAGGCGATTTTTGAGTACAACGTCGCTCTGGCCAAGCTCGCGCAGACGACGGGTTGGCCGAGCTTGCTCCAGGATCCCGCGTAAGTTTCGTCGAACTTGCCTCACGTGGATCCGCCTCGAGCACCCCCGGAATTCGCTCGCGCAGAGAGCTCCCGCTCAACGCACCTGGGGCCCGAGCAGCGTTCGAGAGCTTCACTTTCGCCTCCCGAAAGGAGAAAGGCCCCGAGCGACGCCGCGGGGCCTCATCCTGAGCAGGCGCTGAATCAGGCCGGGACGCGGTTGCTCTCGGCGCTCAGCTTCTCGTCTTCCTCGTCGAGCATCTTCTCGATGTTCGTGAGGGCGTTTTTGATCGAGTCGGTGACCATCTGAACAATGGTCGGAAGCGCCCCGCGGAGCGCATCGTAATAGCGCTGCCGCTCGGTTGAGTGCAGGATCGCGGGCGGATACTTCGCGCGGAGCAGCACCACGTTCATCAGCATGCGCGACACCTTGCCGCTGTCCTCGGGGAACGGGAACGTGCGGAGGAGATCGTAGTGCAGCCGTGCGGCGACCCGGATCGGGTCGCGGAGCTTTTCGGCCTCGGGTCCATGGAACCAGTCGAGAGCCTGGCGGATCCGGACGGCGATCTTGTCCGGCGCCGCGTACTCATGGAAGTAGAGGCGGTGCTGGGGGATCTCCTTGCGGTATTTGACCGACTTGAGGTCGCCCTCTTCCGGATGCAGGATCAGGTAGAGGCGCTTCAAGACGTCAGCGGAGAGCGGCACGTCGTTATTGCCGAGCTCCCGGACCACGTCGATGGCCGCCTTATGACGACGGATCTCCTCGCAGACAGGCTGCAGGCTCGAGTCCGGGACGACGACGATGTTGTCGTCGATGGCTGTCTTGAGCTCTTGGAAGGTGTAGACGACGCCTTCCAGGGCGCTGTCGTGGTGGATCCAGGACATGTCGAAGCTCTCGGCGTATTCACGCTGGAACGCTTCGGGCGTCTTCTTGAGGCGCTCCTGGATCAAGGCCCAGCGAGCGTCGAGCTCCGCCGGCGGCGGGGGCTTGATCGGGACCGGGGGGACCGAGGGGCGAACTCGGAGATGCGGCAGGGGGGGACGGATGCCGGGGCGAGGAACGCCCGGATGCTCCCGGGTGGTTCCGCTTTGGCTCGGGATCGCGTCCGGACGATAGACCCGTGACGAAGCCCCACGTGCGTTGCCGGCGATCTTCTGAGCTTGGCGAGCTTGGCGAGCGATGCGCCCCTCGAGCGCACGCTTAGCTGCCTCCTTTTCGGCGCGGACCTTGGCGCGCTCGGCTTCGCGGGCCTTGCGGTAAGCTTCGCGCTCCTTCTCCTTGCGGATCCGCTCTTCCTCGCGCTTGCGAGCGGCTTCGAGCTTCTCCTTCTCCTTACGGATCCGCTCGCGCTCTTTTTCCTTTTCCTTTTCGAGGCGCTCTTTTTCCTTCTGGGCGGCGATGCGAGCTTTTTCGCGCTCCTTTTCGAGGGCGATCCGCTCTTTTTCCTTTTCCTTTTCGAGGCGCTCTTTTTCCTTCTGAGCGGCGATACGAGCTTTTTCGCGCTCCTTTTCGAGAGCGATGCGGGCCTTTTCTTTCTCGGCCTCTTTGCGCTCTTTTTCCTTCTGGGCGGCGATGCGAGCTTTTT
>NASX01000118.1 GCA_002085155.1 Sorangiineae bacterium NIC37A_2
TCGTGCTGCGGAGCGGGCTTGACCAGACGAGGGAATACGATCGATGCGTCGCCGGGACAGCGAGCCGAATTCCGGTTGAATCCAAGGACCCGGTTAGGATCTCCTTCGGGCGATGTCGCAATAACGCCATCCTCGAACGCCTCGGGGATCGAGGCCGTGATAGGGCCCGGCCAGAAATGGCGCAGCGCGCTTTCCTCGATTCCTTCCGTGGGGAGACCGCCAAGACCGATCCCGTGGGTCATCAGCCAGCTATCCTGGCCCGTTCAGTGCCGGAGCTGGTCCTGGTTGCGGATCATTATACCGCTGTGCGAATACTTTTGGGGCGGACCGAGCTTCTGGAACATGTCCGTGACAAACCGCAGGCGTGGATGAGCACGGCGTCGCCCTTGTACGCGTTGGCGATATAGGACGCGCTATCGGTCGTGAACTCGCTCGTCGGAAGGCAGGAGTAGCCGACTCCAGGAATGTCGCTCAGATCCTGGGGATCGCATTCCGGTCCGGTCGGTCCGGGTGCCGATTGGTAGAAAGCCTGCTGGGCAATCGAATAGCGAATGCGGCGCTGTCGATAGAGCTCCGCGATCTCGCGACCCGAAATTCTGTCCGGATTCGCAACGAGCTGGTTTTCGACGAGATAGTCGAGGAGCGCTTGCTGAGTTGCGTCGACGGGCGTCGTTGAGCCCATCCTCGGGGCCTCGAAATAGGCGGAGGAGTTTGCGAGCGGTCCGCTCGCCACGGATCCAAAGAAGTGAGTCTGAACGCCACAGACGCCGCTTCCGATCGCGCTCATGGGGACGGTGAAGGATACGAGCGTCGAACCTCCGGGCTGCACGGTACGGGCAAGCGAGGTGACGGAGCCCGGGATGACCGGCATATCCCCGTCGCAGGGGATCTGGTCGATCCGCATCGAATCGACACTCAGGGTCTCGGGTTCGCGGTTGCCGATTCTTGCCGAACCTACCCAATTGCCCTCCGACTTCCTCAGCGAATCCGTCGTCGCTCTTGTCGGCGGCTCAATGGAGCCACGCTTCTTGGTCACGGCGTAGGTGTTCCAAACGAGCGCGGTGCGCGAAGCCTGGACATCCGCGAGTCCCGTACGCTGGACGGTGACCTTGGTCAGAAACGCCCGGTATTCCTCGTCCGCGCCGAAAGAGTCCGTGTAGTCGTGAGTGACAGACGGAAAGGAGCTCTCAACGACGTCGCCATCGCCGAAGTCAAAGGTATAGCGCTGGGTCCCGTCCTCGAAGTCGGCAGCGTTGAGGACGCTGACATGGATCGAGTCCTGCTCGAGGATATTCTCCTCGAACACGAGCTGAGGGAAAGGTCCGCTGTTTGGACAGGCGACAAGCTCGACGGTCGCGACTTGCGAGTCGATGAGTCCGCCCGACGCTTTCGCAACAACAGTGATCTCGCGAGGCCCCGGATTTCCGAAGAGTTGATCCACGTAGCGGGTGACGGGCACGCGGTCGATCAAGACCTTCACGGAGTCGTTCGGCAGACCAACGTTTCCGGTCTGCGCTGCGACCTCGAAGCTTTGCCCAGGACAGACCTGAGCCGGAGTCACCGAGACCGTTTGAACAAGCCAGGGCATCGGACGATGCCGCAGCGTCATGCCCGGAGCGAGTCGAACGGACTTGCCAAAGAATGCTCCCTCGTGAACCTTGGTGCCCATGGCCTCCAGGTTGATGAGCGCACGTTGATGAGCGCACGCGGAGCAATGACCCAGCCGGCAAACGGCGCTATAAGCGTCGCTTGCGACGTTCCGGGGTAGGTGACCTGAAGATTCGGGAAACCTCCGCCGACTCGTTGGAATGCCGCCTTGACGACAAGTGAGTTGCTGACAACGAGAAGACTCGACCGTTCGTGTCCTGAATGCGAAGGTTCGCATCCGGCTCAATATTCACGCTTCCAAAGAAGTATTGGCCCGCGGTGAGAGTCAAGGTGGCCCGACTCTTGAGATCGAGGCCCTGGTAGCGACCGGGCGGCAGAGGCGTCGGGCGCGCTTGGCCAGGCTCCAACCGGACGAAGGGCTGCACGGTCGTTGGTTGCTGAAAAACAAGGTTCAAGGGATCGACCCCGAATGGGCATCGGCTCCAACGGTCACCTGGCCGCTTCGAGTATTGGCGATCGCGGCAAATCCCCCGTCGACTCGTTCGGTCCGTGCTCGGTCTTCGAGCGTCACTCCGTCGAGTCCGATCAGCCCAAACTGCTTCAGTTGCCGCCCTTTCGGCACCGGCATACTGAGCGAGATGGGTGTCATGGCCTCCAACGTGGTCGCTCGAACTGAGTCCTCCGCAGGCTCGCCCCGTTCCATCGAACAACCGAGTGCGAACAGCACCGGCAGGATACAGAACAGAAATAGCTGTGACCGACCGGATGAACCGTCTTCCATGAGAGAACTCCCTTTCTCCCCGATCTCTACAGAAGCTTCGCGAAACCGGGAAGTGAAAGAATTTTGTCAGAGCACACTCTCGAGGCTCCCCGCGCCCGTTTGGTGCAGTCGTTCCGAACTACATCTCCTGCTAATAGCAAGCGTTCAGCGACTCACATTCCGGTAATGCCGATGTGTCGGGAGGAGGGCCGATCACATAGGCCCGAGCCTCCGCATAGCTCAGAGAACGCGCCGTTCTGGAAACCGCCCACGCTGCTTCCGCCATCCCCTACACCACCGCCGCTCGCGGATGTCGCTCCCCCGGAACCATCATCACCTCCGCCACCCGAGTCACATCCGATCGCCAC